>JAGFNJ010000068.1 GCA_017592775.1 Candidatus Accumulibacter conexus | reverse complement strand
TCCCGATAGGCCCCTTGTCCCACCCTGTCGCCGGAGCCAGTCCTCCCGGCGACAGCGTGGGACTTTCGGCTTGTCTCACCCCGAAATAGCTCGGGACAAAGAATCCAGAATAGGGCGGGACGTAACACTCAGGAAGCTTGGCATCGCCGACGAGCGCTGCCTGCTGTTGACCATTCAGGATCAGAGCATTCGCCAGAGCTATCTGGAAAAGGGCGAACTGCACTTCAGCCGCCTGACACCGCTGCACCAGAGCAGTATTGCCGGCATGGCGCAGACCTTCTCGACGGAATCGCTGAAGCTTCAGCAGTATCTGGTGAGTCAGCGCCTGATCGCTCGGCGGCAGCCGATCACCGCCTATCTCATGGCGCACGCGAACGCCAGGGTGGCGATCGAGAGCAGTTGTGCCGACACGGAGACGCTGTCGTTCGTCGTTCTCGATATCGAGGACTGCGCGCGCAAGTGCGGTCTCAGGACACTGCCGGCGGATACGCGTTGCGAGTCCATCTTCCTCGACCTTCTCGCGATGGCTGCTCCACGCGCTCAGTTCGCTAGCGACGAGCAGCGCCATGACTACTATCTCTCGCTCGTCCGCTCGGTTCTCCGCGCGGTGGGGGCAGTCGCCTTGTTCGGCAGCGTGCTGCTGTCGGGGCGACAGTTCCTCGACGCGTACCGGCTCAATCAGGAGAGCGAAGCGCTCGGCGCGGAAACGGCTCTCGCGCGTCAGCGCTACGATGAAATCGTCAGAACCTTTCCGCCGATTCCGACAAGCAACGAGAGCCTGCGTGCAGTTATCAATCGCTACGCCGAGCTCGAAAGAAGCAGCGGGTCGCCCGCCTACCTCTACCGCGAAATCAGCCGAGCCCTGGACAGTGCGGCGTCCGTGGAACTCGATGGCATCGAATGGAAGAGCGGGGCGTTGGAGTTGTCGCGGATTCCGGTTAACGCTGATGCCGCACGCAACGCGCCGCTTGCCGCCGACCAGGAGAGTGCGATCGTGCGCGGTACCCTGCGGCTGGGCCCCGACAGTAACCCGCGGCAGGTCCTGGCGGCCTTCAACCGTCTGGTCGACGCCCTGAAGAGCAACCCGAAGCTGACCGTGGAGGTGCTCCTGCAACCATTCGACGTCGAGTCCGGCAAGGCACTCAAGGGGGCTGATGCCGATTTGGAAGAGAACCAGCCACGCCCGTTCAAGGTGCAGATCCGCCGGGCGATCGGCTCATGAAGTTTCTTCGCAGCGATTACCGGAAGATTCAGGCCAGCCTCTGGGTGGCGCTGCTGATGATCGCCATAGGCGCGGCGGCGCTCTATTTCTCGCACAGCGCCAAGACGCGCGCTGAACTGGCCAGAGATCTCGTCATGGCGCAACGGCAGGAGTCGGATGGCAAGCTCAAGCAGGTGCGCGACGAGGAAATCGAAATCAAGCAGAAATCCATCCTGTTCACTCGGCTGCAGGAGCGTGGCATCATTGGCCCGGAACAGCGCCTCGAGTGGGTGGAGTTGTTGAAGGAGATTCGCGACAAACGTCGTCTGATCGACCTGCAATACGAAATCGCGCCACAGCGTCTGCTCGACGGCAACCCGACCGGCAGTTACGCGTTCTACTCCAGCGCGATGAAGCTGCAGTTTCGATTGTTGCATGAGGAGGACCTGACACGCTTGATCGGCGACTTGCGCAGCCGGGCGAAGGCGCTCATTCGCGTCCGCAGTTGTGACGTGGCGCGCCTGCCGGCAAGTGCCGACGAACGTAGTGGCCGGCGCGCAAACCTGTCGGCGGAGTGCGAAATCGACTGGCTGACCTTGCGCGAAGTCAGCCGGAAGTAGGTCGATTGCCAGTCGCGAGGAGGAAGAAAGCCCATGCTCAAGTGCTCGTCGTTAGCACGCCGCTCTCTTGCCATTGGCGCGTGGCTGTTTGTTCTCGTGCCGGGTGCGTCCACTGGCGCCGAAGAGTCCCTGGGTCGGCTGTTCTTTACCCCTGAGCGTCGCCAGCAACTCGACCGCCAACGCGAGATGAACGTCCTCGACAAACAGCAGGTCCCCGCCGATCCGACGCTGACCATCGACGGCATCGTCACACGCAGCAGCGGCAAACGTACGGCCTGGGTGAACGGTAGCCCGCAGAATGAAGATGACGTGGCGAGTGGTCTGACCGTGACACCGCGGCGAGGCGATCCGGGCAAAGTTCTGGTCGAAGCCAATGATTCGCCGGCCGCCAGGGCGCGTGTTGGCGAGACGGTCAATCGCACCACGGGTCAGGCGAGTGATTTGCTGAGCGGCGGACAGGTCCTGGTCAGGGCTCGGCCACCGGCGACAAGATAGGCATAACGGTAACCGGCGGTGAGATCCGTTAATCGCGTTTCCACCGTGCACGTGGGAGGCACACATGTGCAAGAGCAACGATACCGTGGGTAGTCCGTACCAGCAGCGTGGGGTGGCGCTGCTGGCGCTGCTGACGCTGCTGTCCTTGTTCGGACTGTATCTTTTCGTCGGGCAACTCAGTGCCACCCAGTTCCAACTGGCGCGTGAGGAGAAATCCGCGGCGGCGCTGGCCGAGGCCAGGCAGGCGCTGGTCGACGAGGCGGTCACACGCGTGTCGATCAACGATGCCGGCTACCTGCGCTTGCCGGACTTGGGCGTCAACGTGGGCGCACCCGCTGAGGGATACGCTTCAGGAACCTTTGCCGAGGACGGCAAGGATCTTTCGGTTATCGGCAAGTTTCCCTGGAAGACCCTGGACACGGGACCGTTGCGTGACAGCACGGGGCAATGCCTGTGGTACGTGGTGTCAGGTCGTTTCAAGAAGGATACCGATCTCCTGAAGACCGACGTGTTCAACTGGGATACGCTCGGCCAGATCGACGTCATCAACGCCAACGGTGCTTTCCTCGCGGTCAATCTCGCCGCCTTGCTCGTCTCCCCGGGGCCAGCGCTCGACGGTCAGAGTCGTGCGCTGGCCGACGCCGCCTATACGGAATGCGGAGGCAACTACGATGCCCGCAATTATCTCGATGCCTTCAATGGTACGAATGCGCTCGCCGGCCAGGTCAACTACTACACGGACAGCACCAACAACAGGGTGGCGTCGGACAGCAACAACAAGCAGTTCGTGATGGTCGTCAATTACCCCCACTACAACGATCGCTTCACCTTCCTGAGCGTTGGTCAGATCTTCGATCCCTTGATCCGGCGTCGCGATTTCAGGGACGCGATCGGCAACCTCCTTGACGACGCGACCTTCCGGGCACATCTGCAGACTATAGTAGTAGCCGGCAACAAAGGAACCGACAACCTCCTCTGCACGTCCGCAACCGGCGCAGACAACCGGGAGTTCTGCAAGAACTGGAAAGAGATGCTTTTTCTCGCGCAGTTGCCGAGTCCGTCCAGGATCACCATCGATGGCGGCTTGTCGTCCGATGTCTGCAACCGTGTTCTGATCTTCGCCGGTCGCCGGACGGCTGGCCAGAGCCGCAGCACCTCGACTGATAAAGCGAACCGGGCGAACTATCTGGAAGGTGTCAACGCGACCTCGTTCAACGTGCCGACTGCCAGCGCTAGCGACTTTGCCGGCGCGTCGGTCTTCAATTGGCGCACTCCGGCTACCGATCTGGTGAGGTGTCTGCCGTGAGCGGACGCCCATTGCAGGCCCTGCCGAGCGCCGGATTCACCTTGACGGAACTGGCCGTCGTGCTGGTGATCGTGTCGCTGCTGATCGGCGGTTTGCTGGTGCCGCTGTCGGCGCAGATGGATGCGCGCAATGCCAGCGATACGCGCGCATCTCTGGCGGAGATCCGCGAGGCGCTGCTCGGCTATGCCGCGGTCAACGGCCGTCTGCCTTGCCCGGCGGCGACGGCGGGTGACGGGACCGAACAGTTCAATACCGTCACCGGTCAGTGCGCCCCGCTCGCCGGTGTGCTGCCTTGGGCGACCCTGGGTGTCAAGGAAACCGACGCCTGGGGGCGCCGCTACACGTATCGAGTCACTCCGGTTTTCGCCCAGTGCGTGGCACCTTCCTATGCCGTGGGGGCGCCGTGCACGCCGGGCTACAGCTTTGTGCTCGCGTCCCTGGGGGGCTTGGACGTACGCTCCACTGCCGGGGGCAGCGTCATTGCCAGCAAAGTTCCGGCTGTCGTGATTTCCCACGGCAAGAACGGCAACGGGGCCTATACGCCCGGAGGAACACAATTGCCGGCGGGGGCTGACGTCGACGAGCAGGACAACCAGTTGATCAACCCTGCCGGTGTTGTGACGATGGCCAACTATGACTTCGTCAGCAAGACGCCAACGGCGACGTTCGACGACGAGGTGATGTGGATTTCGCCGGGTGTTCTCTTCAATCGCATGATCAGCGTCGGCAGGTTGCCGTAGGTGGGTGCCGATCAGACCTTCCTCGACAGGTTGCGCAACGCCGGCATCTCGCCCGGCGACGACGAAGAACTGCGGCTGCAGAAGTCCCTCCTGTTTTTCGCCACCGGCTTGATCAGCCTGGCGTCGATGGTCTGGTTGCTGATCTACTGGCAACTCGGGCCGCGCTTCTCGTCCAACCTGCCGTTTGCCGTGCAACTCCTGCTTGTCGGCAATCTGCTCGTTTATCTCAAGACGCTCAACTTCAACGCCTTCCGCGTCCTCCAGTTGTCGCTGTTCCTGTTCACGCCCTTCGTGGCGCAGTGGAGCATCGGTAGCTTCATCACCGCCAGCGGCATCAGCATCTGGGCCTTGCTCGCTCCCATCGGCGCCGTCCTGTTCATTGGTCCGCGACAGTCGGGAGCCTGGTTTTTCGCCTACGTCTTTCTCACCACGCTTTCCGGCGTGTTTGATTTCTACCTCGCCGACTCGCTGCCCTTGTCCGGGGACAAGGTATCGCCGCAGACCGCGGCATTCTTCTTCGCACTCAACTTTGCGGCCGTATCGACCATCGTCTACCTGCTGCTTCGCTACTCCGACACGGAAAAGCATCAGGCCCAGGCGCGGCTGCAGGAAGCGCATCGCCTGCTGCAGGTCGAACAGGAGCGCTCCGAGAGGTTGCTTCTCAACGTTCTTCCGGGGCCGATTGCCGAGCGCCTGAAGAACAGCAGCCAGACGATCGCTGACGGTTTTGCCGAGGTTTCGGTGATGTTCGCCGATATCGTGAACTTCACCAGGGTTGCCGAGGGGCTGACGCCGCAGCAGGTCTTCACGATGCTGAACAAGATCTTCTCGTCGTTCGACGAACTCGCTGAAAGGTATGGTCTTGAAAAGATCAAGACCATCGGCGATGCCTACATGGTCGCTGCGGGCCTCAACGATGCACGCAGCGACTGTGCCGAGGCATTGGCCGATATGGCCCTCGAGATGTGCGCGCTGCTGCATGACGATTTCAGCATCAACGAGATGCGCCTCGAACTGCGTATCGGCATCGGTACCGGCCCGGTCGTTGCCGGTGTCGTCGGCAAGAAGAAGTTCATCTACGACCTGTGGGGCGACACGGTCAACATCGCCAGCCGGGTCACCAGCGAGGGAGTTCCAGGTATGGTGCAGGTCGACGAGCGCAGCTATCGGCGCTTGCGGGATCGCTTCGATTTTCGGGAACCACAGACGATCTACCTGAAGGGCAAGGGAAACATGGTGGTGCATCGCCTCATCGGTCGGCGATCCGCCACGACGGTCGACGCCTAGCCCGCTACCGCTGTGGCAGTGCCCGCGTGCCGGCGCAACGCGAAGCACACCTCGCCCGGCCGATTGCTGGTCAGCGACAGATCGTAGCCGCAGCCCTCGGCCTGTCGCGCGGCGTGGTAGAGCCCGATGCCGAGACCGCTCTCGGAGGTCACCGGTGTGCGCAGCAAATGGGCGAGCACTTCCTCGCTGACCGCGCTTCCCGTATCGCACACGCTGAGCAGCGAAGCGTCGGGCGCGAGTGCCACACGCACCTGCAGACCCTCCTCAGATCGGCGCTTGAGCAGCGCGTTCTGCAGCAGATTGTCGATGACGCTGTCGAAGAGCGCGGTCGGCACCAGCGCCTCCGGGTCGAAGTTGGTGACGGGGAAGACCACCGCCGAATCGGCGTAACGCCGCTGCTGAATCTTCCACCACATCTCGGCGGGCAGCCTGCCACCGACCTCGGCTTGCGGCTTCTGCAGCTTGCCGAGCGTCTGTTGCAGGCGCTGGGTGATTTGCGGCAACTGCCGCTGCAGCAGGTCGAGCCGCTCGTCGGCCCGACCTTCCAGGGTCTGTGCCAGATAACAGAGATTGTTGAGTGACTGGAGAAGATTCTTCACGTCGTGCGTCAGGCGGGCGCCGGTCTCATGAATGGCGCGCAGGTAGCTGACCTGCTGCAACTCGCGAGCACGCAACTTGGCGACGTAATGCTCGTTGGCCAGTTGCGCCAGCAGGTGGAAGTGCCAGACCAGTGCCGGGCTCAACTTGTGCCGGGTGTGCAAGGTGAGGTGCAGGGGGTGTCCCGGGAATTCCTGACGAAAACGCGACTCGTTGCCGAAAGATCCGCCACTCGCCCCGGCGACCCAGCTTCCACCATCGACCCAGGGGAGAGCGAGCATTTCGTCGAGCGCCTGCGCGAGAAAGCGTTCCGGATTGGCCTCGTCGCCGGCCAGGGTCGTCAGGCGATGCAGCCATTTCTCGAAGGGCAGGCCGATGGTCAGGAGGTAGCGCGAGAAGAACACGTCGATGCCGGTGAACCCCGGCCGCGTATTCCACGTCCAGCCGATGAGCAGCAGCAGCGTGGCCATCAGCATCAGCGTATTGAGCAGTGCTTCCAGGTAGCCGGACTGGCGTAGCACCATGAACGCCAGGCTGCCCAGGACGAGGACGGCGATGAGCAGGAAGATGAGCAGGCTGTAGAACAGATCGACCATCGCTCCGCCGGGACGGTCGCTGTCGCGCGACAGCGGCAGCAGTGTCATGACGCAGAGGAAGGCCGGCATTCCCCAGGCGAACTCGCGATTCAGCGAAGGGCCGACCGGCGCCGCATTGGCGACCACCTTCGGCACGAGCCACAAGAGCAATGCCGCCAGCAGGTAAGCGAAGGCGATCAGGTAGAAGATGCGCGTTGGCCGATGATCGACGAACATCACGCGTCCGCCGACGAGCGCGGCCAGCAGGATCACCCAGATGATCAGCAGCCACCAGCCGTACCAGGCGATTCCGCAGCCGAGGACCAGGGCAATCACCGTCAGGCCGCCCAGGTCGACCGTTCTTTCGGCATAGATGAACGGTTGCCAGAGGATGAACAAGCCGACATCGACCAGCCAGCACAGCAAGCCGAACGACGTGCCGGGATCCGCGACCAGAGCCAGATGCAGCAGCGCCAGCAAGGCGATCAACAGCCAACGCTGGCGCTGGCGCAGCGCGCTACCCAGGCGCTGCAGCGTGGTCATGCCCGGCTTTCGTCAGTTGGCGGCAGGGAGTCGGGTTGTCGGCCCGCCAATAGTCCGGCTCTCGACAGGGGTGTCGAAAACTGGACAGATCGATGACCCTTGTTGCCCGTATCGACGGCTTTTGCCTGGCACACAAAATGCTTTACGACCACTGTGATTTTCGACCCGGAGTGAACGAAGCAATGAGAAAGCAACAGTCAGGGTTTACGTTGGTGGAGATTGCCATTGTACTCGTCATCATCGGCCTGCTGCTTGGCGGGGTCCTCAAGGGACAGGAGCTGATCAACAGCGCCAAGGTCAAGAACATGATCGGTGACCTGCGTGCCGTCTCGAGCATGGTGTATGCGTACCAGGACCGCTTCAAGGCGCTGCCCGGCGACCAGACGGCAGCGCAGTTGACGCAGTCTTTCGGGGCAGCGGTCGCAGCCACTCCGTGCGCGCCATCGGCTGCGGCAACCAACTGCGACAACAATAACGGGCGCATCGATGGCGACTGGTTTGCCGGTGGCGCCGGCGGCACGGGAGTGACCACCGACGAAACCTCGGTGTTCTGGCAGCACGTTCGTCTGGCCAATCTGGCGACCGGCCCGACCGCTACGATCACCACAGACCCCAATTACCGGCCCAGGAATGCCGACGGCGGTTTCATCGGCATCGAGAGCGGCATCAGCAGTGCCACCGGCTTGCCGGCGCCGTATATCGCCAACATGCGCGGGTCGCTTTTCGTCTGCTCCGCGGGCATCCTCGGACGCTACGCGAAGCAGATCGATACCACCATGGACGACGGCAATACCGCCGGCGGATCGGTGCAGGCGGTGCTCAACGGTGCCGCCCGCGGTTCCGCCGCCGTGGCTACAAACTTGATCGTCGACAGCCAGCAGTACACGGTCTGCCTCGCCAACTGAGCACGCGGCGCTACTCTCTGTCGCCCGGAAACAAAGAAGCCCGCGCCTGCGGGCTTCTTCCGTTTACCGTTGCAGGAGTCGTTCCTCGGCCGCGTTCAGCGCACCGGGTGCGCCCAACAGGACGACGACGTCGCCAGCCTGAAAGCGGGTTTCCGCCGACGGCTCCGGGGCCCTGATGTTGCGTCGGCGAACGGCTGTCACCTCGACGCCGAGTTCATTCACCGCCAACTCACCGAGTGTACGCCCGATCGCGTGTGCGCCGTCGACGAGCAGGATCGAATGCAGGCGCGCCTCGTCGCGGTCGAGAGCGTCGTCGTCGGCGTCGCCTTCGCCGCGGAAGAAGCCGCGCAGCGCCCGGTAGCCGACCAGTCGCGTCTGGCGGAAACGTTCGAGGACGTGCGCGGTGGGGACGCCGGCGTGACGCAGCGCGTGCGCGGCGAGCACCATGCTCGCTTCGAGTGTTTCCGGGACGACCTCGGCAGCCCCCGCGCGCTGCAGTCGGTCGAGGTCCTTTTCGTCGAGCGTACGTACGACCACGGGCAGGTCCGGTTTGAGCCGGTGGACGTGTTCGAGGACGCGCTCGGCGGCGCGCGTATCGGCAAAGGAGATCATCAGCACGCTGGCGCGAGCGACGCCGGCGGCAACGAGCGTTTCGCGGCGTGCGGCGTCGCCATACATCACGTTCTCGCCGGCCGCCGCCGCTTCGCGGACACGTTCGGGATCCAGATCCAGGGCCACGTAGGCGACGGATTCCTGCTCCATGAAGCGGGCCAGGTGCTGGCCGCTACGGCCGTAACCGCAGATGACGACGTGCTGCTCGGTGTTCATCGTCTGCGCCGCCAAGCGGGTGAGTTGCATCGAGCGCATCAGCCACTCGCTGGCCGCAAAGCGCAGGACGATGCGGTCGCTGTACTGCACGATCACCGGCGCCAGCAGCATCGAGAGGACCAGCGCCGCGAGAACGGCCTGCAGAGCCAGCGCCGGTACGAGGTGCAGTCTGCCCATTTCGGACAGCAGAACGAAACCGAATTCGCCACCGGCGCAGAGCCAGAGAGCGGTGCGCGTGGCGTTGCCGGCGCTTGACCCGAACAGCCGTGACAGCCCCAGCATGAGTGCGAACTTCACGCCCAGCAGCGCCGCCAGCACGCCCAGGACGAGCGGCGCATTGGCGAGGACCAGCGGAACGTCGAGCATCATGCCGATGGTGACGAAGAACAGGCCCATCAGAACATCGCGAAAGGGCTTGATGTCTTCCTCGACCTGGTGCCGGTACTGGGTTTCGGAAATCAGGATGCCGGCGACAAAGGCGCCGAGCGCCAGCGACAGGCCGGCACGTTCGGTCAGATGCGCCAGGCCGAGCGTGACCAGCAGCACGTTGAGCATGAACAATTCGGCCGACTTGCCACGCGCCACGACGTAGAACCACCTGTTCATCAGCCGCTGGCCGAAGAACAGCACCACCGACAGCACCAGCACGGCCTTGAGCATCGCCAGACCGATCATCGTCGCCATCTGCTCGGGTGATTCCGAAAACGAGGGGATCACGATCAGCAACGGCACGACCGCCAGGTCCTGGAACAGCAGCACGCCCATCACCTCGCGGCCATGCGGAGCATCGAGTTCGAGGCGCTCGTTCAGCAACTTGGTGAGCACCGCCGTAGACGACATCGCCAGTGCGCCACCGAGGGCCACTCCCGCCTGCCAGCTCAATCCCACGGCACCAAGAACGGCGGTGACGACTGCCAGGGTCGCCAGCACCTGCAGCAGACCGAGGCCGAAAACGATGCGCTTCATCGCGTACAGCTTGGGCAGCGAGAACTCGAGGCCGATCGAGAACATCAGGAAGACGACGCCGAACTCGGCCAGATGCTGCACGCCGGCGAAGCCCTCGACCAGATTGAAGGCGTGCGGGCCGATCAGCGTGCCGACCAGCAGGTAACCGAGTACCGGCGGCAGGCTGACCGAACGAAAGACGATCACCGAAACCACCGAAGCGCCCAGCAGCAGCAGAATGGTTGGTAGCGTTGCCATCAGTCCTGTCCCTCGTTGCGGTCGTGGCGTCGGCGCGAGATCAGCGCACCAGGGGCTTCTGCTATACTCGCGCCATGATAACCGCTGCCTGCTCATGAACCAAATTCAGCCTTCAGCGCAAGCGCTCGATCTGGCACGGCAGGTTCTCCGCATCGAAGCCGACGCCGTCCTGGCGCTGGCCGACCGTATCGACGGGGCCTTCCTGCAGGCGCTGCGCTTGGTCCTCAATTGCCGTGGTCGGGTCATCGTCAGCGGCATGGGCAAGTCCGGGCATGTCGGGCGCAAGATCGCTTCGACCCTGGCCAGCACCGGGACTCCCGCCTTCTTCGTGCATCCGGCCGAGGCCAGCCACGGCGACCTCGGAATGATCACCCGCGACGACGTGCTGATCGCGATTTCCAATTCCGGCGAAAGCGCCGAACTGCTCACCATCGTCCCGAGTATCAAGCGGCAGGGAGCGAGACTGATCAGCATGACCGGCAACCGGTCCTCGTCGCTGGCCGTCGAAGCCGATGTTCACCTCGACGCCGCGGTGGCCCAGGAAGCGTGTCCGCTCAATCTGGCGCCCACCGCCAGCACGACTGCTGTACTGGCGCTGGGCGATGCGCTGGCGGTTGCCCTGCTCGATGCACGTGGTTTCGGCCCCGAGGATTTCGCCCGTTCGCACCCCGGCGGCTCGCTCGGTCGCCGTCTCCTGACGCACGTGCGCGACGTCATGCGCGTCGGTGCGGCCATTCCGGAGGTCGATCCAGCGACCAGTGTCCCCGCGGCCATTCTCGAGATTTCCCGCGGCGGCATCGGCATGACCGCGGTGGTGACTGCTGAGCGCCGGGTCATCGGGGTCGTCACCGATGGCGACCTGCGGCGGGCTTTTGGCCGCGAGGCGGACCCGCGACACCTGTTCGTCACCGACATCATGGGGCGCCAACCGCGTTCGATCGGACCGGACCGGCTCGCCGTGGAGGCGGTAGAGATGATGGAGCAGCACAAGATCAACCAGTTGCCGGTGGTCGATGCGACCGGCGTTCTGGTCGGTGCCCTCAACATGCACGACCTGTTCAAGGCCAAGGTGATCTGATGCCCGTCGTCCGCGAATCCGCGACCGCGTGCGCCGGCCGCCTCAAGCTGATGGCTTTCGACGTCGACGGCGTGCTCACCGATGGCTCGCTCTTCTATACCGACGACGGCGTCGAGATCAAGGCCTTCAACACCCTCGATGGGCATGGCCTGAAGATGCTGCAACAGGCAGGTGTCAAGGTCGCGATCATTACCGGCCGGCGTGCGCGCTGCGTCGAGTTGCGCGCCAGCAACCTTGGCATCGGCTACCTGTTCCAGGGTGTCGACAACAAGCTCGCCGTGATGAATTCGCTGCTCGTCGAACTCGGCTTGACAGCCGATGTTGCCGGCTACATGGGCGACGACCTGCCTGACCTGCCGCTGATGAGCGCCTGCGGTTTTTCCGCGACCCCAGGTGATGGCCATGCGCTGGTGCAAAGTCATGCTTCGCTGATCGCTACTCGCTGGGGCGGTCGGGGTGCCGTGCGCGAGGTCTGTGAGTTCATACTTGAAGCGCAGGACAAACTCGCTGCCGTGCTGGCGCCGTATCTTCCGGTGGTCGAGCGATGAAACGCTGGAGCAGCGCGGCCCTGCCGTTGACCCTTCTGCTGGCGCTGGCCGTGTTGAGCTTCTGGTTGCGCTATGCGACCGAGTTGCCGGACGAGCGCAACGACGGCAAGAGTCGCCACGATCCTGATTTCATCGTCACTACGGCGACCGCGCACAAACTCGACAAGTCAGGCCAGCTGCTCTACACGCTGGTTGCCGACGAGATTCGACATTACCCCGATGACGATACTGCCGACCTGACCAATCCCAAACTTGAGTACTTCGACCCGACCAAGCCGACGGTCACCATAAGCGCCGTGCGCGGACACGTGAGCCCCAAGGGTGAGCGCGTCGAGCTCAGTGAACGCGTCGAGGTGCGGCGTGCTGCGACCGACAGGCAGGCGGAACTCGTACTCGAAACTCCCGACCTGACGGTTCTCACCGATGAGGAACAGGCCTTCACGAAGAGCCGGGTAGTGATTACTCAGGGCAAGTCGTGGGTACAGGGCGTCGGCATGCAGATCGACAACAAGTTGCAGACTTACCTGCTGGAATCCCAGGTCACCGGAGAGATTGCCAGCCATCCGGCCAAGACGAAACCATAGATATGAAGACGACCCTTTGTTGCGCCTGCGCGAGTAGCCTCCTGATCGTCCTGTCGCTGCCGGCGCAAGCCGAGCGCGCAGACCGCGACAAGCCGATTCACCTCGAAGCGGACCGGATGAGCATAGACGATATCAAGAAGGTCAAGACACTCGAAGGCAATGTCGTGATGATCCAGGGGACCCTGGAGCTGCGTACCAATCGGCTGGTCGTTACCGACGACGCCGACGGTTTCCAGAAGGGGGTGGCCACTGGTGGCGCCAACGGCCTCGCCCGTTTCCGGCAGAAACGCGAGGGCGTCGACGAATGGATGGAAGGCGAGGCGGAGCGCATCGAGCACGATGCACGGAGCGAAGTAACCCAGTTCTTCATCCGCGCCTGGGTCCAGAGTGGAGCGGACGAGGTCAGGGGCCCCTATATCTCCTACGACGCGCTGAACGAGAAATACGCCGTGAATAGCGGCGGCGCCACGAAGACGGCCACTGGCGCAGCGCAGGCAAGAGTGCGGGCGATCATTCAGCCGAAGAGCAAGGACGAGAAGCCGGCTGACCAGAAAGCGGCGACTGATCAGAAAGGCCCGGCACTGAGCCTCAAGCCCGCGTCGAACGTCAAGCCGGCAGCGGATTGAATCGCCAGCCGCTTCCGTTTGTCGGCCAGTTACCATTGCCGTCGGCGCAGGCACCGCCGCCAGCGCTTGGCCCGGCGCCGTGCGGCAGGGCCTCTGGTTCGCGGTGGCGCGGCCCACCCATCGACTGACCATCCCGCGATTCTTTCTGGTGCGACGCACCAATCGCCCCCGTCGAATCGCTCCCGGCGTCGACGGGTTTCATGATGTTTCCTGTAAATCAACGTGTTGTGTAGATTGTGCGACGCACAATAAAGTGCTTGACAAGCGAGTTCAGAGGTTTATAATTCGCTCCATGGTGCAGTGCAACAAAAGATCGGAGTGCGGTGACGCACAAGGGTCAGCGAGTTAACCATTGCACATGTTGTGTTGTGCCCCCACTTTAAATGAGGAGATTGACCATGTTCACCACGCCCGAACAATTCGCTGCTGCCAACAAGGCTTCCGTTGATGCCATGCTGACCCTTGCCAACACCGCTCTGGCCAGCGCCGAGCGCATTGCCGCGCTGAACCTGAATACGGCCCGCTCGATGCTCGAGGACGGCGTTGCCAACGCCAAGGCGATGCTGGGTGCCAAGGACCCGCAGGAATTCTTCTCGGTTCAGGCTTCGCTGGCGCAGCCCAGCCTCGAGAAGGCCGTGGCCTATACCCGCAGCGTCTATGAAATCTCGGCTCAGTCGAAGGAAGAGATCACCAAACTGCTCGAAGCGCAGTTCAGCGATTTCCAGAAGCAGACTCTGGCTCTGCTCGAGAAGGCCACGAAGAATGCGCCGGTGGGTTCGGACGTTGCGGTGTCAGCCGTCAAGTCGGCAATCGCCTCGGCCACCTCGGCCTTCGACAGCATGAACAAGGCGGCCAAGCAGGTTGCCGACATCGCCGAGGCCAACGTTGCCGCGGCTACCAACGCTACCGTCAAGGCAGTTGGCGCCACCGCCGCGAACGTCAAGAAGTAGGTCTGCCTGGGCCTTGATGGACGGGCTCGATGCCGCCGTCTCACCAGCAAGGCATGCGAGAGGCTCCCGCTGCGGTTCGGGAGCCTGCTCTCAGGCCTGTTTCGAGTCCTCGTCTGAGCACAGTCCGAAATCAGTATTCCGGCGGGAGCGGAAAAAGCGTGTCGCTGCGGCGACGCGCCCCCGAGTAGCCGTCACGCGCATTACCATTGCCATAAAACGGAGATATCCATGAGCACTATCGATCTAGAACAACTCGCCCAGAGCCAGAAGGCCAACGCACAAGTCATGATGACCCTGGTTCGCACGGCTTTTCACGGGCTGGAGCAACTGTCCGCACTCAACCTTTCGGCGAGCCGCGAACTGTTCAACACCGGCACCTCCGGCGCGCAGCAGCTGATGGGTGTCAAGGATCCGCAGCAGCTCAAGGATGTCGCCGCTTCGCTGGCCCGGCCGAACGTCGACAAGCTGATGGAATACTCGCGCAGTTTGTATGAACTGGCCGCCAACATGCAGCGGGAAATCACGTCGGTCATGGAAGACCAGTACAGCACGATGCGCCACAACGCGTCGGGACTGATCGAGAAGACCGGCGTGGCGACGCCGATCGCCGGTGACGTATTCGGCGCGGCGATGAAGCAGATGATGAACGCGTCGAGCACCGCCTTCGAAAACATCTCCCAGATGGCCAAGCAGATGACCGACATCGTCGATTCCAATGTCAAGGCGGCCACCAGCGCTACCGCCCAGGCAGCAGCGGCTCTGACCCCGAAGAAGTGATCTTCAGGCGCGCGATGCGCGCCTGATCGCTGACGAACCCCGGTTTTGGCCGGGGTTTTCTCGTCTACCGGTCGCCTTCCCGGGTCGCCGCGCTACGGTCGCCGTTCTATGGCCGCCACTCCCAGTGGATGGCGCGCCGCTCGACCTCCTGCCTGATCGCTGCCATTGCCCGATCGACCAGTGCCGGGTCGCCCTCGACACCAAGCTCCAGGTGTCGCCGCTGCCCGTCTTCCGAGATCGACGGCAGGCTGAAGAGGCGCAGCGCCGGAAAATCGGCGACGACCCGTTCCATCAGATCGAGCAGTGCGCTCTCGTAGGCATTCGCGCCGGTCAGCAGGCAGGCCCTTTCGACCGTTGGACGCTGGTTGAAGAGATGCGCATAGAAGGTGTCGAGCGCCCACTCGGCCATCGGGTGCGCCATCTGCGGGAAACCC
Source organism: Candidatus Accumulibacter conexus (assembly GCA_017592775.1). GTDB lineage: Bacteria > Pseudomonadota > Gammaproteobacteria > Burkholderiales > Rhodocyclaceae > Accumulibacter > Accumulibacter conexus. The sequence goes on along the minus strand of JAGFNJ010000068.1, from coordinate 6,888 downwards.
GGCAGGAAGTGGTGATCGCGAACACGAAACCCCGGAATCCGGTTGAACGGGTTGGGGATGATATCGACGCCGCGCGGGAAGGTGCCGAGCAGCAGGCGAACGTCGGTGATCTCGGCGCCGAAACGGGCCCGGATTTCCCGTTCGGCGTCCGGATGCAGAACCAGATCGACATCCAGCGCCTCCGCTACTGCCTGCCGGGTATGGTCGTCGGGCGTATTGCCGATTCCGCCGAAGCTGAAGACCACATCGCCGGCAGCCAGAGTGCGCCGGAGCGTGGCGGCGATGCGCGAACGCTCGTCGCCGAGGTACTCGACCCAGGCCAGGCGTAGACCTCGCAGCGCAAGCAACTCGGCAATCTTCGCAAAGTGCCGGTCGACGCGTTTTCCCGACAGGATCTCGTCACCGAGGATGATCGCCCCGAAACTCATGTCGCTTCCTTCTCCGTAAGTGGCTGCCTGCCGGCCGTGACGACGGCGCCTTGCCGCCAGCGGCGCAGCGCCTCGAGGCAGTAGTGAGTATAGGCCAGTGCCGCCAGCGTGGGTGTCAGCAAGCCGACGACCGGGATGTGCGTGAGCAGCGCCAGGATGACGCCGAGGAGCAGCAGCGGAAAGCCGTTCTGGCGGCGCAGCGCGCGCCATTCCTCGTCGGTCGCATGCAGGGTCAGCGCGTCGTAAGCAAAAGTGCGGCGCGTCAGCCAGGCCATCCAGAGAATCGGCAGCAGCAGGGCAAAGCCGGGGATCAGCCAGAGTGGCAGCGTCAGCAGCCAGCCGACGATGAACAGGAGTACCGCCGAAATGCTGTTCCATGCCGCTGCCGCCAGGCTGTCCTTGCCGAGGCGCGCCAGTTCCGGATAGTCGGCCGCCGCCACATGTTCGAGCAGGAGTGGCATGACGAAAAGCGCCGCCAGCAGCATCGCGGTAACGAATGCCGCGGCGAGCACCAGCAGCCAGCCGCCGAGCACGGCCGCGAACTTGGCCAGCCAGAGCGCCCCCCAGCCGGCCAGCCAGGTCAAGGGCGGCTGCTCGATCAGGCTGCCGATCAGGGTCTCGAGGAAGAAGAGCGCGAGCCCGATCCAGACCACCAGTGCCACCGCGGCTGGTCCCAGCAACAGCAGCCAGACCCGGCCGCGGCCGAGCGTCTTGACGCTGCGCAGCAGCGCCAGCATCACCTCATGCACAGTTCGTCTCCCCCGTCATCATCGCCTCACATGCCCTCCCACATCTTCTGCAGCCGCTTGCTCGATACCGGTACCGGCGTGCGCAGTTCCTGCGCGAACAACTGCACGCGAAGTTCCTCGAGCAACCAGCGAAACTGCTCGAGTTGCGGCTCGCGCACCCCCTGCCTGGCGCGCACGCTGGCCCGTCGCTCGTAGTGGGCCCACAGCGGCGCGTACTCGGCAAGCAGGCGCGCGTCGCGGGCCAGCCCGAGGCTACCTGCCGCCTTCAGTTTGTCGAGACGTAGCCCGATCGCCTTCAGGTAGCGCGGGTAGTGCTGCAGGCGCTCGAACGGCGTTTCCGCGACGAAGCGCTTGCCGATCAAGCGCGAGAGCTGCGCCTCGATGTCCTGCAGCGTGCCGGGGTAGGCCTTGAAGCCCGGCAGCTTCTTCTGCAAGGCTTGCCAGTCGGTGAGGATCTGCCCGACCAGGCGGCAGATTTCCTGCGCCAGCAGGTTTATCCTCGCCTTGCCCTCGAGACAGCGGGCGCGGAAACCGGCCGCATCAGTCGGCCACGGTTCTCCCAGGCAGGCGCGCGTGCAGGCGACTTCGATCACCTGCCGGCGCAACTCGTCGAGCGTGCCGAGAGGCATGAACTGCATCGCCATTGGTGTCAGCCCGGGAAGATTCTTCTCCAGGTACTTCACCTGCTCGCGGAACTGCAGCATGAACAAGCGCAGGAGGCCCGCCGCATGCGCCTGCCGCGCCTCTTCCGGCGAATCGAAGACGCACAGCGAGACGCTGTCGCCATCGTCGGAGAGTCCCGGGTAGCCGAGAACGCGCTGGCCGCCGCCGGCCTCGACTTCCATCAGCTCGGGGAGTTCGCCAAATACCCAGTCGGTCATTCCCGAGTACTCGTCGGGCGTTTCATGCAGCTCGGTGAACTCCTGCTTCGCTTCGCGTCCCCACTCGGCGCGCAGTTCGCTCAGGTTACGGGTCATCGCCAGTTGGCGGCCATTTTCATCGAGCAGACGGAAATTGAACGACAGGTGTGCCGGCAGAACATCGGGGCGGAAGGCGTCGGGAGTGATCTCCCAGCCGCGCGCGTTGAGGCCGCGCGATTGCAGGATGAAGCTCACCAGGGCGCTCACCAGCGGCTTGTCGGCAGGGGGCACCTGGGCGACGAACTCGGCAGCGAAGTCCGGTACCGGCACCAGCTTGGCGCGGATCTTCTGCGGCAGCGTCTTGACGAGCTGCACCACTTTCTCCTTGAGCAGCCCCGGCACCAGCCACTCGCAGCGTGCCGCCGGAAGCTGATTGAGTTGCGCCAGCGGTACGCTCAGTGTCACGCCGTCGCGCCCACTGCCCGGCTCGAAGTGGTAGGCCAGCTCGAAGTCCACGCCGCCGAGCCGCAGTTGATGCGGAAAAGCTTCGCTGGTGATGCCGGCGGCCTCGTGCCGCATCAGGTCTTCGCGCTGCAGGTGGAGTAACTGCGGCTGTTCGCGTTCGACCTCGCGCCGCCATTTGTCGAAAGCGGCGGCGCTGAAGATTCCTTCGGGGACGACCCGGTCGTAGAAGGCGAAGATCAGTTCGTCGTCTACCAGCACGTCGGGTCGACGCGATTTGTGTTCGAGCGTTTCGATGTCGAGCATCAACTGCTGGTTGTGCGTGAAGAAATCCCAGCGGCGGGCGAACTCCTCGCTGACCTCGCCGCCGACCAACGCCTGGCGGAGGAAGATCTCGCGCGCCGCCGACGGGTTCAACGGCCCGAAGTTCACCCGCCGGCGCGCTTCAACGACGATCCCGTACAGCGTGATGCGCTCGAAGGCGATCGCCTGCATCGCCTTCTGCTCCCAGTGCGGGTCGAACCAGCTACGCTTGAGGAGATGTGCGCCGACGCGTTCGAGCCACTCGGGTTCGGCGCGCGCGACGCAGCGGGCGAACAAGCGCGTCGTCTCGCTGAGTTCCGCCGCGACGACCCACTTGCCGGCCTTCTTCTGCAGCGGCGAGCCCGGATGGATGAGGAACTTGATGCCGTGGGCGCCAAGGTAATACCCCGAGTCCTCCGACTTGCAGCCGATATTGCCGAGCAGACCGGCGAGAAGGGCGCGATGGATGGCGTCGTAGGTCGCCGGCAACTGGTTTTCCTGCCACTGATGCTCGGCGGCGAGTGCGTGCAGCTGGCTGTGAATATCGCGCCACTCGCGCATGCGCAGTGCCGAGAGAAAGTTCTCGTGGCAGGCCTCGACCAGCTTGCGCTGCGACTTGCGGTGTTCGATCTCGGCCTGATACCAGTCCCAGAGCCTGAGCCAGGAGAGAAACTCCGACTTCTCGTCGGCAAACTTGCGGTGCGCCGCGTCCGCCGTTCCCTGCTTCTCCTGCGGACGTTCGCGCGGATCCTGCACCGAGAGCGCGGCGGCGATCACCAGCACCTCGCGCAGGCAGCCTTCAGCACGGGCGCCGACGATCATGCGCGCCAGGCGCGGATCGAGCGGCATCTTCGCCAGTTCCTGGCCGACCGGTGTCAGCGCGTGCTCGGCCGTCACCGCGCCGAGTTCGATCAGCAACTGGTAGCCGTCGCTGATCGCCTTGCGCGGCGGCGCTTCGAGGAAGGGGAAATCCTCCACGTCGCCGAGGCGCAGCGCTCGCATGCGCAGGATCACGCCGGCCAGCGACGAGCGCAGGATCTCCGGATCGGCATACGCCGGTCGCAGCGCGAAGTCCTGTTCGTCGTAAAGGCGGATGCAGACGCCCGCCGCCACCCGGCCGCAGCGCCCGGAACGCTGGTTGGCCGAAGCCTGCGCGATCTTCTCGATCTGCAGTTGCTCGACCTTGTTGCGGTAGGAATAGCGCTTGACGCGCGCCAGCCCCGAATCGACGACGTAGCGGATTCCCGGCACGGTCAGCGAGGTCTCGGCGACGTTCGTCGCCAGCACGATACGGCGGCCGACATGCGACTTGAAGATGCGCCCCTGCTCTTCGGCCGAGAGGCGGGCGAACAGCGGCAGGATTTCGGTGTGCGGTGGGTGGTGCTTGCGCAGCGCCTCGGCCGCCTCGCGAATCTCGCGCTCGCCGGGCAGGAAGACCAGCACGTCGCCGGGCCCGACGCGATGCAACTCGTCGCAGGCGTCGGCAATCGCATCGTACAGATCGCGCTCGTCGTCGCTGGCGGCATTGCCTGCGGCGTCAACATCCGCGCTCTGCAGCGGGCGATAACGCACTTCCACCGGGTACAGGCGGCCCGAGACCTCGATCACCGGCGCAGCGTCGAAGTGCTGCGAAAAGCGCTCGGCATCGATCGTCGCCGAGGTGATGATCAGCTTGAGGTCACGTCGCTTCGGTAGGAGCTGCTTGAGGTAGCCGAGCAGGAAGTCGATGTTCAGGCTGCGCTCGTGCGCCTCGTCGATGATCAGCGTGTCGTACTGTTCGAGCCACGGGTCGCCCTGCGTCTCCGCAAGCAGGATGCCGTCGGTCATCAGCTTGACGAAGGCTTCCGGCGACGTGCGGTCGCTGAAGCGGATCTTGTAGCCCACCAGACGTCCGAACTCGCTGTGCAACTCCTGGGCGATACGCATCGCCGTTGCCCGCGCAGCGATGCGGCGGGGCTGCGTATGGCCGATCAGACCGGTCGCGCCGCGGCCGAGGGCAAGGCATATCTTCGGGATCTGCGTCGTCTTGCCCGAGCCCGTTTCACCGCAGACGATCACCACCTGATGTTTCGCGATCAGACCGGCGATTTCGTCGCGCCGCCCGTTGACCGGCAGGTCGTCGGCAAACTCGGGTTCCGGCAGGCGCGCACGCCGGGCCGCGACGGCTGCCCGCGATCTTCCGAGCAGTTCGTCGCGCTGGACCTGCAGCGCATCACGCTTGCTGCCGAAGAGGTGTCGCAGGTCGCGCGCCATCGACCGCAGACGGCGCTGATCGGCTGCCAGGCAGTCAGCGAAGGGGTCGGCCGCTCGGCTTGGCGTTCGCGGCTGCACAGAAGGGGGGGGATTGAGGATCATCGGTCGAGGAAAACGGGCGACAGCAGCCAGATCTGTACGGCAAAGACCCACCGTCGCACTTCGCCCACGGGCATCCTGGTGTCGCGGCGCCGTAGCGTCGTAGGTTGGGTTAGGCCGCAGGCCGTAACCCAACATCCCGCGGCAAGAACGTCCGGTTACGCTGTGCCAACCCGACCTGCGGTGGCCGAGCATAGCCGTGAAGAGTCACAACGCCCCATTCTACACCAGTGCGTCGAGCGGACTCCGAACACCTCGCCCGCCGCGCTTGAGCACGTGCGTGTAGATCATCGTCGTGCTCACATCGGCGTGCCCAGCAGTTCCTGCACAGTGCGGATGTCATAGCCGCTATCGAGCAGCGAGGTGGCGAACGAATGGCGAACGGTGTGCGGCGTGGCCGGCTTGGTGATGCCCGCTGCGATCACGGCCTTCTTCATCGCCCGTTGCAGCAGCTTCTCGTCAAGATGATGGCGGCGCTCCAGCCCGCTGCGCGGATCGATCGAGTAACTCCCGGATGGGAATACGTACTGCCAACTCCAGGTTTGGTTGGCGGCCGGATATTTGCGTTCGAGTGCGAAGGGCAAGTAGACGCCGCCTTTCCCAAGTCGCAGATCGTCCTCGAAGATCCGTCTGCGACGGGCCAGATGCTCGCGCAGCTCCGCTATCAGCGTCTCCGGCAACATCGTTACGCGATCCTTCGCCCCCTTGCCGTCGCGAATCAGTATCTCGCACCGCTCGAAATCGAGATCCTTCACCCGCAAGCGAACGCATTCCATCAGGCGCATGCCGCTGCCGTAAAGCAAACGCGCGAGCAGGGCCTGGACTCCCTGCATCCGGTCGAGAACGCGCTGCACCTCGTTGCCCGACAACACCACCGGCAAGCGCGCTGGCCGCTTGGCTCGCACCACGCCGTCGAGCCACGGCAGGTCAATGCCCAAGACCTCCCGGTACAGGAACAACAAGGCCGACAACGCCTGATTCTGCGTCGCCGCGGCCACTTGGCCTTCCACGGCCAAGTGTGTGAGAAAGGCCTCGACTTCGCGCGCCCCCATGTCCCGTGGATGGCGCTTATGTTGGAAGAGGATGAATCGCCTCGCCCATTGAACATACTGTGCTTCGGTTCGGATACTATAATGCTTCAGTCGGATCCGGTCGCGAAGCTGATCGAGCAGCTTGGGTTCCGAAGGTGTGTTTTGCGTCGTGTCAGGTGTGTTCATCGTCAGCACCTTTCAAGAAATCAAGAGGTTACAGAGGATGAGCCGTAGTATACACCTTGTACTGTACTTTTATACACATTTCTTGGTGTCCACTTCACGTTAGAGGGCGTCGTCGCTTGCTTCAACTTCTCGACAAGCTCCGGGTGCATGTAGAACGTGTTTCCAATTTGGTAGCAACCCGGTCGGTCAATGTGGTGTTTCACCACGGACCACTGTTTCCGCTTCTTCGGTATCGGGTGGCGTTCCACTTTCCACTCGTCGCGAACCTCTCGTGCCAATAAGTGCGGCACTATGCGCATTCCCGTCAGTCCGTGCATATGTCTTCCTTTCTGCCCCCTAACTCTTCAGTGGAGCGCGACGCCCCGCAAGCGGGCCGCGCCTCACTTCGGGCGTTAGCCACCACAAAACAGGGATTGCCACATGGCAAAGCAACTATCACCGGCTGGTATTATGGCGCTCAAGGAAGCGCTCTGTTCTGTCTATTGGTACAAATCCGAGCTTCGAGGCTTTCTGCAAC
>JAGFNJ010000067.1 GCA_017592775.1 Candidatus Accumulibacter conexus | reverse complement strand
GGCGTCGGCTAACGCCGCGAACTCGCACCAATGACGTGTCGGTCATCTCGGCGTCGCCGTTCACCTTGTAGCGCATCGTCGTTTCTTCAGGAACACCTGGCCCGCGCGCGGGGTTGGGTTGCTCAGAGGTTGTGAATAAATCTACTGCGCGACCGATCTGCTGCGTTGCTCAGTCGCTCACTCCTCGCCTATCCACCTGATATGTCTCGTCGTTCGCTCCATCGCGCCTTGCATCTCGGCCTGCTCGCGACGATTTCTTCACAACCTCTCAGGGCGCAATCTCGGCGGTGGTCGCGGGTAGGTCCCGCGAAGCCGCAAGGAACGTCTGCCGCGACGATCAACGAGCCTGCTGGCGGCGGAACCGTTGTGGCTGGCAGAAGATCGGCATGGCAGCAGCGAGCACGGCCGCTGGCTCGGGCTGCGCGCTCCGCCGCTGCCGGCGACCAGTCACCACACCGATGCCCACGGCCGTTCCCAGCAGCAGCAGCGAACCTGGTTCGGGTACCGGTATCAACTGCACCGACCAGGAAGAAGCGGCTCCCTGGGAAGAGTCGTGGTAGCCACTACCGACGGCAGCAAAGCGATACTGCCCGGTGGCCAGCCGCAGGTTGTACTGGAAGGCCCCCGGAGTCGGCGCCACCAGCGGACTCCAGATGCCGCTGCCGGCGAATTCCTCGAGAATCACGCTCGCGAGGTCGGTCGTGACGCCGGTGAACACATAGGATTCGTCGGTGTTCAGGTGGAAGCTCAACTCCAGACGGTTTCCGGACTGTGCGTCTACCGCAGCGACGCCCTGGTCTGCAGCGAAGGCAAACAGGCTCACCGAGGCACTCGCGGAGAAGCCGCCGGCCGGCAGATGCTCGATCGACTGATCGAGCTGGTACTGGTAATTGGCGATCCAGGAACCGTCTCCGACTGCGCCGCTGCCACTGTCACTGCCGGCCAGTTGCGGCTGCAGATCGGACGTCAGGCTGGTGTACTGCCGCGAGTCCGTCGCCGAGTTGATGCTGCCGAAAAAGCCGAACTGTGTCGACACGTACAACTGGGTCTGCCGCCCGTCGATGACCAGGGCAGCGGTCGCCGAGGTGCAGGCGGTCGCCAGGGCAGGCGCAAGCAGCAGGCAGCGAATCGTCTTCATGTTCCTCCTTCCGGAACGGAATGCGTGGGCTGGGCCCGTGCGAACCCACGCCCTGACGGCGATCGCCTGGTCTCGTGCAGTGGGGGCCATCAGTTGCGTCGGGAATGGTAGCAGGCCCGGAGGGCGTGCAGGGTACGCAGCGGAAGCGAGGTCCGGGCGCTGGCGCGGCGTCGCTCATGGCGCGCCGCTGCGGCCGGTTGCGCCAGTCTTTTGCATCCGGACGCCGCCTGCATGCGTATCAGGCTGTGCAGCGGCCACGCACCGGGCGTTGTCGCCAGCGCACAGACCAAACGGAGGATTCCATCATGTCGCACACAGCCCCAGCGAAAGCCGTTCCCCTCGCCCCACTCCTGCTCCTCGCCGCGCTGGCCCAGCCGGCGCAGGCGGCAACGACCCTGACGCTGCAGCCGGACGAAGCGGCCAGCCAGGATGTCTTCGTCTATGAGTTCGCGATTCCCGGCGCCTTCGGCATCGCTACCGCCGCGCGCGTGACCAACCTCGACAGCCAGACGCTGAACAGCCTCAGTCCCCTGCCGGCGGTGCCCTTTGGCAACTTCCTCGGCAGCAGCAACACCGTGCCGCTGATCGGTGCGCAGGGCGAGAGCCGGGCGCACGATACGCGCTCGCTGCTGCGTTTCGATGCGGGCGGGCTGGGGATCAACGCCGGGCAGGTGGTCAGCGCCAGCCTCAGGCTGTTCGCGCTGCCCGGTCTGCCGCCGTTCGACAATCCGACGCCGGCGCAAGCGATCACCACCGACCTGCACCGCGTGACCGAGAGCTGGAGCGAGACCGGCGTCACCTGGGAGACGCAGCCGGCGGTCTCCGGGCCACTGACTTCGGTGACGCAGGACGGAGTGAACCAGTGGGTCTCCTTCGACGTCACCGCGCTGGTTCGCGACTGGCTGGTCGATCCGGCCGGCAACTTCGGTGTCGAGCTGCGCCAGCCGGATGTCGTCATCGCCGCTTCCGGCAAGCCGCTCGCTTCGCTCTACGCGTCATCCGCGTGGGCCGACGCCGGGCTGCGACCGCTGCTCGAGATTTCGGCGATCCCGGAGCCGTCCACGTCAGCGCTGCTGGCGGGCGGGCTGGGGCTGTTTGGCTGGGTGGCACGGCGCCGGCGGCAGGCCTGAAGCGGCCGGCGCGCGGTACCTGGTCGTCGCGTCGACGCTGCCGGTCGCTGGCCGCTGCCGGATCGCAAGCTGCCGGCTGTGGCGGGGGGCGGAAAATGAAACGGGCAGAGCCGCGGCTCTGCCCGTCGTCCGGAAACGTCCCGTGTGGTTGCCGTGTGCTTACTGCTTGGCGGCCTTGATGTCGCCGTCGGCGCCAACGCCGAGCGTGTAGCCCATCGACACGTGGTGGAAGCGGCCGACTGCGCGGTCGCTGTGAATGGCGACGCCGATCGGTGTCGCCTTGCCTTCGGCGAGCGTGCCGTTGAGCTTGCGCGTGAAGGTGACGGTGTAGACGTCCCCGGCCTTGCTCCCTTCGGCCTTGACGCCGGCGCTGCCGCCTTCCATGTTGCGCTTGTCGGTCACCGAGCCGTCAGCCGCCTTGGCGCCCTTGGCACTCTTCCACTGCATCAGCTCGTAGGCGCCGTCCTTGGTGTACTTGGTCTTCTTGTCGTCGGCATTGGGCATCGTCCGCGCGTCGCCGTGGCAACTCGCCCAGCAGCCGACCTGGGCACCCTGGGTGACCTTGTCGTTGGCGAAGAGCACCGTCGCCTTGACCTCGTTCTCCTTGTCGGCCGGGTCGACGCCGCCGCCGGGTGCCTTGAAAGTCAGTCGGACGTAGAGGTTGTCCTTGTCGTAGGCGGTCTGGACGGCGACAGGGAAGTTCATCGTCTTCGGCGCGCCCTTGGGTTCGAGATCCTTGCCGGCGAGGCGCTTCATGTCGAAGTTGAGGCCGCCCTTCTCCTCATGGCAGCCGACGCAGCTCTCGCCCTTGTTGAGCCCGGTCCGACCGCTGTGGTCGGATTTCTTCATGATCCACTCGATCGGCGTCACGCCGGCGTGAAACACCTGAATGTCGCGCTTGGGAACCTTGCTCCAGTCGGGAGCGGCAGCCTGCGCGAGCTGCGGACCTAAGGCCAGCAGGGCGCCGAAGAGGGCCAGGGAAACGCTCGTTCTTTTCATTTCAGACTCCACTCAAGTGTTGATGCGGTTGGTACGTGTCAGCGGCCAGGGGACGTCGATCGTTCGCCCATGGCCGCGCTGCGGGTCGCTGGCGGTCGCTCGCGACGATCCTTACTCGTCGTCGTCTTCCGGCATGTTCTGCGGTTTCGAGTGCGCGATTCCCTTGTGGCAATCGATGCAGGTCTTCTTGTCCTCCTGACCGATCTTGTGCATCTTGGAAGCGCGTGCCTTCTGCTTTTCGATGTCCATCGCGGAGAACGAGTGGCAGTTGCGGCATTCGCGCGAATCGCCCGCCTTCATCCGGTTCCACTCGTTGGTTGCCAGTTCGAGGCGCTTCGCCTCGAACTTCTCGGGCGTCGAAATGGTGCCCATGACCTTGCCGTAGAGTTCCTTGCTGGCGGCGATCTTGCGCATCATCTTGTGCCCCCAGTCCTTCGGCACGTGACAGTCGGAGCAGTAGGCGCGGACACCGGTACGGTTGCTGTAGTGAATCGTCTTCTTGTACTCCTGGTACACGTTGTCCTTCATCTCGTGACAGCCGATGCAGAACTCGAGTGTGTTGGTGGCTTCCATCGCCGTGTTGAAGCCACCCCAGAAGAAGACGCCGGCAACGAAGCCGACCGACAGCAGCGCAAGCAGCGAGTACTTGGTACTGGGGCGTTTGAGGCGGGCCCAGAACCCTGAGCTGTTATCGGTCACGCTGCTACCTCCCTGTCATTGTTATGCCATCGGTCACCTGCCGAGGCTGCCCGAAGTCTAGCGGATGGGGTGGCGGCGACGGTTTGATCTAGGTTAACAAATGCAGGAAAGGGCGGCCCTGGTCAGCGCCGCTGGCGGCGGCTCAGGGCTGTACCTGATCGATCACCAGACGCAGCTTGTGGTTGCCCGGCTTGACGCCGGTGATGCGGCCGAAGAGGTCGCCGGACGAAGTGCTGGCGTTGCCGGCGCGGGTGATGCGCGCCTCGACGATGACGCTGGCGAAGTCGGAAATCCTGCGCCCGCCGGCCAGCGCCATCGAGTCGTCGAGGCGGAAATTCAGCGGCAGGTCGGCGACCGTCGCGCGCATCGCCGCCAGAGGCATGCGCGGTCCTTCCTCGGCGCGGGCAAAGACGAACACGACGTCGTCCGGCTGCACGTTGCCGGCGAGCTTGCCACTCAGCATCACCTCGCCGGCGAGCTGGCCGGTGGCGGCGCCCGTCTTGCCGGCCGGCTTGCCGGCAGCAGCGCGGGCGCCGGCGATCTCGCGTGCCTCGCCGATCGCCGCCGCGACCGTCTTCGCTTCGTCGCTGTCGGGTTCGAGCTGCGGCAGCAGGCGTGACCAGTATTCGGCGGCAGCGGCGAAGTCCTGCCGCTCGCGCGCTGCCGCGCCCGCCAGCAGCAGCGCCTGCGGCTCGTTCGGGTCGATCTTCAGTGCGCGGGCGATGAGTTCGCCCGCCTTCCCCTGCAGGCTGCCGCCATGCATCTGGCTGAGCACTTCCGCGTAGTCGGCGAGCAGGCCGGCATCCTGGTCGACGAGGTTGCCGGCGCGGGCGTAGGCGTCGGCCGCCTCGGGGTAACGCTCGAGGACCTTGTAGGAACGTGCCAGCATCACCCAGCCCTTGCCGTCGTCAGGGTTCTTCTTCAGTTTTTCGACCAGGCTGCCGATCATCGCGTCGATCTGCTCGGGGGCGATTCGCGCCTGTCGCTGCAGCGGATCGAGGGCTTCCGGGTTGCCGAGCAGTGCGTAGCCGGCAGCGGCAGCCAGCGGCATGGCCAGGAGCAGGAGCAGCGCCGTCCGCCGGCCACCGCCGCGGGTCGCCGGCGCGGCCGGCTGCGCTTCGACTTCGTCGAGCAGGCGGCGCTGCAATTCGGCGCGTGCCTGTTCGACGTCGGCGGCGCCGAGCGTGCCTTCAGCGCGCTCGCGGTCGAGTTCGGCGAGCTGGTCGCGGAAGACCGCCAGGTTTGCTTCGCGCCGGTCGGCGCTGGCGGATGGCGGCGGCGCCCGCCACAGCGGCGGCAGCAGGATGGCGAGTGTGGCGGCAAGCAGCAGCGCCGCAACGATGATGAAGGCAGTCATGGTCGTCCTGGTCGTGACCGTTGCGGCGGCGATTCACGCGTCGCTTCGCGGCCGCTGGCGGGGCAGCGCGATCGCGGGTGATGGATGGGGCGACGACCCGCGTGCGCGGTCGTGTCGGCGGAAATCATGGTCGCGGCGGCGCATCCCGGTCGTGCAGCAGGGCCTCGGCACGCCGCGTCTCGTCGCCACTCAGCGGGCGCTGGTCGGCGAGCGCGCGCTCGCGTCGCCGCAGGTAGAGCAGCAGCGCGGCCAGGGCGGCGACGAACAGCAGGCCGGGACCAAACCAGAGCAGCAGCGTCGTCCCTTTCAGCGGCGGCCGGTAGCGGACGAAATCGCCGTAGCGGCTGACCATGAACTCCATGATTTCGGCGTCGCTGCGGCCTTCGTGGATCAGGTTGCGGATCTCGCGGCGCAGATCGTTTGCCAGTTCCGCGTTCGACCCGGACAGTGATTCGTTCTGGCAGACGAGGCAGCGCAACTCGGAGGAGATCGCCACCAGGCGCCTTTCGGTCGCCTCGTCGGCGGCCAGAGGCGCTGCTTCCCGGGCCTGTGGGCCGTTGCCGGCGATGCCCGCGAGGGCCACGAGCAGGATGAGCAGCCAGCGCCTCATCGGCTCAGCTCGCCGAGCAGCGGCAGGATCTTGCCGGCGAGGATGTCCGGCGTGACCGGGCCGGTGTGCTTCATGCGGATGATGCCGGCCTTGTCGATGACATAGGTTTCGGGGACGCCATAGACGCCGTAGTCGATACCGACGCGGCCGTCGATGTCGAGCACCGACAGGCTGTAGGGATCGCCATGCCGGGCCAGCCAGCCGCCAGCGCGCTCGATGACCATCCGTTTCTCGGCGGCGGCATCGAGCTTGCCGCTGTCGATGGCGCCGTCGCCGCGCACTTCCTTGTAATTGAGGCCGACCAGCGGCACGCTCTGGCGCTTCGCCAGTTCGACCAGCACCGGGTGTTCCTGCCGGCAGGAGACGCACCACGAGGCCCAGACGTTGAGCAGCCAGACCTTGCCGAGCATTTCCTTGGGCGAGAACTGCCGTTCCGGTGCGTCCAGGCGCGCCAGCGCGAACGCCGGCGCCGGTTTGCCGACCAGCGGCGAGGGCACGTCGCGCGGGTTCAGGTTGAGGCCGACGGCAAGCAGGACGACGAGGACGGCAAAGCCGATCAGCGGCCAGAGAAACCGGTTCATGCGCAATGATTCCTCAGGTGTTCTGCGTCAGCGGCGCGGCAGCAGCCGACGGCTGCCCGGACGACACGCGCGCCTTGATGCGATAGCGGTGGTCACTCATGGCGACCAGTCCGCCGATGGCCATCAGCACGCAGCCACCCCAGATCCAGTCGACGAACGGCTTGTGATAGACGCGCACCGCCCAGGCGGCGTCGGGCTGCGACTTGTCGATCGGCTCGCCGAGCGAGACATAGACGTCACGCGTCAGGCCGGTGTCGATCGCCGCCTCGGTCATCGGCATCGACGAGGCGACGTAGAAGCGCTTCTCGGGGAACATCTTGCGCAACGTGCGGCCGTCGCGGATCAGATCGACGTCGCCGACGAGGGCGCGGTAGTTCGGCCCCTGCTGCTGGCGGACGCCGTTGAAGCGGAAGACGTAGCCACCGACGCTGACGGTGTCGCCGATGTCCATGCGGACATCCTTCTCGGTCTGGTAGCCGCCGACCATGGCGACGCCGACGATGAAGACGGCGATCCCCAGGTGCGCGAGGTGCATGCCGTAGAAACTGCGTGGCTGCCGGCCGAGCGTCGGCAGCAGCGCCTGTCCGGCGCGCGTCGCGCGCACGCGCTCGGCGACGTTGAGCAGCGTGCTGCAGACGATCCATGCTGCCAGCAGCAGGCTGATCGCGACCAGCGGCTTCCACTCGCCGGCCACGAAGGGCGCCACGACGCCGACCAGCGCCGCCACCAGGAAGGCCCAGCGCAGCGTTCGCGCCAGTTCGCCGAGGCTCGCCTGCTTCCAGCGGACGAACGGCGCGACGCCCATCAGGAACACCGCCGGCAGCATCAGCGGTACGAAGACGGCATCGAAATACGGCGGGCCGACGGACAGCTTACCGGCACCCAGCGCATCGATCAGCAGCGGATAGAGGGTGCCGAGCAGTACCGATGCGCAGGCGACGACGAGCAGCACGTTGTTCGTCAGCAGCAGCGATTCGCGCGAGAGCAGGGCGAAGCGGCCGCCGAGGCCGACCTTCGGTGCGCGCCAGGCGAACAGCGCCAGCGAGCTGCCGATGACGGCGACCAGGAAGACGAGGATGAAGATGCCGCGCCGTGGGTCGGTGGCGAATGCGTGCACCGAGGTCAGGACACCCGAGCGGACGAGGAAGGTGCCGAGCAGCGACAGCGAGAACGCCGAGATGGCCAGCAGCACCGTCCAGTTCTTGAAGCTGCCGCGTTTTTCGGTCACCGCCAGCGAGTGCACCAGGGCGGTGCCGACGAGCCAGGGCATGAACGACGCGTTCTCGACCGGATCCCAGAACCACCAGCCGCCCCAGCCGAGTTCGTAGTAGGCCCACCACGAGCCGAGGGCGATTCCCAGTGTCAGGAAGATCCAGGCCGCCGTCGTCCATGGCCGCGACCAGCGTGCCCAGGCGGCGTCGAGCTGGCCGGAGAGCAGAGCGGCGATGGCGAAGGCGAACGCCACCGAGAAGCCGACGTAGCCCATGTAGAGCATCGGCGGATGGATGATCAGGCCGGGGTCCTGCAGCAGCGGGTTGAGGTCGCGCCCTTCCTCGGCCCCCGGGAGCAGGCGCTCGAAGGGGTTCGACGTGAGCAGGATGAAGAGCAGGAAGCCGGCACTGACCAGCCCGAGGACGCCGAGTACGCGCGCCACCATGTGGTCGGGCAACTGCCGCGACAGCAGCGCGACCGCCAGCGCCCACAGCACGAGCATCAGGACCCAAAGCAGCAGCGATCCCTCGTGCCCGCCCCAGACGGCGGCGACCCGATACTGCAGCGGCAGCAGGGTATTCGAGTGCTGTGCGACGTAGAGCACCGAGAAATCGTTCTGCACGAAGGCGGTGGTCAGGCAGCCGAAGGCGAGCGCCAGCAGCAGCGCCTGGACGATCGCCGCCGGGCGGGCGAGGGCAATCCACTGCTGCTGCCCGGTGTGGGCGCCGATCAGCGGCAGCGTGCCCTGGGCCAGGGTGACGCAGAGCGCGAGAATGAGGGCGAAGGTGCCGAGTTCCGGGATCATTGGCGGGTCATCCGAGTTACGGCCGGGTGGTGCGGGCGGCCGCTTCGGCCGCCGCCTTGTTGGCTGCCGCCCGCTCGTGCGCATCGCCGACCGCCTTGGCGGCTTCTGGCGGCATGTAGTTCTCGTCGTGCTTGGCGAGGACCTCGCTGGCGGTGAAGATGCCGTCGGCGGCGAGCTTGCCCTGCGCGACGACGCCCTTGCCTTCCTGGAAGAGGTCGGGAAGGATTCCCTTGTAGGCGACGGTCATGTCCTTCTCGGTATCGGTGACGACGAAGCGCAGCGTCACGCCGTCGGGCTGGCGTTGCAGCGAGCCTTCCTTGACCATGCCGCCGATGCGGAAGCTCTTGCCTTGCGGCGCCTCGCCGGCGGCCACCTGCGTCGGCGAGAAGAAGAAGACCAGGTTGCTGCGGAAGGCGTTCAGCACCAGCGTCGCGGCGACGGCGAGGATCGCCAAGCCGCCGAGGATCAGCGCGATGCGTTTGTGACGAGGTTTCAATCGTTGCTCCCGTTTGCCGTGCTCCGGCCGCCGGCCGCGGCTTGCCCGCGCTCCGCGGCTTCCGCCCGATATTGCCGCCTAAGGCGGGCGATCAGTCTCTTGCGACCCTGCAGCAGCAGCATCGGTTCCGCCACCATCAGCAGCGCCATCACCAGCAGCGATCCCCAGACGTAGGGGCCATGCCGGCCCATCGCCAGGAACTCGGCCAGACTGTTCCAGTGGATCATCCTATTCCCTCCCGGCCAGCAGTGCGCGCACCCAGTCGGTGTGCCGCTCGCGTTCGAGCATGATGACGCGCACGCGCATCAGTGCGACGGCGATGCTGTACATCCAGCAGGCGAGCGCGCACAGCAACATTCCCCAGAGCATCATCGCCGCCATGCTGGGCGCCTTGGTCAGGCTGACCGAAGCGCCCTGATGCAGCGTGTTCCACCACTTGACCGAAAAATAGATGATCGGGATGTTGACCACGCCGACGAGTGCCAGGATCGCGCCCGCCTTGTCGGCGCGGCGCGGGTCGTCGATCGCCGCCTGCAGGGCGATGAAGCCGATGTAGAGGAAGAGCAGGATCAGCTCGGAGGTCAGGCGCGCGTCCCAGACCCACCACGTGCCCCACATCGGTTTGCCCCACAGGGCTCCGGTCCATAGCGAGAGAAAGGCGAAGAGAGCGCCGGTCGGTGCCAGCGCCGAGGCCATCATTCCCGACAGGCGGGTGTTGAAGGCGAGTCCGGTCGCCGCCCAGAAAGCCATCACCAGGTAGATGAACATCGACATCCACGATGCCGGCACGTGCAGGAAGATGATGCGGTAGCCCTCGCCCTGTTGCGCGTCGGTCGGCGCCAGCAGGAAGCCGATGCCGAGGCCGGCGACGCCGAAGATCGCGGCGAGCCCCCAGAACCACGGAATCATCCGGCCGGCGAGCGGGTAGAAGGTCTGCGGGCTGGCATACCGGAACCAGTTGATCAGCTTGTTGCTCATCTATTCCAGGGCGACTCTCAAGGCAGCCGCGGTTGGCCACGGCGCAAAAAACACACCGCCGAGCGCCAGGGCGCCGAGCAGCGACAGATGGGCCTGCGCTCCGAGGCCGGTGACCGTCGCGTCGACGGCACCGGCGCCGAAGATCAGCACCGGGATGTACAGCGGCAGTACGAGCAGCGACAGCAGCACGCCGCCGCCGCGCACGCCGAGCGTCAGCGCGGCGCCGATGGCGCCGATCCCGGACAGCGCCGGCGTGCCGATCAGCAGCGACAGCGTCAGCACCGCCAGCGCATCGCCCGCCAGGTCGAACTGGATTCCCAGCACCGGCGCCAGCAGGACCAGCGGCAGGCCGGCGACGAGCCAGTGCGCGATCACCTTGCCGAGAACGATCAGCGCCAGCGGTTGCGGTACGAGCGCCAGTTGCTCGAGCGTTCCATCGCGATGATCGTCGGCGAACAGGCGCGGCAGCGAGAGCATCGTCGCCAGCAGCGCGGCGACCCACAGGACGCCCGGCGCCAGTCGGCGCAACTGATCCGGTTCCGGCCCGACGCCGAGCGGGAACAGGCTGACGACGATGATGAAGAAGAACATCGCGGCGACGATGTCGGCCTGTCGTCGCATCGCCAGTCGCAGGTCGCGGCCGATGACGGCACGGATCAATGATAGCATCTGCCCGGCTACAATCGTTGTTGCGCTGCAACATCGTCGCCGAGCGTCAGCTCGCGGACGCTGCCGGCGGGTACCGCGACCGCCTGGTGGGTGGTCAGCACCGCCAGCCCGCCGCGCTGCAGGTGGGCACCGACGAGCCCGGCGACGAGTTCGGTCGCCGCCTTGTCGAGCGCGACGTAAGGCTCGTCGAGCACCCACAGCGCGCGTTTCTCGTGCACCAGCCGGGCGAGCGCCGCGCGTCGCTTCTGCCCCTGCGACAGGTAGCGACAGGCCAAGTCTTCGCGGCCCAGCAGCCCGACCAGCTCGAGCGCGGCGAGTGCCGCGTCCTCGTCGAGCGGTTCCTGCGCCAGTCGCGCCGTCGACAGGAGGTTCTCGAGCGGAGTCAGCTCCTCCTTGATCGCGTTCTGGTGGCCGAGAAAGCACAACTCGCTGCGGAATTCCTCGCCGATCTGCGCGATCGGCCGGCCACACCAGCGGATCTCGCCGCTGGCCGGTGGCGTCAGGCCGCACAGCATGCGCAGCAGGCTCGTCTTGCCGGAGCCGTTCCTGCCCTGCAGGGCGAGCATTTTGCCTCCCTCGAGACGGAAGCTGATGCCGGCGAACAGGCGGCGTTCACCACGCACACATTCCAGATTTGAAGCTTCAAGCATGCCAGAGGGGGTCCGGGTCGGGGTCAGGGCCGGCGAGGGCGTATTGTGAACGCGGCAGTTTAGCCCCGGATTGACCGAAATCAAAATGGATTCAATGGCTTTTAGTATTGTTTGCGAGTGTTCTCCGGGAGCGTGGCCGTGAATCAGGGTTCTCTGGATCTGGCACTGACGTGGGACGGGCGCGCGATCGTTGCCGCCGCCGCCGTGTCGACCCGGCCGCAGGTGACGTCGGTGCTCCTCGGTTGGCCGGTTGCAGCGGTGGGCGACGTCGTTTTCCGCCTGTTCGGCATCTGCCGCCAGGCGCAGGCCGCTGCTGCCGGGCTGTGCGCCCGGGCGGCCCGCGGTGAACGGCTGTCGGCCGTGACGCTCGACGAACTGGCTTTGCCGGTGGCGCTCGAGACGATTTCGGAGCACCTCTGCCACCTGCTGATTGCCTGGCCGACCCTGCTCGCCGATCCGCTGCGGCCGCCCCGGGTGGCTGCCTGTGGCGACTGGCGCCGCCGCCTGCAGGTGGTCGCCGGCCGGCAGTCGGCGGCGACGCTCGCGGCCGAACTGGTGGACTGGCTCGATGAGGCCGACCTGCCGGCAGTCGACGGGCAGCCGCCGGCCGTTGCGACGGCACCGCTGCTGCCCCGGCTGACGGCAGCCGAATGGGAGGACGTGGCGGCGGCCGACGACTTCGCGCTGCGGCCCACGCTCGGCGGCGAGGTGGCCGAGACCGGTGCGCTCGCGCGGCAGGTGGGCGATCGGACGATCGCCCACCTGCTCGCCGCTGGCAGGCGGCTCCAGGCACGAGTGCTGGCGCGTCTGCTCGAGCTGCGCTGGCTGGCGGCGGCGCTGGCCGATCCGCCGCAGCTGTCGTCGCTTCTCGATGCCTGCCCGGTAGGCACCGGTGTCGGCCTGGCGCGGGTGGAAACGGCGCGGGGCACCCTCCTGCATCGCCTCGAGCTGGCTGGCGATGGCGTCGCACGCTACCTGATCGTCGCCCCCACCGAATGGAACTTCCATCCGCAGGGCGCGTTCGTGCGCGAGATCAGCGGCTGCAGGGCGACCAGCCGGCGGGCGGCGCAGCTCGCCGCCGAGCGTCTGGCGCTGTCGCTGGACCCCTGCGTCGCCTTCCGCTGCAGGTTCGTCGATGCATGAGATGTCGCTGGCCGTCGGCATCCTGGAGATCATCGAGGAGGCTGCCAGACGGCAGGACTTCCAGCGGGTGAAGACGGTGGAGGTCGAGATTGGCAGGTTGGCGGCGGTGGAAGCGGAGGCAATCAGCTTCTGCTTTTCCGCCGTGACGCGCGGCACGCTGGCTGACGGCGCGCGCCTGCAGATAGTACATGTGGAAGGCCAAGGTTTATGCTTTAATTGTCATCAGACGGTGCCGCTTGCGGCGCTGTACGACCCCTGCCCAGCCTGCGGCGGTCACCCGGTCCAGGCGACCGGTGGTACCGAGATGCGGGTCAAGGAGCTGGAGGTCGAATAACAACAGGAGACAGCGATAAATGTGTACGACTTGTGGCTGTGGTGCCGGGCAGGCCCGCATCGCCGGTGAGCCCGTGCCTGCGGCAGGCAGTGCCGATGCCGGGGTGGCGCAATTGGCAACCGACCCGCCGCTCGCGGCGCAGGCGCATCCGGAACTGCCGGCGCAGATACCCGCTGCAGCGCACGTGCAGCACGGTCGCGCGGCGACCGACGATGGTGGCCAGCACCGGCATTACGCCCGCCACGGCCATCACCACCACCACCATCACCACGACGGCCATGACGCCGAGCCGGCGAGTACGACTTCGGCGCGACTGGTGCAGATCGAGCGTGACATTCTTGCCAGCAACGATGCCTACGCGGCGGCGAACCGCCGGCGCTTCGACGAGCAGGGGATCTTCGCGCTCAACCTGGTTTCCAGCCCCGGGTCGGGCAAGACCTCGCTGCTCTGCCGCACCATCGAGCTGCTGCAGGCGCGGTTGCCGCTGGCCGTCATCGAGGGCGACCAGCAAACCAGTCGCGACGCCGAACGAATTCGCGCGACCGGGGTTCCCGCACTGCAGATCAATACCGGCAAGGGCTGCCATCTCGACGCGCACATGGTCGGCCATGCCCTGCAGCGGTTGTCGCCGAGCGACGATTCGCTGCTGCTGATCGAGAACGTCGGCAACCTCGTCTGTCCGGCGGCCTTCGATCTCGGCGAGGCGCACAAGGTGGTGATCCTCTCCGTCACCGAGGGTGAGGACAAGCCGCTCAAGTACCCGAACATGTTTGCCGCCGCGTCGCTGATGCTGCTCAACAAGATCGATCTGCTGCCGCACCTGTCGTTCGATGTCGAGCTGGCGATTGCCTACGCGCGACAGGTCAACCCGGCGCTGCAGGTGATCCGGCTCTCGGCGACCACCGGTGAGGGCTTCGAAGACTGGCTGGCGTGGCTCGACGCGGGTTGTGCGGCGGCGCAGCGGAGCAGGAAGACGACGGTCGACGCCCTGCGCCGGCGGGTCGCCGAACTCGAGACCCTGTTGTCCAGCGGCGCGAGGTGTTGACATGCCGGAACCGATGGTTTGCCAGAACATCCGCGTCAGCGGTGTCGTTCAGGGAGTCGGTTTTCGCCCCTTCGTCTGGCGGCTGGCGAGGGAACTCGGCCTTGCCGGCTGGGTGCGCAATGATTCGCGTGGCGTCGAGATCGAAGTGCGGGGTGCGGCGGAGCAGGTGAGGTCGCTGGTCGAGCGCCTGCAGCAGGAGGCGCCGCCACTGGCGCGGATCAATTCGGTGGTGGCACGCGATGCGGCACCGGCGCGGGCCGGCGAGGGTTTCGTCATCATCGACAGCCGCAGCGGTCGGGCGGCGACGATGATCGGCCATGACACGGCCGTCTGCCGTGACTGCCTCGCCGAGATGTTCGATCCCGCCAGCCGCCGCTGGCGCCATGCCTTCGCCAACTGCACCAACTGCGGACCCCGCTACACGATCAGCCGCGGCCTGCCCTACGACCGCTCGCGGACCAGCCTCAAGCCCTTCCCGATGTGCGCGCGCTGCCAGGCCGAGTACCGCCGTCCCGACGACAGGCGCTTTCATGCCGAGGCCAACTGCTGTCCGAAGTGCGGACCACAACTGTTCCTGCTCGACAGCGAGGGACACCGGCTGGCCGGCGACGCGGTCGCGATGACGCTGGACCTGCTGCGCGATGGCCGCATCGTCGCCATCAAGGGGCTCGGCGGCTTCCATCTCGTCTGCGACGCGCGCAACGCGGTTGCCGTGTCGCTGCTGCGCGAGCGCAAGCAACGCGAGCAGAAGCCGTTCGTGGTGATGCTGGCCAACCCGGCCTCGGCGGCAGCCTTCGTCCAGATGGGCATCGGCGAGCCGGGCCTGCTGACGCTGCCGACCCGGCCAGCGATCCTGATCAGGAAGCGCAGCGGTTGCGACGCCGCGTTGCCGGGCGTCGCGCCCGGGCTGGCCTGGCTCGGCGTCATGCTGCCGTACACCCCGCTGCACTTCCTGCTCTTCCACGAGGCGGCACGGCGCCCGGCAGGACTCGGCTGGCTCGAGCGGGCGCAGGACATGGCGCTGGTGATGACCAGTGCCAATCCCGGTGGCGAACCGCTGGTGATCGGCAACAGCGAGGCGCTGCTGCGGCTCTATGGCATCGCCGATGCCTTCCTGATGCACGACCGCGACATCGTCGCCCGTTGCGACGACAGCGTCGCGCGCATCACCAGCAACGGTCTGCAGTTCATCCGCCGCGCGCGTGGCTACACGCCGCGGGCGATCAAGCTGCCGCGCTCGGGACCGTCGGTGCTGGCGCTGGGGGGCTGGTTCAAGAACACGATCTGCGTCACCCGTGGCGACGAGGCCTTCGTCTCGCAGCATGTCGGCGACCTCGACAACGCCGCCGCCTGTGACTTCCTCGACGAGACGGTGGCGCAGATGATCCGGCTGCTCGGCGTCGAACCGGCGATCGTCGCGCACGATCTGCACCCCGATTTTCATTCGACGCGCTTTGCCGCCGAGTTTGCGCAGCAGTTGCGCCTGCCTTTGCTCGGCGTGCAGCACCACCACGCCCACGTCGCCGCGGTACTGGCCGAACACGGCATCGAGGGCAGCACGCTGGCGCTGTCGCTCGATGGTGTCGGCATGGGGACCGACGGTACTGCCTGGGGCGGCGAGCTGCTGCAGGTCGATGGCGCCCGTTTCGAGCGCCTTGGGCACCTGCAGCCACTGGCGCTGCCGGGAGGCGACCGCGCCGCCAGCGAGCCCTGGCGGATGGCGGCGGCAGCGCTGCATCGTCTGGGCCGCAACGCGGAGATCCGCGAGCGCTTCGCCGAGCAGCAGGCAGCGCAGGCGGTGGCGCAGATGCTCGCCGGTGACATCCATTGTCCGCCGACTTCGAGCATGGGCCGGATGTTCGATGCGGCTGCCGGACTGCTCGGCATCAAGGCGGTAATGGCTTACGAGGGCCAGGCGGCAATGTTGCTCGAGAGCATGGCGCAGCGCTACGGCGATGTCCTGCCGCTCGACCAGTGCTGGACGATCAGCGACGGCAGGCTCGATCTGCTGCCGCTGCTCGGTGTGCTCGCCGACGAGAAGGACGCCGAGCGCGGTGCGGCGCTGTTCCATGCGACGCTGGCCGCCGCGCTGGCCGACTGGCTGCGCGTGCTGGCGCCCGAGGCGCGGACCGTGGTCGGCAGCGGCGGCTGCTTCCTCAACCAGGTGCTGATGCGCGGACTGCGGGCGCGGCTCGGAGCGAAGGGCATGCAGCTGCTCGAAGCACGCCAGGTGCCACCCAACGATGGTGGCCTGTCGGTCGGTCAGGCCTGGGTCGCGCTGCAGCACCTGGCGAGCCAGTAGGAGGACCGGCGCCGTGTGTCTCGCGCTGCCCTGTCGAGTCGTCGATCTGCTGCCCGGCGAGCAGGCGATGGTCGACATCGCCGGTGTCGGCAAGCAGATCTCGCTGGCACTCGTCGATGAAGTCGCTGTCGGAGATTACGTGATCGTGCATGTCGGCTACGCGCTGACCCGCCTCGATCCGGATGAAGCCGAGAAGACCCTGGCGCTGTTTGCCGAGCTGGGCGTGGCGGCCGCGCAGGAGCCGACAGCCTGGAGCCGTTGAGAGCGTTCGGGCTGGGAGATTGCGCAATGCGGGTGTCGCGGGCTGCTGGCGTCGCCAGATGAAGTTCATCGACGAGTTCCGTGACCGGGAGCTGGCCCGCGGGCTGGCGGCGGCGATCCGGCAGGCGGCGCAGCCGCAGCGCGACTATCACTTCATGGAGTTCTGCGGCGGCCACACGCATGCGATTGCCCGCTACGGCGTCAGCGACCTGCTGCCGGCGAACGTGCGCATGATCCATGGCCCCGGCTGTCCGGTCTGCGTGCTGCCGATCGGCCGCATCGACATGGCGATCCGCCTGGCGATGGACGAGGGAGTCATCCTCTGCAGCTACGGCGATCCATTGCGCGTGCCGGCTTCCGGCGGCCTGTCGTTGCTGCGGGCGAAGGCCGCGCTGGGCGGCAGCGGCGAAATCCGGATGATCTATTCCGGCGCCGACGCGCTCTGTCTGGCACAGCAGAACCCGCAGCGGCAGGTGGTCTTCTTCGCCATCGGCTTCGAGACGACGACGCCACCGACGGCCGTCGTCATCAGGCAGGCGCGGGCGCTCGGGCTGAAGAACTTCTCCGTACTGTGCTGTCATGTGCTGACGCCGGCGGCAATCGCCAGCATCCTCGAGTCGCCGGAAGTGCGCCAGTGGGGCAGTGTCCGGCTCGATGGCTTCATCGGCCCGGCACACGTGTCGACGATCATCGGCAGTCGGCCATACGAGTTCTTTGCCGCCGAGTACCGCAAGCCGGTGGTGATCGCCGGCTTCGAGCCGCTCGACGTGATGCAGGCGGTCCTGATGCTGATTGCGCAGGTCAATGCCGGCCGGGCGGTGGTCGAGAACGAGTTTGCCCGTGCCGTGACCCGCGAAGGCAACCGCAAGGCACAGCAGCTCGTTGCCGAGGTCTTCGAGTTGCGTCGCTCCTTCGCCTGGCGCGGCCTCGGCGAGCTGCCGTACAGCGCGCTGCGCATTCGCCGGGAATTCGCCGATTTCGACGCCGAGCGCCGCTTTCCGATCAGCTATGAGGCGGTGCCGGACCATCCCGCCTGCGAGTGCGGGGCGGTGCTGCGCGGTGCCCGGAGACCGCAGGACTGCCGCATCTTCGGCAGCGTGTGCACGCCGGAGAACCCGGTCGGCTCGTGCATGGTGTCGTCGGAAGGAGCCTGTGCCGCGCACTACTCCTTTGGCCGTTTCGCCGACGCGGCGGTGGCGCCGTGAGTCGGCTGCGCAGGGCTTATGGGCGGGCGCTCGACCTCCGCCACGGGCGCATCGAGATGATGCACGGCAGCGGCGGTCGGGCGATGGCGCAACTGATCGACGAGCTCTTCACCAGCCGTCTGGGCAACCCGCAGTCGGGGCAGGGCAACGACGCCGCCGTGCTGCCGGCGGCGCCGGGCAGGCTGGTCGTGTCCACCGACTCGCATGTCGTCTCGCCGTTGTTCTTCCCCGGCGGCGACATCGGTTGCCTGTCGGTGAACGGGACGATCAACGACGTCGCGGTGATGGGCGCGACGCCGCTCTATCTGGCTGCCGGCTTCATTCTCGAAGAGGGTTTCCCGCTTGCCGACCTGGCGCGCATCGTCGACTCGATGGCGCGCGCTGCGACTGCCGCCGGCGTGCCGGTGGTCACCGGCGACACCAAGGTCGTGCAGCGGGGCAGGGGCGACGGCGTCTACATCACCACCACCGGCGTCGGCGTCGTCGCCGACGGCGAGGACTGGTCCGGCGACCGGGCGCGACCGGGTGACCGCATCATCGTCTCGGGCGGCATTGGCGAGCACGGCATGGCGATCATGGCGCAGCGCGAGAGCATCGGCTTCGCCGCCGACATCGTTTCCGACACGGCAGCGCTGCACGGACTGATCGCCGTCATGCGCGCCAGCGGTGCCGACATTCACGTCCTGCGCGACCCGACGCGTGGCGGCGTCGCCACGACACTGAACGAGATTGCCCGCCAGTCGGGAGTCGGCATGATGCTGCAGGAGAGCGCCCTGCCGCTGCAGCCGCAGGTGGCGGCTGCCTGCGAGTTCCTGGGCCTCGACCCGCTCTATGTCGCCAACGAGGGCAAGCTGCTGGCGATCGTCGCCGGTGACGACGCCGACCGCCTGCTGGCGGCGATGCAAGCGCACCCGCTCGGGCAGCGCGCGGCGCTGATCGGTGGCGTGCACGACGATCCGCACGGCTTCGTGCAGATGAGCACGAGCTTCGGCGGGCGGCGAATCGTCGACTGGTTGAGCGGCGACCAGTTGCCGCGCATCTGCTGAACGGCGACCGGTGATGCGCATCCTGCTGCTCTGCCATGCTTTCAACAGCCTCAGCCAGCGCCTCTACTGCGAGCTGGCCGGGCGTGGCCACGCGTTGTCGGTCGAGTACGACATCGCCGATTCGGTGGCCGAGGAGGCGGTGGCGCTCTTCCGTCCGGACCTGATCATCGCTCCTTACCTGCGGCGGGCGATTCCGGAAACCATCTGGCGCCAGCACTGCTGCCTCGTCGTCCATCCGGGAATCGTCGGCGACCGCGGGCCGTCGGCGCTCGACCGCGCGATCCAGGATGGCGAGCGCGAATGGGGCGTGACGGTGCTGCAGGCGACCGGCGACATGGATGCCGGTCCGGTCTGGGCGTCGGCGGTCTTCCCGATGCGTCTCGGCCGCAAGTCGAGCATCTATCGCCACGAGGTGAGCGAGGCGGCGACGCGGGCGGTGCTGTGCGCGGTCGAACGTTTCGCGGGCGGCGCTTTCGTGCCGGCGCCGCTGGCGCGGGGGGCGACGGCCGCCGGCAGTGGACTGCGACCGCTGCTGCGGCAGCCGGAGCGGGCGATCGACTGGCAGCGCGACGACAGTTCCCGCGTTCTCGCTCGTCTGCACGCTGCCGACGGCTTCCCGGGGGTTGCCGACGAGCTTCTCGGCGAGCCATGCCTGCTCTTCGATGGCTGGCCGGAAGACCTTCTGCGCGGCGGTCCTCCCGGTGCCGTGATCGCCTGGCGCGAGACGGCGATCCTGCGCGCCACCGTCGATGGCGCGGTGTGGATCGGCCACGTCCGCCGCCGCGCGCCGGCCGATTCGCTGAAGCTGCCGGCGGCCGAGGCCTTTGCCGCGCAACTGGCGGGCGTGCGCGAAGCACCGCTGGCCGGCTCGCCTGCCGCCTGCTGGGCGGCGCCACACCGCACCTGGCAGGACATCCGTTACGAGGAAGCCGATGCCGTCGGCTTCCTGCATTTCGAGTTCTACAACGGGGCGATGAGCAGCCGCCAGTGCCGGCGTCTGCTCGCCGCCTACGCCTGGGTGCGGCAGCGGCCGGTGCAGGTGATCGTCCTCATGGGCGGGCGCGATCACTGGTCGAACGGCATCCACCTGCAGCAGATCGAGGCCGCCGAATCGCCTGCCGACGAGTCATTGGCCAACATCAACGCCATCGATGATCTCGCCGAGGCGATCATCCGTACCGACGACCGGCTGACGATCGCCGCGTTGCAGGGCAACTGCGCCGCCGGCGGCTGTTTTTTGGCGCGTGCCGCCGACCTGGTCTGGGCGCGCGCGGGCGTGATCCTCAACCCGCATTATCGCAACATGGGCAATCTCTACGGCTCGGAGTACTGGACCTACCTGCTGCCGGCACGGGTTGGCGCCGCGGCGGCAGAAGCGATCATGCAGCAGCGGCTGCCGCTGAGCGCCAGTGCGGGGGTCACGATCGGTCTGCTCGACGCCTGCCTGGCCGGCGATCCCGAGGCCTTTCGCATCGACGTCGCGCGCCGCGCGCGCGAACTCGCGCAGGCGGCCGATCTCGCGAGCCGCCTGCGGGCCAAGCGCGCACGCCGCCAGGCCGACGAGCTGCAGCGGCCGCTGGCCAGTTACCGCGCCGCCGAGCTGGCGGAAATGGAGCGCAACTTCTACGGTTTCGACCCGAGTTACCACATCGCCCGTCACCATTTCGTACACAAGACGCCGCACTCCTGGACGCCGCGCCATCTGGCGATCCACCGCGAGCCCGGCTGGAGGGTTGCGCAATGACCGGCAACCCGAAACAGCGCCTGCCGACCGTGCTCGTCGTCGACGACGAGCTGCGCTCCCGCGAAGCGCTGCGGCGTACGCTCGACGAGGACTTCGAGGTCCTGACCGCGGCGAACGCCGAAGAGGCGCAGCGCATCATGGAAAGCGAGTGGGTACAGATCATCGTCTGCGACCAGCGCATGCCCGGGACGAGCGGCGTCGAGTTCCTGCGGCGGGTGCGCAGCCAGTGGCCGGACACCCTGCGCATCATCCTCTCCGGTTACACCGACGCCGAGGACATCATCGCCGGCGTCAATGAAGCCGGCATTTACCAGTATCTCCTCAAGCCCTGGCAGCCGGAACAACTGCTGCTGACGCTGCAGACCGCGGCCAGCGTTCATCGCCTGCAGCAGGAGAATCAGCGCCTGTCGCTCGAACTGCGGACGGCGGAGCCGGTCCTCGCGCGGCGGGTCGACAGCAAGCAGGAACGTGCCCGCCGCGAGTTTGCTCTCGACGGTCTGATCCGCAGCCCGCAGAGCCCGCTCAACGCCGTCTGCGAACTCGTCGAGCGCATCGCACCCTTCGACCTGTCGGTCCTGATCAGCGGCGAATCGGGAACCGGCAAGGAGATGCTGGCGCGCGCCATTCACTACTGCAGCCGGCGTTCCGACAAAGCCTTCGTCGTCGAGCACTGCGGTGCGCTGCCCGACCAGTTGCTCGAGGCTGAACTCTTCGGCTACAAGCGTGGCGCCTTCACCGGTGCCTACGAGGATCGCAGTGGTCGCTTCCAGCAGGCCGATGGCGGTACCATCTTCCTCGACGAGATCGGCGATACCAGCCCGGTGTTCCAGGTCAAGCTGCTGCGGGTGCTGCAGGAGGGCGAGTTCCGGCCGCTCGGCGCGGCGCGACCGCAGTCGGTCGATGTGCGCGTCGTCGCCGCGACGCACCATGATCTCGAGGCCGAGGTGCGTGCCGGCACCTTCCGCGAGGACCTCTACTACCGGCTGGCGACCGTGACGCTGCGTGTGCCGCCGCTGCGTGAGCGCGCGATGGACATTCCGCTGCTCGCCGGTCGCCTGCTCGATGCCAGTCAGAAATTCCTCGGCAAGAGTGTCGCCGGCTTCAGTACCGAAGCGCTGGCCTGTCTCGCCGCCTACCCGTGGCCAGGCAACGTGCGCGAACTGCAGAACGAGATCCTGCGCATGCTCGCCCTCGCCGACACGCCGCAACTCGGCGCCGACCTGCTGGCGCCGCGAATCCTGCGCACGCCGGCGGTGAACCAGCAGGAAGACCAGCTGCTCGAGCTGATTCCACTCGCCGGTGGCCTCAGGGAGCGCATGGATGCGCTCGAGGCGCGCGTCCTCAAGGAGACGTTGATTCGCCACCGCTGGAACAAGTCGCGGGCGGCGAGCGAACTTGGCCTGTCGCGGGTCGGCCTGCGCAGCAAGCTCGTGCGTTACGGGCTCGAGCGCGGATGAAGCTTGTCTGGCTGCAGGCGGCAGGCTGCGGTGGCTGCACGCAGTCGCTGCTCGGTGGCGAAGGCCGCGGTGGCGTCCTGGCGCAACTGGCAGACAGCGGCATCGAGCTGTGTTTTCACCCCGGGCTGTCGGAGGCGAGTGGCAACGAGACGCTGGCGCTGCTCGGCGCCGCCGTCGCTGGCGACCTGCCGTTCGACCTGCTGTGCATCGAAGGCGCGCTCCTGCGCGGTCCGAACGGCAGTGGCCGCTTCCAGACGCTGGCCGGCCGGCCGCTGATCGATTGGGTGCAGGCGCTCGCGCTGCGTGCCCGGCATGTGCTGGCGATCGGTACCTGCAGCGCCTACGGTGGCATCATCTCGGCCGGCGAGAACCGCAGCGAGGCTTGCGGCCTGCAATTTGACGGCGACCAGGAGGGGGGGCTGCTGGGCGTCGACTTCCGTTCGCGTTCGGGCTTGCCGGTGATCAACGTCGCCGGCTGCCCGACGCATCCCGGCTGGGTGGTCGACACGCTGCTCGCCTTGGCGCTCGATGCGCTGGCTGCCACCGACCTCGATGCCTGGCGGCGGCCGCGCTTCTACACCGAGCAGCTGGTGCACCATGGCTGTCCGCGCAACGAATACTACGAGTTCAAGGCCAGCGCCCAGAAGCCATCGGACCTCGGCTGCCTGATGGAGAACCTGGGTTGCCAAGGGACGCAGGCGAACGCGGACTGCAACCTGCGGCCGTGGCACGGAGTCGGCTCCTGCCTGCGCGGCGGTTTTGCCTGCATCTCATGCACCGAGCCGGGCTTCGAGGAACCCGGTCACCCGTTCATCCTAAAAACCGCAGTTGCCAGCGTGCAAACCGGCTGAACCTCAGGCAATGTGTGGCTTGTTGACGGACGATAGAGGTCACCAAATGGGTGAGGCGAAACGGAAGCTGGAGAAGCACAAAGAAATGGT
>JAGFNJ010000066.1 GCA_017592775.1 Candidatus Accumulibacter conexus | reverse complement strand
AATCTACGCCACTTCGCCTTGATCACGAGAGCTTCGCGGTCTCTGGCCCGCTCGCCCTGCTCGGCAGCGCCTTCTATCCGGTTCTTGTTCATCGGCTCGCAGTTTCGCTCCACGCTTCCTTCCCACCATCGGTCGCCCTCAGGCAGTTGCGCTTCGCTTCGTTCGCTGTGATCAACTTACGGCGGGACTTGCACCCGCAAGAGTGCGCCCATGCTGGGCGCACCAGCAAGAAGGGGTCCGCAATGCGGACCCCTTTTCTCTTGCGGCACCTGCACGCCATGTTGGGAGCGGGCGCGGAAACGGGCCGCCAGCCGCAGTCCTGCCGCGCGGCACGGCTCGATCGCGGTCTTCGCCGGCCGCCGGAGCGGCGCCGACGACGGCAGCGAAGCTGCCCGGCCGGTCAATCAGAACGGGATGTCGTCATCCATGTCCTCGAAGCCGGGCGTCTTCCTGGCTGGCGCGTTGCGCGCCGCGCCGGCAGCGGAACTGGCCGCCGACGGCATGCTGCCACCGTACTCGGCCTCGCCGCCGGCGGGTGCCCCCATGCCCTCGCGGCTGCCCAGCATCTTCATCTCGTTGGCGACGATTTCGGTCGTGTAGCGCTCGTTGCCTTCCTTGTCCTGCCACTTGTTGGTGCGGATGCGCCCTTCGACATACACCTGGCGCCCCTTCTTCAGATACTGGCCAGCCGTTTCCGCCAGCTTGCCGAAGAAGACCACGCGATGCCACTCGGTATACTCCTTCAGCTCGCCCGACACCTTGTCGCGCGTACGGTCGGTGGTCGCCATCCGGATGTTGCAGACGGCGTCACCACTGGGCAGGTAACGGGTTTCCGGATCGGCTCCGAGATTGCCCACGAGGATCACTTTGTTGACCGAAGCCATGTCGCCTCCCTGAACGGTATTGGAAAAATCGCAACGATGATAGGAACTTTCAGACTGCCGCCGGCCGCTTGCGCACTGCCGGCATGACCATCGTCAGGCCAAGCATCAGCCACACCAGCGTCAGCAGCGCGCCGCCAGCCCAGACGGCACCGGGGCCGGCATACTGGGCGAGGACGCCACCCAGCACACCACCGAGGAACAGCCCGAGCGCCTGGGTCGTATTGTAAACCCCAAGCGCCGCCCCCTTGGCGTGTGGCGGCGCGATGCGTGAAATCAGTGACGGCTGCGTGGCTTCAAGAATGTTGAAGGAGACGAAGAACAGCATCAGCCAGAAGGCCAGACCGTACAGGCCGCCGGCAAAGAGCCCGAAACCCGCCTGCACGCAGAACAACAGGACAATCGCGGTGTTGAAGATCAGTTTCATGCGGGCGAAGCGCTCGGCAGCGATGATCGCCGGCACCATGATGACGAAGGAGATCAGCAGCGCCGGCAGGTAGACCTTCCAGTGCTCGGCGACCGGCAGACCGCCAGTCCTCACCAGCTCGGTCGGCAGCAGCACCCACATCGCGGTCAGCATCAGGTGCAGGGCGAAGACACCGAAATTGAGCCGCAGCAACTGCCGGTGCGACAGCACTTCGACGAAGCTCTGCCACGCCGGCTGTCGTGGCATCATCGGCGCCGTCGGCACCACCCTGACGACGACGAAGATCGCCAGCAGCGCCAGCCCGCCGGTGAGCGAAAAGATGCCGGGCATGCCGATCGCCGCGTAGAGCAGCGGCGCGCCGACCATCGACACGGCAAACACGAGGCCGATCGACGAACCGATCATCGCCATCACCTTGGTCAGGTGCTGCTCACGCGTGAGGTCGGCGGCAAGTGCCGTGACCGCCGCCGAAATGGCGCCTGCACCCTGCAGCACGCGACCGGCGATGACGACATAGATGTCGTCGGCGAAGGCCGCGACGAAGCTGCCGATGACGAACAGTAGCAGACCGAAGACGATCACCGGCTTGCGGCCGAAATGGTCGGAGGCCGCACCGTAGGCAATCTGCAGGCAGGCCTGCGTCAGCCCGTAGGCACCGAGCGCCACCCCGACGAGCGCCATGTCCTTGCCCGACGGCAGGTCGTTGGCGTAGAGCGCAAAGACCGGCAGGATCAGGAACAGGCCGAGCATGCGCAGCGCGAATACCGCCGCCAGGCTGATGCCCGCGCGCCTTTCGGTGCTGCTCATGCGGTCGGTACTCGAGGCGGACATGGGATTTGCTGCCGGACTGCGGAATTGCGTATATTAGCAGGTTTGCCCCGGCGCCTGAGGCGAGCTCCCCGATGGACGATACCAGCCAGACCCACAGCCAGCTCCGAATTCGTGGCGCGCGCACGCACAACCTGAAGAACATCAGCCTCGACCTGCCGCGCAACCGCCTGATCGTCATCACCGGCCTGTCGGGGTCCGGCAAGTCATCACTCGCCTTCGACACCCTCTACGCCGAAGGGCAGCGGCGCTACGTCGAGTCGTTGTCGGCCTACGCCAGGCAATTCCTGCAGCGCATGGAGAAGCCCGACGTCGACCTCATCGAGGGACTTTCGCCGGCGATTTCGATCGAACAGAAGGCGACCAGCCACAATCCGCGCTCGACCGTCGGCACGGTCACCGAGATTCACGACTACCTGCGCCTGCTCTTCGCCCGCGCCGGCACGCCCTACTGCGCCGAGCACCAGTTGCCGCTCGAAGCGCAGACGGTCTCGCAGATGGTCGACCACGTGCTGGCGCTGCCGGAAGGCAGCCGGCTGATGATCCTCGCGCCGGTGGTCGCCAACCGCAAGGGTGAGCAGGCCGAACTGTTCGCCGAGTTGCGCGCGCAAGGCTTCGCCAGGCTGCGCGTCGACGGACAGATTCACGAGATCGACGCCCTCCCCCGGCTCGCCCGGACGCACAAGCACTCGGTCGATGTCGTGGTCGACCGGTTGAAGGTGCGCGAGGACATCCGCCAGCGCCTGGCCGAATCGTTCGAAACGGCGCTGCGCTGCGCCGACGGCCGCGCCATCGCCTGCGAGATGGACAGCGGGCGCGAGCATTTCTTCTCGGCGCGGTTCGCCTGCCCGGTCTGCTCGTACTCGATCCAGGAACTCGAGCCGCGGATCTTCTCCTTCAACAGCCCGATGGGCGCCTGCCCGAAGTGCGACGGACTCGGCGTCATCCAGTTCTTCGATCCGCAGCGCATCGTCGCTCGCCCCGATCTGTCGCTCGCTGCCGGCGCGATCCGCGGCTGGGACAAACGCAACCCCTTCTACCACCAGATGCTCAGCTCGCTGGCCGAACACTATGGCTTCCAGCTCGACACCGCTTTCCGGGATCTGCCCGACAACCTGCGGCAGATCATCCTCTACGGCTCCGGCCGCGAAGCGGTGCCCTTCGGCTACCTCAACGAGCGCGGACGATTGACCATCCGCCAGCACCCTTTCGAAGGCATCATCGTCAACCTCGAGCGGCGCTACAAGGAGACCGACTCGCTGGCGGTGCGCGAGGAACTGGCACGCCTGATCAGCAACCGCAGCTGCCCGGCCTGCCACGGGAGCCGTCTGCGCGAAGAGGCGCGCAACGTGCGCATCGGCAGCAAGGACGGCGCGCGCACGCTGCACGAGATCAATCGCCAGCCGCTCGCGGCGGCACGCGACTACTTCGTTTCGCTGCAGCTTCCCGGGAACAAGGCGCAGGTGGCGGAAAAGGTGCTCAAGGAGATCGTCAGCCGCCTGCAGTTCCTGATCAACGTCGGCCTCGACTACCTGTCTCTGGACCGCTCGGCGGAGACCCTTTCCGGCGGCGAGGCACAGCGCATCCGGCTGGCTTCGCAGATCGGCTCCGGTCTGACGGGCGTCCTGTACGTCCTCGACGAACCGTCGATCGGTCTGCATCAGCGCGACAACGAGCGCTTGTTGCAGACGCTGCGGCAACTGCGCGACATCGGCAATACGGTGATCGTCGTCGAACACGACGAGGAAGCCATCCGCAGCGCCGATCACGTCGTCGACCTCGGCCCCGGCGCCGGAATCCATGGCGGCTTCATCGTTGCCGAAGGATCGCCGGCAACGATCGCCGGCAACCCGGCCTCGCTCACCGGCGACTATCTTGCCGGACGCCGGCGCATCGGCCTGCATGCGGTGCGCCGGCAACCCGATCCGGCGCGCATGCTGCGCATCACCGGCGCCCGTGGCAACAACCTCAGGAACATCACCGCCGAGATCCCGGTCGGCCTGTTCACCTGCATCACCGGCGTCTCCGGTTCCGGCAAGTCGACGCTGATCAACGACACGCTCTACCTGGCGGCGGCCAGGCAGATCTACGGCTCGACGGCGGAACCCGCCGCGCATGACCTGATCGTCGGTCTCGACCATTTCGACAAGGTGATCAATGTCGACCAGAGCCCGATCGGTCGCACGCCGCGCTCCAATCCGGCGACCTACACCGGTCTCCTGACACCGATCCGCGAGCTGTTTGCCGGCGTCCCGGAGGCCCGCTCGCGCGGTTATGGGCCCGGCCGTTTTTCGTTCAACGTCAAGGGCGGACGCTGCGAAGCCTGCCAGGGTGACGGCGTCATCAAGGTCGAAATGCATTTCCTGCCCGACGTCTACGTCGCCTGCGACGTCTGTCGCGGCAAGCGCTACAACCGCGAGACGCTGGAAGTGCTGTACAAGGGCAGGAACATCCATGAGGTCCTGCAGATGACGGTCGAGATCGCGCGCGAGTTCTTCGACCCGGTGCCGGTCGTCGCGCGCAAGCTGCAGACCCTGGTCGATGTCGGTCTGAGCTACATCACACTCGGCCAGTCGGCAACCACCCTCTCCGGCGGCGAGGCGCAGCGGGTCAAGCTGGCGCTCGAACTGTCGAAGCGCGATACCGGCCGTACCCTCTACATTCTCGACGAACCCACCACCGGCCTGCACTTCCACGACATCGAACTGCTGCTGGGCGTACTCCATCGGCTCGCCGACCACGGCAATACGGTGGTGGTGATCGAGCACAATCTCGATGTGATCAAGACCGCCGACTGGCTGATCGACCTGGGCCCCGAAGGGGGGGCCGGCGGCGGCGCGATCATCGGCACGGGAACGCCGGAACAGCTTGCCGAAATCGCCGCCAGCCACAGCGGACGCTTTCTGCAAACCCTGCTTGCGCGGCACCGCGGCGGCGCGGATGGCGGAGCGGCGACGGCAACGGCAGGCGAGCGCTAGAGCCGGGCTGCCGCCGCGGCCGCTGGCTTTGCGGCCCGTGACAGGGAGCCGTCCGGATGCTGCCTGCACGCAACGGACTGCCTGCCAAGAGTGAAAAAACTTGCTTGCCGGAAGCAATTCCATGCCAGAATTACCGCCTTTGAATTGCTGACAGGATCACCTGACGCAGCCGTGGTGCATGACAGCATGCCTGCCCGAGAAGGACCCTTCCAACCACCCGAGGAGCCAATATGAACAAGTCCGAAATGATCGACGCCATCGCTGCCCGCAGCGAGCTCTCCAAAGCCGCATCGGCGAAAGCCCTCGACGCCGTCCTCGAAAGCATCATCGACGCCGTCGCTCATGGGGATACCGTGACACTGGTCGGCTTCGGCTCCTTCAAGGCAAGCGAGCGCGCTGCCCGTGAAGGAAAGAACCCGAAATCCGGTGCGAAGATCGTCATCCCGCAGACGACCGTCCCGAAGTTCGCTGCCGGTGCCGGATTCAAGGCACGCGTCGCCAACCGCGGCGAGTGAGGGTTCCTGCTGCCTGTCCCGCCAGTTCCGCACCATCGCGCGAGCCCTGCACTGAGGACACCCGCAGCCCTGCCGGTTCGCCTCGACCGATTCCCTCGATTCCGGAGTACTCCATGCGCATCCGTACCGCCATCACAACCGCTGCTCTCGTCCTCTTCCCGCTCGCCGTCGCCGCGCAGCAGCCAGCCGCCGCCGCGGCAACCGCCCAGCCTGCCGTCGTCGAGGGCATGGCCGCCGTCGGTCCCGGCAAGTTCGCTGGCATCGTCGAGGCGAAGGTCACGCTCGCCGTCGAAGCGGTCGACAAGGTCGGCCGTACCCTCGTCCTGAAGGACGACAAGGGTGAACAGTCGAAGTTCGTCGTCGGCGACCAGGCGAAGAACTTCGACCAGATCAAGGTCGGCGACCTGGTCGTCGTCAGCTAGGTGCAGGAATTGATGATGACGCTCAAGAAGGGCGGCGGCGAATTGCGGGAGCGCGTCGACAGCTCGCAACAGGGCTCTGCCGCGCCCGGCCAGAAGCCCGGTGCCTACGTGACGAAGGATGTCGCGTTCATCGCCGACGTCCAGCAGGTCGAC
Source organism: Candidatus Accumulibacter conexus (assembly GCA_017592775.1). Classification (GTDB taxonomy): domain Bacteria; phylum Pseudomonadota; class Gammaproteobacteria; order Burkholderiales; family Rhodocyclaceae; genus Accumulibacter; species Accumulibacter conexus. The sequence continues at coordinate 19,808 of JAGFNJ010000066.1, read as the reverse complement.
CGCAAGAAGGGCACCATCACCCTGCGTGGAGCGCTGCGCACCGTCACCTTGAAGGTCAAGGATCCGCAGCAACTCAAGCTGATCAGCAAGGGCGACCAGGTTGAAGGCGTGTACTCCGAAGCCATGGCCATCGCCGTCGTACCGGCCGGCGCCAAGGCGCGGAAATAGCAGCGGCAACCCGTGCGCGTGCGGCGGCTTGCGGCAGTGGCAGCGTTGACGCTGCCCGGCACGACGCATAGAATGCGTGCGGTCTTGGGGGCATAGCTCAGCTGGGAGAGCGTCTGGTTCGCAATCAGAAGGTCGGCGGTTCGATCCCGCCTGTCTCCACCAGAACACCAAAGCCCGGACATGCTCCGGGCTTTTTCACGCCCGCAAAGGGCCAGCAGTGGCGGGGTTTCGCGGGTGGTGCGAATTTCGATGATCGCCGGTAGGTGCCGATTTCGCCCCAACGGCCACCCGAATTCCTCTCTTTTCTCTGTTTTTGTCTAGCCCGGTCAAGGCGTGACACCCTGTAATCATGCGGGTTTCCGGGCGGTGGTTTGCACCCCATAACGCATGGCGGTAGGGTTTCGAACGTACTCTCACGGTCAACCGGCCAGCCCGCCGATCACTTCCCGCTGCGCGTTCCAGTCATCCGGCAACGGGTTCTCCACGAAGAACAGCAGCGACAGTCCGACCGGCTGCCGGCCACGCGCAATGTCCTCGACGATGTCCGGTGCCAGCCGGGCAAGCTTAAGCATCTTCTGCATCCGCGCCAGCCCCATCTTCTCGGCCTTGGCCAACTCGGTCATGTTCTTCACCCGGCCGCTGTCGAGCATCTCCAGCCAGAAGAACGCCTTGGCCAGCGCCGCCATCAGATTCTCATCCACGGACGTCGGCCGACCGGGATTCAGCGGCGAGGCCATCCGCCCGGGCGTTGTCGGCTCGACCACCACCTTGCTTGCCTTGTGCCGGACGAAGCGTACCGGGATGAACGTCGTCAGCTTGATACCCTCATCGAGTTTGGCCGTGCTCGATTTGGCCTGCCCAGTCTGTTCCAACCCTCTCATGCCATTCCCTCCATTTCCAGTTCACGCAATTCCGCCCCGATGCTGTTCGGCGCCAGTTCCGCCATCAGCGCCGACCACCCGGCCGGATGCCATTCGATGTCGATTCCCTCGTCCTTGAGTTGCACCCGGGCAATCAGCAATTTCACCAGCCGGCACCGTTCTTCCGGAAACATCTCGTTCCACACCGCCGACAGGTTTCGCATCGCCAGCACTACAGCGGGCTCCGACGCCGTGGCGTCCAGTTTCTGGACCTCATCCCACACCGCCTGGATCATCTCCGGCGCCTGCAATACCGACTTGATCTGTTCTAGTACCAGCGTCTCGATCTGCTCGGCCGGCACGATGCCGAAGGGGTTGGTACCGCGCCCGAGCTTCTTGTCCGAGTACGGTAGGTAGTAGCGATACCGCTTGCCTGTTTTCTTCTTGGTGGCGGTCGGCAGCATCCGGTCGCCGTCGGGGGCAAACAGCAGGCCGCGCAGGATGGATTCATTGTCGTGACGGGTCATCGTTTGCGATGCGCGCAGCCGGGCATCGTCGGCGAGTATGGCCTGCGCCTGATCCCACAATGCCTGATCCAGAATGGGTGCGTGCTCGCCAGGGTGATCTTTGCCCTTGTGGCGGATGACGCCGATGTACAAGGGATTGCGCAGCATCTTGTAGAGGTTCTGTTTCGTGATCGGGCGACCGGGGCGGAAGGTGCCATCTTGCGTCGTCCATGCCTTCGTGGTGATGCCCTGGCGAGTCAACTCGCGGGCCAGTTCGGTGGTCGACCGCAACTCCACAAACCGTTGCCAGATGCCACGCACGATCTTGGCCTCGGCCTCGTTGATGACCAACTGCCGATGGCTGACATCGTAGCCAAGCGGAGGCGTGCCGCCCATCCACATCCCCTTGGCCTTGCTGGCGGCGATCTTGTCCCTGATCCGCTCGCCAGTAACCTCCCGTTCGAACTGCGCAAACGACAGGAGAATGTTCAGCATCAACCGCCCCATCGACGTGGCCGAGTTGATCTGCTGTGTGACGGCGCTGAAACTGACACCACGCTGGTCGAACAACTCCACCATCTTGGCGAAGTCGGCCAGGTTGCGGGTCAGCCGGTCGATCTTGTACACCACCACGATGTCGACCTTCCCGGCATCGATATCGGCGAGCAGGCGTTTCAGGGCTGGCCGATCCATATTGCCGCCGGAGAATCCACCATCGTCGTAGTCATCAACCACCGGAATCCAACCCTCAGTGCGCTGGCTGGCGATGAACGCCTGCCCGGCTTCCCGCTGCGCATCGATTGAATTGAACGACTGGTCGAGCCGCTCGTCGGTGGAGACGCGGCAATACACTGCGCAGCGTTTGCGAACCATCGGCGCCTTCATTTCTTGCCTCCCCTTTGCTTGACGCCGAAGAACGCCGGCCCTGACCAATTGACGCCGGTGATGTGTCGCGCCGCCGCCGACAGACTCTTGAACACCTTGCCGTTGAGGTCGTAGAAACCCTCCGGCGTCACGGTGACGCGATACTCATTGGATTCGTACTCGCGCAGCAGCACCGTGCCCGGCATCAGATGCACCTCGCTGCGGCGCTTGCCGAACACAGATTGCGATTCGCCGAGACGCACCAGCCGCCGCCGGATGTCGGGATCGACGCCGCCGTGCGCAGCCTCCTGAATCTTGTAGGCAACGCGGGACGCCACGTAATCGCGGTTCCACGTGCCGGGCCGGCGCGGGAAGTGGGCGTCCCACAACGCCCACAAGTCCTTCATTGGCATTGAGGGAAGTGCCGCCAGTTGGGCGGCCACAGATGTTGATCGGGTCATTGCAAACTCCATGTCATAAGGGGTTTGTATGAACGCTTCTTCCCGGGCAGAAGCCAAGTCAAACTGCGCTTTGTTCGGGATCATCGGCCTGCCCAGTCGCAATATCGAAGCGCTCGCCCAGCAAGGTCTGCTTCCTGCCGGTACGCTTGTCCTTCACGCCCAGGATGTACACCTCGCCGTTCCATACCCCGCAGGCCACGTCGGTATCGTCGGCGTCGGCTGGTAGCAACCAGCCGGTGATGCCATCGGGCAAGGCCAGCAAGTCCTCCGGCCGATGGATGGGCCAACGCATCGCTTCCTGATACTGATCGGCAAACTGCAAGACCTGCGGCGGGACGTCAGGGAAGTTCTCCTGACTGAGGATGGGAATCCAGGCCAGCAACTGCCCGCTTGCAAGCCATTGCTGGACGCGCTGGTGGACTTCCGGATCGAAGTGGCTCAGCCGCTCGATGGGCAGGTGGCCGGTGGTGGTACTGTTGATCGTCGTGGTGTTCATTTCATTTCCTTGAATTGGTGATCGGGTGGGGTGGTAACCAGGGTGGTAACCGGTAACCCTGGTAACCCCATTTCGTGCCCTGTCGGTAGCGGATCAGCGGGCTCGCGCCCCCCGCATGGCTTTGTGGCGAGGAAGGACCCGTCGAATCATCTGGCGCTGCAGCTTGTTGAACTGCTTCATCTGCTGCTTGGCCGACTTGCGCACGATGCGGGTCAGGCGGATGCCGGCGACGATCAGCCGCCACTGCCACGGGATGTGACGGGCGATGCGCCGGGGCCGGAGGACGGGCGTCGATGCCGCACGCTGCACCACTGGCCCGCCATCCCATTCCTCGACCTTGACGCTCACCATCGTCACGGCAGGCTCGATGGCTGTCGCAGGCCGGTGCATTGGCATCGGGGGTGGCATCTCGGCCAGCAGTTGTTCACGTTGTGCCGGCGGCATCTGCCGCAGCACGGTCTCGACCTGATTCACCCGCTGCTGCAGCGGCGCGAACGGATTGGTCATGTCGAATTGGGTGGATTTGATTTCCATTGATGTCTCCAGGTTGTTGAGGTGCCGGCTTTCTGCGATGCCTTTCGCAGTCAGCGCCGGCGGGCGTTACCCGGCATGGCAGATGAATCTGACGCATCCCGAAATCGCTGCGTCAGGACGGATGGCGGCTATGCCGGGCCTCATCGCCATCCGCGACCAGTCAATCCGAGCGAATCTCAGCGTCGAGCGATGCCGTAGCCGCTTCCAAGGCAGTCTCTGGAATCTGGATTTCGTAGGTATGGCGGTTGCCACCGTGGACGCGAGCCTTGCTGACAGCGGCCCTGGCGATTAACTGGATGAACTCCGGCATCTGTTCATGGAGATCGATCTCGGCAACCGAAGCCTGGTCTGATTCGATGCACCGCCGCAGTTCCCTCTCCTGAGCAGGAATGCTTCCCAACTCGGATTCGAGTGCCGCCTCCTGCTGACGAACCTTGGCCACCGCCTCGGCGAGTAGCTTCAAGTCCTGGCGGCGCTTGACCAAGGCATCGGAGGCGCCCGGTGTATCGCCCCCAGACTCGATCAATGCCTGCGTGGCCGATTCGGTTTCCTGGTCGATCTCACCCCGCAAGGTTGCGATACGCGCCTCGAGCTTGGCGATAGCGCCACGCTGCTTGTCGCGTTCGGCCTCGATCTGTTGCCGCCGCGTTGCCAGCACCTTCAGTTCAGCAATCCGCTGTGCCAGAGCATCCGGTGCTTCGGCCTTCCAGCGCAGGCTGCGGTGATCGAGCTCGAGATGCCCCAGGCGGGTGCGCAATTCGTTGTAGTGATGCTCGGCGGCGTTTTTCTGGCGCAGAAGCTCCTGCTCACGCCGCGACCACACTGTCGAGTTGGATTTCTGCTCGACTTCGAACAGCGTTTGCCGCGCGTCTTCGAACGCGGTTTTTGCCTCGGCGACCTCACGGCGCAGGGCCTCGAGTTCGCGGGTGCGTTCGGCGTAATCGGCCTTGATCTTGTCGAAATAGCCGTTGGTTTTACGGCGGAATGGATTCAGTTTCATCGGTGCTCTCCTTGAGTCAGTGGGTGGAATCGGGGGTGTGGTCAGGCCACGGGTAGCGGGAATCGCCGGGCAGCACCACGGTGCTTTCCCATGTGTGCGGGCCAAGCCGGCGACGGATGCCGACCGGGGTCCCATAGGACGGGCGGTAGTTGCAGGTCGGCTCCCACTCGCCGTTCTGCTGAGGCGAGCGAGGTAGTCCCGTGGCAGGACGAGACGCGTGCCCGGATGGCTGCGCGGCAGACGGGGGAGAGGTGCGAGTGGCCTGCGGTTGGAAACCGAAATGGCGATACCAGATCGGGTGTAGATTGGAAGGGGGTTGTCTATTCACGATGAGCTCCATAACGAATGCCACCCTCAACGCCGGGCGGCGTGGCGGTTGAATGGGAACGGATCGGTGCGATGCGCCACAGGGCACCTTCCCTGCTGTGGCCGAGATGGCTGATTTCGATGCCCTTGGCGCGGTAGGCCGGGGCGATGCGGCGTAGCTGATCGGCCAGTCCCTTGGGAGACTTCGGCCAGGTGCTGCGATCCGGGATGATCTGGTTGTTGAGCAGGTCGTAGAGCTGGCCGGCGGTGCCCTGCCAGTTCCAGGGGGAGATGCGTTCCTCGAAATACTTGTCGAGCACCTGCGCGACGGCATTGCTCTCCAGGGCGCGGTCGATGCCGGCGCGCACCAGTTCGGCGTACTGGCGCTGGAATTCGCCGGGTTCGAAACCAAGGGCGCGGGCGACGGCTTCACCCAGCCGCTCGAAGTCGGCCATACGCTGCTTGTGGGCGAGCTTCACCGACGGCAGGAGGCGCAGGGCGTCGGCGAAGAGATCAAGTAGCGCGCCGAACACCAATGGCCGGTCACGCTCCCAGGCCGCCGAGGTGTCGGCTTCGTCACGCCTGGCTTCGGACGGAATCGTCGGCATATCGACGTGGATCACCCTGTCGATCAGGTCGGGACGGGTGGCGACCACAGCGATGCCGTTCAGCACCACCGGCCGCTTGGTTTCCATGATGTGCTCTTCACCGTTGGTGTAGAGCTGACGCGAAGCGAAACCACCGCCGGTCGATAGCGTGCAGAAGGCATCCTGCTGTTCGGCGGTGAGGCCGGAGAGGTTTTCGTAGCTGACCAGCCAGTTGTTGGCAGCGGCGACGAAGATGTCCTCGACCGTCTTGGGGCGGCCACGAAGCATTACCTTGTTGGGATCGACCAGGCTGCGCAGCACGGCCTGCGTGGTGGATTTGGCCGAGCCCTGCTCGCCGACCAGTTCCAGCACCGGGAACGGGGTGTCAGGGCGAAAGCTGTCGAGCAGCCAGGTCAGCACCATCACGCGGCGGTTGCCGGGAATGTTGGTGTGCTGCCAGAGCAGGCCGATGTCGCCACCACGCAGCGGTTCCGGCAACGGGCGCATCGACTGGGTGCGGGTGAAGTACGCCGGTGAGTGATCGAGCACCTTCCAGCCGGTCGGGGTGATCAGTACCGCGCGCCATTGCTCATCGCACAGGTCGATTAGGTAACCTGCCTCATCCCGAGCGGTGCGGACGTGAAGGTCGATCTGCTCGCCATCATTGATACCGGCAGCGGCAATGGTTGCCAGTGCCGACTTCATCGTGGTTTCGGGAACGCCGGCTTCCTTGGCGCGCCAGTAGGCGGTGCGCAACCATTCCTCGTAGCCGGTGGAATAGACGCGCCAGACTTCCTGCCGGCCCGGCATCGGGATGACGGCGACGGCATTGCGGTCGGCGTCGTGCTTGAGCTGGCATTGGTTGCGGGCCAGTGCCACCAGTTCATCGAGGGCCGAGGGTTCGTCACCACCACCCGGTAGCGATTGCTGGACAGCCTTGTCGAGTTCGGTTACCAGACAGCCCTTGTTGGCTTCCTTGGCCTTGTGGCGCAGGCGCAGGTAGTTGGGCAGGTCAGTGGCGCGCAGAATGGAGAACGCGGCGACCACGGCGGGTTCGACAATGGCGCCGACGTCATCACGCAGACGCTCGATGGCGGCCTCGATGATGGTGATGGGATCGTCGGGCATCCCCTCTGCCACCGACTGCAACAATAGGGCGGCATCGTCACCACCATCACGAACGTCACCGATGTGACGGTTGTGATGATCGTGATGGTCGGCGTCTACTGCCGAGGCCGGCAAGAGGACGGTGTCGGACATGCCCGTCCCCTCAGCGGCCGTGATTGATCAGTGCGCGGATGTCTTCAGCGCGCCAGACCGTGGTCTTGCTGCCGAGCTTGATGCCTTTGGGGAATTTGCCCTCGCGGATGCCAGCCCACCACGCCGAGCGGCTGATGGGGATGATGGCGAGGACTTGGGGGAGTCGAACGAAGCCGGTTTCCGGCAGGATTGGGCGGGAGAGTTTCATGGCGAGCATCCGTGGTCGTTTTGGGATGCTCGGTATTTAATGCCATAAAAACAGCAAGATAAACGCGCACTGCGCGCATGCTGCACACGCTGCGCGCACAGGGAGTGCCAGGATTACTTCTGCAGTTCGGAAACCGGCGGTGTGCGACCTTTGCGCTCGGCGTAAAGCCAGTTGGCCACGGTGCGCGGCGCTTTATGCACCAGTTTTGCAATGGCTTGCGCGGCGGCTTCGACGCTGGGGTAGTTGTGTGTGGTGTACAACTCGACAGCCCGCAAGCGGGCGGCACGATTGGTTTTGTGCTTCGCGATGGCGGCGGCCTTCGCCTGTATCGAAATTCGCGCCTTCACGGCCGCCTCGATACCATCCCCCTCATTCGGAAACAGGATGCGCTCAAGGTGTGCAGCGGCATGACGGGTCGCCAGTTCTTCTGCCAGGCAGATGGCCTCCATTGCATCGATGGCGTAACGACCTGCTGTCACCCATTGCTGCTCGGTGCCTGCGTTTTCCGGGAGCACTGCGCGGTGATGACCTATTCGATCCAATTCCGGCTGAATGGAAAAATTGGCATCGGCCACCAGCCATAACGCCAGCACCGCAAAGGCGTGGTGATAGTGCGGGAAGCTCTCACCCGGTTTGGGCAGGATGTCGTAGTAGAAGATGCTGTCACGCAGCCATTGCCCGTCACTGCGCTGTGCGCGTTCCAGCACGGTCGCATCTTCGGCATCGGCTGCCTTGGCTGCATCGAGCACGGCACTGTCGATGATCCACTCGACGGTTTCGGCCAATTCGATGATCTGCGCCGTCGTGGCATCGCGCAGCAAACAGCGGGCACGTCCGGCAATCTCGCCCAGCGCCACGAACGGTATGCGAGGAACCGCACCGGTCAATGGATCGAACTGGTCGAATTGCCGACAGTAGCTCATCGCCGATTGCACGCCTCCGCACGTTTTGGAATGGAAATGGACAAACCGAGATATTACCGGTCATGCCGGTGACGATCCATTGCAACGCGATATGCGCGTGCTGTGGGTCGAACAGAGAAGAAGCATCGTCACGACTGTCACGACCATCACACCGGTGATGATTGTGATGATGGTGACGGTCAGCCTCTATTGTTGTGGTCGGTGGGAAAGGGGATGCCCCGGCAAGAGGGTCCTTCCTGACGATATTCCTATGCGGGGGGCGCGAGCGCGGCGCTTCGGTAGTGTCAGGGTGCAAACCAAGGTTTGCAGGGTTTGCGGTTTGCACCCCGGCCAAGGGTGGGCATTGAATTCACCCCCCTTGAAACCGAAAAACGGACACCCCTATTCCAGCCAGCACTGGCGCGGGTTTTCGACGATTTCAGGGTCGAAAAATGGCAAAACGGCCACCCTGGAGTTTGGCCGAAGAAAAGGGCCTGCGGTGCGCGCAGACCCTTGGGCGGTTTGCAGTCAGGCGATACGATAAGCCCTCTGCCCGTCCTTCCCCTTCTCGGTCGCGACTTCGTAGCCAAGGCGCTTTCTGACCATGCCGGAGATCGCGCCGCGAACGGTGTGGGCCTGCCATCCGGTGCCAGCCATCATCTGGGCGACGGTTGCACCGTCGGGGTTACGCATCGCGTCGATAATCGCGGCCAGCTTGGTGCCGGGGCGGATGGTGGGTGCGGTGACCTCCAATTTCTGGAGAGCGTGGGTGGCCTCGCGTTTCGTGAGGGCATCAGGGGCATCCATTTTCTGGACACCCTTGGGGACTGGGCGCTGTTTGCCGACGGCGGCGTAGCCGGCATCGGTGAGCAGGTGGCGTCCGTCAGCATCAATGACGAGGCATCGGGTGAGCAGACCCTCGATGACCTTGGCGCGGGCGCCGCCACGCACGTTGGGCGGCAGAGGTTCGATGTTGCCGTCGGGGCGGCCAGCGGCGGCCCTGAGAATGGTGGTTTGGGTTTCGGTGAGTTTGGCTTGAGTGGTCATGTTGATCTCCGGTGGTTGATGGGCGTCGTCACTCAGCATCGCCGCCGAAGATTGCCAGCAACTCTTCCAGCCCGGCCTCCACCCGCCCGAGGTCGCCGACATGGCCCCAATGGATGGCATCGGGGTCGTGACCGAAGTGGTCGTCGGCGAGTTGCTGCAGCCGCTCCAACTTGGCGTGGATGGCGGCGGTGCGAGCGAGGTAGGCGTCGAGGGCGGTTGGCTTGGCGTTCATCGTGGGCTCCAGGTGGTGATTGACGACGCCACCATGAACGCGCTGTTCGATCAGGAAGCCAAGCGGAATCTGATCGTGATGTCATTGAAAAATTGTTGGCGCCATTTTGGCGACAGTGATACACTGGACAATCAGATCAACGTAGGAGGTGATGATGGGAACCGCCATTGCCAAACAGGATCGCATCGGCGCTCGAGTGCCTCACGAGGTTTATGAAACTCTCTGCCGTGCCGCCGAATTGACGGGTGCTACGGTCAATCAGTTTCTGGTGCAGGCTGCGCTGAAAGAGGCCCAGGAAGTGATCGAGCGTGAAGAGGTTATTCGCTTAAGTCCGCGCGACTGGAATTGGTTGCTCGACTTGATGGAGAACCCGCCCAAGCCGAACGCCAAGTTGAAGGCTGCCATGAAGCGTTATCAGAAAGCCAAGCGAGACGATGCAGGTACTACCTTTAGCTGGGAGCCATGACCGGCAAGCGTTCGACTGCAGTCGCCAAGAACTTAATGATTGGCTCCAGCAGGTCGCGCGCCAGCATCAGGACAAGGGGCTTTCGAAAACCTTCGTCGCCGTCCGTGAGGACGAACCAGCCCGCATTTGCGCCTACTACGCGCTGACCTTGGCCGAACTCGAAAACCGGCATCTGCCGGATGCCTGGCGCAAGAAACTGCCGCGCCGCATTCCCGGCGTGCGACTGGGCCGGCTGGCAGTCGACCGGCAATACCAGGGCAAGGGGCTGGGCGAACTGCTTTTGGTCGACGCCCTGACCCGGGCGCGGCGCATTTATGCCGAGGCGGGCGGGATTGGCCTGTTCGTCGATGCGCTTGATGAGCAGGCAGCCGGGTACTATCGCCGTTTCGGTTTCGAAGCCGCGCCGGATAATCCGCTGCTGCTGTTCCTGTCGGCAAAGGTCCCAGAACAAGAATGATTGAAGGGTGAGATGGCGAACAACAATAAAGAAACCGAACGGGCGGAACTGCACAAGACCATCTGGCGTATCGCCAACGACCTGCGCGGCAGCGTGGACGGTTGGGACTTCAAGACCTACGTTCTTGGGATGCTGTTCTACCGATTCATCTCGGAAAACCTGACCAGCTATCTCAACGAACAGGAGCGCAAGGCCGGCAGCCCGGATTTCGACTACGCACGCTTGAGCGATGCCGATGCTGAATTCGGCCGTGCCGAGACGGTGAAGGAAAAGGGCTTCTACATCCTGCCTTCCGAGCTGTTTGCCAGCGTGCGGGCCCGTGCCCGGCATGACGCCAACCTCAACGAAACACTGAGCAACATCTTTGCCGACATCGAAGGCTCGGCCACCGGCAGCGATTCGGAGAACGACATCAAGGGGCTGTTCGACGACCTCGACGTGAACAGTTCCAAATTAGGCCCCACCGTGGCCAAGCGCAACGAAAAGCTGGTCAAGCTGCTCGACGCCATCGGCGACCTGCCACTAGCCAGCAGCGAAGGCGGGTTTACGGAAAACACCATCGACCTGTTCGGCGACGCCTACGAATACCTGATGCAGATGTACGCCTCCACCGCCGGCAAGTCCGGCGGCGAGTTCTACACGCCGCAGGAAGTCTCCGAACTGCTCGCCCGCATCACCGTGGTCGGCAAGACCGAAGTCAACAAGGTGTATGACCCGGCCTGCGGCTCGGGTTCGCTGCTGCTCAAGTTCGTCAAAGTGCTAGGCAACGACAAGGTGCGCCAAGGGTTCTTCGGTCAGGAAATCAACCTGACCACCTACAACCTGTGCCGGATCAACATGTTCCTGCACGACGTTAATTTCGAGAAGTTCGACATCGCCCACGGCGACACTCTCACCGACCCGGCACACTGGGATGACGAGCCCTTCGAGGCCATCGTCTCCAATCCGCCGTACTCGATCAAATGGGATGGCGACGCCAATCCGCTGCTGATCAACGATCCTCGTTTCGCCCCGGCCGGCGTGCTCGCCCCCAAGAGCAAGGCCGATCTGGCCTTCACCCTGCACATTCTTTCCTGGCTTGCAGTGAATGGCACGGCAGCCATCGTTGAATTCCCCGGCGTGCTTTATCGCGGCGGCGCGGAACAGAAGATCCGTCAGTACCTGATCGACAACAACTACGTCGATGCCGTGATCCAGCTACCGCCCGACCTGTTCTTCGGCACCACCATCGCCACCTGCATCATCGTGCTGAAGAAATCCAAGCACGACAACGCCACGCTGTTCATCGATGCCTCAGCCGAGTTCGTGCGCAGCGGCAACAAGAACAAACTTGACCCAGCGCACCATCAAAAGATCCTCGATGCCTACACCGGGCGCAAGAACATCGCCCACTTCGCACGGCTGGTAGAGAACGGCGACATTGCGGCCAACGGCTACAACATCGCCGTGTCCAGCTATGTCGAACAGGTCGACACCAGCGAAGCCGTTGACATCGCTGCGCTCAATACCGAAATCGCCCGCATCGTGGTACGCCAGACGGAACTGCGGACGCAGATCGATGCCATCGTGGCTGATCTGGAGGGAAAGCAGGCGTGAGCAAGATTGACCGGTTAATCGCCGAGTTGTGTCCAGAGGGGGTCGGGTTCAGGCCACTCGACGAGTTGGGGATGACCTATGGCGGGCTCACAGGGAAGAGCAAGGCTGATTTCAGCGCCGGCAATGCGCGCTATGTTTCCTACAAAAACATTTTCAGCAATCTGGCCGTCGATCTTGACGCCAATGAATTCGTTCGAATTGGAGTCGGGGAGAATCAGAATTCCTTGGCGCTTGGCGACGTGCTCTTCACGGGATCATCGGAAACACCGGATGAAGTCGGAATGTCGTCGGTTGTCGTCGAAAAGCCCAAGGACGCAATCTATCTCAACAGTTTTTGCTTTGGCTACCGGTTCAATGATGATGCTCTGCTGCTGCCGGGGTTCTCGAAATACATTTTTCGAAGCGATGTCGTTCGGCAACAAATCGTGATGAGCGCAAGCGGCGTAACGCGATTCAACATTTCCAAGAAGCGTTTCTTGAAAACCCGCATCCCCGTCCCTCCTCTCGAAGTGCAACGTGAGATCGTGAAAGTGCTGGACACTTTCACGGAGCTGGAGGCGGAGCTGGAGGCGGAGCTGGAGGCGCGTCGGCGGCAGTACCAGTACTACCGCGACGCGCTGCTCGCCTTCCGCGCTCAGGATGTTCGCTGGGCCGCGATGGCCGAGGTCGGCGAGTTCATTCGCGGACGCCGTTTCACCAAAGCCGACTATGTCGAGGACGGTGTTGCCTGCATCCACTATGGTGACATTTACACGCAGTATGGAACGGCCACTACCGAGACGGTTTCGCACGTGCGTTCGGACATGGCGCCTACCCTGCGCTTCGCCAAGCCGGGTGATCTTGTGATTGCCGGAGTTGGTGAGACAGTTGAGGACGTCGGCAAAGCGGTTGCGTGGCTTGGTGAGGGTGATGTGGCCATTCACGACGACTGCTTCGCATTCCGTCATTCTCTGAATCCGAAGTTCGTCTCCTATTACTTCCAGACCTCTGCTTTCCATGCAGAGAAGAACAAGTTCGTAGCCCGGGCCAAGGTTAAGCGGCTTTCCGGCGAAAGTATCGGCAAGCTCGCCATCCCCGTCCCACCTCCCGAAGAACAAGAGCGCATCGTTGCCATCCTCGACCGCTTCGATGCCCTGGTGAACGACATCTCCATCGGCCTGCCCGCCGAAATCAAGGCACGCCGCCAGCAGTACGAACACTATCGCGACCAGCTGCTCACCTTTCAGGAGGCGGCATGAACGAAGACCTCAAGTCCTGCCGCTACGAACCGATTGCGCTGTCCAACGAGAGCACTGTTGTCGCCGAATTCCTGCCTGAATTCCTGGGCGTTCGTGAAGCCGCCTATCAGTCCGAGGCCGAACTGGAAAAGGCCTTCATCAAACAGTTGCAAGTGCAGGCTTATGAGTACCTGCCCATTACCTCGGAAGCGGAGCTGATCGCCAACCTGCGCCATCAGTTGGAGAAGCTGAACAAGCTTCAGTTTTCCGACGCGGAATGGGATCGGTTCTTCAGCACCTGCATTGCCGGCACCAACGACGGCATCATCGAAAAAACCGCGCGCATCCAGGAAGACCATATCCAGGTGCTCAAGCGCGACGATGGCAGCATCAAGAACATTTACCTGATCGACAAGCAGTACATCCACAACAACTACCTGCAAGTTATCAACCAGTATGAAGTCGAGGGCGCGCGCAGTAACCGCTACGACGTGACAGTGCTGGTCAATGGCCTGCCGATGGTGCATGTGGAGCTCAAGCGGCGTGGCGTGGATATCCGGGAGGCTTTCAACCAGATTAACCGCTACCAGCGCGACAGCTTCTGGGCGGGTTGTGGCCTGTTCGAATACGTGCAGTTGTTCGTCATCAGTAACGGCACGCTGACCAAGTATTACAGCAACACCGTGCGCGACGGCCATTTGGCTGAACAGCGCAGCAAACGCAGCAAGAGCAAGACCTCGAACAGCTTTTCGTTCACCAGCTGGTGGGCAGACGCGAAGAACCAGCCGATCACCGAACTGGCCGGCTTCACCAAGACCTTTTTCGCCAAGCACTCGCTACTCAACGTCCTGACCCGCTACTGCGTGTTCGATGTGGATCGCAAACTGCTCGTGATGCGGCCCTATCAGATCGTCGCGGCGGAACGCATCCTGCAACGCATCGGCACCGCCACCAACCACAAGCAGTTGGGCACCGTCGCTGCGGGTGGCTACATCTGGCACACCACCGGCAGCGGCAAGACACTGACCAGCTTCAAGGCGGCGCAGCTCGCGCGGGGCCTGGCGGAGATCGACAAGGTGCTCTTCGTGGTGGATCGCAAGGATCTGGATTATCAAACCATGCGTGAGTACGAGCGCTTCGAGAAAGGGGCGGCCAACTCAAACACTTCGACGGCGGTGCTGCAACGGCAACTGGAAGACCCCAACTCACGCATCATCATCACCACCATCCAGAAGCTTTCCCGCTTCGTGACCAAGAACAAGAAGCACCCGGTCTATGACCAGCATGTGGTGGTGATTTTCGACGAATGCCATCGCAGCCAGTTCGGCGACATGCATGCCGAAATTACACGGGTGTTCAAGCGCTACCACCTGTTCGGCTTCACCGGCACGCCGATCTTTGCCGACAACGCGGGCACCAGCGGCAATCCGCTGCGGCGCACCACCGAACAGGCGTTTGGCGACAAGTTGCACACCTACACGATTGTCGATGCCATCAACGACAAGAATGTGCTTCCGTTCCGCATCGACTACATCAACACGATCAAGGCGTCGCCGCGCATCAAGGATAAATAGGTGTCGGCCATCGATACCGAGCGGGCGCTGCTGGCACCGGAACGCATCACGCAGATCGTGGGCTATATCCGCGAACACTTCGACCAGAAGACTAAACGCAGTGCCAGCTATCGTCACGATGGCAAGCGGCTGGCTGGGTTCAATTCGCTGTTTGCCACGGCATCCATCGACGCGGCCAAGCGCTACTACGCTGAATTTTCGGCACAGCAAAAGGACTTGCCCGTGGCGCAGCGCCTCAAGGTGGGCCTGATCTACAGCTTTGCCGCCAACGAAGAGGAATCCGACGGCCTGCTGGGCGAGGAAGAGTTCGAAACCGAGGGGCTGGATCAAAGTTCGCGTGATTTTCTGGATGCGGCCATCGGCGACTACAACGCCCTGTTCGGCACCAGTTTCGATACGTCCGCCGAGAAGTTCCAGAACTACTACAAGGATTTGTCGCAGCGCCTGAAGAAACGTGAGCTCGACCTGGTAATTGTGGTCAATATGTTCCTGACCGGTTTCGACGCCACGACGCTGAATACGCTGTGGGCGGATAAGAACCTGCGCGCGCACGGGTTGATCCAGGCCTATTCGCGCACCAACCGCATCCTTAATTCGGTCAAGACCTACGGCAACATCGTTTCCTTCCGTGACCTGGAGCAGGAGACCAACGACGCCCTGGCGCTATTCGGCAACAAGGACGCCAAGGGCATCGTGTTGCTTAAGCCTTACGCCGAGTACTACAAGGAATACCAGAAGCGGATTGAGGAACTCGTCGCCAGCTTCCCGCTCGGCAAGGCGATCATCGGCGAGGCGGCACAGAAGGCGTTCATCAAGCTCTTCGGTTCGATCCTGCGGCTGAAGAACATCCTAACGGCTTTCGATGATTTTGCCGGCAACGAAATCCTCAGCGAGCGCGATTTCCAGGATTACCAGAGCCTGTATCTGAACCTCTATGCCGAATTCCGCAGCACGTCGGATGCGGACAAAGAATCGATCAACGACGACGTGGTGTTCGAGATCGAGCTGATCAAGCAGGTCGAGATCAACGTCGATTACATCCTGATGCTGGTCGAGCGGTACCTGAAGGCCAAGGGTAGCGGGCAAGACAAGGAAATCCGCGCCACCATCGAACGTGCGATCAATGCTAGCCCCAGTTTGCGCAACAAGAAGGACCTCATCGAGCAGTTCGTGGATTCCGTTTCCACGAAAGCCAAGGTCGACGCGCAATGGCAGGCATTCGTGGCGAAGCGGAAGGTGGAGGATTTGGACCGAATCATCGCCGATGAAGGCTTGAACGTCGATGAGACCAAAGCATTCGTGGACAATGCCTTCCGTGATGGGGCGATTCCGGTGACCGGCACGGCCATCACGAAAATACTCCCGCCGGTTTCGCGGTTCTCGAAGAACAACAACCATTCGGCGAAGAAGCAGACGGTGCTGGACAAGCTTGCGGCGTTCTTCGAGCGGTATTTCGGGCTGACTTGAGTTCAATCCCCATGGGCCAACACATGTCCGTCCACCGAGCCAACGTCGCACTGCTGCCGGCAATGCTGGTGCGGTTGTTTTCGGGTACGGCGCATTGAGATATCGAGGGAGATTGTCATGGGCGAACTTGTGAATTCCGTCGAGAAGAAAACCGACCCCTTCGTGCCTGAGTGGGCAGCCACGCACCCGGCCTGGGCGCGTCTGGAGGATCAACTTGGCTGGTATGACCGCAAGAGCACCCATTGCCAGAGTTGGTACAAGGGACTGAAGTTCGTTCAGATCAGCCTGGCCGTGCTGATCCCGGTGCTCAGCCATCTCGATCCGGCATGTGCAAAATGGGCGACCTCGATTGCCGGCGCGATGATTGCTGTCCTGGAAGGCGTCCAGCACATGAACCAGTATTCGACGCTGTGGGTCACCTACCGCGCCACGGCGGAACGTCTCAAGCACGAGAAATTCCTGTTTCTCTCCGCTGCAGGCCCCTACAAGGGGCAAACGGAGGCGGAACGGCTGATTGCCCTTGCTGAGCGCGTCGAGGAGCACGTCTCCACCGAGCATGCCAACTGGTTCAACGAAACCCGGCGCGCCGCCGCTGTCCAGAAAAAGGAGGGAGCGTGATGGCAGCGCCCCGCCCGAAGGAAGTCGCTCTCGGCAGCACGCGGCTGCCAACGCCGGTGTTCTTCCCTTCCATATCCACGGTCAAGACCGCATTGAAACCGGCGGAATACCTCGCTACCTTGTATTCGCTGCGGGATATGAACTGCCAGTTCCTGGTATCTGCCTTCGACCTGGGCCGCTCGGGCAATGGCGACGAATTAGCGCAATGGCTGGCGACCGCAAAACAAGAGGGTGCAACAGTATTGATGGATTCCGGCAACTACGAGAGCTACTGGAAAGATGAGCAGACCACGTGGAGTCAGTCGCATTTTCACGAAGCGCTGCAGCGCTTTCCCTGTGCCTTCGCTTTCGGCTTCGACGAACAGAATCCTCCGATGGAGGACGATGACCACGTCCATCTGGTCGTCGAACGGTGGCGACAGGATCAGGCTGCGGCCGGTGATCGTGTCATCGTACCCATCGTGCACGGTACCGCTGCGGCCCTGCCGACCCTGTGCGCAAGAATTGCACAGGAAACGCAGGTGTCGATGATCGCTGTTGCTGAACGGCGACTGGGTGACGGTGTCTTCGAGCGCACCCGGTCGGTGGCGGCACTGCGCGACAAACTGAATTGCACCGGACGTTATGTCGGACTGCATCTCCTGGGCACGGGCAATCCGATCTCGATGGCGCTGTACTCATGGGCCGGCGCGGACAGTTTTGACGGTCTGGAGTGGTGCCAGACGGTGGTGGATCACGAGACCGGACTGTTATTCCACCTTTCCCAATCGGACTTCTTCCGGCAGCAAACCGCTTGGGGCGAGGGCGACATCTCGTTCCAAGCCCGTACGCTGGCCCACAACCTGACGTTCTATACGGACTGGGTGCAGCGCCTGCGCCAAGCCGTTCATGCTGGCAGCGTCGTCGATTTCTGCCGTTTCAATTTCCCGCCGCGCGTATTCCGTCAGTGTGCCGCGACGTTCGGCTGGGAGGCTTCGGCATGAACATGGTTGCCGTGGACAAGACGATCCGGGCCTTGTGTGCCGAGGTGAGCGGCAGCGCGAGGAGGGTGCGGGACTGGAATCTGCGCACTGAAGAAGAACTGCTGCACGAGGCCTGCGTCTGCATGTTCAGCAGCCAGATGGTGTTCGAGGTAGCCGAGGCGGCTGCGGGGCGAATCAAGGATCGTGGTCTGCTCCGTGCAACGAGGGCGAACGACTACGAGCAGCGTTTGGCACTGGCCTTGTATGAGCCACTGACCGTCGAACGGGCCGGCAAGATTCGGCAGGTGCGTCCCCGTTTTCGCAACCGCCTGGCTTCGCTACTGGCAACCACGGTGAATACGATGCGCGAGCAGGGCCAATCTCTGCGCGGCCTCCTGTTTTCCGCCGGTTCGGCCCGGGAAGCGCGGGAGCTTCTGGTCAAGCAGGTGTGGGGGTTTGGTCCGAAGCAGGCCAGCCTTTTCCTACGTCGCGTCGGGTATTGCGCCGAACTTGCCGTGCTGGACACTCATATCCTGGATTACCTGCGCGTTGCCCGTGGCATCGATCCCAAGCCCAGCGCACTGTCGCGACTTTCCGGCTACGAGCGTATCGAGGCCGAATTTCAAAGGGTTGCGGAGGAATTTGGCCATCCGGTCGGCTGTGTCGATCTGGCCATGTGGGTGACGATGCGCGTCGCCAAGCGGGAGGCGATCTGGTGAGCCTCGTCAATCTGGTGTCAGGCGGACTCGATTCGACTCTGGTCGGCTTGATGGCCAGGGAGGAAGGCGTGGAGGTCTATCCGCTGTTCATTGACTATGGGCAGCGGGCAAGGCGGCAAGAATGGGAAACCTGCCAGCGGGTGCACGCGCAGTTGGGTCTGCCGACACCGACCCGGATGGATCTGTCCGGATTCGGCCAGGTGATTCGTTCGGGCCTGACCTCGGAAGAATTGGATGTGAAGGCGGATGCCTTCACGCCTGGACGCAATCTGATGTTCCTGTTGATGGGTAGCGCCTATGCCCATCAAGTAGGGGCATCCACGGTATCAGTCGGCCTGCTCTCCGAGCGCTTCAGCTTGTTCCCGGATCAGCGGTCGGAATTCATCGAACAGGCAGAGCGCGCCATCGCGGCTGCACTCGGGCGTCGGATCGAGGTCGTGATGCCGCTCGCTGAATTCAGCAAAGCGGATGTGGTCAAGCTTGCCCAGGAGAAGGGCATCACGGGAACCTATTCGTGCCACGCAGGTGGTAGCCAGCCATGCGGGCAATGCATTTCATGTCTTGAATTCGGTCCTGGAACGGGAGGTTGAAAATGGGCGGTGGCGGCGGCGGTAGCATTCCAAGTTCTGATCTGAGGCAACTCGAGGAGAAGGCCAAGCAGACGCTCAAGAGTTCGTCGGGCGATACCAGTCGGCACCTATTCATCAGTTTCGCCTACGAGGACGTCAGCGAGGTGAATCTCCTACGAGGCCAAGCGAAGAACGGGAATTCAGATCTGCAGTTTGATGATTACTCGGTCAAGGAAGCCTTTGATAGCAACAATGCCGATTACATCAAACGCCAGATTCGCGAGCGGATCGATCGCTGTTCGGTGACGTTGGTGTACGTCTCGGAGCACAGCGCCAAGAGCAAGTGGGTGAACTGGGAAATCGAGGAGAGTCTTCGCAGAGGAAAGGGTGTTCGGGGTGTTTACGCGGGAGACAAACCACCCGCGAATCTTCCCCCGGCACTTGTGGCCAATGGTTGCAAGGTTGTCAAATGGGAGCACGCCGCGCTGATTCAAGCGATTGAGGACGCCAGTCAGAAGCGGTAGAGCCCACATGCAAAAGCCCGCAGGAGGCATCTCTAGTGCTCATTGGCCCCAATAGCGAGTAGTCCGGTTGTAAACTACGCACCACCAAGGAATCAAGCACTCAGCCCGGCCAAATGGTCGGGCTGAGTGCTTTCTGGCCCATGTGTAGCCAGCATGTAGCCGAATTCCGGCGCTCCAGACCAACGCCGCCAGCGAAGAACCCGGCGAC
>JAGFNJ010000065.1 GCA_017592775.1 Candidatus Accumulibacter conexus | reverse complement strand
GTTTACCAGCATTATTTTCCGAAAATTTGGGGTATTCCTCAATCTTCGTCGCCCAAGTCTGCCAATCCTCGTGCGCCAACCTACGCCAACAGCCGCCTTGCGTGGGTTTGAAATGAGAACTGCTGGCAAAGTGGTGGGTGCCCCCGCGTGGGCGCCCGAACTGCCTTTCGCGAGCGCGCCGACGGTCCGCGCACTGCCGGCCCGCTGTCGCCCGCCACCGTACCGGCAGCGGCGGCGCTTTTCGTGCCCCCTGGGTGCGGCCGCCCGCGAGCCCTATCCGGCGAGCGTCTGTGCCAGCTTCTGGCGGTCCTTCAACCAGGCCGAGAACTCGCGACCGAGTTCGGGATGCGTCTCGCCGAGGACGACGCTGGCCTGCATCAGTCCCAGCTTGCTGCCACAGTCGTAGCGTCGGCCGTGATAACGATAGGCCAGAACCCGTTCGCTGGCCAGCAGCGCGGCGATGCCGTCGGTGAGCTGAATCTCGCCGCCCGCCCCCCGCGGCTGTCCGCGGATGTGCTCGAAAACAGCCGGCGTCAGCACGTAGCGACCGGCAACCGCGAGGTTTGACGGCGCGACGCTCGGGTGCGGCTTCTCGATCAGACCCTCGACATTGACCAGGTCGGCGGCCACGGGCAGGCCCTTGACGATGCCGTAGCGGTTGGTCTGGCTCTTCGGCACCTCCTGAACGGCGAGGATGCTGCACTGGCGGCGGGCGAACAGCTCGGTCATCTGCCGCATGATCGGCGGCTCGCCGATCATCAGGTCGTCCGCCAGCAGCACGGCAAAAGGCTCGCCACGGACCAGCCGCTCGGCGCACAGCACGGCGTGTCCGAGACCCAGGGCGCGCGGCTGGCGGACATAGACGCAATCCATGTCATCCGGCTTGATCGAATGGACCAACGCCATCAGGTCGTCCTTGCCCGAACTGGCGAGTTCCGCCTCGAGTTCGTAGGCGGTGTCGAAGTGGTCTTCGATCGCCCGCTTGTTGCGGCCGGTGACGAAGATCATCTCGCGGATCCCGGCGGCATAGGCCTCCTCGACCGCATACTGGATCAGTGGCTTGTCCACCACGGCCAGCATTTCCTTCGGGCTGGCCTTGGTTGCCGGCAGGAAACGCGTGCCGAGACCGGCGACCGGGAAGACCGCCTTCTGCACCTTCGTCTGGACCTTCATGCGCTTCACCCTCCATGTCGAACAGACATCATTCTAGTCGCCTGCCCGGACTGCAGCCGTGACTTTTTTCCGCTGCAGGGCTGCAGTCGGCCGTAGCATCCTCGCCGTTGTCTTGCCCACTCCGCATCCGCCGCTGACGGCGGCGGTCGTCGCCCAGGCAATCGCCGGGACGCCGGCGGGTTCAGGCGATGCGCGCGGTGGTCCAGGAGATGCCGGCCGCCACTGCCAGCAGAAGGGCGACCAGCAGGGCCAGTGCGAGCGAGAAGTAGATTCGCGGGCGGCCTGCACGGTCGGCCATGGCGAGGATGTGCAGCGCGCCCCAGGCGACGGCCAGCCCGCCGAACAGCGGAATGCCGAGAACCTGCAATTCGACGCTGTTGAGCGCCAGCATGCGGCCCTCGCGCCACGGTACGGCAACGAACATGCCGAAGGTCCAGAACAGCGCCAAGCTGCCTGCGGCGCAGAGTGCGGCGGCGCCGCGGGTGATCCATCTTTCCATTCCGGGTTCCTGGATAACATTGAACCGGCACGCCGCCAGCGCATGCCGAGGGGTGGTCATGCGGGTCCGCAAGCGCCGAATCGGGCGCGCAAGGGCTCGAGCCTGAGTTCGTGCAGGATGGCTTCGAGGCGGGCGGCAGCGTTGCCGCGGACAGCGCCCGTGCGTCTGGCGATGATCAGTTCGTTCTTCAGCGAGTGTTCCCAGCCCACCAGTTCGGTCACCGTCAACTGATAGCCGTGCGCTTCGAGTTGCAGGCAGCGCAGGGCGTTGGTGAGCAGGCTGCCGAACTCGCGGCTGTGCAGCGGGTGTCGCCAGATCTCGGCGAGTGCCGTTGCCGCCAGCGCCTCGCCCTTGCCTCGCCGCAGAGCCGCCGCCACCTCGGCCTGGCAGCAGGGGACGAGGACGATGTGCTCGGCCTCTTTGCGCAGCGCGAAGCGGATGGCGTCGTCGGTGGCCGTATCGCAGGCATGCAGGGCAGTGACGACGTCGATGCGCGCCGGCAGTGCCGGCGACTCGATCGCCTCTTCGGCACTCATGCCGAGGAAGGACATGCGCCCGAAGCCGAGCCGACTGGCGAGCTGACGCGCGCGCTCGCCGAGTTCGTGTCGCCGCTCGATGCCGTACACGTGACCGCGGTCACGGTGGCGAAAGAAGAGGTCATAGAGGATGAAGCCGAGGTACGACTTGCCGGCGCCGTGGTCGGCGAGGCTCAGCTCGCCACCGCGGTTGGCGACCTCGGCCAGCAGCGGTTCGATGAAATGGTAGAGGTGGTACACCTGCTTGAGCTTGCGCCGGCTGTCCTGGTTGAGCTTGCCGTCGCGGGTCAGGATGTGCAGTTCCTTGAGCAGTTCGAGCGACTGTCCGGGCCGGATTTCTGGGATTGGCGACAAGCTCTTTCTTTCCTGCGGCTGATGGCGACTAGGGCACCATTCTAGGCGATTTCGCCTGGCGCACAGGCGAAATCGCCCTCGCTGACGCTACCGTTGGCTGTGGCGCAGTGCGGTGCCGATGGGCCAGCGGCCGCTGCCGCCTGGCCCATCGGCGCGGCAGCGGCAAGCGGCAGCAACGGGCGTCGCCAACAGGTGGGATAATGTGGCCTTTCCTGCCAGTCTCGGATCAGCGATGACCATCCAGTGGTACCCCGGGCACATGACTGCCGCGCGCAAGAAGGCGGCCGAGGCGATGGCAGCGATCGACGTCGTCATCGAGGTGGTCGACGCCCGCCTGCCGGAAGCGAGCACCAACCCGATGGTTCGCGAGTTGCGCCTGCAGCGGCAGCGGCCCTGCCTGAAGGTGCTGAACAAGGCCGACCTCGCCGACCCCGAAGTGACGCAGGCTTGGCTCGCCTGGTATCGTCGCCAGGACGGCATGCGGGCACTCGCCGTGTCCTGCCGCAAGCCCGGCGACGTGGCGCGCCTGCCGGCGCTCTGCCGGGCGCTGGCGCCGCATCGTGCCGACAACACCAAGCCGTTGCGGATGATGATCATGGGCATTCCGAACGTCGGCAAGTCGACGCTGATGAATGTCCTCCTCCAGCGCAAGCTGGCGAAGGTTGGTGACGAGCCGGCCGTGACGCGCGCGCAGCAGACGTCGCAACTCGACATCGCGAACTGGCTGACCGACACCCCCGGACTCCTGTGGCCGAAGATCGAGCATGCGAGCGACGGGTTCATGCTGGCAGCGAGCAACGCGGTCGGTCGCAACGCGATGCGCGACGAGGAAGTGGCAGGCTTCCTCGCCGCTCTGCTGCTCAGGCGCTACCCACAGGCGCTCAGCGGGCGTTACGCACTGGCGGCGGACTCGCTGCCGGCCCTCGACGGCGTTGCCGTCATCGAGGCAATCGCCCGGCGACGTGGCCTTCTCCTGCGAGGCGGCCTGATCGATCGCGAGAAAGCCTCGCGCGTCCTGCTGCAGGACTACCGTGACGGCCTGCTTGGCCGCATCAGTCTCGAAACCCCGGCAACGCGCAGCGCCATGCTGCAGGCCAGCGAGGCGCCAGCCGTTGCCGACTGAACCCCCTGCGAAGCATGCTCAACTTTCTTCCGCCGCCGTTGATCGGCCTTCTCGCCTTCCTCCTGCTCACGCTCAACAGCCTTTTCTGGGTACCGATCCTGCTCCTGCTGGCGTTGCTCAAGTTGCTGCTTCCCTGGCGTTCGGTCCGACTGCGCCTCGATCCGCTGCTCGTCCGCGTCGCCGAAGCCTGGATCGCCTGCAACAGCGGCTCGATGGCGCTGACCCAGAAGACCGACTGGGACGTGCAGGGAATCGACGGCTTGCAGCGGCGCGGCTGGTACCTGGTCAATTGCAACCACCAGACTTGGGCCGACATCCTCGTCCTGCAGCACCTGCTGAGCGGCCGCATCCCCTTGCTCAAGTTCTTTCTCAAACAGCAACTGATCTGGGTGCCGATCATGGGGCTGGCGTGGTGGGCGCTCGATTTCCCCTTCATGCGCCGGCACGGCGAGGAGGTTCTCAGGGCAAACCCGGAACTGCGCGCCAGAGACCAGGAAGTGACGCGCATCGCCTGCGAGAAGTTCTCGCTGATCCCGACCAGCGTCATGAACTTCTGCGAAGGCACCCGCTTCACGGCCGCAAAGCACAGGCAGCAGAATTCGCCGTATCGCCACCTGCTGCGACCCAAGGCCGGGGGAATCGCGCTGGCCCTGAACGTGATGGGTGAGAAGTTCCATGCCATTCTCGATGTCACCATCGCCTATCCCGATGGCGCGCCGGACTTCTGGCAGTTCCTCTGCGGCCGCATGCGGCGCGTGCGCGTTCGTGTCCAGACTCTGCCGGTGCCGCAGGATCTGGCAGAGGGAGATTATGCTGGCGACGCCGCCGTGCGCGAAGCCTTTCAGCAATGGCTGCAACAGGTCTGGCGGGAGAAGGACGCGCAGATTGCGCGCCTGCTCGACGTCTGAGCCCGGCGCACAGCCCGCCCGGCGCCCGTTGCTGCCGCATCGTCTGCACACGATGGCTGCCGCTGCAGTATCATCCGCCCTTTTACGGAACGCCAAGGGTGGTTGCTGACGGTGCCGATGCAGGTCGATAGCGCTTCTTCCCCGTTTCTTCGCAGCAAACTGCAGCGTCCCCGCGTCGTTGCCGATTTCGTTGCGCGTGACGAAGTGCAGCGCCGCCTTGAAGACGCCAGCACGATGCCGCTGACCGTGGTTGCGGCACCGCTTGGCTACGGCAAGACATCGCTCGTCGCGCACTGGCTTGATGGCCGCGCCGGCCGCGCCGCTTGGCTGTCGCTCGACGCCGGCGACAGCGAGCCGCAAGCCTTCATCCGTTGCCTCGTTGCTGCCGTGCGCAGCGCATTGCCCGACGCCTGCAGCGAGACGCTCGCCTGTTTCGCCGCCGAGCGCTTGCCGCCGCTTGCCGTCATCGCTGCCCTCCTGGGCAACGAACTCGACGACCTCGCCGAGTCGCTGGTCCTCGTGCTGGACGATCTCCATTGCGTCGACAACCGCACGACGTACGCGCTGCTCGACCGCCTGCTGGTGCGGCCTCCACGCCACCTGCATCTGGTGCTCATCGGTCGCAGCGACCCGCCATTGTCGCTCGGAGCACTGCGGGTATGCGGGGCCCTGAACGAGATTGGCCCGCATGATCTGCAATTCAGTCAGCAGCAGGCGGCGCAGATCATCGAGCGCGCCGCAGGCAGCGCGGTCAGCAGCGCTGCCGTGGCGCGGCTGCACGAGTGCAGCGGTGGCTGGCCGGCTGGCGTTCGCCTGGCGGCGCTGGCAATGCGTCAGCGGGGCGCCGGCGTCGATCCGGCGGCCGGGTTTGGCGGTGGCACATCAATGGTCGGGCAATACTTCCTGGACGCGGTCCTCTCACCGCAACCGGCAGCGGTGCGCACCGTCCTGCTGCGGACAGCGCTCGTCGACCGCTTCTGTGCGCCGCTCTGCGATGCCCTTGCCGATGATGATGGGGGCGGGCAGCGCCTGTCCGGGACATCGTTCATGGACTTCGTTCGCAGCGGCAGCGTCCTCGCTTGCCCGGTCGATACGGCCGGCGAGTGGTATCGCTATCACCCGTTGTTGCACGAGTTCCTGCAATGCCGGCTGGCGGCGGAGATCGGCACGGAAGCGATGCAGCAACTTCACCGGCGGGCGGCAGCCTGGTTTGCCGAACATGACCGCCTGGAAGAAGCGGTCACCCATCAACTGGCCGGCGCCGGCGCTGCGGCCGCCGGGCACCTGCTGGCCCGGCAGCGCAACACCCTGCTGCAACACCGGCAACACCTCCGCTTGGCTCGCTGCCTGCGCCTGTTGCCGCCGGACACCGTCGAGGCCGACGCGGAACTGTTGTCGCTGAAGGCGTGGCTGCTGCATCGGCAGGGGCGTCTCCTCGAGACCGCGGCGGTCCTCGATCGCATCGAGGTCCTGCTCGAACGTTCCGGCACCCAAGCGCAGGCGGCGGCGCCGGTGCGCGGCAACCTGCTGGCGCTGCGCAGCATGCAGGACTACCTCGATGGCAGCGGCGACGAGGCGGCCCGTTGTGCCGAGCAGGCGCTCTCCTGCCTCCCCGCCGACTGCATCGACGAACGGGTCGTCGCCCAGACTGTCATTGCCGGAGCGCGTCAACTGGCCGGCGACCTTGCCGGCGCGCGCCAGATCATCGACGAAGCGCTGGCACGGGCGCCGGGTCCGATCGCACGCTGCCAGGTACCGCTGCTGGCGGCGCGCTGTTTCATCGACTGGATGGCCGCTGATCTGTCGGCGCTGAAACTGATGGCGAAACAGGATGAGCGTGTCGGTGGGGCGCCATGGGGCAGCGATGACGGCGGACTGCGCGCGTACTTTCTGGGCCTCGTGCAGTATCAGCGCAACGAGCTTGCTCTCGCCGAGCAGACGCTGCTGTCGGCGTCAACGACCATGATGGCGGGCTATCGCACGGAACTCTCGTTTCTCCTCGCCGCCGTCTGTCAGGCGCTCGGCCAGGCCAGCCGGGCGAACGCGATCATCGATTCGGTCTGCGAACACCTGCAGCAACCGGATGACCTGCAGGCACTGCAGCGGGCGTATGCCTTCCGCGCCGAACTCGCCCTGCGCCAGGGACAGTTGGCGATGGCGAGCGAGTGGGCCAGCGGCTTCGATCCGGGGCCGCTGCATTTTGCCTACCACTTTTCGAGCGCGCCACATCTCACCCTGGCCAAGGTATGGATTGCCGAGGGGAGCAGCGAGAGTCGTGAGCAGGCGGCGCGCCTGCTGCAGTTGCTCGAGCGCGAACTGGCGGCGCGGCACAACATTCGCTTTCTCATCGAGGTGCTGGCGCTGCAGTCCCTGCTGCAGCACGGGCTGGGCGACGAGGCAGCGGCCGCCGACCTGCTCGGACGTGCGGTCGCGCTGGCGCAGCCGGGGGGGTTCGTCCGCCTCTTCGTCGATCTCGGCCAACAACTCCTGCCGCCCCTGCGGCGACTGCAGCTGGACCGCAGCGATTCGCGCTATCTGGGGCAGATTCTGGCGGCTTTCGACGACGACTGGCTGGCGTGCAGCGGCCGTCAGGAACCGCGGGCCGACCTGACGCGCCGCGAGCTGAAGATTCTCAAGCTGCTCGCCGTCCGCCTGAGCAACGTCGAGATCTCCGAAGAACTGTGCATCTCGCGGGCGACGGTCAAGCGCCATACGCAGAACATCTACCGCAAGCTGCGCGCCTCGAGCCGGCGCGAAGCGGTCGTCCGGGCACGGACCCTCAACATCCTTCTCGACGCCTGACGCGAGCCGCAGCGGCGCGGTCCTGAGCGGCTGTCGGACGCCGTCCGGACGAGCCGATCGCCGGCGTCCGGGACCGGTTCGCGGCTGCCCAAGCGGCATGTGACCGCGGGTTTCGTTGACCTTCGTCAGAAAATGGCCCAGTCGGCAAAAAATGGCCCATTTCATGGCCCGTCCCGTGCCCTTGCCGCCTTGCCGCTTTCCTGCGAACTGGCATAATCACTGGTTATGCACAGGTTCATCGACACATACACAGGAAAGGCGGCGGCATGCCATCGGCACCGGGGCGGGTGATCGCCGTCGTCTCGCAGAAGGGCGGGGCGGGCAAGACGACGGTCGCCATGCAGCTCGCCGGCGGTTTCCACGCCATCGGCGCGTCGGTTCTGCTGGCCGACCTCGATCCGCAGGAAAGCGCATTTCGCTGGGCCGAGTCGGTCTCGCTGCTCGATGCCGATCTGCAGCTCGACGTGCGCAAGATGTCGGGCCTGGAACTGATCAAGCACGTGGCCGAGTTGCAGCGGGAAGCCGACTATGTCGTGCTCGACACGCCGCCGTCGATCTACCATCCCTCGACTCTGGCGGCGCTCGCCGTCGCGCATCTGGCGATCGTCCCGGCGGTACCGAGCCCGACCGACCTGTGGTCGACGCTGGCAGTCGAACGTCTGATCCTGAATCGCATGGAGCAAAGCCATCGCCTGCATGGCTGCATCCTGCCGAATCGCGTGCAGAACACGGCGCTGGCCAGCGACGTGCTCGAACTGCTGCACGAATTCACCTTGCCGATTCTCGACGCGATGCTCTGCCAGCGCAACGCCTACGCGCAGAGCGCGGTCATCGGCGCCTCGGTCTTCCAGCTCGGGTCGGGTGCCGACGCTGCGCAGAAGGAGGTTCGCACGCTGGTTTCTGCGGTTCTTCAACAACTTGGAGTGCATTGATGACGACATCCTCAAGTGGCAGCAGTGACAACAAGACCGCCCTGCGCGCCAGCCTGAAGAAGGAGGACGCGTCGCTTGCCGAGCGCCTGGTGGCGACCGATGTGCCGCTGGTACCGCCAACGGCACCAACGGCGACAGCGGTGACTGCACCGGCCGCGCCCGCCGCGAGCAAGACCGCAGCCCAGCCGGCAGTCAAGGCTACTGCCAGAGCGACGGCGAAGGCGCCGGCCAAGGAGAAGGCAGCGAAGGCGACGGTGGCGAAGGCAACTGCGGCGAAGGCGACGGCAGCGAAGACGGCGAAAGCACCCGGCAAGGCGGCGGCCGCCAAGGCGGCAGAGGCCAAGCCCTCGACGGCCCGCAAGGCGCCGGCGGCGAAGCCCGTCGCTGCCGCCAAGCCCGTCAAGGCGGCGAAGCGGTCGACGGCGGCGAAGGACGTGGCGGTGTCCGAGCCGCCGGCTCCGCCGCCGGCTGCGCCGCCGGTGGCGACGACGGTGGCGGCAGGGAGCCAGGCGAAGGACGAGAAGCCGGCGGCCGCTGACCGGCCAGGCAAGGGACGGAGCCGCGTCGAGGCCGCCGTCAGCGCGGCCGGGGAACAGGTCGCCGGCAAGGCTGCCAAGCTCGCGGCAGCAGTTGCCGAGATCGACAAGGCCGCGCGGGAACAGGTGGCAAAGAAGGCGGCACAGGTCGAGGAGGCGGTGCAGGAGGTCGAGAAGGTTGCCCGGGACAAGCGCGACAAGCTGGTGCGCTACTCGGTCGAGTTGCTGAAGAGCGAAGAGGCGGCGATCGAAGCCTTGCGCGCCGAGCTGGCGCAGGCGGCAGGCTGGGCGGCGAGCAAGTCCGACATCCTGCGTGCCGGTGTGCGCCTCTTCGCCGAGCAGAAGGTCGAACAGATGAAGGAGTTGCTCGCTGCTCTGGCGGATGCTTCGAAGAACAAGAAAAAGGGCTGATGCCGGGCGGCGCGCGATCGTCGGCGGTGGTTGCTGAAGCCTGGATGATTACATGGTAGGGCCGGCGATGGCCGGTGTCGTTCTTTTTGTCAAGTGGGGCTCGTGAGAGCTGTTAACCAAGGGAGGTCGTATGTTTAGTAGTCTGATGCCGCAACGCAAGGAATTCTTCGAAATGCTCGCCGCACACTCCGAGCAGGTGGTCGCCGGAGCCAACGCAACCTTGCGCCTGATCAACAGCCTGGGTGACGGGAAGACGGACCTTGCGGCCCTCGTCAAGGAAGTGAACGACCACGAACAGACCGGTGACCAGATCAAGGCGAAGGTCATCGAGCGCCTCCACCAGGCCTTCACGACGCCGATCAACCGCGATCAGATCCACTCGTTGATCGACGATCTCGACATGACGCTGAACGTGCTGCAGAGCGTCGCCAACGCCGTCGGCATGTACAACATCAAGCAATCGACGGTCGAGGCGCGCGAACTGGCCTCGCTCAGCGCCGATGCCTGCATGCGCCTGAACCGGGCGGTCGCCGCTCTGGGCGACAAGACCCGCGGTGGCGAAACGCTCAATCTCTGCAAGGAAGTCGAGGAGATCGAGTCGAAGGCCGACAAGGTGCAGCACAAGGCGATCTCGGGGCTGTTCCAGGAGGGGGCCAACGTCTGGCAGACGATGAAGATGCGCGAGTTCTACTCGCTGCAGGAATCGGTCCTCGACTGCTGCCAGGAAGCGGCGAAGATGATCGAAGAGATCCTGATCGAGAATTCGTGAGAGGGTGCCGATAATGGAAGGCCTAAATATGAGCATCTGGACGCTCGGGCTGCTGATTGCAATAGCCCTTGCGTTCGACTTCATGAACGGGTTTCATGACGGTGCCAACTCGATCTCGACGATTGTCGCAACGGGCGCGCTGACCCCCAAGCAGGCAGTGTTGTTCGCCGCCTTCTTCAACTTCGCCGCGCTCTGGATATTCCAGCTCAAGGTCGCGGCGACGATCGGCAAGGGCACCGTCGACCCGACTTTTGTCGATTACTACGTCATCTTCGGCGCACTGATCGGGGCGCTGGCGTGGAACATCATCACCTGGTACTACGGCATCCCGTCGTCGTCGTCGCACGCGCTGGTTGGCGGCCTGGTCGGCGCGACGGTGGCGAAGTCACAGTCCGGGGCACCGATCATCTGGGAGGGCTTCGGCAAGATCCTCGCCTTCATCATCATCTCGCCACTGGTCGGGATGCTGATCGGAGGATTCCTGATGGTGCTGGTGGCGTGGATCTTCAAGAACAAGTCGCCGCATCAGGCCGGCAAGTTCTTCAAGAGTGCGCAGCTCTTCGCGGCCGGCGCCTACAGCCTCGGCCACGGCGGCAACGACGCGCAGAAGACGATCGGCATTATCTGGCTGCTGATGATCACCGCCGGTGTGGCGACCAAGGATCAGTCGACGCTGCCGATGTGGGTCGTCTATTCGTGCTACTTCGCGATCGCCTGGGGAACCTACCTCGGTGGCTGGCGGATCGTCAAGACGATGGGCACCAAGATCACCAAGCTCAATTCGATCAGCGGTTCGTGTGCCTCGATGGGTGGCGCGATCACGCTCGGGCTGGCGACGCTCGGTGGCATTCCGGTATCGACGACGCACACGATCACCGGGGCGATCATCGGTGTCGGTGCCGCCAACGACGTCAAGGCCGTTCGCTGGGCGATCACCGCCAACCTGTTCGTCGCCTGGGTGCTGACGATTCCGGCTGCCGGACTGATTGCCGCGATCTTCTGGTGGATCGGCACCAAGTTCCTGTAAGCCGGCAGCAGATCGTCCGGGTTGGGCCGCCCCGGCAACGGGGTGGCCGAATATCCGCCCGGCCGGAATGAACCGAAGGGCGTCAGCACAGTCATTCAAGGGAGTTATCCATGTTACCGAAGCGGAAAGAGTTTTTTGATTTGCTCGCGGCGCACAGCGAGCGGGTCGAGGCAGGTGCCAACGCGCTGCTGCGCCTGGTCAGCAGTCTGGGGATCAGCACACGGGAGGTTGCTGCGCTGGTCGAGGAAATCAACATGAACGAGTCGAGTTCGGACAAGATCAAGGCCGACATGATCAACCTGCTGCACAAGGCCTTCGTCACGCCGCTCAACCGGGATCAGGTCTACCAGTTGACGATCGACATCGACCGCATCATGAACACGGTGCAGGACGTGGCGATGGCGGTCAGCGACTACCACATCGCCGAAGCCAGCAAGGCGTCGCACGAGCTGGCGGCGATGACCGTCGATGCCTGCTCGCGGCTGGCCCGTGCGCTGGGCTCGCTGAACGACAATGCGCGCAGCCAGGAAACGATGAGCCTGTGCCGCGAGATCGAACGCATCGAGGAGAAGTCAGTCGCCGTCATGTACCAGGCGATCAAGGCGCTGTACGACGCGGAGGGCGACGACGCTGCCGCCATGCGTGCCGTGCGCATGCAGGAACTGTATGCCCTGCAGGAGAAGGTTCTGCGGGCGAGCAAGAAGGCGGCGCAGTCGCTCGAGGGGATCCTGCTGCAAGCCGCCTGAAGCTGGGCGGCGGCGGTCGGCAGCCGGCCGCCGCCGTCCCGCATTCGCGATCGCGGGACGGCCGCCGCGCGATGCGGTGCGGGCTTCCCCGATCGGAAGGATGAAACGCCCCGGCAACGGGGCGTTTTCTTGTCAGCCGTTCGGAACCGCCAGCGCGCCAGCGCTGGCCGCTGGCTGACCGACCTGCCGGCGGGCAGTGCCGCCAGCGATCACTTGATCAGCGTCACGGGCAGGTCGCTGAGGTGGAGAACCCGGCTGCTCACCGACCCGAGTACGACGCTCGACACCGCGCCGAGACCGCGGGTTCCCATGATGATGGCGTCGCAGCCGTTTTCGCGGGCGACACGGGCGATGGTCTCGGCTGGCGGGCCAATTTCGACGACCGGCGTGCAGGCAATTCCGGCAGCCTTGAGGATCTGGCGATCCGCCAGCAGGATGTCGCCGCCATGGCTCTCCTCGATCGCCTCGACTTCTTCCTTCTTCAGGACGCGGCGCACGCTCCAGGTGTCGACTTCCGGCTGGACGTTCAGCAGCACGGCTTCGAGCGACGGGTATATGTTGGCCAGGGCGACGACGTGCCGGACGGCACGGTGAGCGGCGGCGGAGCCGTCGACGGGGACAAGGGCCTTGCGCATGGCGAATTCCTCCTGCAGACGCGGTTGCCGGAAGTCGTGTTGACCAATCGGAAGAAAACGGGCAAGTTTACTACGGAGCTTTTCCCAACGAGAAGAGGTTTCGTCATGTTCAGAGCGATTGGCCGTCCAGCCGGTCGGCGCCCGTGGGCCGCCTTCGTCGTGCTCGCGTTTCTGGCACCGGCGGCGCATGCCGGCGACGGACCTCTCGTCTGGGGCGTGCCGCTCGATTTCATACTCTTCGCCGCGACGCTGCTCGGGGTGGCGATCTTTCACCATCACGTCCTCAAGGTGGCCCTCGGCGGGCTGGCGGTGATCAGTGTCTACAAGGTGATGGTCACCGGTTTCAAGGCGGGCGACGGGTTGCCCGGCCTCGCCGCGCACATGGCCCATGAATGGGTGCTGCTGGCCAATCTGCTGTGCCTGCTGGTCGGCTTCGCACTCCTGGCGCGGCACTTCGAGGACAGCGGCGTGCCGGAGGTGCTGCCGCGGCTGCTGCCGGCGAACTGGCTGGGTCCTTTCGTCCTGCTGCTGATCATCTGGCTGCTGTCGGGTTTTCTCGACAACATCGCGGCGGCGCTGATCGGCGGGACGGTTGCGGCGAGCGTCTTCAGGCGGCGGATTCACATCGGCTACCTGGCGGCGATCGTCGCGGCATCGAATGCCGGCGGTTCCGGCAGCGTCATCGGCGACACGACGACGACGATGATGTGGATTGCCGGGGTCAGCCCGCTCGAGGTGGCACCCGCCTACCTCGCTGCGGCGATCGCCTTGCTCATCTTCGGTGTTCCGGCCTCGTTGCAGCAGCATCGGCACCAGCCGATCGTCGGTGACCTGCACACGGCGCGACACATCGATTGGGCGCGGGTGGCGATCATCGCTTTCATGTTGTTGGCGGCGATCGCCACCAACGTCACGGTCAATGTCTTCTTCAGCGAGGCGGCCGCCCATTTCCCGTTCCTGGGGGTTGCCGTCTGGGTGGCGCTGCTGCTGGCGGTGCCGCTGCGGCAACCGGAATGGAGCCTGGTTCCCGAGGCGGTCAGGGGCTCGCTCTTCCTGCTGGCGCTGGTCGTCTGCGCGTCGATGATGCCGGTCGAGAAGCTGCCGCCTGCCTCCTGGCAAACCACTTTCGGCCTCGGCTTCGTCTCGTCGGTCTTCGACAACATCCCGCTGACCGCGCTGGCGCTGAAGCAGGGCGGCTATGACTGGGCGTTTCTCGCCTTCGCCGTCGGTTTTGGTGGCTCGATGCTCTGGTTCGGTTCGTCTGCCGGCGTGGCGCTGGCCAACCTCTTTCCCGAAGCCCGCTCTGCCGGCCGCTGGCTGCTGCACGGCTGGCATGTTCCGCTGGGCTACGCCGGTGGCTTCTGCGCGATGCTCTGGCTCACCGGATGGAGCCCGGGGACGGAACTGGCGGCGTCACCCGCGAATGTGCCAGCCGCTGCTGCCGAGCCGGCGCGATGACCGCAGAGACGGCCGAAGCGACGAGCGAGCGCTTCATCATCGCCCCGGAGGAGAAGCGACGGCGCTGGATTCGTGCCGGCTGGGGAGTGCTGTTCAGCACGGCGATCATCGCCGTCGTCGCCCTCGACCACGCGCGCGACCCGCAGCCATCGACGCGCGCGCTGCTCTGGTCGGTGATTCTCGTGCTCACCGTCGCCAACCTCGGCAACCTCTTCTTTCTCCTGCGTTACCTGCGCCGGATGCCGCACCACCATCTCGAACTGGCGTGCGGCAGGTTGCGGTTCGTCACCGCCGACGAATCCTCCGAGCTGGATCTCGGGCAGGTGGCCGCGATTCGCCTCTTCCGGCGCTGGGGAAGACTGCAGCACATCCAGTTGGTGCTCAGGAACAACCGGGGAATCCGGCTCGAGGGCTATCGCGACCTGCAGCGGCTGGCCGACCTGCTGCAAAACGCGCTGCCCTCCGGCAAGCTCCTCTCCTGACTCCTCGCCGGCACTGCGGCAGTCTGCCAACTCGTTGAGCGGGCAGCCGTTCCTGCGTAGACGGATGGGCATCGATCTGCACTGGCGGCCCCATTTCATGGCCCATTCGCATTACAATCGGCGCTCGTTGTCCGGGTCTGCGAGCAGGCAAGTCTGCCGCGCGTGCCGCCGCGGACGCGTTGATCAAGGCTCGCTTGCCGCGTGCTTTTCGGTCCGTTTTTCGGCTGTTTTGCCAAGGAGAGAGGAAAGTACATGTTGTCCACCAACCCAATGGCCGCGCTGTTCGGCAAGTCACCCTTCAAGCCGCTGCAACAGCACATGCGCTGCGTCATCGGCTGCGTCAGCGAAGTGCCGGCGCTCTTCGATGCGCTGGTCGCGGGCGACCACCGGCAGGTCGATGCCCAGAAGGACCGGATCTTCGCCAAGGAGAACGAGGCGGATGCGATCAAGAACGAGCTGCGCAACCACTTGCCGCGGAGCATGCTGCTGGCGGTCGACCGGCGCGACCTGCTCGAACTGCTGGCGATGCAGGACGCGATTGCCGACGTCGCACAGGACATCGCGGGCCTGCTCGTCGAACGGCGGATGGAGATTCCGGAGGGAATGGCCGAGCCGCTGACGCGCTTCGTCGTGCGTTGCGTCGCAACCTGTGAACAGGCGCACAAGATCATCGAGGAACTGGATGAACTCCTCGAGACGGGTTTTCGCGGCCGCGAGGTCGAGCAGGTCGAGGCGATGATTCTCGAACTCGGTCACATGGAGAGCGATACCGACGTGATGGGGATGTCGCTGTCGCGGGCGCTGTTCGCGCAGGAGGACCGCATCAAGCCGGTGTCGGTGATGTTCTGGTACCAGTTGATCCAGTGGGTGGGCAACCTGGCCGATTACGCGGAGAAGGTCGGCGATCGCCTGCGTCTGATGATCGCCCGCTAGCCCGGGCAACTGACCGGCGACTCGGCGAGCCTGCTGCGCTGGCTGCCTTCTCCTCCAGCCGGCGATCGCGTCGCATCATTTCATTCAGAGCTTTACCGTTAAGGGTTTTCATACGATGGAAATCATCCAGCAGCATTCGACCATCTTCTATGTTCTGGCCTTCACCTTCGGCCTCTACATGTGTTGGGGCATTGGCGCCAACGACGTCGCCAACGCCATGGGAACCTCGGTCGGTTCCGGCGCGATCACCGTCAAGCAGGCGCTGATCCTGGCGGCAATCATGGAATTCGCCGGCGCCTATCTCGCCGGTGGGGCAGTGGCGGCGACGATCTCGAAGGGGATCATCGATGGCAAGCTGTTCGAGCCCGTGCCGCACCTGCTGATGTTCGGCATGATGGGCGCGCTGCTCGCCGCCGGCATCTGGCTGATGCTGGCGACGATGCGCGGCTGGCCGGTATCGACGACGCACTCGATCATCGGCGCGGTCTGCGGTGTCGGCGTCGCCGCACTGGGCGTTGACGCAGTGAAGTGGGACAAGATGGGCGAGATCGTCGCCAGTTGGTTCATTTCGCCGGTCCTTGGCGGGATCGTCGCGCTGGCGCTGACGCTGAGCATCCGCAAGCTGATCCTCAACACCGAGAACCCGATCGCGCAGGCGCGCAAGTGGGGGCCGATGTACGCCTTTCTCGTCGGCTGGATCGTCTCGCTGGTGACGATCACCAAGGGGCTCAAGCACGTCAACATCCACCTCAGCGATCTCGAGGGCCAGATTCTCTCGATCGTCATCGGTGTCGGCCTGGCGATAATCGCCAAGCTGATGATGAACCGGATCAAGATCGAAGCCAGCGACGACCGCGACTTCCATTACGCGAGCGTCGAGAAGCTGTTCGTCCCGCTGATGGTCTTCACCGGCGCGGCGATGGCCTTTGCCCACGGTTCCAACGATGTCGCGAACGGCATCGGTCCGATGGCCGCGGTGGTGCAGATCATCGAGACCAAGGCGGTGTCGTCGAAGTCGGCGGTGACCCCGTTCATGCTCTTCATCGGCGGCATCGGCATCGTCATCGGTCTCGCGACCTATGGCTACAAGGTCATGGCGACGATCGGTCACAAGATCACCGAGCTGACTCCGACACGCGGTTACTCGGCGACGATCGCCGCATCCATCGTCGTCGTCGCAGCGTCTGGCCTGGGCTTGCCCGTCTCGACGACGCACATCGCGGTCGGCGCGGTGATGGGTGTCGGCATCGCTCGCGGCATCGGCGCACTCGACCTGCGCGTGATTGGCGGCATCATTCTGTCGTGGTTCATCACGGTTCCCGTCGGTGCCATTCTCGCTGCCATCACCTTCTACATTCTGCGGGCCATTTTTGGCTGAGGTCAGCGAGCGGCAGGCGGGCGGGGCTGCTGTGGGCGCCGGGCCGGCAATTGCGCCGGCCCCGACCGTGCTGCCAGGGCGTACCGAAGCGATCGAGTCGCTGCAGATCTTCAAGGGGATCAGTTTTCCCGGCGACATCCGCTTTCGCCAGATCCTCGTCACCGGACCGCCGGGAGCCGGCAAGAGCACCCTGATCATGCGTCTCGGCGGCTGGTCCGAGGAAGGCTATCTGGACCTCGGCCGCAAGCACTGGTGGCGCTCGGAGATCCTGGCCGTGCGCCCGCGCGAGATCCACATCGGGCTGCCATTCGTCGGCATCGACGAGGCGGTCTCGGTTTTCGACGCCCAGTTTCTCGATCGGGACCCGTTGCCGCAGGTCGACTTCGACCGCATCATGCTGCCGCCGCGCAAGCGTTTCATCTTCACCGTCGACTGGTATCGGCGCTACGTCTTCGAGTTCCTCCTGCCGCCGGCCGAACTGGTCTTCGAGCGGCGCCAGATTCGCGCGCGGCACAGCACCCATCCGGTGGACGCGCAACTCAGCCTGGCGATCTGCGCGTCGCAACGCGAGATCTTTCGCCAACTCGCGGTCTTCATGCACGCACAGGGGTTCCAGGTCTACGTCCGCGAGGGGATCGAGAACCCGCCGCTGCGCTTCGTCGAGCCGACTTCCGGGCCATGAACACCATTGCCTCGCGTCGACCCCTGACCCTGCACGGTCTCTGGTTGCGGTTGAAGGCGATCGCCGCCTGGCTGGGTTTCGGCTGGGGCCACAACCTCAGGCTCGCCGACACCTACCGTCTGGGCAGCAGCAAGGTGCGCGTGCCGCTCGACAGCGGACCGATCGAGATCAGCCTTGGAATGAACGACAAGCGCCTGCATCTGTACCCGGAGATGCGCCTCAACGAGCGCGGCAAGGCGGTGCGCAACGGCAATTTCGTCATCATCGATCCGAGCGCGCATCCCGGCCGGATCGGCGGTTTCCTCCGTCTGACGCCGAAATCGTGGGTGTCACTGGGTTCGGCGGATGGCCTGCAGCAGGCGGTTTTCGACTATCCGGCGGCGGTCGATGAAGAGCACCTCGTCGTCATCCACAGCCGCGACGCCCTCGTCTTCCGCAATCTGAGCGACACCGGCGCGGCGATCGGTCCGGCAGTTGTTGCCGACATCACCGCTGCGCGCGGCAGCCGCTTCCGGCGCCTGCGAGAGGTCCTTGGCGGGCCGATCGGGCTCCTGCCGGCGGCCGCTGCGCTGGAACTGATCCAGGAGGTCAACCGGCTGATGCGCGAGGATGCGTATCGCCCGCGGAGTGATCTCGGAACACCCGGTGGCCTGCTGCTGCTGCCGCGAACGGTGACGCCGATCCTCGTTGCCGACATGCACGGCCAGGTCGACAACCTGCTCACCGTGTTGAGCCAGAACGCCTTCCTCGACGCGATCGAGGACGGCCGCGCCGCGCTGGTCATCCTCGGTGACGCGGTGCACAGCGAAGTGGACGGGCAGTTGCGCGAGATGCAGAGTTCGATGCTGCTGATGGACCTGATCTTCCGCCTCAAGCAGCGTTTTCCGCGGCAGGTGTTCTACGTTCGCGGCAACCATGACTCCTTCTCCGAGGACATCGCCAAGGATGGCATACCGCAGGGGCTGTTGTGGGCGAAGGAACTCAGCGACCAGCGCGGTACCGTCTACCTGCGCGCCATGGAGGAGTTCTACCGGCTGTTGCCTTACGTCGTTTCTTCCGACGATTTCGTCGCCTGCCACGCGGCAGCGCCGAAGGCCGAGGTCAGCCTGCCGATGCTGGTGAACATCCACCGGCACCCGGAACTGATTCTCGAGCTGATCAACAACCGCCTGCGGCGGCCGAACCGGCCGCAGGGCTACAGCCGCGGCGACGTCAAGCGGCTGCGGCGATCGCTGCAGCTTGACAAGCACACGCCGTTCATCGTCGGCCACACACCGATGGACCGCGAGGGTACCCTGTGGCTCAACGTCGATGGCATCACCAACCATCACGTGCTGTTCAGCGCCCATCCGGACCATGTCGCCGTCTTCACCCGGGTTGACGGCGTGCTGGTGCCGCTGGTCTACCCGGTCGATGCAGTCAGCGCGATCATCAACGGGCTGGAAGACGACGATTGCCAGGTGGTCCGGAGATCGTCGCGGGCGGGCCGAGATGCAGGGCGCGAGTGAGCGAATGACGGGACCTCTCCCAGGTGTCGCGCCCCGATGAGCTGGATTCACGAACTCAGCTCGCTCGAGCTGGCCGCTTTCGTCGTTGGCGTCGTCGCGCTGCTGTCGGTCATCGGCGTCGCGCTGGTGGCGCCGCGGGTGCGTTCGTCGCGGCTGCACCAGCACTTCGACAACGGCACCATCGCCGGCCTGCTGTCGGCGCTGATCGGCATCTACGCCGTCGCCGCCGGCCTGACGGCGGTGGCGGTGTGGGGCAACATGGTCGATGCCGGCAGCGACGTCAGCCGCGAGGCGGCGGCGATCGCCGTCCTCTACCACGATCTCGGCGGCTACCCGCCGCCGCTGCAGCAACAGGGACGGCGGGCGCTGGTCGCCTATACCAGGTACGTCATCAATGTCGAGTGGCCGATGCACCAGAAGGGCGAGCTGCCGCGCGACACCCTGCGCATCATCGAGCAGGCGCAGCGCTCGATCGTTTCCTTCGAGCCGGCGACCGAGGGGCAGAAGATCGTCCAGGCGCAGGTGCTGCAGTCGTACAATCAGCTCCTGCAGGCGCACTGGCAGCGCGTGCAGGCGGTGCGCGACACGGCGCTGCCGGCCGAGCTGTGGATCGTCGTCATCCTGCTCGGGGCGATCGCCATCTCGTCGTGCTTCCTGCTGCGGGTGGACAGCTTCGCCATGCATGCGACGGTGACCCTGCTGGTGGCGGCGCCGATCGCCCTCGTGCTCTATTTCATCGCCGTCAGCGACCATCCGTTCCAGGGCGGGATCTACGTCTCGCCGGCGCCGTACCGCGAGGTGCTGGAGAAGATGCTGCTGCTTGCCGACGTCGAGCAGGGCGGCGAAGCCGCTGCCACCGGAGCGGCCGTTCCGCCGCGGTGACGCAGTGACGCCCGCCTGCCGCCGCGGCTGCGGCTGGCCGGCGGTGTTCAGCCGCGCCGGCAGGGAAAGCTCAGCACTTCCTGCAGCGCGCTGGCATCAACGGCGAGCATGACCAGACGGTCGAGGCCGAGGGCGACGCCGCTGCAATCGGGCAGGCCGCTGTCGATGGCGGCGAGGAATTCCTCGTCGATCGGCACCGCCGGCAGCCCCAGTTCGCTGCGCCGCTGCAGGTCG
Organism: Candidatus Accumulibacter conexus; assembly: GCA_017592775.1. Classification (GTDB taxonomy): domain Bacteria; phylum Pseudomonadota; class Gammaproteobacteria; order Burkholderiales; family Rhodocyclaceae; genus Accumulibacter; species Accumulibacter conexus. Next base: position 6,290 of record JAGFNJ010000065.1, on the reverse strand, counting down.
GCGGCGAAGCGGCGCCGCTGTTCGCCGGCGTCGAGCAGCTCGTGGTAGCCGTTGGCGAGTTCGACGCCGCGAAAATACAGCTCGAAACGCGCCGCCACCGGCTGGCCGTCGCGGTCGCTGCGCAGGCGCGCGAGCGCCGCCTGCGACGGCGGGTAATCGATGACGAAGCACAGTTCGTCGCGGCCGAGATGCGGTTCGATCGCCTGGCTCATCAACAGCTCGAGCCAAGTGTCGCGGTCGGCGTCGTCGAAGGCGGGGTCAAACCGCGCCTGCGCGGCCTGGCGCAGCGCCTCGGTGCTGCAGGTGAGCGGGTCGAGACCGACATGCTGGCGGAAGAGGTCGCGGTAGCGGTGGCTGACGCAGCCCACATCGCCGAGCGCCAGGCGGGCGATGGTGGCGACCTCGGCCATCAACTGTTCCGGCGTGCAGCCGACGCGGTACCACTCGAGCATGCTGAACTCGGGGTTGTGGCGGCGGCCGGACTCGTTGCCGCGAAAGACGTGCGCGATCTGCCAGATCGAGCCGCTGCCGCCGGCGAGCAGACGCTTCATCGCGTATTCGGGCGAGGTCTGCAGATAGCCGTAGCCGGCGACCTCGATGCTCTGCAGGTGCGGATCGGTGACCGTCGCCGGGCAGAGCTGCGGCGTGTCGACCTCGAGCAGTCCCGCGGCGGCGAAGTGGCAACGGATGCGGGCGACGATCTCCGCCCGGCGCCGCAGGTTGGCGAGCGGCGCGCTCGCCTGCCAGGCGGGCGGTCGCGCCATCAGGCCGCCGCGGGCGGCGCGCCGCCGGGCGCGCTGGCAGTCCGCCGGCGGGGTGGTCGCGGGCTCTCGCCGCGAACGGCTGGCCGCGCCGTGCGGGCGGCAGCGGTCAGGACTTGACGCGCGAGACGTACTCGCCCGAACGCGTGTCGCACTTGATGATCTCGCCCTCGTTGACGAACAGCGGCACCTTCACCGTCGCGCCGGTCGACAGGCGGGCCGGCTTGGTGCCGCCCTGGGCGGTGTCGCCGCGGATTCCGGGCTCGGTGTAGACGATCTCGAGTTCGACGAAGTTCGGCGGGCTGACGGCGAGCGGCGCGCCGTTGTACAGCGTCACGGTGCAGGTGTCCTGCTCGCGCAGCCAGAGTGCCGCGTCGCCGACGGTGTCGCTGCTCGCCTGGTACTGCTCGAAGTTCTCGGGTTCCATGAAATGGAAGAACTCGCCGTCGCTGTAGAGGTACTGCAGCTCGCGGTCGATGACGTCGGCGCCCTCGAGCGAGTCGCCGGACTTGAAGGTCTTCTCCCAGACGCGGTTGGTCTTCAGGTTGCGCAGCTTGACGCGGTTGAATGCCTGCCCCTTGCCGGGTTTGACGAACTCGTTCTCGAGGATGGTGCAGGGGTCGCCCTCCAGCATCACTTTCAGGCCCGATTTGAATTCGTTGGTAGAATAGGTCGCCATTGGATTTCCTGGTGAGACGGTCACGATCGATGAAGGGCGCCATGATAGCGCGAAGCCCGGCCGATTGGCAGGGGAGGGACGCTGCCGGCGAACCCTGGCAGGTGGCGATGCAGACCGTCATCGGCGATGTCGACGAACTGCTCGGCCTGCTCGGCCTGACGCGCGGCGATGTCGACATCGACGACGGGCAGGCCTTCGCCCTGCGCGTCCCGCGCGCCTTCGTCGACCGCATGCAGCCGGGCCGCGCCGATGATCCGCTGCTGCGCCAGGTGTTGCCGCGGATGGCCGAGCGCCTGCCGCTGCCGGGCTTCTCCTGCGACCCGCTGGGCGAGGCGCAGGCGATGCGGTTGCCGGGGCTGCTGCACAAGTTCCACGGCCGCGTGCTGCTGATCGCCAGCGGCCATTGCCCGATCCATTGCCGCTACTGTTTCCGCCGCCATTTTCCCTACGCCGCGATGCAGCCGGCGCGTGCCGAGTGGCAACGGGTCTTCGACTGCATCGCCGGCGATCCGTCGATCAGCGAGGTGATCCTCTCCGGCGGCGACCCATTGTCGCTGCCGGACCGGCAACTGCAGTGGCTGATCGACCGCCTCGCCGCCATCCCGCAGCTTCGCCGGCTGCGGCTGCACAGCCGCCTGCCCGTGCTGATCCCGGCGCGCATCACGCCGCAACTGCTGCGGCTGCTCGGCGACTGCCGCCTGCCGACGAGCCTGGTGATCCATGCCAACCACGCGCAGGAACTCGACGACCAGGTGGCGGCCGCGCTCGCCCCGCTGCGCCGCGCCGGCGTCACCCTGCTCAACCAGTCGGTGCTGCTGGCCGGCGTCAATGACCGGCTCGACGACCTCTGCGCGCTGTCCGAGCGCCTGTTCGCCATCGGCGTGCTGCCGTATTACCTGCACCTGCTCGATCGGGTGGCCGGCGCCGGGCATTTCGCCGTCGCCGAGGAACGCGTGCACGAACTGCACGCCGGCCTGCTCGCGCGCCTGCCCGGCTACCTGGTGCCGCGACTCGTGCGCGAAGTGGCGCAGGCGCCGTCGAAGGTGCCGCTGCAGTTCCCGGCCGCCGGCTGAGTGGCTGGCGGCGCCGCCGCCGCGGTTGCCGCATCCGCCGTTGCCGCTTGTGCCGTCACCGCAGGCGCCGCCGCCGTTGCCGCGAGTGCGCGCTGCAGTCGCTCGCGCATCCGGCGCCAGTGGCTGCCTTCCCAGTAGATTCGCAGGCAGCCCGGGCAGCGGTGAAAGGAATCGAGGCGGTCGCGGACGCGTTCGGGCAGGAGGTCGCGCACCAGCCGCTTGGCGACCGGCAGCAGCCGCGCATTGCAGATCAGGCAACGGGAAAAGGGCTGCACCCGGTCGGCGAGGTCGAGACGGGCGACGATCTCGCGCAACTGCAGGTCGGGCTGCTGCGCATGGACATAACAGCCGTGGCCGATGGCGCGCCTTTTCAGCAGGTCGCGGTCGCGCGTCAGGACGACCCGCTTCTCGGTCGCGGCGAGGCGCTCGATCTCGCCATCGGCGAGCCGGTTGCCGTAGACCGTGTCGAAGCCCGCCAGCCGCAGCAGCCGCGCCAGCGCGCCGAGATGGGCGTCGGCGACAAAGCGGGCGGCGGGCAGCGGCGGGCGCAGGCCGAACGCCAGGAACGCCGGATAGACGGCGACCCGGTCGCCGGCGCACAGTCGCCGGTCGCAGTCGACCGGTTCGCCATTGACCAGGATCAGCGCCACCTCGGTATGCGGCACGCCGCAGCTCTCGATGAGATGCTTGACCGGCACATCGGCCGCGGACGCCCATTCGAAGTCGCGCTGCCGGCGATCGGCGGCGATGAAATCGTTCAGTTCGGCGTAGAAGCGCAGGCTCACCATGGCCGGGACAGTATATCAATCAAGCACCCTGCGGCAGGAACAGCGATCGCCGACCGCGGACCGCGATGCCGGCCGGCTGTCCCGGGCAGCGATCCGGATCGTCGGCGCGCTGCGGTCGGGCGCGGCGGATGCGGCAGATGCGCGCTTTCGCTGGTCGGGCCCGCCGGCAGCCCGAGAGGACCGACGTTGCCGCGAACGGGAACACGCGCCGCATCGCCGGCATCGACCCGGTGCTCCGGAGCCAAGACCAGACGCGTGCGTGCGAGTCGTAGCCAGGTGGGTGCGAAGTGGAGCCAGGAGCGTGCGAGTTGAAGCGACAGGCGTGCGAGTTGGAGCCAGAGGTGTGCGAGTTGGAGCCAGAGGCGTGCGAGTTGGAGCCAGAGGCGTGCGAGTCGAAGCCAGAGACGTGCGAGCTGAAGCCAGAGACGTGCGAGCTGAAGCCAGAGGCGTGCGAGCTGAAGCCAGAGGCGTGCGAGTCGAAGCCAGAGGCCTGCGAGCCGAAGCCAGGGGCGTGCGCGTTGCAGCCAGGGCATGCAGGTCGGGCCCTGGAGTGAGCCGGCGTGCGGCTGGCGGGCATCGGCGAAAGCCTGTGCCTTTGCCGGGATCGTCCGGCGGGTCGACGGGCCGCCGATGGCCGCACTGCGATCGGCAACGCTGTAGGGCAGTGCCCGACGTGGCTTCCTCGCCTTGCCGCGCTGCAACGGCGTGCCCTTGTCGCCACGCCGGAGCGGGCCGAAGCGGGCACGCCGCCGCGGCGGGACGGCAGGCGGCGCCGGCGGTACCGCACCGGCGCGCGCAACTGTTACCCGGCTGCCTTCGTCGAAGTGGGCGGCGTGCCGCCGGCGGGCTTCTTCGCGCGTCGCGGGGCGCGGTCGACGTGGCTGGCGCTGTCCCAGGCGCGCATCCTGTCGGGGTTGCGGGCGTACTTGTTGTTCATGATCGCATCGAGCTGCATCACCTCGGCCATTCCTTCGCGGATCAGGCGGCCGACGGCGGCGGTACTGGCGACGCCGGTCTGGTCGTCCGACTGCATGTCGGCGTCGGCCGAGCGGATCGCCGCGATATCGTCCGCGAGATCGGCGACGAAATCCGCCGGCAACTCGTAGGCGACGAACTTCGCCGCGACCGCCGGGTCGGCGAGTTCGCGCGCAAAGGCGTCGGCGGCGGTGAGCAGCGCCTTCTGGTTCACGCCGGCTGGGCTGCGGAAGCGATCGGCGAAGCCCGGTTCGCCGGCATCGATGGCGCGCGCCGTGCGGGCGATTCCCTGCAGATCGAGGCGCAGCGAATCGACCAGAACCTCCTTCGCCGTCGCGGAACCGCCGTTCTGTCGCGCCTTCTCGATGTCGAGATCCGCGACGATCTGCGCCAGGCGGGCAAAATGCCCGGCCGCCTAGCTGCCGGCGGCAAACTCCGCGGCGTTGGCTTTGCCGAAGGTCTGCACGCGGCCAAACATGTCATGACGGCGAGCTTCTCGGTCATTCATGGTCGAGTCTCCAGTAAAGGGTAATGGGCAGGATTGCAGAATGGAAATTAGCGCGCCGCAGGCTTTCTGGCAAGACGAAAGAGCCAAGAAAAGCGCGGGCTCGGGTCGAGATGGTCCTGCTCACGGTGCCGACAGCGACGCGCACGCAGAATGACGGCTGCCGCCTGCGGTGGAAGCCCGCGGCGCAGCGCAAACGCCAGGGTTCGACTCCCGTGCCGAGTCACAACAGGCCGCCGGAGCTCTGGCCGTGCTCGGCAACCGCTCCGGCCCTCGCTCCGCTTCACCGACCGCGCGTATTCGCGTGCGAGCTTCGACATCCCTCTGCCGCCAACCGAGCTGTTCGGCAGCGGGGCGGGTGTGATGGATCCGGATGCTGGTCTGGTCCTCAGACAACTTACCCAATGCCTTGAGGCGCTGGCGCAGTTTGAACCGGTACCGGTCAAACGCCCCGCCCGAAAACATTGAGTCGCGTAGCGCGTGGAGATCACTCAATCACAGGCCTGAACAGGGCCAGAGTACCGCTCGATGCGCTCCTCGGGCACACCCCGTTGTCGCCGCGGTCCCCTCCTGGTGGCGAAGCCTGCACATGGGAGTGTCAGCAAATTGCCGGAATCAATCCGACGATACCTGACGTGAGAGTGGCGACAGCCCCTCTGGTTGCAGCTCTTTGCGGGGCTGAGCTATAGTGTCGCCATTGGCGCTCGCCGGGCTGATCGCTCAGCCAAGGGGATTGCGAAGCGGGGAGGGCGCTGACGCAATTGCCGGAATTTTTAGTGGACGGGCGCATGCCTTACCGCATTGTTCTGTCGAGTAATTTCGCTGTTCTTGTGCATGCGGGCAGAATACCGACGCAAAGCTTTGCGTCGAATAGGCCTGCTACATCGGGTTGGGCCCTTCAGGCCAAAGCCATGGCATACTCGGGCGCATGAAAGTTAGCGACATATTGGCTGTTCTCCGTAACGACGGGTGGCTTTTGGTCGCAACCAGAGGGAGTCATCGCCAGTTTAAACACCCGATAAAACCCGGTCGCGTCACCGTCGCTGGGAAGCCAAGTGACGATCTGGCTCCGGGAACACTCAACAGCATTCTGAAGCAGGCCTCACTGAAAGGTTGAACTTATGCGCTATGCGATTGTTATCGAAAAAGCCGAAAGCAATTTCTCCGGGTATGTGCCGGACCTGCCAGGTTGCGTCGCCACTGGAGCCACTGTAGAGGAAACTGAAAACGAGCTGCTTTTGGCAATCCAATTCCATCTCGATGGCCTTCGTGAGGATGGTCTTGGCCCTCCTGCTGCAGAAAGCATCGTGGAGTATATGTTTATCCCCGCTCAACCCTTCGCTCCAGGGGACGCGCCGCAAGCGGCGCGTCCCTGAGCTCCAACGTGTGCGCCGGGCATGGCGCGTTACTTCATAGGTGGAAGTCCTATGGCCAGGTTTTCGCAGAGCCGAAGGCAAGGAGAAGGGCAAGGGCGTCGCCGCGAGGTGGGGTCTGAAGGAAGCCCAATCC
>JAGFNJ010000064.1 GCA_017592775.1 Candidatus Accumulibacter conexus | reverse complement strand
CCGCCCCATCCGTTTGGCATCGCGTCTGTGATCACCTCAAGCGGATTCTCGCTGGTATCGAGGAGCCACCAACGCATCGGTTGCTGGGAAATTATGCGGATGGAGTCGGCTAACTGCGGTTTTTAGGCTAATTCGGCCTTCGTGCAGGCCCGCGATTTCCTTCAGGCCCACCGTACCGATTACGAGACGGCGTATCGTGACTTCAAGTGGCCGGTGCTGGACGACTTCAACTGGGCGCTGGATTACTTCGATGTGATGGCCGCCGGCAACGACAGGCCGGCACTGTGGGTGGTGAACGAGGATGGTTCGGAGCAGAAGATGTCCTTTGCCGAGATGTCGCGGCGCTCGAACCAGGTCGCCAACTGGCTGCGGCAGCAGGGCGTCCGCCGCGGCGACCGCATCCTGATGATGCTCGGCAACGAGGTGCCGCTGTGGGACACGATGCTGGCATCGATCAAGCTCGGCGCCGTGCTGTCGCCGGCAACGACCCTGCTGGCTCCGGACGATCTGCGCGACCGCATCGACCGCGGCCAGATCCGGCACGTGATCATCGGCCACACGCACGCCGACAAGTTCAGCGATCTGCCCGGCGACTACACCCGTATCACCGTCGGCGGCGCGGTCGCCGGCTGGCAGCAACTTGAACGGGCCTACGAAGGGTCGGGTGACTTCCTGCCCGATGGTCCGACGAAGGCGACCGACCCGCAACTCCTCTACTTCACCTCCGGCACGACGTCGAAGCCGAAACTCGTCCTGCACAGCCAGCAGAGCTACCCGGTCGGGCACCTGTCGACGATGTACTGGCTCGGACTGCAACCGGGCGACGTGCACTGGAACATCAGCTCGGCCGGCTGGGCGAAGCACGCCTGGAGCTGCTTCTTCGCACCGTGGAACGCCGGCGCGACGATCTTCATCTACAACTACGCCCGCTTTGCCGCCTCAGCGATCCTCGAAACGCTGGTCCGCTGTTCGGTGACGACGCTCTGTGCGCCGCCGACCGTCTGGCGGATGCTGATCCAGGAAGACCTGAAGAAGTACCCGGTCAAGGTTCGCGAACTGATCGGTGCCGGCGAGCCGCTCAACCCGGAGGTCATCGACCAGGTCCGGGAAGCCTGGGGCATCACGCTGCGCGACGGTTTCGGCCAGACCGAAACGACGGCGCAGGTCGGCAATTCGCCGGGCCAGGTCGTCAAGCTCGGCTCGATGGGCCGGCCGATGCCCGGCTACCAGGTGCGCCTGGTCGACATGGACGGGCATGTCGCCGAAGAGGGCGAGATCTGCCTCGACCTCGCGCAGCGCCCGGTCGGGCTGATGATCGCCTACGACGATGATCCGGAAAAGACCGCCGAAGTGATGCGCGACGGCTTCTATCACACCGGCGACACGGCATCGGTCGATGCCGACGGCTACATCACCTATGTCGGCCGCGCCGATGACGTCTTCAAGGCGTCCGACTACCGCATCAGCCCCTTCGAACTCGAGAGCGTCCTGATCGAGCACGAAGCGGTTGCCGAGGCGGCCGTCGTTCCCAGCCCCGACCCGTTGCGACTGGCGGTGCCGAAGGCCTTCCTGACGCTGCGCGCCGGCCATGAGCCGAGCCGCGAACTGGCGCGCGACATCTTCGTCTTCCTGCGCAGCCGCCTGTCACCGTACAAGCGTGTGCGACGGCTCGAGTTCGGCGAGTTGCCGAAGACCATCTCGGGCAAGATTCGCCGTGTCGAACTGCGCAAGGGCGAACAGGATCGTGCGGCCGCCAGCCGTGGTGCGCTGGAGTTCTACGAGGAGGACTTCGACTTCTAGCGAACGCGCACGGAGCCCCGGCAGCGGGGCTCCGGCAGCCGCCGATGCCGCCTGCGGGCGGCATGCTGTTTGCTGGGCCACCGTTTTCCCGTCACCGCCGATGACCCTCTACGCGCTGAAACCCCGCTTCCAGGCGCTGCTGCGACCGCTCGCTCGCCGCCTGCATGCGGGCGGCGCCACCGCCAACCAGGTGACCGTCGGCACCGCCGCCGCATCGCTGCTGCTCGGCGGTGGGCTGGCGCTGGCAGCGGCTGCCGGAGAGTTGATCTGGTTCCTGCTGTTGCCCGGCTGGTTGCTGTTGCGCATGGCGCTGAACGCGATCGACGGTGTCCTCGCGCGCGAATTCGGCCAGGCCTCAAGGCTCGGTGCCTGCCTCAACGAACTCGCCGACGTGGTCGCCGATGCCGCGCTGTATCTGCCGTTCGCACTCCTGCCGGCGACCGGCGGCGCGCTGGCGGTGTTCGTCGTCGTGCTGGCGAACGTTGCCGAAATGGCGGCCGTGGTCGCCACCGGCAACGGCAGCGGGCGGCGCAACGATGGGCCAATGGGCAAGAGCGATCGCGCGCTGGTTTTCGGTGCACTCGGCCTGCTGCTCGGCTGCGGCATCCCGCCCGGTCCGTGGCTGGCCTGGGTGCTGGCGATGATCGCCGTCCTGCTGCTGCTGACGATCGGCAACCGGGTCCGGCGCGGCGTCGCCGACCAGGACCGCAGCGAGCAGCATTGACGGCCGACAACGGAGGACGGTGAGATGCGCCAGGCGCACGAAAGACAATTCACGACGCACGACGGCAGCGCTCTCTTCTACCGCCACTGGCCGCCGCTGCAGGCAGGCGGCGAGGCGCGCGCGCTGATCCTCCTGCACCGCGGTCACGAGCATTCCGGGCGGCTGCAGCATGTGGTCGACGAACTCGGGCTCGATGGCTTCGCGATGTTCGCCTGGGACGCGCGCGGCCACGGACGCTCGCCCGGGGCGCGTGGCGACAGCCCGGGCTTCGCCGCCCTGGTCCGCGATCTCGAGGCCTTCGTCGCGCACGTCGGCGACACCTACGGCATCGGGCCGCAGGACATCGCGCTCGTCGGCCAGAGTGTCGGCGCGGTCATCGCCGCCACCTGGGTGCACGACTACGCGCCGCGCTTGCGCTGCCTGGTACTGACGGCACCGGCCTTCGAGGTCCGCCTCTACGTCCCGCTGGCGCGTCCGGGACTGGCGCTGATGCGGCGGCTGTTCGGCAACTTCTTCATCACCTCGTACGTCAAGGCGCGCTTCCTCACCCATGATCCGCAGCGGATCGCCTCCTATGACACGGACCCGCTGATCACCCGCAGCATCTCGGCGCGCGTCCTCCTCGAACTCGCCGACGCCGCCGACCGGGTCGTCGCCGATGCGCAGGCGATCCGCGTGCCTTTGCAGTTGCTGATCTCGGGCAACGACTGGGTCGTTCATCGCCAGCCGCAGGAGCGCTTCTTCGAACGCCTCGGGTCGCCAATCCGGGAGTGCCACCTGCTGCCGGGATTCCTGCACGACACCCTCGGCGAGCGCGAGCGCAGGCTGGCGCTCGACGCCATCCGTGCCTTCATCGAACGGATGTTCTCTGCGCCACCCTCTGCCGACTCGCTGCTGCAGGCCGACCGCAGCGGCCATACGCGCGCCGAGGAGCTGCGCCTCGGCCAGCCGCTGCCGCATCTCTCGCCGCGCCGCCTGAGCTTTGCCGGCACCCGCCTCGCGATGCGCACGCTCGGCCGGCTTGGCGAAGGCATTGCCATCGGCCTCAGGACCGGTTTCGACTCCGGCAGCAGCCTCCATCATGTCTACCGCAACCAGGCGCGTGGCCGCTTGCTGCTCGGCAGGCTGATCGATCGCGGCTATCTCGACTCGATCGGCTGGCGCGGCGTCCGTGTCCGCCGCACGCACCTGCTGGCGGCGATCGCCAGCGCCGCCGAACGGCTGCGTGCCGCCGGCCAGCCGCTGCGCGTCTTCGACCCGGCCGCCGGGCATGGACGCTATCTCGTCGAAGCGCTGCAGGCGTTGCCCGAGCGCCCACAGTCGCTGCTCCTGCGCGACCTCGACGCGGCCAACGTGGCGCACGCGCGGGCTCTGCTGGACGCCGCCGGGCTTGCCGACGTCGCCCGCTGCGAGACCGGCGACGCCTTCGCCGAAGCCGAACTCGCGGCGCTCAAGCCGCAGCCCAACCTGGTGACCGTTTCCGGCCTCTACGAGCTGTTTTCCGACAACGAGTTGGTCGCGGCCTCGCTGCGCGGGCTGGCGCAGGCGATCGAGCGCGGCGGCTACCTGATCTACACCGGCCAGCCATGGCATCCGCAGCTCGAGCTGATCGCCCGCACCCTGACCAGCCATCGCGGCCACCAGCCGTGGATCATGCGCCGGCGGACGCAGGCGGAGATCGACGAACTGGTGCGCGTTGCCGGCTTCAGCAAGGTGGCGCAGTGGATCGACGACTGGGGAATGTTCAGCGTCTCGCTGGCCCGGCGCGATTGAGCCCTGCGCCAGCGCCACCGTTTCCTGCCGTCGGCGGCGAGCGCCGTCCGTGGCGGCGGGCGATCGCCTGGCTGCTGCTGCTCGGACCCTTCTTCTTCGCCAGCTACGGCTTCGCCACCTGGGTCAGCAGCCAGCGCAGCGACATCGGCTTCATCCGCTTCGACTGGGAGGAGCGGATCCCGCTGCTGCCGTGGACGATCGTTCCCTACTGGCTGATCGACCTGCTCTACGGCCTCTCGCTGCTGCTCTGCCGGACGCGCCGCGAACTCGATACGCATGCCTGGCGGCTGCTGGCGACGCAGCTGATCGCGGTCGGCTGCTTCCTCGTCTTCCCGCTGCGCTGCACCTTCGAACGCGGAGAGGTGACGGGCGCCTTCGGCTGGCTTTTCGACCTCCTGGCGAGTTTCGACCAGCCGTACAACCAGGCGCCATCGCTGCACATCGCGCTGCTCGTCGTTCTCCTTGCGCCCTATCTGCGCGTCGTCCCGCGCCGCTGGCACTTCGCCGTCCATGGCGTCGCGCTGCTGATCGGGATTTCGGTGCTGACGACCTGGCAGCACCATTTCTTCGACATTCCGACCGGCCTCTGGCTGGGCTGCCTGGCGATCTGGCTGTTTCCCGACGCGGGCAGCTCGCCGCTCTGCCGCGTGCGGCTCAGCAGCGATCGGCGACGGCGCAACCTGTCGCTGGCCTACGCCGCCGCAGCGCTCGCCCTGGGCAGCCTCGCCGCGCTGGCCGGCGGTGGCTGGCTCTGGCTGCTCTGGCCGGCGGCCTCGCTGAGCGTCGTTTCGCTGATCCATCTGCTGCTCGATGGCGAGGCCTTCGGCAAGCGCGAAGATGGCTCGATGCCCGTCGCCGTGCGCTGTCTCCTGGGTCCCTACCAGCTCGCCGCCTGGCTCAACCGGGTGTGGTGGACGCGCCGGCTCGCGCCGGCCGATGTCGTCATCCCCGGAGTGCTGCTCGGACGACTGCCGGCGGCGGCCGACCTGCAGCGACTGCCCATTGCGGCAATCGTCGATGTCTGTGCCGAACTGCCCTGCCCCACCCCGGGCGTGGCCCACAGCAGCGTGCCCATGCTCGATCTGGTATGGCCCGACGACCGGCAGATCGAGCGCGCGCTGGCAGCGCTGCAGCAGGCGCTGGCGACCGGACCGGTGCTCGTCTGCTGTGCGCTCGGTCTGGCGCGCAGCGCACTCGTCGTCGCGGCCTGGCTGTTGCGCAGCGGCCGGACAACGACCGCTGGTGAAGCCGTGGCGCTGGTGCGAAGCGCCCGGCCAGCGGTCGCCCTCGGCGCGCGGGAGGTCGCCGCCCTTGCCGACTGGCAGCGCCGGCAGCCGCCAGTACCCCGTCGCGACCATTGATGGGGCGGCAGCCCGACATGGACTGGCACGACACCGACCTGCTGCCGCAACTGCCCGCCGAGGCCTGGCGACTGACCGCCGGCATCGGCGCCGTGCTGCTGCTGGCGACGCTGGTGGGACGCCTCCTCAGGCTGCGGCGGGCCCACGGGCAACCGCATCCGTTGCTCGACAATCTCAACGACCGCATCGACAGCTGGTGGCTGATCGCGATCGCCGTCGGCCTGGCGTTGCTCGCCGGACTGCCCGGCGTCGCCCTGCTGTTTGCACTGGCATCGCTGCTGGCGCTGCGGGAATTTCTTGCCGGTCCGGTCGGCGCCGCGATCCCGCGCGCGCTGCGCTGGATGAGCTTCGGCCTCGTCCTGCCGCTGCAATACCTGCTGCTCTTCGGCGCCGCCGGCCCGCTGCTCTTCGGCAGCCTGATTCCGCTCTACGTCGTGCTCGTCGTGCCCTTCTGCGGACTGCTGTGCGGCCCGTCGTCCGGCGACCGGTCGCTGCGCCTCCGCCCGCTGCAGCTCGGGCTGCTGCTCTGCGTCCATGGCATCGCGCACGTTCCCGCGCTGCTGACGCTACCGGGCGGCGCCGACAGCGGGCTGCGAAACACCCGGCTGCTCGTCTTCCTGCTCCTCGTCGTCCAGGTCGGTGATGTCCTGCAGTACCTCTGGGGCAAGCTCGCCGGCCGGCACCCGATCGCTCCCCGCCTGTCGCCGGAAAAGACCGTCGAGGGCACCGTCGGCGGCATTCTCAGCGCTGGTGCGCTCGGCGCCTGGCTGGCGCCGCTGACGCCGTTCACGACCGCCGGGGCGGCCGTGGTCTCGCTTCTGCTCGGCGTCCTCGGCGTCCTCGGCGGCCTGCTGCTGTCGGCGCAGAAGCGGCAGCGCGGCATCAAGGACTGGGGCACGCTGATTCCCGGTCACGGCGGCATGCTCGACCGCGTCGACTCGCTCTGCCTCTCGGCGCCCTTCTTCTACTACCTGCTGCGCTGTGGCTGGAGCCCCTGAACCGAGCGCGCGACGCTAGCGCCGCCGCCGGCGACCGAGCAGCCAGCCGAGCAGCAGACCGCCGCAGCCGGCGCCCGCCCCGACATACCAGATCGCGCGCTCCGCCTCGGCCAGCAGCGAATTGGTGAACACGTTCGCCGACAGGTGCAGCGAAACCACCTGCCACCGCTCACCCGTCTTCGCCGAGGTCGAAGTCCAGTTGGAGTCGAGCGAGAATGGTCCGCGGGCAACCGGGAAGAACTCGTCAACCATCGTCCCATCGGCCACCGCCACCTCGCCGTTGCCGAAGAAGAAGCAAGAAAAGGGCAACCCTCGACTCTTGCTGATCAACGTGCCTGGCCCGGGCTACAGGCAGCGCTGGGGGTGCGCTGCGGGAGCTTTATGGTGGCGCCGAGGACTTCCTGATGCGAGATCGGCGATTGACTCAGTCCGCCAGAGTCGAAGATACTCCCGAACGTCGCGTTGGATTTCCTATCCTTCTGCCCCTTCATCCGCTAACCGTCGCCGAAGCCAATCAGTTCCTGATCTTCCAAAAGCAGGCTGTTTCGGCCATGGGTTGGCGGCCAAGCTTGTCGAAAAAGGATGTGCAATGGTGGTCCGCTCTAATGATTGATGGCAGCGTTCTGGAGGGCGGGCGCGTGATCCTCCAAGGGTGGCCGCCTGGCGGCGCCGCTTCGGGCAAGATGAACCTCACCCTGCTGTATCGCGAGTTGCGCGTCTATGGCCTGGATATTGACGACACCGGACACCACTCTAACAACATTGGCATGAGAAGGCCGTGTTGGCGCAAGATGATCGAGACGCCTGCCCATGCGCACACTTGATCAGCGGAAGGCTACGGGCCGAGCCGCCCGACCAAGCATCCGCCTCGCCGGCAGAGTTTTCGGGGCGTTTCTGCATCAAGACAAACCTGGCGCTGGAAGGCGGATTCAAGCCGCTACCCAGCGACCAACTCACACTCCGGTTGATATGAACTGCGCAAACCTTCTGGAGAATCTGGGTTTCGACTGCGCACAACGCGGCAATGGCGCATTGCGCCTATGGTCACCATTCACCTTCGATGACGGTGAGCACTTGGGCCTGTTCCTGGAACCGCTGGACAGCGATCAATGGCTCGTCACTGACCATGCCGATACCTTGATGCACGCAAGTGCGCTTGGCGCGAAGCTGACTAGGGCACGTATCGAAGGCATCCGCAGCCGCTTTCCTGGCGTGGAGCTTACCGAGGGCGGCGCATTGCGCGCGACGTCTACAGAGGACGATCTGCCGAGTACCGTTACTGCCGTGTTGAATACCGCCATTGCGATCAGTCATGCCGAAGCGCGCTGGCTTCCCAAATCCAGCGAAGAACGTTTTTATCAGATCGTAGGCCGCGAGTTGCAGGCGGTTGCTGGCGAGCATCTCCAACGCAACGTCACCGTGCAGGGAGTTTCCGGACATCAGCTTGAATTTCCCTTCGTGATTGATCTCCCGGATGCCGGTCGCCATTTCCTTCAACCGGTTGCAAGCGGCGACGAGCATATCGACTGGAGCAATGTCTACAAAGCGGGAGGCAAGATGCTTGACCTAAAGTCGGCAGGTGCCGACGGGCACCAGCGCGTTGTCGTAATTGAGGATATTCCGGGCGATCAAGAGCTTGGTAAAGCCATAACTTTTTTGAGCGTGACGACATCGGTCCTACTATTCAGCGATCGTGCACAGTGGCTGGATCGCTTCCGGCGTGCTGCATGATGACCGAGCAATTGACCGGGGATGGACTGATGACTTATGAAGCCGATAACAGAGATGCTGGACAGACCGTATCCACGAAGTGTTCAGCGCGGAGTCCATCTCCATCCTCAAGATTGGCTGCCGTGCAGAACTCAGAACTAAAATTGACGAAGGCAAATGCAGCCCTTCGTCCCCAAGTTTCCGCTCCGGATGCATTCAGAGATCCTGCACTTAAGAAGGCTGCGTTTTACGCTGACGACAGTGTATTGATCTTCAACATGGATATTCGGGAGGCAATGGCTCACCTTGAAAAGGCAGGGGTTCTGGTTAATTGCATAGTCACTTCTCCTCCGTTCTACGGTCAGCGAGATTACGGAGTAGATGGACAAATTGGTCTTGAAGCGCATCCAGTGGAGTTCATCAATAGTCTGGTTAGCTGCTTTGAGTCATGCAAACCAGTGTTGGCAGAGAATGGCAGTCTGTGGGTAAATATTGGTGACACATACTGGAGCGGCAAGGGCGAACACAAAAGTGGCGAGGAAAAGCAAGGCGCGCGCAGATTTGGCTTGCGCCCCCAAGATAAAAAGGGTGACGGCTTGCTTTGCAAGCCAAAGCAGCTACTGTTAATTCCGCATCGCTTTGCTATAGGTATGCAGGACAGAGATTGGATCGTTCGTAATGACAATGTTTGGGTGAAACCGAATCCTATTCCGGACCAGGTTCGAGACCGTTGTTCGATGTCTCACGAATACGTTTTTCATTTCGTTAAATCGCGCTGGTATTACTTTAATAAAAATCCAGTGGGGCGAAAAGCAGCTTCTGGCAAGACTTTGCCACCAGCTGATACGTGGGAAATTGCACCTGCTCGTAGTAGCCACACGCACAAAGCTCGTTTTTCTGAGGAGCTTGTTCGCATACCTGTACTTTCAACAACACCAGATGGGGGAGTTGTCTTGGACCCATTCGGGGGGAGCGGAACAACGCTCGCGTTTGCTCGGCGCCACGGATTCAGAGCGATAGGCATTGATATCAAGCGTGAATTTTGCGAGTCAATGGTGCAGCAATTGCGTGAGCTTGAGTAAGCCGTTGAGGCACGGAGGGTAAGGTATGACAAGGTACGTTTCTTCACCTCGAATCAAAGCGGCAATCAATGCTTTGTCAGAAACCAGTGCCAAGGCGACTTTGCTCGACTTCCTGATTGTGAAACGAACTCTTGTCATCAAGGGGACTCAGAACGTTGCCATCACGCAGGGCGAATCAGCCTACCTACAAGCCACAAATGAACTGGCCGGAGCTTGGAATAAGCCGGCCATCGCTGTAGGTGCAGAAAGAGAGATTTTTAATGTCTTTGCATCGCATGATGCAAAGCAGGGCTATAGAAATGGTAGGTATGTATCGAATGGAACAGGTACGACTATTGGTGGCAATCCTTGGAAGGATGTAATCGAGTTCTCAGCAGACTCGCCTCGCAAAGTCAGTTTCAAAAGAGGTTATGAAGCTGAACTTGTAGAATTGCTGCTGAAATCAGCTGGCAACCAAGAAAAGCCGAATCTACTCGAAACCGCTATTTGGTATTTCAGGCGCATCGACCTTGCCCCAATAGTCGGTACTATCGTGGATTCTGATAAGGCCGCAAGGGTAATTAGAGATCGGTTTGTTGCGGATTTCGGACTCACTGCTGCCGATGTGTCCGCATTGTTCGATGACACGCTAAAGCCATTCGATCTGTCGTCCCTGCAAACTGTTCCAGCTGACCCTCATGAGTATCTTTCTGGCCAAATCAGCCAACATACCCGCCTCAATACTCTTTTGGATACCGCGGCATCTGATCTACAAGCGAGTGGTTTGGAATTGGCGGAAGGTCTCATTGGTCGCCTCGCCGTATCTCTGCTTACCAAGCGTTTCCTGGTTCTTACCGGCTTGTCAGGTTCTGGAAAGACCAAATTGGCCCATGCCTTCGCTGCATGGGTGGCCGAATCGGATACCCAGTATCGGGTCGTCGCAGTAGGGGCGGACTGGACTACAAATGAAAACCTGCTGGGCTATCACGATGCGCTGCGGCCAGAGATTTACCGCAAGCCGAACAATGGTGCCCTGGATTTGATACTGCGGGCGCGCGATGATGCAACACGCCCATATTTCCTGATTCTGGACGAAATGAACCTGTCGCATGTTGAGCGCTACTTCGCCGACATGCTTTCGGCCATTGAGTCTGGCGAACCGATTGCATTGCACTCGGCTACTGAGGACTTGCCAGGGGGCGACGGTGACACGCTGCCTGTACCGCGCCGACTGACCTTGCCAAAAAATCTGTTCATTATCTGCACGGTGAATGTGGATGAAACGACCTACATGTTCTCGCCCAAGGTGCTGGACCGTGCGAATGTGATCGAATTTCGTGCCACGGCAGACCAGATCAACGCTTTCATGGATGACCCGCAGCCAATCCGCTTGGCGGCGTTGGCGAACAAGGGCGCACGGTATGGCGCGGCATTTGTGGCGGCGGCCGCTGGTGATGCGCCGAGGCTGGCTGACCTGCCAAAGACGATCCACCCCGACGGCGCGCAGTGCACGGTCGATCTCAAGGCACGGCTGGTCGAAGCTTTCCAGGCACTGGAACCAATCGGGGCGGAGTTCGGCTTCCGCACGGCTTTCGAGATTTCGCGCTTCGTTGCCTTTCATGCCACGCTTACCGGTGCGGGTTGGCAATTCAGCGATGCACTCGATGCCCAGGTGTATCAGAAGTTGATGCCCAAGCTGCACGGCTCGGAGCGTCGCCTGGGGCCTGTTTTGAAGGCGCTGGAGGGTTTCTGCACGACACACGGTTGCCCGATGAGCCTGGTGAAGATTCGGCGCATGCAGGATCGCCTGAGGGACGGTTTCACGAGTTTTGCCGAGGCGTGACGCGCCGTGCCGGCGACCGAAACATTGGAGTTTTTCGACGCGCAGGGGTTCTGCGTGGCGCGGCTGAAACTGTTCGCGCTCGACACAGACAGCCTGATCCGACTGGAACCTTCCGCCGCCCATGCCCGGGGTGAAGAGCCGGTGCAGTTGCTCGAAGGGGCCCGTTACGAATACGAATTCTCGGATGCTCGCCTGCGGCTTGATGCAGCCGATGGCGAACCCGGCCGTTTGATCGAGGCCAGCCGTCTTGAGGGGCGTGCTCATAGTGGTTTTTTGTCGCCAGGGCTCAGCACCGGTCGGCTGGCGCTGCTGGTGCGTGACGACACCAGGACCGTATTGGGTGCCGCCGCCCTGGAAGTGCGCTCGCGCAAACTCAGCTATCGCGAAGATTACCGGCAGATGCTGGAGGACATCACCGATCGCTGCATCGACTTGTTGATCGAGTTGCGCGCCCCGACCGCCATCCGAGCGGCACCTGACCCTGGGCACGAGCCGCGCACGCTCGCACAGCGCTTTGCCTTCTTGAAGGCACTGCTGGGGTCGCCGTCTTTCCAGAATGCCTTGCATCGCATCGTCAGCCACCCGCACCAACGTTGGGAGCCTGAAGAAACGATGATCGACACCCGCCGAGGTTTCCGTCCCAGTGCCCGCAGTCTGCGCGAGATGGCGCGCGCAACCTGTCGTCTGCCCTTGCCGAGCAGGCATCCGCTGGCGGCTCGCTTGCCGTCATTGCCGGAGCGAATCTGGCTCTACCGCAATGTGCAGACCGAGGACACACCGGAAAATCGCTTTGTGAAATTCGCGCTGCAAGCGTTTGCCGGATTTTTGGCGTTGATGCGGCAGCGATTAGATGAGATCAACGCGGACGACGTACGGCTCCGGCAGGAGATTTCGGCTCTTACTGGGCAACTCGATGCCGCATTGGGTGCTGACGTGTTTCGCGGGGTGTCACCCCCTGACATGCTGCCTCTCGGCAGCCCAGTATTGCAGCGCAAGGAGGGTTACCGCGAGGTCTATCAAGCCTGGTTGCGCTTCGACATGGCGGCATGCTTGGTTTGGCGAGGGGGCGACGAGGTATATCGGGCCGGCCAGCGCGACATCGCGACACTCTACGAATATTGGGTGTTCTTCAAGCTCCTGGAAATCGTGACAGGAGTTTTCCAGTTGGACCGGCCGGCAGCGGAAGAACTGATGGAGGAAACCGCCGATGGCTTCGGACTGAAGCTCAAGTCCGGGGAGCAGCTTGGATTCGAGGGCATCACCTTTGCCGGTGCGCGCCCGTTGCGAGCACGCTTCAGCTACAACCGCAGCTTTACGCGCAACACAAATCGCGCAGCGACCGGTTCCTGGACGGAGCGGATGCGGCCAGATTACACGATCAGCCTATGGCCAGCCGATTTCAGCGCTGTCGAAGCTGAAGCACAGGAGCTGATGGTGCACGTCCATTTTGATGCGAAATACCGTATCAACAACATCGAGCAGCTGTTCGGCCGCGACGATGCCGATCTGCAAGCGGCGGCCGCGGCAGCCGACTTGAACGAGGAAAAGCAGGAGCAGGAACTCGGTCGTTATAAGCGTGCCGACTTGCTGAAGATGCACGCCTACCGCGATGCGATTCGACGCACACAGGGAGCCTATGTCCTCTATCCCGGCGAGATGTCGCGACAATGGCAGGGCTACCACGAAATTCTGCCGGGGCTTGGGGCATTCCCAATCAAGCCGGGCAATGGCGAAGCTGCGCTGACCAAGTTTATTCAGGACGTGGTGGCCCACGCTTGCGATCGCGCGACAGCGCGTGAACGCCAGAGCTATCACGTATACGAAGTACAGGACGGACCTGCCTCTTACGCCGTATTGCACACCCTGCCAGAGAAGGCTGCAGGCAGTCCCCGGCGTTCGCAACCCCTGGCAGAAACCCATGTGTTGATTGGCTGGTATAAGGACAAGACGCATCTGGATTGGGTATTGAAGGCTGGGCTCTACAACTTCCGCATGGACGTCGAGCGCGGCTCACTACGTCTCAAACGAGAAGTATCCGGCGCGCAATATCTGCTGCTGCACAGCCAAAAGGGCGCGACCAGCGCAAGTCTGCTGCGGGTTGCCATGGAAGGCCCGCGTGTCCTCTCGCGCGAAGCTCTGAAGGCGAAAGGCTACCCCGGCGAGCCGTCGCGGCCGTTCTATCTGGTCTATGACGTTACCGTGGCCGAGGGATTCAACGGTTATGAGTGGGATTACCGCAAGCTCCCGGAGCGCCTACAAGGCCGTGCATCGGCAGAACCGCAAACGATTACTCTGGATGCGCTGATGGCGGCGGCGCAGAGAAGGTTGGTTGTGGGGACAATACATTGAGGTTGCCCAGCTGACTCGATGGATGGCGCCCTGGGTATCCGGCAATGGGGATCGAGTTGCCCCGGCTTCAGACTGTGAAGAGGGTTCTCGAATTCGATATAGGCAACAGCGAGTGGGTTGCTCCAGGAGATCTTGCTTGACGACTGGCTTGGGCTTGAATGGCCACGATACGAAAGCGAAGGCATGGATGAACTGACCGGCAAGGCAGCGGACGAGCTGATCGAGACCCTGGTGACCATGCGGGAGTCCCCACGCTTCGAATGCAAGCGGGTTTCCGGCAAGATGGTCGGCAAGGCGCTCGAAAGCTTGTGTGCCTTCGCCAATACCAACGGCGGCACGCTTGCGCTCGGAGTCGAGGACACGGGCAAGGCCGCGGGGACCGACCGCCTTCACGGCCTTGCGGAAAACCCGGAAGCGGTCGACGAACTGCGGCGAAAGACATTGACACATCTACTGCCGATGGTCGATGGTCTGCGCTGGCGGCGTGTCGCATGCCTACTCAGGGACGGCACGGCGGGACATATCCTGCTTGTCACTGTGCCGCAAAGTCCAAAGGTCCATTCCATACTGGACGACGGCACCTGGACGCGGCTCGATGCCAGCAACCGGGAAATGTCTGCCGCCGAGATCACAGAACTCTCCTACCGGCGTGGGGTCATCAGCGCTGAGTCCGAGCCGGTGGCGGTGCCATTCGAGCTGCTGGAAACTGATGTGTGGCGCCGGTTTGCCGCAAATCGCGGCTTCCTGACTGGCGACTTGGCCGACAGGCTGTTTCGCATCGGCCTGGCAAAGCCGGTGGCTGGCGAACGGCAGCCGGTGCGCGCGGCGGTGCTGCTGTTCGCCGACGAACCGGGCGGTCTGTTGGCTGCCCAGCAGACCCGCGCGGACGTGCGGGTGTTTCATTACCGGGGTAGCCGTATCGAACCCGGTGCGGTACCAAACCTGATCAGGGCGCCGAAGACCATCTCCGGCCCCCTGCCAATGCAAATCGCCCAAGCCAGCGCGTACGTGCTGGATGAACTGGCGGCCGGCCTGACTCTCGCGGCGTCTGGCTTCAGGACCGTACATCGATATCCCGAGCGCGTGATCAAGGAAGCGATTACCAATGCCGTGATCCACCGCGACTACCGACTCAACCGCGACATTCACATTCGCATTCTCGACAACCGCATCGAAATCGAAAGTCCCGGTCTGTTCCCCGGGACGATCACGCCGGCCAATGTCAACCGGGCCGGCTCTTTCGCGCGTAACCCACTCATCGCGCGCAACCTGCGCGAGTTTCCCGAGCCCCCCAATGTCGATGCCGGCGAAGGCGTACGCATGATGTTTGCTGAAATGCGCGCAGCCAATCTCTATCCGCCGTTCTACAGCGAGAACCGCGACGCGGCGCAACCTGCCGTCGTAGTCAGCCTGCTGAACGAGGAGCGCCCGCCGGTCTGGGAGCAGGTGAGTGACTGGATGGAGCGCAACGGCGCCCTAGCGAACAGTGATCTTTGCCGGATTGCTGGGGTGGACACCCTCAAGGCCTCCAAAATACTCAAGCGCTGGGTCGAACAGGGGGTGCTGACCCGCGACGATTCCGGCGGGAAACGCCATACCGTGTATCGTAAGCCGCTGGCGGATGGCGAGGCGAATGCCCCTTCGTCAATTTCCATGCCCCTGGATAATGGCCAGTAGATTTCAATAAAAGAACTTGTAAACAGTGTATTACGTCATTTCTTATTATCCTTGCCGTGCTGTTTGCATGAGCCGAGGCGTCGGGCATTGAAGCCTTCGCCTTCCGCTCAGGCCGCGTCCTCCTCGAAACCATCGACCACATCCCGGCGTGGGCGTGCGAGAGCGCACTGTGCCGCGAGGCGTTGGCTTCGATCTTCGTGCCGTCCAGACAGACGTTACCCAGCTTGAGCAGTTTCATTTCCTTGGCCATCTCCAGGAGCTGCAGAAACGGCTCGCTCAGTTCGTCAAGAAAACGCCGGCGGAACGACGCCAGGCTGTCGTGATCGGGATGGCTGCCGGCACCAATGTAGCGGAAGGCCACCGAATCGTAGGTCGCCCGCTCCAGCTTGCGACTGGAGAAAACACCCGTGGCGTAGCCATAAACCAGAATCGCCAGCAGGGTCGCCGGATGGTACGCCTTCGATCCTCCTCCAGCGTACTGGCGTGTCAGCTTCGACAGGTCCAGCTGTTCGACCACCTCCACGATGAAGCGCGCCAAGTGATCCTGGTTCAGCCAATCGTCAACTGACGGGGGCAGTAGATAGTCGGTCTTGCGATCGGTGACGATGAAGTGGGACATGCCAGACTTCGCTTGCTTCAACGGGCATGACTTTTAGCATATCAGGCGGGGAGCAAGCCGAAAGTCCGACAGGCTGCTAGTGTAGTGTTGCACGCAGTGTGGAACTTACGAATTCCAGCCACCACAAGGGTTTGATGCCGCTTGCACACCTGAGGAAAGTCTCGTCAAGAATGCAGCACTACACTAGCGCCGCCGCCGGCGACCGAGCAGCCAGCCGAGCAGCAGACCGCCGCAGCCGGCGCCCGCCCCGACATACCAGATCGCGCGCTCCGCCTCGGCCAGCAGCGAATTGGTGAACACGTTCGCCGACAGGTGCAACGAAACCACCTGCCACCGGTCACCCGCCTTCGCCGAGGTCGAAGTCCAGTTGGAGTCGAGCGAGAATGGTCCGCGGGCGACCGGGAAGAACTCGTCAACCATGGTCCCGTCGGCCACCGCCACCTCGCCGCTGCCGAAGAAGCGTGCCGGGTTGCCGAGCTTGGCGGTCGTCAGGTAACGGTCGAGAATCCGCTTCTCGCCCTTGACCATTCGCTGATAGTAGGCGCGCACCTCGTCGTGACCGCGTGACACCTCGCCGTTGAGCCAGGTCACCGTCACCTGTGGGTGCATCTGGGCAATCATCCGTTCGACATCCTGCGCGTTGATCGCCGCCTCCATCTCGCGGAACAGCTTGATCAGCGCCTGCCGGTCGGCGGCATGCGGGTCGCCTTCGGTCGCGGCGAGAGCGGCCGGTGCGACGAGAAGGAAGAGGCTGAAGAGCATCCGGAGCAGTGGCTGCATGGCATGTCCTGTCGGTGGTCGAGGAGGTCGCGGAGTATCCATGATAGCCCGCCGCCGGCGCCGCCGCCAACCCGCCACGGCGGACCGGAGGGAGGTGGCTGATGGGGCGGACCACCATTCCCCGCGGCCATCAGGCGCGTCGCAAGAGGCGTCGCCGCTCACGCAGAGCCGGCCCCAGAAGCGCCGGGCGCAGACGATCGCCGATGGGAGGCAGCCAGCGGGCACTGCGACCAGGCGTCCCGCGACAACGTGTCGCATTCCGACGGCCATCCGGCTTTGCGAGAATCGCCGGCTGACAACGGCGACAACGGAGGAGGGAGGACATGAAGTTCCGGATCAATCGAATGGCAGCGGCGATCGCCGTACTCGGGGCAAGTGGCATGGTGCCGGCGGCAGCCGGCGATGGAACGGCGACTGCCGGCAGCGAGCGGCCGGCGCAGCTCGAGGCGGTGGTCGTCGAGGGCAGCCGCGTGCAACCCGTTCCGGCGGCGAGCCGGGTGGGCGAGGAGACGCTGCGCGCCCTGCGCCCGGCGACCAGCGATACGGCGAGCCTGCTGCGCGATGTCCCGGGCGTCCAGTTGCAGGGCGCCGGCGGAGTCTCCAGCCTGCCGGTGATCCGCGGCCTCGCCGACGACCGCAACCGCATCATCGTCGACGGGATGGACCTGATCGCGTCGTGTCCGAACCACATGAACCCGCCGCTCTCCTATCTCGACCCGAACGGGGTCAGCAGGCTGCGCGTCATTGCCGGTGTGACGCCGGTCAGCCTGGGCGGCGACAGCATCGGCGGCACGATCATCGCCGAATCGCTGGCACCGCGCTTCGCTGCTCCGGGCCAGGACCTGCTGGTGGGCGGCGAGGTGGGTACGTTCTACCGCAGCAACGGCAATGCCTGGGGCGGCAACCTGTCGGGGGTGCTGGCAAACGAGAACCTCAGTGCCACCTTCAGTGCGACGACTGCCAAGGCAGACAACTACACGGCCGGTGGCGACTTCAAGAACTTCACCGCGACCGGCAATCCGGGACGCACGCTGGCACGCGACGAGGTCGGGTCGACCGCCTACGAGACGCACAACTACCAGTTCGGCCTCGCCTACCGGCAGCGCGAACATCTCTTCGAGTTCAAGTACGCGTATCAGGACATGCCCGAGCAACTGTTCCCGAACCAGCGGATGGACATGCTCGGCAATACCGCAAACCGCTTCAACCTGCGTTATCTTGGTCAGTACGACTGGGGGCAGCTCGAGGCGCGGGCGTACTACGAATCGGTCGACCATCTGATGGACTTTGGTCCCGACAAGCGCTTCTACTACGGGATGGCGTCGGGCGGCCACAACGCGATCGTCGGCATGCCGTGCTCGCCGATCAGCGCGACCTGCGCCGCCGGCATGCCGATGAAAACCGACAGCAACACCAGCGGCGTCACTGTCCGCGCCGACGTCAATCTCGGTGTCAACGACCTGCTGCGCGTCGGCGGCCTGTACCAGCACTACCGGCTCGACGACTACTGGCCGGCATCGGGTGGCGGCATGTGGC
Source organism: Candidatus Accumulibacter conexus (assembly GCA_017592775.1). GTDB lineage: Bacteria > Pseudomonadota > Gammaproteobacteria > Burkholderiales > Rhodocyclaceae > Accumulibacter > Accumulibacter conexus. The sequence goes on along the minus strand of JAGFNJ010000064.1, from coordinate 8,074 downwards.
CGCTGACCTTCGACAACATCAACGATGGTACGCGCGACCGCCTTGGCGTGTTTGGCGAGTGGGAGTCGCGGCTCGACGCGCAGTGGACGACCTTACTCGGTGTCCGCTACGAGCACGTCACGACCGATGCCGGTCCGGTGCAGGGGTACAACCCGAACATCAACTTCACGACCATGATGATGGGCGGGATGCCGATGCGGTCGTACAACAACCAGCAGGCAGACGCGGCAGCCTTCAACGCGCAGGATCGCAAGCGGAGCGACAACAACTGGGATCTCACCGCCCTCGCCCGCTACGCACTCGACGCCCAGACCGACCTCGAAGTCGGTGTGGCGCGCAAGACACGCTCGCCGAACCTGTACGAGCGCTACACTTGGTCGACCTGGTCGATGGCAGCGGCGATGAACAACTTCGCCGGCGATGGCAACGGCTACTACGGCGACATCGACCTCGATCCGGAAGTCGCGTATACGGTCTCGGCGTCGGTCGACTGGCATGCGAGCGACCGCAGCTGGCAACTCCGGGCGACGCCGTACTACACGCGGGTCAAGGACTACATCGACGCGATCCGCTGCAACAACAACACCACGTGTCCGCCACCGAACGCGACGACGACCAATCAGTTCGTCGTCCTGCAGTACGCGAACCAGTCGGCCGAACTCTACGGCATCGACCTCTCCGGCGAGTTGCCGGTGGCAAGCACCGCTGTCGGCGACTTCCGACTGAACGGAATCCTTTCCTACACCCACGGCAAGAACCGCGACACCGGCGACGGCCTGTACAACATCATGCCGTTCAACGCCCGGCTGACGCTCAGCCACCGTTACGCGGGCTGGGACAACGCGATCGAGTTCGTCGGTGCAACGTCGAAGGATCACCTGTCCGACGTGCGCAACGAGATCGGCACCCCCGGCTACGGACTGCTGAACCTGCGCGCCAGCTATTCGTGGAAGCAGGCGCGTCTCGATTTCGGCATCGACAACGTCTTCGACAAGCTCTATTACCTGCCGCTCGGGGGCGCCTACACCGGTCAGGGGACAACGATGATGATCAACGCGATTCCGTGGGGCATCGCGGTTCCCGGCATGGGCCGCTCGGTCTATACCGGGCTGAGCTTCAAGCTGTAGGCGGGGGCGGGCAACTCGCGGCAGGCTCCGACGCCAAGTGGCAGCAGCCGGAGACGGCTGGCGACCGTGGTCACCGGCTGGCGGCCCGCGGCGGGGGCCGCTGGAGCTGCTTCTTGCGGCCGGCGTCGTCGCTGTCGTGCATGCGGCAGCGATTCACGCCTTGTGGACGCACCGTCTGCTGGCGGCCGACGCGGACGTGGCGACGCTGCACGTCGACTTCGTCGCGCCGGCGGTGGCGCCACCGCTCACCCAGCCAGCAGCGGAACCACGGCGAACGCCGCCCGCGCGGGCGCGCGAGACGCCGCGGCGACAGCCGCCACCACAGCGACCGCTGCTGGCGGCTCCATCGCGGCAGGCGGCGGCTGTCGCGGCACCATCCATGCCCGTGGCGGCGCCTGCCGTCGATGCGCCGGCAGCGGCCAGCGCGCCAATGCCCCTGGCGCAACGACCGGCGCTGGCATTGGGATCCGAGCTGTCGGTGGTCTGCCACCACCGGCCAGCGCCCGCCTACCCGCCGTTGTCGCGACGTCTGGAGGAAACCGGCGAGGTCCTGGTGCGTGTCGAACTCGCCGACGACGGCGGTGTCGCAGCGGCGCGAATCGAACGCAGCAGCGGCCATCAGCGACTCGACGACGCGGCTCTGGCGGCGGTCCGGGGCTGGCGCTGCAGCGTGCCGGCAGCCGTTGGCCGCGCGGCGCGCGCGGTTGCGCTGCAGCCCTTCCGCTTCGTCCTGCAGTGAGGCCGAGCGCCGGCGACACCGGCTGCCACGCGCGGCGAGGCGCAGCCTCGTCGCCTCGATGCACCGCCGGTCCGGGTACAATGCGGGCGCTTCTTCCCGCTCGCGGCGTTCCTCCCGGTCGTCGGCAAACAACTTTTCCTGGATACTGAATCGTGGAGTCGCAAGTCGTCGATGGCTTCGGTGTTGCCCATTTTCTCGCACAGACCGACCTCGTCGGTCGGCTGGTGTTGCTCGTCCTGCTGCTCCTGTCGCTGGCAAGCTGGTATCTGATCGTCACCCGGTCGCTCGCCGGCTTTCTCGAACAGCGGCGGGCCAGGGCCTTCCTCGCGCGCTTCTGGAGCAGCGGCAGCAACGATCTGCGGCGCCGCCTGCAGGATGAGGAGTGCAATCACGCGTTCGCACGACTCGCTGCCGAGGGACTCGACGCGCTCGCCGACAGCGGCGGCGGCGTCAGCCTGGCGGCAGCCGGCGGCTTCGCCGAGTACCTCAGCCGCCGGCTGAACCACGTCATCGATGACGAAGCCGCCGCCGCCGAGTACGGCCTGACGGTGCTCGCTTCCGCCGCCTCGGCGGCGCCCTACATCGGGCTTTTCGGTACCGTCTGGGGAATCTACCATGCGCTCGTGCAGATCGGCCTGTCGGGGCAGGGAACGCTCGACAAGGTGGCGGGGCCGGTCGGCGAGGCCCTGATCATGACCGCGCTCGGGCTGGCGGTGGCGATTCCGGCCGTGCTGGCGTACAACGCCTTCAACCGTCGCAACCGCCTGTGGCTGGCACGCCTCGAGGGTTTTGCGCACGACCTTTACGTGCTGCTGACGGTGAAGGGCGTCGCCGCCGATCCAGCCGACGCGCCGCCCCGCAGCAGCGGTCGATGAGCGACTGCAGATTTCGCCGCCACCGCCCGGCGACCACGCGAGCGGAGATGAATGTCGTGCCGCTGGTCGACGTGATGCTGGTGTTGCTGGTGATCTTCATCGTCACCGCGCCGCTGCTGACGCATGCGGTGAAGATCGACTTGCCGCACGCCTCCAGCCAGGTCAATGTGACCCGGGACGAACGCGTCGAACTGGCGGTCCGCGAGGACGGTTCGCTGTACTGGAACGGCGAGCCGCTGACGCTCGAGCAGTTGACCGAACGCTGTGCTGCCGCCGGCCGACAAGTGCCGCAACCCGAACTGCAGCTGCATGCCGATCGCCACGTGCATTACGAGCGCGTCGCGCGGGTCTTGGCGATCGCCGTGCGGGCCGGGCTGCAGCGTGTCGGTTTCGTCTCCCTGCCGGAAGAGCGGGCGACACGGTAGACGTGCCCCCGCCGCCGCACCGTCTTCGCGCAGTCCAATCTCCGCCTGCAACGGGCGGTCGATTCGCTGGCGCTGGCGCAGGATGAGTTGGTACGCTCGGAGAAACTCGCGTCGCTCGGCTCCATGGTTGCCGGCGTGGCGCATGAACTCAACACGCCAATTGGCAACGCCCTGACGGTGTCGACGGCCCTCCAGCACAAGCGCGACACCCTGGCGGCCGCGTTCCAGCAAGGTGCGCTGCGCAAGTCCAGCCTCGATGAGTTTCTTGCCCATGGCGAGAGCGGCTTCGACATGCTGGTCCGCAACCTCGAACGTGCAGCGCGGCTGATCACCAACTTCAAGGAAGTCGCGGTCGACCAGACCAGCGATCGCCGCCGCAGTTTCCGCCTGGTGGACGTCGTCGAGGAATGTGTGCACACCTTCACCGCTGGCGCCGGTGCCCGGGCACCCCGGTTCCAGGTCGATGTCGCGGAATCGATCGCGTTCGAAGCCTACCCGGGAGCGCTGGGCCAGATCTTCCTGAACCTCTTCGAGAACGCGCGCGTTCACGCCTTCGCCGATGACGCTCCGGGCACGATCCGGGTCGATGCACAGGAACTGCCAGACGGCAACGTCCGGATCAGCGTCGGCGACAGCGGCAAGGGCATCGCTGCCGATGCGCTGGCAAGGATTTTTGATCCGTTCTTCACCACCCGCCTCGGCCAGGGTGGCAGCGGGCTCGGTCTGGCCATCGTCTATCGGCTCGTCACGAAGAAACTCGGCGGCAGGATTCGGATCAGCAGCGAACCGGAGCAGGGAGCGATCTTCATCATCGAGTTGCCGACGACGGCGCCGCAAATCGTCGACGGTGGCGGGGGCACCGCACCGCGCGCAGGGGAGGCACCGCCGGCGGCAGTGGATGCCACCGGATCGGCAGCTGGCGAGGCGTCGCCTCTGCACCGGCGCGAGGAGATCCTCGACATCCGCGAACTCGTCGAATCGCACGCCGCCGCTACCGCCGCACGGCATCTCACCGAAGCCGGCCGGAGGCGCCTGACCGAGGTCTTCGAACGGCTGGACCAGAGCTTCTCGACCGATGATGCCGAGGCGCAGCTGACCTGTGATCTGGCTTTCCACATGGCAATCATCGACCTGTCGGGTGATCCCGCGCTGCAGAACGTCGGCGCCGCCGTGATTCCACTGATGTACGGCCATATGCGGCGCACTCTGGTGCGATTGATGCCTGATCCGCAGCGGCGGGAAACGCTTCGCCGCCAGCATCGGGCAATCTACGAGGCCATCATCGCCGGCGATTCCGATCGCGCTTCGGCGTCGGCATCGGCACACATCGTCTTCGTCCGCACCGACTCGAATCAACATGACGAGACGGCGCCGAGCTGACGTGCTGCATCTCCCGCCACAGCGGTACACCAGCGACCACGGGCATGCGCCAGGAGCGGCACGGCCGGCGCGGCGTGCCGGCGACGGCGGTCACCTTGTCGCGCCCGCTGGCGACACGCGGCGTGATGCTCTGCATGCCCTCCACCGTCATCCGGGTCTCCTGCTGGACCTGGTCGATCACCTGGGCGATTTCCTGAGTGGCCTTCGTTGTCCGCTCGGCGAGCTTGCGCACCAGGCACAAGCGGTGGATCAGCGTACGGAGGATGTCGGCAAAGCCAGAGGCCCCGGCATGTGCATGGTGGCGGGAACATCACGAAGAGCGGCCGAGAGCCGGCCCGGACCCGTGCCATTGGCTGGCAGTCGAAGTCGCCGCTGTCCCTCGGGCCCCTGGTTGCCGACGCCGAACGCGCGCAGGCGCGCGCTGCTTGCCCTGAGCGTCTGCCGGTCGATGTCACCCCGCGCGAATGCGCGAGCGGCACCGCTGAGGGCGCGATAGTACTGGTCGGGGTCGTAGGAAACGAGAATCAGGTCGACGCCGGCAGCCAGCGACTGTGCCGCGACGCGACCGATTCCCTGGCCGTAGACGGCGCCCATGTTGAGATCGTCGGTGATCAGCACGCCGCGATGGCCCCATTGCCCACGCAGGACGGTCTGCACGACGATACGCGAATGGGAAACCGCGTGCTCGGGGTCCAGCGCCGGCAGCACCACGTGGCCGAGCATGATCGCGGCCCGCGAACCGTTGCCGACGCTGCGAAACGGCTGCCAGTCGCCGCGCAGATCCTCGGCCGTGGCGGCCAGGCTGGCGCGCCGCAGATGGGTGTCGGCGCGCACCCGGCCAAGCCCGGGAAAGTGCTTGAGGGTGGCGTCGACACCGGTAGCGGCGAGGCCGGCGACATACGCCCGGGCAACCTCGGTGACGACCGCCGGGTCGCCGTCGATGGCCCGGCCGCCGATGCCGCTCAGGAAATCGAGCGGGGAATCCGCATCTGATGGTCGCAGGTCCACCACCGGCGCCAGGTTGAGGTTGACGCCGAGAGCCGCCAGAGCCGCTCCCTGCCGTTCGCCGTAGAGCCGCGCCCGCGCCGCCAGCGTTTCGGGTGGCGCCGCGTGCACCAGACTGGACAGCGCCGGCAGCCGTTCGAGCCATGGCGACAGGTGGGCAACCGGCCCGCCTTCCTGGTCGGCCGCGACGATCAGCGGCGGCAAACCGGCGAGGCGGCGGGCTTCCTGGAGTTGGGCGATGCCGGCGGCGACACTGACGGCACCGTCGCGCAAGAGGTTGCGCCGGGTCAGGTAGATGCCACCGATGAGGCCCCCTTCCGCCAGCGGCCTGAGCTCGGCGAAGCTGCGAAAACCAACGATGAAATGCTCACCCAGCATCTGCATGTCGCGGCCGCCAGCCAGGACGTGCCGCCGATCGGACTGGAACTCCAGCTCGCGCCACAGCGTCAGCCCGGCGAGGACCAGCAAACCGATCGCCAGGAGTCGCCACCCACCAGGCGAAAACGGCCCGGACCGCCGCCGCAGCACGACGCTGCCGCCAACCACGGCGACGGCCAGCAACAGGGCCGTTTCGCAAGGACGCAGCCAGTACAGCAGCGGATGCTTGAGATGCCAGGCGACAGCGAGCAGGCCGCCAAGCGCCGCCCAAGCAAGCAGGAGGCGCCGGCAACGCGGAATTGACCCGTACATGCCGCTGCCTCAATCCGCCGGTCGGTCCGTGACACCCGGCGCGATCCGATACCAGTCGACCCGCCGTGTCGCCAGCATGATGGTTCCAAGGGCCAGGAAGAGCAGCACGCTGCCCATCAGCAGCGAATTGTCCTCGGACAGCAGCACACCGTAGAGGACGCCGTAGAGTCCGGTCAGTGCGGCGGCGAATGCGAGCCCCTGACGGCGGTCGCCGAGCGCGCCGGCCAGGTAGCTGCCGATCAGTCCGATACAGGCCGACGCGGCAATGGCGTAAGCGGCGACGAAAGGCAGGTGCTCGGAAAGCGCGATCAGCAGCAGGAAGAAGACCGCGAGTGCGAGTCCCACCAGCAGGTACTGCAGCGGGTGAATCGGCGCACGACGCAGGATCTCGCTGAGAAAGAAGCCGGCAAAGGTGAGAGCGATGAACAGGATCCCGTACTTCACCGCACGCTCGGACTGCAGGTAGACGTTCACCGGGTCGACGAAGAGGATATCGAGGACTTCGGGTGACGGCCCGCCCCGCGCAGCGGCGAGCGTGTTGGGGAAGTTGCGCGCCAGATGCGAGACCTCCCAGCGGGCCGTGAAGCCACCGTCGCCGATCGTCCGCTGCCGCGGCAGAAAGCGGCCGCCAAAGCTCGGGTGGCGCCAGTCCGACTTGATGGCGATGCTGTTTGCTTCGCCGGTCGGCGCAATCGCGAGCCGCTCGGTGCCGGTCAGTTGCAGCGGAAAGTCGAAGTCGAGCGTCGTCGCTGCGTCGAGAGCGAGCGCCCCGAGAGGGATCGCCAGGCGTTGACCGGCGAGCGCGTCGCCTTCCTGCGCCGAGATCTTCGGGGTGGCGAAGCGGTAGCGCTTGCCCCCCAGATTCACCACCGGATCGTTATCGACGCCGCGCGGATCGGAAACGCCGAGCAGCAGCGTCGCCTCGGCACTGACAATGTCGCGCTTGCTGTCGAACCCGAGGTGCGCGGGCAGGACGAAACGCCCGGCGACCGCCAGGTCGAGGTGATAGAGCCTGACCTGGTAGATGCCGCGCTGGCGCGTCTCCACGCGGGCATCGCCGGTCAGGCGGAGGCTCTCGGCCGGCAGGTGGAAGGTCCGCTCGGCAAAGCGCGGGATGGTCTTGAGGCGACCCGTGGCGGGGTCCTCCTTGGTTTCCGGATCGAGTTTCTCGCGATAGTGGATCGCCAGCACCGGCCCGGTGAGGGTCTGCTGGCCGGCAGAGCTGTTGGCGATGCCGCGCTGGACCTCGTCCTGACGCGAACTGCGCTGGCGAATCTGATCCTCGATGAGGGCCAGCGGCACCAGCAGCAGTAGCGACATGAAGCCGATGGCGACGAGTTTGAGAAGCAGTTTCCTGTCCATGAGTTTCTCCCTGGTTGACGGTACCGGGAGTGTGCGGCGCCTCGATGAACGGACGAGGAAGTGGCTGTGAAGCCTGGTGAAGCGACGGTGAAGTCAGCCCGCGCAGAGCAGGGGCAAGCGCAGGCGGACCAGCGCCCCGCCCTCCGAATGGTTGGCGAAATCGGCTTCGCCCGCATGCAGACGCGCCACCTCGCGCACCAACGCGAGCCCGAGGCCGGAACTCTTCCTGCCGCTGGCGATGCTGGGCAGCGAATAGAAGCGGTCGAAGACCTGCGCCAGCGCATACGCGGGAGCACCACTGCCATGATCGCGGACCGCCACCTCGGCGCGCTGCTCGTGACGCCTCTCAAGAAACAGAACTGAAGGCGACCGTTTTCATGCGGCTGCCTGCAACGGGTTAATCTGGAAGCCGAGCGCGGCGGCGCGGCGCTTGAGTGCGGCGATATTTCGTTGGCGCTGTTGTTCTTCGTA
>JAGFNJ010000063.1 GCA_017592775.1 Candidatus Accumulibacter conexus | reverse complement strand
GTACTTGGCTTACAGGGCGTCAAGAGACTTTCGCGGCATAAACGCGAGAGAAAAAACCTCTCTCGCATTTATTCCACGGTTCTCTTGACCCCCTTCCAGCCATTCCTTCCCGCCCTCTCCCAGATGAACCAAAAGCCACGAAAGAAAGCATACAAGGTGTTCCCAGTACCGGCGTTGCCAGATGCCGCGCTCGCGCTTGCCTTGCCGGCTGGCGCTGATGATTTCGTTCCGCGGTAGGCTTCGCGAAAAGCTGCCCTTGATCAGCGCCCAGCGGAGCGCGTAGTTGGCGTCCCCGGCGGGCAGGCGCCAGATGCTGTGCAGGGGATCAGGAAGGACGACCATCGCCAGCAGCGCATAGGGATGCGCCTTCCGGACTGCCGTCATCGCCGCCCGCAGCGCCGTGACGTGGCGCACCAGGGTATCGGCACCCCGGTCGGCGAGGTTGACCGTGAAGAAATACGTTCCGCCAGCGGTCCGGGCGCGTCGATAGTCCATGGCTTGGATGGTCGGCGAGGTTTGGTGGTGTTGGGCTTCGTTCCTCAGCCCAACCTACGGCCCTGTTTGGGGCGGCGCGGTCGAGGACGGCTTCGCCGTCCTCGACCGCAGGTTTGTCGGCTCCGCCGACAAACCTTCACCCGTCACCGGCTCCGCCGGTGACCCAACCCGCTCGCCTGGACCTAGGGCGAGCCGGAACCCGGTGTTGTGGTAGCGGCGGCCAGGCTCGGACCTGAACCGGTTGGCGGAACGCACGAGCCTGCCGTCGCCGTACCACGAGCCGCCGCGCAACACGCGGGCGCCGCCAGTCTGGGGACCTTGTGGATCGACCTGTGGCTCCGTCGGATAGTCAGCATACCAGTCCGCGCACCACTCCCAGACGTTGCCGTGCATCCCGTACAGGCCCCAACCACTTGCCGGCAGCGAGGCGACCGGCACCGTCTTCTGCCGATACGGCCCCTTCTCACCCCCCGCGTAGGGGTATCTTCCATTGTAGTTGACCAACTCCGGCGTGATCCGGTCGCCGAACGAGAACGACGTCGTCGTCCCGGCCCGGCACGCGTACTCCCATTCGGCTTCGCTCGGCAGCCGCACCGGCAACCCCGGCAGCCGGCGCTGCAGCTCGCCGATGAACGCCTGCACCTCATCCCAGCTCACCTGCTCGACCGGGTTGCGCGGGTCGCCCTGGAAACTGCTCGGGTTGCTGCCGGTCACCGCCTGCCAGAACGCCTGCGTGCAGGCCGTGTCGGCAAGCCAGAAGCCGCGGCTCAGCGTCACCTGGTGCTGCACTTCGCCGTCCCTCCGCTGGGGTTCGTCTACCGGCGAACCCATCAGAAAACGCCCCGGCGAAATCCAGCGGAACACCTGCCGCGCTTCACCAACCGTCAGCGCCAGCCACAATCCATGTTCGTCGTCCTCGCCCCAGTCGTTGGCCCAGGGCGGCGGGAAAGGGTCGGGGAAGAAGCTCGCGGCAGGGTCGGCAGCAGACATCCGAAAGATCCGTCAAGGCGCCGCTTCGGCAGGCGTTCGGCGTCGTTGCCTACCAGCCTGCCGAAGGGCATTGGCTTTTTGCCGCCGCGACGCGGCGGACAGGATGGTCATCTGGTCAAGAGCCGGTTGCACTGACGCCTGAGCTGGGGCGAGCCGGAACCCGATGTTGTCGTTGCGATTGCCAGGCTCGTTCCGGTTTGCGGAACGGACGTTCCTGCCGTTGTCGTTCCACGAGCCGCCGCGCAACAGGCGGTTGCCGCCTGTGATGACCACCCCTCCTGCTGCAGTTGCCGAGCAGGTGGCCGAGCAGGTGGCCGAGCAGGTGGCCGGGAAGCTGCCGGGCTGCTCAGGCATCACTATAGCGCGAAGGGTGGAGTTCGAGGTGGCGTTTCCGCCAGCTCAGGCTGTCAGTGTGGCTGATCACGGCGTAGACCGCGTCGTAACCGCGCTGCAGCGCCAGCCCGTCGATCTCGCCAGCGAGCCACGCCGCCTGCCATCGCCGGCAGCCTTGGCGGTAGCGGCGCTGCTTGCGCGGCGTCAGTCGCAGCGCACCCCGCAACATGCGCGCGCCGCACCAGGTGACGCGGCGTTCGCTGCGGTTGACCTGGGCGCTCGGCTTCAGGCGCAGGAGCCGCTCGTTCGCCAGCCAGACGCGCAATTCGGCAAGCACCTGGCGCACATTCTCGCGCTCGTGGCCCCACCAGATGATGTCGTCCATGTAGCGGACATGGGCGCAGACCAGCGGATGGTCGAGCAGGAAACGGTCGGCGCCGTCGAGGTAGTGGTTGGCGAAGTGCTGCGAAGTCAGCGAACCGATCGGCAATCCCCTGCCGGGTGCGGCCGGGCACGAGTCGATGATCCGCCCGAGCAAGGCGATGAAGCCGTCGCCCTTGAAGCGGCGGGCCAGCAGTCGCTTCAGGCAGGCGTGATCGATCGACGGGAAGTAGCCCTCCACATCGACCTTGCCGAACCACGAAAAGCGGCGAAGGTTTGCCTGCACCTGCGCGATCGCCTTGTGCACACCAAGCCCTGGCCGGCAGGCATGGCTCGTCGGCACCAGTGTCCGTTCGAAAACCCCTTCGGCGCGGTTCATGATCGCATGCTGCAGCACGCGATCACGGAAGCACGCGGCGTGGATCAGGCGCTTCTTCGGGTCCTGGATCTCGATGAGCAGCACCTCGCGGTAGTCGATGCGGCCGCGCCTGGCAGCGCCCGACGAGCGCTCGGCGCCGTCACCTTCGACGGTCGTCAGGCAGAACAGCCAGTAGCCGTACGTTCCGTGGGCGACGAACTGGTTGTCGACCGAGGCGATGCGATGCTGGGCGCAGAAGGCGTTCAACTCGGCTTCGCCGGCAGTCGGCGCCAGAGCTTCGACCGAGAAGAAGTGAAATCTCATTGGCCTGCTCACTTCCTGCGTTTGAAGAGGTTCGTCAATCGACCCCAGGCGCCCGGTTTTTGCGGCGCGGCGCTGGCCGTACCGGCCAGCGCCGCGGTCGAGGACGGCTTCGCCGTCCTCGACCGCAGGCTTGTCGGCTCCGCCGACAAGCCTTTACCCGTCACCGGCTCCGCCGGTGACCCAACCCGCTCGCCTGGACCTAGGGCGAGCCGGAACCCGAAGCGGCGGTAGCGGTAGCCAGCCACGAACCAGTGCCGGAGGGCGGAACGGACGAGCCTGCCGCGGTCGAGCCACGAGCCGCCGCGCAACACGCGGTAGACGCCAGTCTGGGGACCTTGTGGATCAACCTGTGGCTCAGCAGGGTAGTCTCCGAACCAGTCTGCACACCATTCAATGACGTTGCCGTGCATCTCGTACAGGCCCCAGGGATTCGCCGGCAGCGAGGCGACCGGGACCGTCGTCTGCCGATCCAGCCCCTTCTCACCCCCGGCATAGGGGTAGTTGCCGTTGTAGTTGACCAACTCCGGCGTGATCTGGTCGCCGAACGAGAACGGCGTCGTCGTCCCGGCCCGGCAGGCGTATTCCCATTCCGCCTCGGTCGGCAACCGCACCGGCAGTCCCGGCAGCCGGCTCTTCAGTTTCCCGATGAAACGCTGTGCGTCGTCCCAACTCACCTGCTCGACTGGGTTGCGCGCGTCGCCCTGGAAATGGCTTGGGTTGCTGCCGGTCACCGCCTGCCAGAAAGCCTGCGTGCAGGCCGTGTCGGCAAGCCAGAAGCCGCGGCTCAGCGCCACTTCGTGCTGCACTTCGGCGCCATCGCGCTCGGGTTCGTCCACCGGCGAACCCATCAGAAAACGCCCCGGCGAAATCCAGCGGAATCGTTGACTGACGCCGCCGACGCTGATCTCGCCGAACAGCCCGAAAGCGTCGAAGCCGAGCGCCTGCTCGCTGCGCCAGCGGCCGGGCTGCCCATCCTGCGGCGGCAGCCAGTCGAGGCGGCAGCGCTGGCCGAGCCAGATCACTTCGGCATACAGACCGCGCGCGTCGCGCCCGAGCGCGCGTGCCCACGGCGGCCTTTCGAGTGCGCTGACGCTGAGGTCGAGGTGTGGCGCGTGCAGTTCGATCCGCTCGACATCGCGCGACAGGCGGGCGAGGGCTTGTGGCAGCGCAGTGACAGCGACGTAGGCTGCGGCGGACGCTGCCGCAGCCGTCGGGCGGCTGACGCGGACGAAGACGCCGCCGTCGACGAGTGTCAGGTCGCAGCAGGGGCTGCCGGCCGTCGGCAGCCCGGGACCATTCACATCGAGCGGCTCGAGCCACAGCTCGTCGCCGCGCTGCCGCAGCGCGCAGTCGATTCGGCGGCGGGCCGGCTCGGGGTCGAGAAAGAAGCCTACGCTCTCCGGGCGGACACCGGCCGGCAGTTCGACCGCTTCACCGCGCGACAGCCGCTCGCGCTGCGCCAGCGCCCAGAGCGCGGCCAGAGCCTCGTCTTCGGCGAGCGCTTCGTCGCTCTGGCGGCCGACGTGGCGGCGCAACCACTGCTGCAGGGCGAAGGCGTCAGGGTGCTGCAGTGCCGTCCTGACAATGGCGTACTGCCACTGCTGCACCTCTTCCGGAGCGCCGGCCGGCATCGCCTCGGGCGCCAGCCGCCGGCAGGCCGCGAGTTCGGCGCGCCGTACCGATTCGGGCAGTCCGGCATGGTGGGCAAGGATCAGGCCGACGGCGGCGCGTTTCAGCTCTGGTGTCAGCGCTGCGAAGCTACCTTGATAGCGGACGATCGCTGCCCTTCCCGCGAACTGGAAACCCTGTGGGCCGGAGCGCACGTCCGGATGTTGCCAGATCAGCGCTTCGCCGAGGACATCGGCTTCGCTCGCTGGCAACAGGGTCCGTATCGCGCGCAGCAGCGGTGGCTCGACGCGCACCGCCGGTGCGAGGAGCGTCAGCAGCTTTTCCACCGTTTTCCCACCGCGCCCTGCGTCGTCAGTGCGCGTAGCTCCGGCTGTCGAGCGCCTCAGCCGACTGTGGCGATCCCATTCGACGATCGTGAAGCCGCGTTGCAGGCCGGCGGGATGCAGGCGCGCGGGAACCGGGCAGAGAGCGAGCGCCTGCCGTCCGGCGCTGCGCAGCCTGCCGCCCAGTTGCTGCCAGCCGAGTCGCGTTGCCGGCGAGGCGTCGAGCAGTCCGAGATCGCTGAGGATCAGCAGCGGCGTGGTCGGAGCCGGCAATTGCCAGCGCTGTTGGGTGCGCTGTGACGAGCGGTGGACCAGTGGCCGTACACCCGGCTCGCCGGCGAGGATGCAGTGCTCGATTCCGAGCTGACCGTGCCGCTTTTCAAGCGCTCGGCAGAGGCCGTTGAAGTCGCCGTGAAACGGGGTCGTCTGCCGCGAGTAGTCGGTGAGGATGGCAATTCGCGGGCTCCAGCCGTGGCGGCGCAGCATCGGGATCCGGCACAGCGCCTCACCGCGGGTCAGCCGGTCGAGCAGGCGCGGCACATCTGGCTGGCTCCACTCGACCGACCGCCCCAGCGAACGGCGCAGGAAAGGCCCCAGCCGCGACCAGCGCGTCAGCGGCAGGCGGGAAGGCAGACGCAGCGAGCCAGGAGCAGGGCGCGGGTCTTCCTCGAGCAGCTCGGCTGCCGCCAGCCAGCTTGGCGCAGCGTCTGCATCGTCGCCGGGCTGTGCGTCGGTCTGCCGGTGTTCGGTGACGTGGAAGAAACGGGCGGCGGGGATCACGGCCGGACGTTCGGGTTGTGGTGGTCCGGCTACGACAAAGCCGTGTCCGATGGGCGAGATGGTGCCGGCAACCGAGGCGACAACCGCCTCCCGCGGAACCTGCCGCTCGTAGCCGAGCGCGGCCGCCGCCATTTCGAGCGCCTGCTCGCCCTGTTCGGCATAAACCCGCAGCAGGTCGGAGCGACCGACGGCGGTCCGGGTGCGCAACCGCTTCATCAGCCCGCCGGCGGGTGCTTCCTGAGCGCGAAGTCCTGCACCTTGCCGAGCAGCGCCGACTGCTTGTCCGGGTCCGGCTCGAGCGTTACGACGACGCGCAGCAGGTCGATGTATTCGGCGTGCCCCGGGCCCTGCAGCCCCTGATCCTCGGCCGCCTGCCGGTCGCGCCACAACTGGGCGGCTGCCTCCCGATACACCGCGTTGGCACAGCGCTGCTTGAAGTGCAGCATGCCGCGGCCGATCAGCGCGGCGGCGAACTCATTCTCAGACTTCGGTAGCTGCAGGTTCAGCACCAGGCAGCGGCGGAGGAAAGCCGCGGGCAGTTCGCGTTCCTCGTTGGTAGTGATCACGACCAGTGGCGTCGGTGTTCCTTCGGCCGCGCTGACCGCTTCGTCGAGCCATGGGACGCTGAAGGCGCCGTTGCCGAGCGTTTCGAGCAGGCCGTTGGGCAGGTCGGCTTCTGCCTTGTCGATTTCGTCGATCAGCAGCACGCTTCCCTTGGTCGGCGTCCAGCCTGCAGGTGGCTGTGGGCACGCGCTGCGGCCGCCACTGCGCGAGTGCTGGCGCTCGGCCGAGTTCCAGTCGAAGACCCACCACAGGGCGGCGGGGCTCAGGTAGTTGCGCTGGTCGAGGCGACTACGGACTTCTTCCGGGCTGTGGTGCCCGGCGCTCATCGCCTGCGCGTCGCCCAGCCGGCCGAGCGCATCGAAGCGCCACTGCAGGTCCTGGCTTTCGCTGCGCGCGTGCACCACTTCGGCAAGGAACAGCCGACCGAGCGCTTCAGCGGCGGCGCGTGCCAACTGGCTCTTGCCCGAGCCCGGCTCGCCGCGCACCAGCAGTGGCCGCTGCGCTGCGAGTGCCGCGCGTACTGCCCAAGCGGAGGTTTCGTCGAAGCGGTGGATTGTCTCGGGCCATGAGCCGCGCGCCGGCAGCGTGAAGGGGGCGTGGGGGAGAGCCGGGATGTTGGTACTGTTCATCGTGTCTACGGGCTGTCGGGAAGGGTAAGGAATCCGCGGATGATGGTAATCAGCCGCGTTTCTCTGTCCACCAGCAAGGGAGTTTCGTCACCAGCTGACTTGAGGTACAGGATTCTTAGCCCGGGCAGAAGTCGAGAGAGTCGGCTGTACACCTGCGGTCGTTTGAGTGGCGAGTCATCTCCAGGGGCGACCAGAATGTAATGGTGTCCGGCTTTGTGTTTCTGATCATAGGCGAGCGCGTCCTTGATGAACTCGATGTCTGTTGTTTCGAGTGCGGGACCGACATATCTCTCCGAGGAGAGGTGGTTGGCAACGTCGAGCAGGATGCCCTCGATTGCCTGATCGTCGTTCCAGCCGGACTCCAGGTTCGAGAGCTCGATCTCTCCGGCGCCTTTCACGTCCAGCCCACCGCTCGCCTTGAAGCCCGGACGAACCTGGCGGTAACGCGAGCTGACGATCTCCGCGCCACCGCTCGTGTGGACAAAAACTTCGAAGCGAGACTCACCGCATCTCTCCTTCTCCTCCTGCGCCTTGACCCAATCCGGTCGGACGGCGAGCACGCTGAGCCAGAAAAGTAGTGACTTGGCGGCCTCCCAAGTATCCGAGTCGCGGATCGCTTGCCGTGTCTGGCGCGGCAGTGCGTCGTGCGTCGCCGGCCGCAGCACGTCGTCGAGCACCACTTCGAGCTTGCCGGTACATAGGCCGCGTGCTAGGTGGTCGCCAACCGGCAATCCCATCTTGCCCGCATGATGTCGCACCATGCGAGCGAGTTCGGGAACCGCAGCGAGTGTTTGCCGGACCTCGTTCTCGACCCTTCGGACGAAGAGCTCGTCCGCTTCCCGGCTGTCGGCCGGGGCTCCGTCTGCTTCTGTCCTGGGGGCGATCCGGTCGAGCAGGGCGGTGAAGTCGGTTGCGAGGTGAACGTCCTCGGCGAGCGTGTTCATGTCCGTCAGCAGGTCGAGAAGCTCGTCCATGAGCATGCGGCACTTGTCGTAGTGGTCCAGGATCCCGCGTATCTTCAGCGTGTGCTTCGGGTCCTGCTGTCTCTTCAGCGCCTGTTCCAGTTCCACAGTCTTGGCCGTCCAGTATTCAATGCAGGAGAGGCGGTCGATGGGATCATGAAACCGCGTGCCCGACAGAACGATTGGATTCACCCTCTTGCGAAAGCCCCGATTCTCGTAGATCTGGCGCAGCTCGTACATGCAAGACGGCGATCTGAAGTAGGCCTCGCTGAGTACCACCACCACATGCCCGGCGGCCCCGATTTCGTCCATGAACTTGCGGATCGAATCGCCATAGCCGATGCTCGTCCTGTCGCGCCGCAATTTGATGCCGCGCGCGGCGCAGGCCTGTTCGAGCTTGTCGACCAGCCGCTTCTGCGCTTCCTCTTTCCAGGCGTACGAGACGTAGACGCTGACCATGGAACCCCCTCCCTTCGGGTCTGGTGGAAAGTGCATCATCGGGACAATCGGGCCTTCGCTGCCTGGCGTTCACGCCGGCCACGAACTCGCCCGAAGAACCCGTCCAGCGTGGCAAGTATCGGCGGCACCGGCGTGCGAGTCAAACGGGAGACGTGCGCTTGCGGTGCCGGTGGAGAACGCCGCAATTGCGAATGGCGATTGCTCCCTTCTAATCGATTCATTGACCAAAGCTAAGATTGTAATCAAAATATTTCAGGATTAAACGAATCTGAGAAGAAGTGTGAAGAACGAAGCATCTGACTGGATCGGGTATCGATGGCTGGCACAGCACTATGGCGTCTCGCCGGTGCAGGCGTTTCGCACCGACAGCGCCATTGCCGGGTCCCGCGCCACGGTGCGTGACGACGGCCACACCCATCAGTATTACCCGTCGTCAACCCGGCCTGCCGACACGCTGGCGGCGCATCTGGGTTTTGCGCTCAAGCACGAGGGCATGCACCTGGAGTTCCTGGCGCGGCTGTTCGATGTTGTCCCGGTGGCCGAACTCGAGGCCTGGGTTGCGGCCGAGCCGACAGGCCAGTACGCGCGCCGTGCGGGCTTCTTTTACGAATACCTGACTGGCCGGCGCTTGGCGTTCCCCGGCGTTGTCGCCGGCAACTACGTCGCCGCTCTGGACAACCAATCCTGTGTGACGGCTGTGCGGCCGGTCAATAACCCGCGCTGGCGCGTTCGCGACAACCTTCCAGGCTCGCGTGACTATTGCCCGCTGGTGTTGCGGACCAGCCGGGTGCGGCAGGCCGAACGGTACGACTGCGCTCGGCACCTGGCCGATCTGGAGGTCGAGTTCGGCGCCGACGTGCTGCAGCGCAGCGTGGTCTGGTTGACGATCAAGGAAAGCCGGGCGAGTTTTGCGATCGAGCAGGAAGGGCAGCAGGTCGATCGTGTGCGGCGCTTCGCTGCGGTCATGGAACAGCACTGCGGGCAGTATCCGGAGCCGCTGTCCGAAGACGCGCTGGGCGAGTTACAGGCGCGGATCCTCGGGCCGCGGGCGACACGCTACGGCGTGCGCCGCTCACCGGTGTTCGTCGGCGAACGGGACGGGGTGACAGAGTTGGTGCACTACATCGCTCCGCACTGGGAGGATGCGCGCTCGCTGCTGTCCGGCCTACGCGACTTTGCAGACCGAACAGCCGGCGCCTGCGCACTGGTGCGGGCCGCGGTGCTGTCTTTCGGCTTCGTGTACGTTCACCCGATGTCCGACGGCAATGGCCGCATCTCGCGCTTCCTGATCAACGATGTGCTGCGGCGGGACAAGGCGATCCCGGCGCCGTTCATCCTGCCGGTGTCGGCAGCCATCACCAGCTCGGCCGTCAATCGGCGCCGTTACGACCAGGTACTCGAATCGTTCTCACGACCGCTGATGCACAAGTACGCCGAGGCCTGGCGCTTCGGTGCCGAACAGGTTGCCGACGACGGTGTGCATTGCAACCTCCAGTTCGATGCCTACCAGGACGCACTGCCCGCGTGGCGTTATCCGGACATGACCGACCATGTCGAGTACCTGGCCGAGGTCGTGCAAAGAACGATCGAGGATGAAATGCGCAAGGAAGCGGGCCATCTGCGTGGTCTGCGCAACGCCCGTGAGCGCGTCAAGCAGGTGATCGAAGGGCCGGATGGCGACATCGACCGGATCATCCGGTCGGTGCGGGAAAACTCTGGCAGGTTATCGAACAAGCTGCTCAAGGAGTTCCCTGCCCTGGCTGACGATGACCTCGCGGGCGAGCTGCTGGCGGCCATTGAGGCAGCGTTGGCGCCGCCGGGAAATGTCTGAGGTCCGGTGCCTGGGCAACAAGGAGCGCGTGCTTGTTTGCCGGGAATGGTCAGAAGCGAGCGCTTCACAGACCCTTGGGTGGGCAGGCGAGCGGTGGCTTTCAGTGGGTGGTCGGTCCGAAGAGATCATCGAGACTTCGAGTATCCCGCACCTGCTCCAGCCACGCGTCGATCTGCTCAAGGGATGCATTGGCAATCATCGCCAGCACATCAGGAGGCAGGGCACCAAAGCGCTTTCTCAATAGCGTCTGCAAAGCCAGTGCTTCACCCTCAGCCTTGCCCTCGGCCCTGTTCGCGTGAAAACATTGGCGGAGCAGGAACACGGCGTTTCCCCGCGCAACTGGCACTTCTGTTCCTGTCGCATCAGTGACGCAGGCAGGTCCAGTGCGAAGCAGCTTGCCTCTTGGTTGCTGGCCCACGAACGTTAGGCCCGCCCGTTGCTGAACTCCATCCGGAACTGTCGAGAATCGCCACGCTGGGGATGACCTTCTTGATGCTGCCTTCGGCCGGCGCCGCGCCCAGGGTCAGAGTCAGCTCGCATTCGCCAGGCAAAGACAGCCTCGCCGTACTCCGGAAGAGGCGTTGATCGCCGGCGATCTGCGTACGTTCAAGGGAGCTCAGATCGGCTCGTGGATTGAGCAGATGCAGCGTGAAGCCGGGGTCTGCGTAGCCGGCGAGATCGAAGCGGTCGATATCGCCAAGCGCAGCCAGTGCAGCGGCGGCGGCAGGCGTTAGCAGCCCGTCGGCCTCGCTGATCTGTGCTGCCCAGGCATTGAGCTCGATCGTCGCTCGGCGTGGCGAGCGTGGCCGGTAGCCGCGGGTGGGCGTGTCGACCTTCAGCAGCAGCTTGAAGTCGCCTGCCGGGGGGCGATAGAAGGTGAGCATTTCGACCCCGGTGCCTTGTTCTTCCTCGGTAGGCTTGTTGACCGTGAGCTTGTAGTCATCGCCGCGCCGCGCCAGCCGCCCTGGCGCAGTCTCGATTTCGAAGACTCTTTCCATCGTGCCGGTCGGCAACGGAAAGTCGATGCGCGGGCCATCGCCGTTCATGGTCACGGTCTGTGTCAGGTGAACCGCGTCACGGGCTTCATCGTCCTCGGCTGGTGCCTTGCTGCGCCGTCGCCGCAAACTGACCACGGCGATGTTGAGCAGCGGTGCGTCGGCTGGCGTCGGGGGAAGCATCGGGCCAGCGACCAGTTCCGTGCTTGGCTGACCACGGGCTCGGCGATGGCCGACGCGTTGGCTGCGGCCTCGGTCGCCCACAGGCCGATGAATACGGTGGCGGGTGCCGGGCAAGCATCCCTGGCACCTATGGACCTGTCACGGAACTCAGATCACGACGAGATGACGGGCCCCTGCCTCAGGCACCGCCTGCAGCGGGACGCCGCGATCCAGCGTCACCAGGCGGCCCCCTTGCTGCACCGCCAGCGCCAGCAGATAAACGTCGCTCACCTGACGGGAGCCGAGCACGGTATCCCAGGCAACTCGCCCGCCATCGAGGATGCTCACGGCGTCCGGCCAGAAAACGTGATGGCTGGTCGCGCTGGCTGCGGCGAGGCGTTCGGCTATGGCCCCGGCCGGCAGTGGGTTGGGGTAGCCGGGTTGCGACATGATCCGGATACAACCGTTCTCGGTCAGCGGGCACGACGCCCAACCCGGCTGAATGTTCTCCTGCAGCCACGCCATGGCTCGCGTGTGATGCAGGTGATCGCTGTCCAGCAGGGCGATCAGCACGTTCACATCGAGCAAGGCGCGCATCAAACACCTTCCTCGTCTCGCAGCCGGTCGACCTGCTCGTTGGTGACCACTCTCCCGCGTGACGGGAACGGGCGGAAACCGTAGACGTCTGCCGGCTCGGCGGTGTTGCTGGTTGTCGATGGCGGCGCCTGCGTCAGCGCCTGTCGCAAGAGCTGCGAAATCACCCGTCCGGCCGTCGTTCCATCGCGCCGGGCAAGCTCCTTGGCAGCAAGCAGAACATCGTCTTCGATATCGAGGGTGGTGCGCATGGGCGTCTTCCTGGCAGGTGATGCGATGATGCTAATGCACCAGCGGCGCCGCACGCAAGGAAAGAGGCCAACTTCGTGGCGTTCGGGGTGACAAGTGTGCTGTCGGTGTCGTTGGCTCGTTGGAGAGTGCTCCTTGGACCCAACGGCAGCGGCAAGTCGACGTTGTTCGATGTCTTCGCCTTCGTCGCCGACTGCTTCGGGTCGGGGCTGCGCCGAGCCTGGGACACGCGGGCGCGGGCGCGGGAACTCAAGACGCGGGGCAGCGATGGATCGGTGTCGGTGGAGATCAAGTACAGGGAGATGGGGTATCCGGTCATCACCGATCATCAGGCGATCGACGAACGTCGGGGCGGTCCGGCCGTGCTTGAGGAATGGCTGCAATGGCGGCGCGGCCAACGCGGAAAACCGTTTCGCTTTCTCGATTACTGTGAGGGTCAGGGCCGTGCCGTGACCGGCGAACTCCCCGACGAGCAGGATCGGCGAGTCGAGGTTCCGCTTAAGTCGGCGGACCTGCTGGCCGTCAATGCGCTTGGCCAGTTTGCCGAGCATCCACGCGTCGCGGCGCTGCGTGAATTCATCAGCGGCTGGTACGTGTCCTCTCTCTCCGCCGACAGCGCGCGTGGGCAGCCGGAGGCAGGCCCGCAGGAGTGGATGACGAATACCCGCGACAACCTGGCGAACGTGATCCAGTATCTTGCGGAACAGCATGGCGACCAGCTCGAGCGGATCTTCGGGGTTCTGCGCAGCCGCGTGCCGCGGATCGAGCGCGTGCTGGCCGATACAATGCCCGACGGCCGGTTTCTGCTGCAGATCAAGGATGCACCGTTCCGCCAGCCCCCAGACAACGCAAAGTCCGCTCCTTCGATGTCTCTCAGTCCATCTCCACGGTATGATTGGACATGGTTGCCGCGACCGGATCCGCTGCCGGCCGATCCACGCAGCGAGTGCCTTCCGCGGTGGCGAAGCGGGTCGCTGGTCTGCTCGGACTCGCGTGTCGGGCGCGCGCGAGCGGCGGCATCGGTCCTGCATCGACGAGTCGTGACCTCGCAGGAAACCCGCATGATCGTGCGCACCCGGGGGTGGGTGCGCGGGACGCTTACAACCGGAGCAGCAAGGCATGCGACTCTATCTGTCTTCGACGCTTTCCGACCTGGAGGATGAACGGCGCGCGGTCAAGGAGGTCCTCAGCGGCCAGTACACGGTCGTCGAGAGCTACGAGGCCGATTCGCGATCCCTTGAGCCAAGCTGCGTCGGTGACGTCGCCTCGTGCGCGATCTACATCGGCATCGTCGGCCTGCGCTATGGATTCGTTCCGCCGGGGCAGGGCAAGTCGATCACCGAACTCGAGTTCGACGCGGCGCTGGCGAAGGGTCTGAGTTGTTTTGTCTTCGTCCGGGAAGTCGATGCCATCCCGGCCTCCCGGACCGATCTGTACACCAAGGAGAATGATCCCGCGCGCATCGAAGCCTTTCGCGCACGCCTGTCGTCCGGGGCGAGCGGCATTCCGCGGGCAGCGCTGTTCAGCAGCGCCGACGATCTGAAGGTGAAGGTTCTCAGGGCGCTGCAGCGGCAGCATGCGTCGGCGCCCGTCGAGCCCGTCGTCGAGCCATCGTCGCCGGCGGCGCCGAAGCCCGCCGCTGCTGCGGCCGCTCCGCCGCCGCTGACCGAACTGCAGAAGCTGCTGAAGAGTCACCTGCAGGACAACTGGGCGACCTTGCACACGCAGCCGGCATTCACGCGCGCCGACCTGTTCCTGGATCTCGAGAGGGCGATGCCGCTCAGCGCCGAGCGCGTCTTCGCCGTGGTGTGCGATGGTCCTCCACTTGAGGTCCTGCTGGGCGCCCGCGAGTTCTTTGAAGCGCGAGTCGCGAAAGGCTTTTCCCACGCAGGGTCGGTTTCCGAGGCCGACGGCATCGTCTGCAGCGCCATCGTTCGTTGCGCGCTCGTCGCCGCCGAGCGTTACGTCAGGACCAAGGTCGATGCCGCTGCGCATCGCGATCACGACCCCGTGGCGAGTTCCGATCATCTGGTGGCATGCATCGAGGCCGCGGTGCGGCTGGGCTTTGGGCTGTGTTTCTCGCCCGGGAGCCCGCAGCCCGAGAACGTCTTCCGCCTCGTCCACCCGGTTCCCGAACCCGGAGTGCGCGGCGAAGAAGGCGCGGCCCTCTCGGCGGCTGAACTGCTGGCGACGATCGAGCGGCGCGAGTTCCAGGCCGGTCAGGACTATGACCCCGACTACCTGCGCACCTTCGTTCGGCGTCGCGCCAGCAAACTTGGTACGGCGCTGGTGGTGAGCACGGATGCGGCAGGCCGTTTCGAGAGCGCGGAACGGCGAGCGGAACTTCTCAAGGATCTGCGCGAGCACTTCGATCTGCGCACCTTCTTCCAGCGGCGAGGCGAAGACGCGATGCCGCCCTGGGCCAGACAGATGCAGGACAGCCTGCTGCATGCGCTTGGCCCGGTTCTTGACATCTCGCTGCACAAGGCGGCGATCACGGAGAAAGAAATGGCCCAAAGAGAATCCGAACGTGCCGCCGCATCGGCGGTCACCAACGTGACGATCAATTTCAACGACACCGTCGGCACGGTCGTTCAGGCCAACGCTGCAGGGGCGCAGGCCGCCGGCCGCGACATCGTCATCGGCCTGTCCGGCACCGAGTTGCTGCAGGCTCTGGCGGTGGTGCAACGGGCGATCGATGCCGGCGCGGCGCAGCCTGGCGACACCGAGCAGCGTCGGCTGATGGCGCAGGAACTCGATGAGGTCCGCACGGTGTTGCAGGGAGAAGGGCGCTCGGCGTCCGACGCCAAACTCGTCAAACGCTGTCTCGACGGCGTCGAGAAGAGTGCCAGCGCCTTGAGCAACGGCCGCACGATCGTCGAAACGCTCGCCCCCGTCTGGGCGGGCCTGAAGCAGTCCTGGCCCGCTTTTCTCGCGCTCTTCAACTGACCGACAGGCAAACCGATGACCGTAACCGCCGCCCCCAATTCTCCCTTCGCCACCCTGCAGCCCGGCGCTGTCCAGGAACTCAGCGAATCCGCCGGCCAGTCGCGCGCCTGGCACCAGTGGTCGGCGGCCGAAATCGACGCGCTGACGCTGGCCTACGCGGCACGCCGGCCGCTGCTCGTGCGCGGCGAGCCGGGTACCGGCAAGACGCAGCTCGCGCGCGCCGCGGCCGACGCGCTCGGCTGGCGCCTGCACGCCGAAACGATCCATCCGCGTTTCGAGCCGCCCGAGCTGCTGGCGCGTTTCGACGCCGTCCGCCGCCTTGCCGACGCGCAGGCCGCCGCGCACGCCGGCGCGGCCGCCGAAGAGAAGCTGAAGGACCTGAAGCGCTACTGGCGGCCCGGCGTGCTGTGGAAGGCCTATGGCTGGGAGTCGGCGCAGGACTTCCTGGCCGACGGCGAGCGCGGCGTCGATCCGGCGGCGCCGGCGGGGCACGTCGTCCTGATCGACGAGATCGACAAGGCCGACAGCGACCTGCCGAACAGCCTGCTCGAAGTCCTCGCGCAGCGCAGCTTCCGCGTTGAGCCGCTGGCGCAGCCGATCGGCGGGCCGAATGCGCAGCCGCCGCTGATCGTCATCACCACCAACGAGGAACGCGAGCTGCCAGCAGCCTTCCTGCGCCGCTGCATCGTCCTGACGCAGCAGCCGGACCCGGGAATGAGCTATCGCGACTGGCTCGTCAGACGCGGCGCGGCGCATTTCGCCGAATTGCCGACGGCCATTCCGCCGCGCACCGAGCTGATCGCGGCGGTGATCCTCGAGCAGGCGGCCGAGCAACTGGTCAGCGACCGGCAGCAGGTGAGCAACCTCAACCTGCCGCCGCCCGGCCTCGCCGAATACCTCGACCTGCTCTACGCCTTGCACGAACTCTTTCCGGGCCAGACCGGCGCGCAGCAGCAGTGGCTCGGTCGCCTGTCGGCGTACGGCTATCTGAAGCAGGGCGTCGTAGCCGGCCAGACCGGCGTGTCGCAGACGCGAGCGCCGATCGACGGCCTTGCCGAGCCGCCGGCGGAGAATGGCTGAATGAGCAGTCGTGGCTTCGTCGGCCGCGCCGACCTGTTGCGCGCTGCGGTCGCCGTCCACGGCGCGCAAGCGGTCGGCAGCAACGAGGCGATCGCCGCCGCCCTGACGCCGCTCGCCCGCCTGCTCGACCTGCATCCGCAGCCGAAGCGAGCGGAGCGGAGCGATCTGCCGGCCGACGAGCGGCAGCAAGCCGCTGCCGCCAGCGGCCGCAGCCAAGCCGGGGCGCCGGCCAGCGCAGCCGGCCGCCGGCCACCCCTATCGGCGGCGCATTTCGCGCTCGTCGAGTACAGCGTCGAGGCCGCAGCGACGCCGTCGAGCAGCGAGCCGTTGCCGCCGCTGACCCGCCTCGACTGCCAGCCGCGGCGATCCGGCAGCGCGCCGCACTCACCGCTGGTCGGCCGCACGCGGCTGTGGCCGGCGTTGCAGCGCGCGCTGGCGTCGCCGCGACGCGGCCCGCTCGACGTGCCGGCGCTGGTCGGCGAACTGTCGCGCGCGCGTTCGCCGCAGCGCCTGCCGCGGCGGCTGCTGCGCCGCTGGGGGGGAGAGATGGACGTCGTCGTCGATCTCGCGCACCGGCTCGTTCCCTACGACGCCGACTACCGCGAGCTGCTCGGCGAGGTGCGTCGGCGGCACGGCCAGGGCGGTCTTCGGCTGTGGCTCGTCGACGACTCGCCGTTCGCCGCGCGCGCGGTCGCCGCGCCGGGTCGCGCGTCGCCGACTGCCGCAGCCGGGCCGATTCCCTTGCCGCCGCCGGCGACGCGGGTGCTGATCCTTGGCGACCTCGGTCTGCTCGCCGGTGATCCCGCGCGCGCTGCGGCGTGGCAGGAGTTTACGCGCCGCCTCGCCGAGCACGGCGCGCTGCCCGTCGCCTGGCTGCCGATGTCACCGGCGCTGGTGCCAGCGGAGGCGCTGCGTCACAGCGAGCTGCACTGCCTCGACGGCGCGCACGGCCTGCGCGCGTTGCGCGCGCGCAACGCCGGCACGGCGACGGCGCCTGTCTCGCCACCCGTCTCTCCGGCTGGCGACGCGCCGACCGGCGCGGCGGCGCGACACCCGCTGCTGCCGGCGCTGCTGACGCGGCTGGCCTGCTGCGTTCGCGTCGAACCCGGATTGCTGCGCGCCTTGCGCCGCCTCGACGCCGACACCGCCGCCGAGCCCGGCCTCGAGGCGATCGTCTGGTCGTACGCGCCGGCGGTCGCCGCCGGCAGCCGTTTCTGTGAACTCACCCCGGCCGGCGTCGCCGACTACCGCGATCGCTTCAACGAGCTCGCCGCCGCCGAGCAGCAGGAAATCCTGCGCCGGATTCTCGACGCGCACGCCTGGCGCGGTCGCGCGACCGAAAGCGCCGAACTGCTGATCTGGCACGCGCATGCGAAGCCGGAAGCGGCCGGCGACGAATTCGTCGCCCGGCTCGGCGAGGCGCGCGACTGGTTCGCGCGTTTCGGCGCTGCCGCCGAAACGGTGGATTGCGACGCCGCTGGGTATGCCGGCGATCTCTTCGATCGCCACGGCGGCGACCGCGCGTGGATCGAGGCGAACTCCTCGCTGCTGGCGCCGATCTGGGCGCTGGCGGGGACGCGGTGGCGCGCACGTGGTGGCTGCGGCAGCACGATGATCGCTTCGTCCTGCTGCCCGATCGCGGCGAAGCGGCCCCGGGTCGCTGGCCGGCGCTGACCCTCGCGGGCGGTGTCGTCTGCGGCCTGCGCAGCGATGCCCGCTGCCGGCAACGATGGATCGAAGCGCGCGCGGCGCCGCTGACGCTGCCGATCGCACACGCTGCGAAGCTTTCCGCGATCGACCTCGACAGCGGTCGCCGCCATTATCGCCTGGCGCGTCTGCACCGCCCGCGGTGGGCGAAGGAACTGGCGCGCGACAGCCACGGCCTGTATCTCGACGTCGACCTCAATGGCGTCGTGCAGCGTTTTCGCTGGATCGACCCGGGAGAGTTCATGATGGGGTCGCCGGACGATGAACTCGAACATCAGGGAGACGAAGGGCCGCGGCACCGCGTGTGCTTGACCGCAGGTTTCTGGCTCGCCGACACCGCCTGTACGCAGGCGCTGTGGGGGGCCGTGATGGGCGGAAAGAATCCGAGCCGTTTTCAGGACGATGCACGCAACCCGGTCGAGAACGTGTCGTGGGATGACGTGAGTGATTTCCTGCAACGTGTGGCTTCGCTGGTGCACGGCGTCGTCGCCGAATTGCCGACCGAGGCCGAGTCGGAATACGCGTGCCGGGCGGGAAGCGAGACGCCGTTCAGTTTTGGTGCAACGATCACTCCGGAGCAGGCCAACTACAATGGCAGCTATCCCTATGCCGGAGGCGAGAAAGGTGAGTACCGGCAGAAGACGGTACCGGTGAAGTCGTTTGCGCCGAACCGATGGGGTTTGTACGAGATGCACGGCAACGTCTGGGAGTGGTGTGTCGACGGGAAGCGGCCTTACGACGGCAGCGACCAGGAGAATCCGCGCGGCCCCGAGGGCGCGGGCGAGTGGCGCGTCGTGCGCGGCGGCTCGTGGTACGTCGTGGCCAAGTGGCTTCGCTCCGCCTACCGCACCGTGAGGCACCGCGACGACCGCCACGATGGCCGGGGGTTTCGCTTTGCCCTAAGGTCCACCAGCCAAGAGGAAGTTGCGGGCGCGGAGCGCCTGCAGCACGACTTCAAGCTGGAGGGGCCGGAGGCCCCGCAGGGTTTGGCTGCCTTCCCGGGACTGGAAGGCAGCGTGGCTGCGTCGGCGGATGCCGAAGCAGCCACTGGTGGGCGCGGCAAGCTGGGCAAGACGACCCCGAAGGGATCACGAGAGCAGACAAAGGGGTGAAAGAGGAGAGCGATCAGCGATGACCCAGCGTTTTTTCGCCATCCCCGCCTGCGACCCCGTCGCGGCCGAGGCCGAACTCAATCAGTTGCTCACCGCGAGCCGGGTGCTGATAGTCGAGCGGCATTGCGTCGCCAGCGGCGAGGCGTCGTTCCGGGCGGTCTGCGTCCGGATTGCCAGCGGCCCGGGTCCGCTGCCGCAAGCGCTGAAGGCCGACCAGGCAGGCGCCCGCCGCGTCGATTACCGCGAAGTCCTCAGAGGTTGTGAATAAATCTACTGCGCGACCGATCTGCTGCGTTGCTCAGTCGCTCAGTCCTCGCCTATCCACTTGATATGTCTCGTCGTTCGCTCCATCGCGCCTTGCATCTCGGCCTGCTCGCGACGATTTCTTCACAACCTCTCAGCGAAGTCGATTTTGCCGTCTTCGCGAAGCTGCGCGAACTGCTCAAGAGCCTCGCCGAGGCCGAAGGCGTTCCACCATACGCGGTGTTCACCAACGAGCACCTGGCGAGCATGGTGCGTGGCAAGCTGAGGACGCTCGACGCGCTCGGCCGGATCGAGGGGGTGGGGCCGGGGCGAGTCGATCGCTATGGCGCGCGCTTTCTCGCGCTGCTCGAGCAGGCGCTGGTGCTGGCGCTGGCGTGAGCGGCCCGCATGCAGCGCCAGGCGATGACCCTCGCAGCACTTCGCCAACGCCTTCCTCGACAGCGCCGACCGCCTGCTGCTCAGGCAACCGGGTTGCGGCGGGCTGGTGCGTTACATGGACGACATCTTCTGGGGCTGCACCAGCCGGCAGGCGGGCGTGGAGAGCGTCGCGCTGCTTGCGGCGCACCTGGCGGACGAGCGCGCGCTGCTTGCGGCGCACCTGGCGGACGAGCGCGCGCTGAGCCTCAAGCCGCGGCTGCGCATCGCGCGCTCGGCAGAGGGGACGCAGTTCTGCAGTTTTCGTATCCGGCAGGGCGTCATTCTTGCCAGCCGGCGCAAGTTGGCGCGCTTTCGCGCCGCGCTGCAGCGGATCGAACGTGTCGCGGCGACCGGCAGGGTGTCGGAGGCCGACCTGCAGCGCGCCAGCGAACTCGCGCTGGCGACGCTCGACGGCTGCCAGAGCCTCGGTTTCCGGCAGCGGCTGTTGGCGGCGCAGCAGTTTCAGGTATAGTGGGGCAGGGATGTCGGTCACCGTGAAGGAAAGCCACTCGCATCGTGCGCGGCGGCTCGTGGAACAACGAGGCCAGGAGCCTTCGCTCCGCCTACCGCAACGAGAGGCACCGCGACAACCGCAACGAGAGCCTGGGGTTTCGCTTTGCCCTGAGCTCGATGGAGCCAACGGCATGGACTTGCCGAGAACCATGGACCAGACGCGACGTCCTGCCGGCACGGCTTGTCGTGCCGGCGAACCGCAAGGCGCCCGGGGCGCCGGTAGGCGAGAACGGCCGATGCCGGCGCCGACAGCCCCCCGGGTCGCCGCCTCCGTCTGCCACCGCCCCGCCCGATGAACCGCGCAGCGCTCCCGGCCGGCGGGCCCTTTCCGTCCGAAGACGCGCGACGGCCACCGGTCCTGCCGCCTGCTTGCGCGAGCGCCTGGGGTGACGACGCCTACGGGCTGTGGATCGACGTCGACTTGGCGGGCGTCGTGCAGCGCTTCCGCTGGATCGAACCCGGCGAGTTCCGGATGGGCTCACCGACCGCCGAGCCCGAACGAGAGGAACGCGAAGGGCCGCGGCATCGCGTGCGCTTGACCACCGGCTTCTGGCTCGCCGACACCGCCTGCACACAGGCGCTGTGGCTGGCGGTGATGGGCGGGGAAAATCCGGGCGGTTTCCAGGAAGACGCGCGCAACCCGGTCGAGAGCGTGTCGTGGGATGACCTCAGTGGCGCCAGCGGTTTCCTGCAACGCGTGGCTTCGCTGGCGCCCGGTGTCGTCGTGGAGCTGCCGACCGAGGCCGAGTGGGAGTACGCGTGCCGGGCAGGCAGCGAAACGCCGTTCAATCTCGGCGCGACGATCGGTCCGGAGCAGGCCAATTACGACGGCAATCATCCCTATGCGGGGGGCAGGAAAGGCGAGAACCGACAGAAGACGGTGCCAGTGAAGTCCTTTGCGCCGAACGACTGGGGTCTCTACGAGATGCACGGCAACGTCTGGGAGTGGTGTGCCGACGGGCCCCGGGACTACTCTGACGAGACGGTCGAGGATCCGCGTGGCCCGGAGGGGTCTGCCGCCCGCGTCGTGCGCGGCGGCTCGTGGTTCTACGAGGCCGGGTGGCTTCGTTCTGCTTTCCGCTTCGGGAGGCACCGCGGCTTCCGCGACGACGACCGGGGGTTTCGCTTTGCCCTGAGGTCCACCAGCCAGGAGCAGGAGGCACGCGGGGTCGCGCGGGACGCGTGACCCCGGCGGCGACCTGTCCCGGTTGTTTCCGGCAGTGCTGAACCACGTACCACCGTTGCATGATCGGCAGGGGTTGGGTCGTATCCATTCGGCGGGGATCATGATCCTGGTGTGCATGACCACATCGTGCCGGAAGCGGCCGCTCGCATCCCCCCGTCGTCTGCAGCCGCGAGAAAAATCAGTCCTGCAGGGTGCAGTCTCGCAAGAGGCTCTCTTGCATCACGCTGCCAACAGTTCGTGTAGCCGGGTGGCTGTTTGCTCCGGCACCTCCACAGCCTCGAAAAGACAAGCCGGGTAGAGAAAGTCCTCGCCGGAATCGTCAATGATCCGCAGCATGCTGTGGCTGTCCGCCGGGGCAAGCACTTCATAGAGCCGGCCGAGCGTCAGGTCATCCGTCGAGAACTCGCCAAATCCTTCGCGAGACAGGCAAACCACAAACCTCATGGCCATTCCTTTATCTTGAGTTTCCGCTTGCCGATGCCATGCGCCTCATGCCAGTGCAGTTCGGCCCTGGCGGTCGTTCCATCAAGAAGACGCACCGTGGCGATCCCCTTCCTCTTCCGCCAATAGCCAACCCCGTATCGCTGCCGCAGCAGGGCATTCCACGAGGCACACGGCGCATTGCCCGTGCCGAAAATCGCGACACCGGCGCCGACGACCAGCAGGCAGTCGCCGCTGGCGATCTGCTGCTGCAGGTCTGCCCGCAGTCCTTCAGGCATGTCGCTGCCGGTCCTCCGCCGTCGTCATCGGTTCGCCGCTCGCTGCACGCCGCCTTGCCGCAGCGCCGGCGCCTGGCTTGTCACCCGGCGCGTCGGACTGTCGCCGGCGGCGTTCGAGCCAGCGCCAGGCGAGGTGGATCGTCAGGTGGCAGCACAGCGCGGCGGCGGTGGCGGTGATCGTCAGCCCGACGAAGAGCGGCCAGCCGATGTCGCCGAGACTCTGCCACAGCCCCGGCTCCGCCGCGCTCGCCCCGGCGGCGGGTTGTTCCGCCGCTGCCGCTGGGTCGGCGGTGATCCACAACCCGAGACGGTAGGCGGCGTAGTAGACCGGTGCGAAGGTGACGGGGTTGGTGACGAAGGTGCTCGTCACGGCTGCCGGGACGCAGGCGCGCAGGGCGATCGCCGTTACGACCGCCAGCGGTATCTGCGCCACCGGGATCAGGAAACCGAAGAAGACACCGATACTGACGCCACGGGCGACACCCTCGCGCGACCAGCGCCAGAGCTGCGGATCAAGCAGCAGCGGACCCAGCCAGCGCAACCAGCGGTTGCTGGCGAGTTGTTCGCGCGTCGGCACGAGTTGGGTCAGGCGATCGAGGAGCATGGGTTCTCCGCCGTCGCGCCGCCGGATGATGATCGGGAGGTTCGGACAGGCGCTTCATCGGAAAGAATAGACCGGCACGGGGCAGAATGCCAGCCCGCCGGTGCGGTGATTCAACGCGGATTCGCCCTGCAGTCGGCGCCGGTGCCGGCGGGGCTGCTGCGGGCGTGCAATCGTGACCGGCATCGGGCTGCCGCCGGGAAATCCTGGAAGGCATGCGGCATGGTCGGCCGGCCGCGCAAACCTCGCCGTTGCGCAGAACGTGGGGATCGCCCGATACTACGGCCTCGTCCACGGAAGCAAGCCATGAACTCGACAGAGGATCCCTCGACCGTACTCATCACCGGCGCATCGTCGGGAATCGGCGCTGCGCTGGCGCACTGCTTCGCGCGTGCCGGCCACCGGCTGGTGCTGGTCGCGCGTCGTGCCGACCGCCTGCAGGAACTGGCGCGGGCGCTGGCTACCGAGCACGGCGTCCGCGCCGTCGTGCTCGCCGCCGACCTGGCGCAGGCGGGCGCCGCCGCGGCGCTGGCGTCCAGGTTGCGGCGGCGGCGAATGGCGATCGACATCCTGGTGAACAATGCCGGCGTCCTCGAGCACGGCGCCTTCGTGCGCATGGACGCAGGGCGGCAGCAGCAGCTCATCGATCTCAACGTTTCGGGACTGACGGCGATGCTGGCGCAGTTCGTGCCGGCGATGGTCGAACGCGGGCGTGGTCGGGTGCTCAACGTCGCCTCGATCGCCGCTTTCCAGCCGGTTCCCTCGCTCGCCACCTACGCCGCGAGCAAGGCCTACGTGCTGTCGCTGAGCGAGTCGCTGGCCGAGGAACTGCGCGACAGCGGCGTCACCGTGACGGCGCTGTGTCCGGGAATCACCGCGACGCCGATGTTGCGTGGTGCGGCCGAGGCGAGCGCATCACTCGCGCGGCTGCCGGATTTCCTCGTCGCCGACGTCGACGCGGTCGCTGCCGAGGGTTACGAGGCGTGCATGCAGGGCGAGGTGATCCGCGTTCCCGGCCTGCTCAATCAGGCGGCGACGATCGCCGGGCGGGCGGTACCGAAGTGGCTCCTGCGGCGGATCGCCGGCAGCATCGGCCGCAGCACCCTGGATGACTGAGAACGCTGGCGGGCGCCGCGGTGCTCTTGTCGCGGCTGCGCGCCGCTCACTGCGGGTGGGTCTCGCATGGCCCGTGCTGCTGGCGCTGCTGGGCGGCTGCGCCGGCTTCGTGCCGCAGCCTGGTCCCGATCCGGAGCCGCCGACCGCCCGCCATGCGCCGCTGACCCTGCCGTTCATCGCCGTCGGCGACACGCAGGAGCACCACGCCAGCGGCTTCCCGGTGCACGACAACGATGGCGCCGTCGATGCCTACGTCGAGGTGGCGCAACGGCCACCCGAGCAGCTCCTGTTCGGCCGTCGCCTGCTCGAATGGGCGTTGCGCAGCAATCCCGACATGCCGTTCCTGCATCTCGGCGATGTCATGGATCTGTCCTGCCGCAGCGAGGCCGAGCGGATGGCGCGGATCTTTCGCACCGCGCCTGCCGAGGGCGCGATCCTTCCCGGCAACCATGACGGGCTGATGTTCGGCATCTACGCCTACAGCCTGCTGCAGGCGATGCTCGATGCCGGCGCCCGCAAATGGAACCATGCCTGCCGGCGCGGCGCAGCAGCCGATGACGATCGTCACAGGACCGACAACGAGGCGTTCTCCAAGCGCGACTTCATCAGCCTCTATCTCGCCGAGCAGAGCCAGCGCAGCCCGGCGAAGGCGGGGCTTGCTCCGCCGCCTGCGCAGGGCAGGCAGACGCTGAGCTGGCGCAATCCCGACGAGCGCGCCTTTGTGTCGGCCATCGAGGCACAGGTGCTCGACGGCTTCGACTACGCCGATTCCTTCGTCGCGCAGCGGCTGCGCCTGCCGCGCGCACCCGCTGCGACGCGCGACACGATCATCATCGGCCTGGATACGAACCAGGCGGGCCGCCTGGTGAGCATCTGGGACACGATCATGGGGCGTAGCCCGGGCAGCATGGGGCACATCAACCCCGACCAGATCCGGGCGGTGACGCAGTGGGTGGACGAGGCCGTTGCCCGCGGCGACATCGTCATCTTCGCCGGCCACCACAACTGGCGTTCGCTGGGCCTGCCGTCGCGCCTTCTCCTGCGCGTCCTGATGCAAAGGCTCGAGCATCCCCTGGTCTACCTGTCGGCGCACACGCACCGCGGTTTCTGGGCGCTGCATCGCGCGCTCGACCGGCGTCCGCTGCTCGAGCTCAACGTCAGTTCGCTCTCGGACTGGCCGATCGCCTACCGGCGCATCAGTTTTGCCTACGACGAGGAGGCGAGGAGCCTGCTGGTGCGCGGCGAACTGATGCCGCGCGGCGACGTGCCCATCCGCAGCGATGCCGACCTCCTGGAGGCATGGGAGAAGGAGGCCTGCGCCGTCGCCGCGGTGCCGCTCGACCGCATGCGCGCCGAGGATGCGGCACTGGTGCAACTGCAGCGCGCCTCGCGCGGCAGCCTGCTCGAATGGCTGGTCGAGTTCTTCGCACCGGTCTGCGAGGCCTGCGAGGAGCCGCTGTACCGACATGCCCAGGCCTATCAGGACGAACTGCTGCAGACCATTCTGCAACTGGATGCCGACCTCGGCCGCGAGGCGCATCAGCTGCATGCGCTGACGCTGCCGACCTGGTGCCGGCGGCAGGATTTCACGATCTGTGTGCAGGCTTTGCTCAACGAGCGCGCCGAGACCTTCGCCGGACAGGTCGAACTGTTCCGTCGCAAGGCTGCGCTGGTCGCGCTCTTCAACGACCACCTGGACGA
Source organism: Candidatus Accumulibacter conexus (assembly GCA_017592775.1). GTDB lineage: Bacteria > Pseudomonadota > Gammaproteobacteria > Burkholderiales > Rhodocyclaceae > Accumulibacter > Accumulibacter conexus. The sequence goes on along the minus strand of JAGFNJ010000063.1, from coordinate 1,140 downwards.
TCTGGATTCGCAGCGGGCACGTGCCTACATGAGCTGCCGCGCCGTGCTGGCGGCGCGGGCAGACTTCGAAGCGACGCCCGCGGATCGCAACAACGATCGCGGCGAGGAGAAGCGCCGGGCAGAGCAGTTCTTCCGTACCGAAGCCAGCGTTGGCATGGAGTGAGGCGCGGTGCGGGAGAGGACCTCTCAGCCGCCGCCCCGCCGCCAGGTGTGCCAGTGGTCGACCCAGCGCAGCAGCGCTGCCGGCGCGTGCGCCTTCTTCCAGACGCCGGCGACTTACTTGCTCGCCTCGGCGAGCGTCGGGTAGATGTGGATCAGCTTGGCTGGCTTGAGTTCGACTTTGTGCTTCGGCAGGTCGCCATGGATGGTTGTCATCGCCAAGTGGCTTCAGTTTTTGTTGTGCGCCGGAAAGTGCGTCTTCAATCTCTCCACCGTCGACCGCCACTTCGGCGTCGTCGGCTTGCAGACGGTGTTCTGGTTGCCGAACATGCCGATTTCCTGAATGGCCTGGCTGGCCGGGATGGTTTGCAGCCGGTGGACGGGGACAGAGTATTCCGATTTCTCTTCGTCGTCGGCGAACTGCTGGTGGTAGTGGCCGTTGCGCGGAACCTCGCTGAAGCGGACCTCGCCCTCGGGGGTGTTCACCATGAAGTCGCGGTCACGCTGCGCGCGGTCGGTCACCCGCCCCAAGCCGACGAAGCCGGGGCCGGGAATCTTGACCCTGACGCGGTCGCCGGGATCGAGCAGCTGCAGCGTCCTGCTGTACCAAGCGTCACCGCCGCCACAGATGAAGCCGTATTTCACGGCATCGTCCCACGCGCGTTCCCCGGAGCAGGTGCCGAAGGAATGGTAAAACTCCCCGTTCCAGGGCTCGTTCGGGCCATCCTGCATGATCGCGGCACTGACCTGGGTCTTGACCGGGTCGAGCAGCCAAGTGCGGCTGATCAGTTGTTCGTTGCCGTTGGCGAAGACCTGGAAGCAGAGGAGGTTGATCGGGATGTCGCGCTCGCTGAGGTAAGGACGCAAGCAAAAATAACTTGAACAATACGAGCTATTTGTCATTGTTCCGGGGTATCAGCCGGTAGTTCCATTCGCCATGAAACGCGTCGCGCTCGATGGCAAGCGAAGCAAGCTCTTCGT
>JAGFNJ010000062.1 GCA_017592775.1 Candidatus Accumulibacter conexus | reverse complement strand
GCGAAGCGTGGCCTCATCCAGCCTTCCACACAGCGCTTGATACTTAGCTTCTATGGCTAACTCCTGCTCCATGCTGAAACCATAGGCCAATCATCACAAATGTTCAAGTTATTTTTGCTTAACGCCTTAAGGACACCGGAACGCGAACGCAGCCTCGATTTCTCGCCGCCCTACGAAACGGTTCAGGTGGCGATCTTCACCCACGGCAGCATTGGCGGCATCGTCGATGTCACCACACTGCAGGGGTTCCTGATCGGCGTGAAGGCCGGCGACGCCTGTATCGAACACCTGGCGGCGGCTGGCATCGGCGATGTGCAGCCCTTTGCCAGCTACCAGGCGCTGGTGCAGGCAGCGATCGACGGCCGTGTACGCGTGTTCTGTCTCGACGAGCCGCCGGCCAACTACCTGCTCTACCGCAACAACGCCGAGGGACTCTTCAACAGGGCGTTCACGCTCTACTCGGGCGACTTTCACCGGGCGGTGCACAAGGGGGACGCAGCCGGCCTGGCGCTGCTGCAACGCGGCTTTGCCGCCATCACGCCGGCCGAAGAACGGCGGTTGCGGGCGAAATGGATGGGCACGCCGCTCTTCGCCTCGCCGCGCGCACGCCACCTCGCCTACGCCCTGCTCGTCGGTTCGCTCGTCGGTGGCGCGCTGCTGATCTGGGTGATCACCCTGCGACGGGTCGTTCGCCAGCGGACGGCCAAGCTTGCCGCGACGCTGCATGCCGTTCCCGACCCGATGTTCGAGCTTGGACTCGACGGCACCTGCCATGAAGCCCATACGCCGCGAGCCGGGCTGTTGCCTGCCCGTTCCGCGGACCTGGTCGGCCGGCGGGTGTCGGAGTTCCTCGGTCCGGCCGCCGCCGCCACCTGTCTCGATGCGCTGCGCGAGGCCCATGCAAGCGGCCACTCGGCGGGCCGGCTGCTGGCGCTCGATCTCCCGCAAGGCCGTTTCTGGTTCGAGCTGTCGGTTGCCCGCAAGGCGGGGGTGAGCGACCGCGAGCCGCGCTTCATCGCCCTCGTGCGCGACGTCAGCGAGCGCAAACGGGTCGAGGCAGAGCTGCTGCGACGCAGCGAGCAGCTCGAACTGATGTCACGTGTCAGTCAGGAGATCAACAGCCGGCTCGACATGCCGGTGATCCTGCGCCAGCTCGTCGTTGCGGCGCTGAGACTGGTCGGCGCCGGCGGCGGCAGCGCGGCGCGCCTGCAGGAAGAGCAGATGGTGTTCCGCGAATACCACCGAGCCGGCGAATGGGTGCCGATCGACTATCGCTTCCCTGCTGGCTACGGCGTTCCGGGACGGGTGCTGCAGACGCGTCAGCCGTACCTCAGCAACGATGCCGCAAACGATCCCTGGGTCATTCCGGAGATCCGGCAGGCGATCGGTTTCGACAACCTGCTGGACATGCCGATCATCAGCCGCGACGGCGAGTTGCTCGGTTGCTTCGAGATTCACGACAAGCCCGGCGGTTTCGACGCCGCCGACACGAGCGTGTTGCAGGGTCTCGCGGCGAGCGCGGCGGTGGCGCTGGAGAACACCGCCCTGCTGGCTGAACGCCAGCGGGTGGAGGTGGCTTTGCGCGAGAGTGAGGCGCAGCAGGCACTGGTTCTTGCGAGCGCTGCCTGTGGCATCGTGGCGACCGACCTGCAGGGCCTGATCACGCTCTTCAACCCGGGCGCGGAAGCGATCTTGGGCTACCGCGCGGACGAAGTGCTTGGCCGGGCGACGCCCATGCTGTGGCACGATCCCGACGAAGTGGCGGCTGTCGCAGCGGCGCTCGGAACGACGCTCGGCAGCACCGTCGAAGGCGGTTTCGATGCGCTGGTTGCCAAGGCACGTGTCAGTGGCGAGGCCGACGAGCGCGAGATGAGCTGCATCCGCAAGGATCGGTGTCGCATTACCGTTCGCCTGGCGGTGACCGTCATGCGGGCCGCGGACGGGCAACTCAAGGGCTACCTCGGGACGGTTGTGGACGTCAGCGCGCAGAAGCGGGCCGCAGCGGAACTCAATCTGGCCGCCAAGGTATTCGAACGTGGCGGTGAGGGAATCGCCATCACCGATGCCGCCGGCCGCATGGTGATGGTCAACCAGGCGTTTACCCGCATCACCGGTTACAGTGCTGCTGACGTGCTGGGCCGCAACCCCAGCATGCTCGCCTCGGGCCGGCACGATGCCGCCTTCTTCCGCAGCATGTGGCAGGCGATCGCGGCAGAGGGGGCCTGGCAGGGCGAGATCTGGAACCGGCGCAAGGATGGCAGCGTCTATCCGGAGTGGCTGTCGATCAGCCGTGTCGAGAGCGAAGGAGTGACCACCCACTATCTGGGCAGCTTCATCGACCTCACCCGGCACAAGGAGGCGGAGGCGAGCATTCAGCGGCTGGCACATTTCGACGCGCTGACCGGTCTGCCCAACCGCAGCCTGCTGGCCGAGCGGGTCAGGCACGACCTGGCGCGCGCGCATCGCGGCCGCGAGCCGCTGGCGCTGATGTTCCTCGACCTCGACCGCTTCAAGAACGTCAACGACTCGCTCGGACACCAGGTCGGCGACGAGTTGCTGCTGCAGGTGGCGCGCCGCCTGCAGCGGGCGGTGCGCGATGATGACACCGTCGCCCGGCTCGGCGGCGATGAATTCATCGTCGTCCTGCCGAACACCGACGCCGCCGGCGCGGCGCATGTGGCGGCAAAGCTGCTGGAGGTGACGACGCCGGCCTATCGCGTCGGGCAGCACGAACTGACCAGCACGATGTCGGCCGGCATCGCGATGTACCCGGCGGATGGCGACAGTTTCGAGAGCCTGTCGATGTGTGCCGATACGGCGATGTATCGTGCCAAGCAGGGCGGCCGCAATGCCTACTGCTTCTTTACGGCCGAGATGCAGGAGCGTTCGGCGCGTACCCTGCAGATCGAGAACGAACTGCGGCGGGCGGTCGAATTGGGCCAGCTGAGTCTCCACTTCCAGCCGCAGTTCGCGCTCGACGATGGGCGTCTGCTCGGCGCCGAGGCGCTGCTGCGCTGGCAGCATCCCGAACTCGGAGTGGTCTCGCCGGCCGAGTTCATCCCGATCGCCGAGGACTGCGGCCTGATCCTGCCGATTGGCGAATGGGCACTGCGGATGGCGGTGCGGCAGATGCGCATCTGGCACGGGTGCGGACTGCCGGAACTGGGCGTGGCGGTCAACCTGTCGGCGGTACAGTTTCGCCAGGCGGGCCTGACCGGTCTGGTGGCGCAGATTCTCGACAGCGAGGGGTTGCCGGCGCGCTTCCTCGAACTCGAACTCACCGAGAGTGTGGCGATGGACCAGCCGCTGGTGGCGATCGCCACCATGGACCGGCTGCGTGCGCTCGGTGTGCGCATGTCGATCGACGATTTCGGCACCGGCTACTCGTCGATGAGCTATCTCAAGCGCTTCCCGGTGCACAAGCTGAAGATCGATCGCTCGTTCGTCGCCGACCTGGCTTTCGACCCGGATGACGAAGCGATCGTCGCCGCGACCATCGGCCTGGCGCACAACCTCGGTCTGCAGACCATCGCCGAGGGCGTCGAGAGCGAGGCGCAACTGGGGTTCCTGCGCGCCAGGGGTTGCGATCAGGCGCAGGGGTATCTCTTCAGCCGGCCGCTGCCCGCGAGTGAGTTCGCCGCCCTGGTCGCTCGGCCCGCCGGCGCCGGATCGATGGCAGGATGATGGCGTTGGGTGACAGACGCGCTTCCTTGGGTACGGCGGCGAGCGCCATTTCGGTGATGGTGGTCGACGATCATCCGGCGCTGCGTGCCGGACTGCGCAGCCTCATCGAATCCGACGCCGGTCTGCGGGTGTTGGTCGACGTCGCGAGTGGCGAGGCGGCTTACGGCGAGTACCGGGCGCTGCGCCCCGACGTGGTCGTCATGGATCTGAGCATGGAGGGCTTCGGCGGCATCGAGGCCATTCGACGCATCCGGAGCCTGGATCCACTGGCGGCGATCCTGGTGTACAGCGTGCATGACTCGCGCGTGCTGCTCGAGCGTGCGTTCGAGGCTGGAGCCCTGGGCTTCGTCACCAAGGGCAGCAACGTCGACAATCTGTTGCTGGGCATCCGCACGGTGTTCCGGGGTCAGCCCTTCGTCAGCCCCGACATGGTGCCGATGATCATCCAGCGGCAGGAGTCGCCGGAGTCCGGCCAGTTCGGCAGGCTGACGCAGCGCGAGTTTCAGGTTTTCAAACTGCTCAGCGAGGGCCATTCGCTGGCCGAGTGCGCGCGCATCCTGCACCTGAGCAGCAAGACGGTGAGCAACCATTGCACCCAGATCAAGGCCAAGCTGGGCGTCACGAGTCCGGCAGAGATGGCGCGACTGGCGATCAAGCATGGGCTGGTGGAACCCTGACGGAGGTTCCACGCGACCGTTGCGGTGGCGGCGGTTTCCGGGTCGGCGGCGGGTTGCGGCGGAAACCGCCGTGCGCCAGGGCTGCCGGGAAAGTTTCCTGCCCTGATCGGGAGTCGCGCCACTGGCCGTCGGGGTGGCGGCGCGGCAGAATCCGGGCATGGAGTTCCTGCCCTGCGTTCACTGCCTGCTGCCACATGGCCCCTTTCCGGTCGACGGGAAGAATCGATGATCGATGCGCTCTTCGATCTGTTCGCGCGGTTCTACGAGCGCGGAGATTTCGTCAGCGCCGAGCGGGTCGCCCTGAACATCATGCGGGCGGTTCCGGATGACGCCGTCGCCTTGCACCTTCTCGGTCTGGTCCTTTATCGGACCGGGCGTCGCGACGACGCCCTGCAGGCTCTCGTCGCTGCCGATCGCGCAGCGCGCGCGCTGCAGCGAACGCAGCCCGGTGAGCGACACCTCAGCGCTTCGCTGCAGTGTCTGCGTGCGGCATGCCGCAGCGGGTCGGAGCTGGCCGGTGCCTGGTACCACCTCGGGCTGGTGCAGTTCCGTCTGCGCCGTTACCCGCAGGCCATCCGCGCCCTGCAGGCGGCCGCCTCGGCGCAGGCGGACGCGCCGGCGGCCGCCTGTCGCGCCATGGCGCGCGTCGCTCGGCGCTGTTGCAGCGATTTCGTCGGTGGATGTTCCGGGGTTGTGAATGAATCCGCCGCACCGTCGATCGGCGGCGCTGCGCGCGCGCTCCCGCCGCCGCCCGGCCTGGTATGGCCGGGTCGCCGCGAGGGCGCGTAGCATGCCGTGAACCGCAGTGCCCGTGTCCTCCCCGTCCGTTTGCGATGTCTTGTCGTCCGCGCGCGCAGCCTGCGCCGTGCCCTGCTCGTGACGATTTCTGCCGAATCCTTCAGGAGTTCGGGAGGAGCACCCGTACCCGTGTGCCGCCGCCCTTTCGGCTGCTGACCTGCAGCGTACCGCCGTGAGCAAGGACGCGTTCGCGCATGCCGAGCAGACCAAAGCCGGCGTGCGCAGCATTCATGTCCATGCCCACGCCGTCGTCGCGGATCACCAGGCGCAGCAGTTCGCCCTGTGCCGACTGCCTGTTGCCCAGGACCAGTCGCAGGCGGCGGGCCTCGGCATGGCGGGCGACGTTGCTCAGGCACTCCTGGACGATGCGATACAGGGTCACCCTGAGCTGCTTCCCAGCGCAGACCAGGTCGTGAGGAAGAGAGGCCCGCCACTCGATTGCCGGATGCTGCAGCCCCCAGCTCTCGAGCAGGCTGGCCAGTGCCTCGGCAATTCCGGCAGACTCCAAAACACTTGGATGCAGGCCCTCCATCAGTCGGTGCGAGACCTCGTAGATTGCACGTGCCGAATCGTCAATTGCCGCGGCGTGGCGCCGGATCGCCTCGGGGTTGCAGCTTTCGTTGCGCTGCAGCGCACCGGCAAAGGCACGGATCGCCGTCAGGTGCTGTGACAATTCATCGTGCAACTCGCGCGCGAGATCGGCGCGCTCACGTTCCTGCAGCGCGATCAGTCGTCGTACCAGGCGCGTGTTTTCGTCCAGGAGCACCTGTGTTGCCCGTTCGGCGCGCTTCCGCTCGGTGATGTCCTGTACGGTGCCGATCATGCGTAGCGGCTGGCCAGTCGCCGAGCACTCGAGTTCACCGATGCCGTGCAGCCAGCGGATGGCACCGTCACGCGGGCGAACGATACGGTACTCGCAGTCGAAGACGCCCACTTCGCGGATTGCCAGTTGGACGAGGTCGACGACCCTCTGGCGATCGTCCGCATGTACGATCTGCAGCCAGGCGGTGTTGGTGTGCTCGTGCTCCGGGCCGACGCCGAGTATTCGCTCGAGCATCGGGCTGCCAAGCCACTGTCCAGAACCGAGGTCGGCCGTGTAACTTCCCAGGCGGCCCACCTCCTGAGCGCGCTGCAATGCCTGCTCGCCGGCCTTGATCGGTGTGACGTCGGTGACTTCGACAAAGAAGCCCCGCACCTCGCCATTGACTACGTCCGGGATGTAACGCGCCAGGGAATGGCGCAGCGAGCGGCCATCGGGCGACGGGATGGCACGTTCGAACTGCTGCGCACTGCCGCGCAACACGGCCTCGATATAGGGCAGGTTGAGGCGGTATCGTTCCTCACCGATCACTTCCCGGATGTGCTTGCCCGGGATCGTCGCCGGGTCGATGCCGAACCAGTCGCGGTAGGCATGGTTCGCGAAGCGGTTGCGCAGCGTGCAGTCCCAGTAGCCGATCATCGATGGCAGGCTGTCCAGCAGCGCCGCCAGGTCGGGCTGCAGGCGATGCTGGCGGCCGACGGCGGTCTCCGCCCGCTCGTGCCGGCTGATCGGACGATGACGGACCACCGCTCCGCCGCCTGAACCCGCCGACGGCGCCAAGTGGCACGCACACCAGCGTTCGCGGTCGGGCGCATGACAAGGGTACTCCAGGGTGAACAACGTCTGCCGTCCTGCCAGCACCTCTTCCAGGCCCCGGAGAGCGGCGGTGGCCAGCACGTCGCTCGCCGCCGCCCGCCGAACGACCGCGAGGTAGTCGATGCCGCGACCGTCCGCCAGTTCGGAACTGCCGCCGTTGCTCTCGGCAAAGTCCCGCCATCCCTGGTTCACGCTGAGGATCACGCCGCGCTGGTCGAGCACGGCGATCGATTCGGCAAGGCTTTCCGAAACCGGGCTGGCGGGCTGCTGGATGCTGGTCATGGTGGGATTATTGCCCAAACGGGGCGCAACATCGAGCCACCAGTGCTGCTGACTTCCGTCCGTCGCCAACGCGGCCGGGAAAGTTTCCCGCCTTGTCCGGGAGTCCTGACTCTTGGAGTGGCGGCGCTGACGGTCCACCATGCGCGACGAGTGGTGGCTGTTCGCATGCCGGGTGCGCAAAGCGGTCGAGGCGGAGGTGACGTGGATGGGCGACAAGGCTGAAGGACGCAGAAACGAGCGGTGCTCCGTGGCCGGGCCGGGCGCACTGGCGATGGACCTTGCCCCGCCGACAGCAGGCGGCTGCCCGGGTGCCTTGGTGCAGCACGACACGCACGCGCCCGTGGGGGACGAGTTCGACCTTGCCGGTCGGCTTTTCGCCCACACTGCCCGGGGCATTGCCATCATCGACGGTAGCTGGCGGATCGTCCGCATCAACCAGGCCTTCACCCGGATTACCGGCTACAGTGCGGCGGATGCGCTCGGTTGCGATGCCCGCCTGCTGTGTTCGGTGCCGCACGAGGCGGGCATGCATCGCAGCATCCGGTCGTCGCAGGCAGCGCTCGGGTACTGGCAGGGTGAGGTGTGGAGCCGGCGCAGGGATGGCAGCCTGTATCCGCAATGGCTGGCGATCAGTCGCGTCGACGGCGATGGCATGGCGACGCATCATGTCGCCAGCTTCGTCGACATCACCCGTTACAAGGAGACGCAGGCGAGGATGCTGCATCTGGCGCACCTTGATCCGCTGACCGGCCTGGCCAACCGCAGCCTGCTGGAGGAGCGGGTCAGGCACGACCTCGCGCGCGCTCATCGTGGCATTTCTTTACGGCCGACATGCAGCAACATGCGGTGCGCGCCAGGATGATTGCGAACGAACTGCGCTCGGCGCTGGACAACGGCCAGCTGTGCCTGCTCTTCCAGCCGCAGATTGCCCTCGCTGACGGACACATCTGCGCCGCCGAGGCGCTCCTGCACTGGCAGCATCCCGTTCTGGGAGAGGTGCCACCCGCCGAGTTGATCCCGATCGCCGAGGACTGCGGCCTCATGCTGCCGCTCGGGGAATGGGTGCTGCGCGCCGCCGTACGGCAATTGCGGTTCTGGCGGCAGGCTGCCTTGCCGCCGGTGCGGGTGACGGTCAACCTGTCGGCAGTCGAGTTCCGCCGGCCCGGTCTGGTCGCACTGGTGGGCCAGATTCTCGCCCAGGAGGGGTTGTCGCCACGGCTCTTGGAACTCGAGGTCAGCGAGCGTACGGCGATGGATCAGCCGCCAGCGGTGCTGGCAACGATCGACGGCCTGCGGGCGCTGGGGGTCAGGCTGTCGATCGACGGATTTGGCAGCGGGCGCTCTTCGCTCGGTTGTCTCAGGCGCCTGCGCGCGCACCAGTTGAAGATCGACCACCCCCTGGTTGCCGGTGTGGCCACCGACCCGGACGCCGCGGCAGTCGTCGCAGCAACGATCGGCATGGCGCACGCAATCGGCCTGCAGAGCGTCGCCGTCGGGGTCGAGGACAACGCGCAAAAGGCGTTCCTGCAGCGTTGCGGGTGCCAGCAGGCACAGGGCCATCTGTTCAGTCAACCGCTTCCGCCCGGGCGCTTCGCGGCTCGCGTGCGTCGGTTTGGCCAGTATGCGCACGCCGCAGCCACCGGCAGGCATCTGGCACTTGCCGGACGACATGGCTGACCGCCGCCGCACCAACGGGCAGGCCGGCCCCATGGCAGGTGGCGGAGCGGTGTTCCGAACTCTGGCGGCGGATTTTCCTGGTCCTGCGTGACTTTCTTCACCACCGACCATCACCGTCAGAGGAGAGAATGGACGTACGGAATTGCTGCTGCTCCAGTGGAGCCGCAGGGCGGGAGGGATGCTGCGCGCCTGCAGCCATCGGCGAACGGGACAGCCCTCCTGCGGCAGCAGCATGTGCAATCAGCGCGAGGATCGGGCTGACGGCCAGCGGCCGGGGGTGACGCGGGCGGGATCGCGTCGAACGGGGTGCGCGTGCTGCCGGACGGGGGCAGCAGGTGCCTGAGCGGGAAAGGGGTTGCGGATGAAGCATTGCAGATATGAGCTGCCTGATCGTCAGGATCCGTTGCTGGCCTTCGTGGCCAGCGCGCGTGCCGGCGACACGGCGGCGATGCGGGCACTGGTGGCCGGCGGCTTCGACATCAACGGCTACGATCGACTGGGCGACACCATCCTGCAACACGTGATCGCGGCGCTGGAGTTCTGTCCGGCGCTGCGGCGTTGCCAGGTGGTCAGCGAGATGTTGCGCCTGGGGGCCGATCCGGGCGCTGTCGGCCAGGATGGCGCCAGTCCGCTGTTCCAGGCCTCGATGAACATGGACAGCGCTCTGCTGCGCATTCTGCTCGACGCAGGCGCCGACCCGAACGCCATGCTGCGCATCCTTGCCGGTGCCGGCGGCGGCTCTCCTGCAGCGGGCGCCGACCGCCGATGCGAGCAGTCCCTCTACGACTGGGCCAGGTTTGCCTACTGCTACGAGGTGTGGCGCGGCAGATTGCCCGCGGAAGCGCGTCCGGCCGACGGCAGGGGCGAAGACGAGGAGGCATGGCTCGATCGTGTCGATCGCCTGGCCGTCAGCCACGGCCGACGGCGTCCCGATCACCTGCGCCTGCTGCGCGAGCGCGGTGCCCTGCGGCTGGCCGAACTGCGTCAGCGGGCGGAAGCGGGGCGGACGGCGGAGCCGGGTCAGCGGTACGGCCCCGGTACCGGCAGCCTGGCCGGACAGCGCCGGGAGGACCGTGCGCATGGCGAACGGCGGCGTTCTGCCGGCCTCCCGGTTCCCTCTGCCTGAGGCGCTCGACGCAACCTGCAAGACGCTCCGCCTGCGCCGAGGCGCGCGCGATCGGGCCGGCTCGGAGGGTGGGCAGGGGCGTCGCTGTCGCCCCGTCTGCTATAGTACGGGCCCAGAGGTTGTGAACGAATCCACTGCGCGACCGATCTGCTGCGCTGCTCAGTCGCTCCCGCCCCACGGCCGGCTTTGCACAGGCGGCCGGCCACGGCGGCGCGCAGCATGCTGCGCGCAACCCCGCCTTCACCCTCGCCCATCCACTTGACATGTCTCGTCGTTCGCTCCATCGCCCCTTGCATCCCGGCCTGCTCGCGACGATTCCTTCACGATCTCTCAGCCCTGGGCCGCTTGCGGCAGCGCGCCGTTTGGTCGTGCTGAGCGGGCTCCGAGGCCACGAATGAGCCGGCGGCTGACGATCGGACCCTTCAATCGCGTCGAGGGCGACCTCGAAGTGACGCTCGAGGTGGCGGCTGGCCGCGTCGCTGCCGCACGCGTCAGCTCGTCACTCTACCGTGGCTTCGAGCACGTCCTGATCGGCAAGCACCCGCTCGACGCGCTGGTCATCGTGCCGCGCATCTGCGGTATCTGCTCGGTATCGCAGTCGGCCGCGGCGGCTGCTGCCCTCGCCGACGCTGCAGGAGTCGAGATGCCGGCGAACGGCCGCCTGGCGAGCAACCTGATCCTTGCCTGCGAGAACCTGGCCGACCATCTGACCCACTTCTACCTCTTTTTCATGCCGGACTTCGCACGCGCGGCCTATCGCGGCCGCCCCTGGCACGGCGAAGCCGAACGGCGCTTCAAGGCAACGGTCGGCGAGGCGCTGCGCGAAGTCCTGCCGGCTCGCGCCGATCTGCTGCGCCTGATGGGCCACTTGGCAGGGAAGTGGCCGCACAGCTTGGCGCTGCAGCCGGGCGGCACGACGCGGGCGGTGACGGCAACCGAGAAGATCCGGTTGCTCGCGGTCCTGCGCGATTTTCGTGGCTTCCTGAGTCGCGTCGTCTTCGGCGATTCGCTCGAGAGCGTCGGCGCGATCGGCTGCCGCGACGAACTCGCCGCCTGGGCCCGCGGCCGGTCGGCCGACTTCGCGCGCTTCGTCGAGATTGCGGCCGATCTCGGCCTCGACTCTGTCGGCCGGGCGAGCGACCGCTTCCTGAGCTACGGTGCCTATGCAGCCGCTGCCGACGGTCCGGACGCCGCCGGTGGTCATCTCTTCGCACGTGGCATCTGGCACGATGGCGACCGGCCACTCGTCGAGCAGTTGATCAGCGAGGACGTCGCGCATGCGTGGCTGTTCGGCGAGCGACCGCTGCATCCGGCAGTCGGCGAGACGCGACCGCTCACTGGCGAGTTCGCCGACAAGGCTGCCGCGTACACGTGGTGCAAGGCGCCACGCTACGATGGCCAAGTTGCCGAAACGGGGGCGCTGGCCCGCCAGTTGGTCGCCGGGCAGCCGCTGCTGCGGGCGCTGGTGGCGGTGGAGGGTGCCAGCGTGCTGGCGCGGGTCAGCGCGCGTCTGCTCGAACTGGCGCTGGTCGTACCGGCGATGGAGCGCTGGGTGCGTGCGCTGAACCCCGGCGAACCGTTCTGCGCGCAGGCGCCGTTTCCCGACGAGGCCAACGCCGTCGGCCTCGTCGAAGCGGCCCGTGGCGCCCTCGGCCACTGGCTACGCATCGAGGGCGGGCGAATCGCCGGCTACCAGATCATCGCGCCGACGACTTGGAACTTCTCGCCGCGCGACACGAACGGCGTTCCGGGTGCGCTCGAGCAGGCGCTGGCCGGACTGCCGGTCGCCGATGGCGAAGAGTCGCCGCTGCTGGTGCAGCACGTCGTCCGGTCCTTTGATCCGTGCATGGTGTGCACCGTGCATTGAACCCGGATCGCGTCCCTTCCCTGCCGGCCGCAGGCGCGGCCGTCCGTCATGCCGCCTGCGGTCAGTAGTTCTGGCGCAGCGATTCGGCGATCGGGTTCCTGCTGACGCGTACCGCTGGCAGGATGGCGGCGAGAACGGTCGCGCCGAGCCCGATGACAAAGGCCGACGCGACTGCGGATGGCAGGACCCTTATCGAGACCACGTAGCCCGTGTTGGCGTTCGGCAGCGGTGGCATCTCGATGGCCAGAGCGGTCAGTGCGGCCGCGGCCAAGATGCCTGTTGCGGCACCGGTGAGTGCGCCGATCAGCCCGATCAGGGTATTCTCGAGGATGACCAGGCGGAAGATGTCGCGGCTGCGGTTGCCCAGTGCCAGGAGTGTGCCGAATTCTCCGACGCGCTCGAAGACGCTCATGTTGACCGTGTTGGCGACGGTCAGCAGGACCATCAGCAGGACGATCAGCCGCAGTACCCCGAACTGCCGGTCGTAGAGATCGACTGCCTTCTGATAGAAGTCGTTGAGTTCCCGCCAGGTCCTGATCGCATAGTGCTGCGCATCGAGCTGCGTGCCGAGGGTGGCTGCCGTGGCCTCGGTTTCGTCGGTCTTGCGCAGCGAGACGACGATGCTGTTGGCGCCGCTCGAACCGAACAGTTCCTGCGATGCAGCAAGCGGAATCCTGACTGCGCGCGCGTCGAACTCCTTCGAGAAGGTCTGAAAGGCTCCGACCACTTCGAAGTCGAGGGTGTTGGTCGCGCCGGCGGCGGTGGATACCAGCAGCGTCACCGGATCGCCGGGCTTGAGCTGCATGCTGGTCGCCACGCCATCGCCGAGCAGGATGCCGTACTGGTCGCTGTCCGTCAGCTGTCGCCCGGCACTGATCTTCAGGTAGCTTCCCAGGCGCGCTTCCTTGTCGGCTTCGACCCCTTCGCCGACGATCGAGATGTCGCTGCGCCCGTTGCTCAGCAGGCCGGTGAAGCTGATGCGTGCCATCGTTTCAGCCGTGGCCGGCAGGGCTTCGATCCGTTGCTGGAGGAGCCGCGGCTCGTCGATCAGGTACTTCTCAGGAGAGCGCGAGCCGAACTCATAGAAACCCTTGCGGTACACCTGCAGGTGGCCCGATTGCGAGTGGATCGTGGCCTCGCTGAGCTGGAAGAGGATGTCCTGGACGAAGCCGCCGGTGACGATCAGGCCGACGACGCCGAAGACGATTGCGCCCACCGTCATTGCCGTTCTGATCTTGTGCCGAAAAATGTTGCGCAGAGCGAGGCTAAGCATCGGCGCGTTTCCCGGGGCGGGTCTGGCGGATCTCAGCGGTTGTGACGCAGGGCATTGACGATCTCCATGCGGGATGCCTTCCAGGCCGGGTACAGGCTGGCCAGGAGGGTTGTCACCAGAGCCAGCGCGACGGCGTCCGCGGCCAGTGCGACGGTGACCCTGATCTCACCGGTGAAGCCGCGGGCCATGCCGGGGGGCGGTGGCATCGGGATGCCGACGTGGGAAATCGCCTGCGCCAGCAGGAGGCCGGCAGCAAGGCCGGTCAAGCCGCCGATCAGGCCGAGGATCGCCGCTTCGCTGACGAAGACCCGCATGATCGATCGGCGCCTGAAGCCGAGCGCCATTGCCGTGCCGATTTCGCCGGTCCGCTCCATGATGCCCATGGTCAGCGTGTTCGAGATGCTGAGAACGATGATGGCCGCGATGATCAGCTTCATCACCCCGACCTGCTTCTTGAACAGGGCGACCGTCTTGTTGTAGAAATCGGCCAGTGCGTACCATGGCACCACCTCCAACTCCCTCTCCGGGAGCTGCTGCCGCAGTCGTGCGAGCACGGCTTCGGTCGCCGATGTGTCGTCGAGCAGGAGCAGCCAGCGATGCGCGCCCTTGCTGCGCACGAGTTCCTGCGCCAGCGGCAGGGGCAGGCGCAGGGCGGCATCGTCGTAGGCCTTGGTGACCGTCGAGAAAAGTCCGCGCACCCGACACTCGACCGCGTTGAGCCCGCCCGAAGCGGTGGTGGCGAGCAGGACGACGGTGTCGCCGACCTGTGCGCCGAGATTGGCGGCCAGCCCGTCGCCGAGAATGATTCCCTTCGGATCGGTGCTCGACAGGCCCTCTCCGGCCGAAATCAGGAGGGTTCTGCTGAGCAGCGCCTCCTTCTCCGGATCGACTCCGTCAGCGACGAAGGAGATGGTTGAATCGCCGCGGCTGATCAGGCCGCTGAAGCCCAGGCGCGGGGCAAGCAGCCTGACATGCGGCGCTTCCTCCGCGAGCTGTCTTGCCTGCGACTTCTCCGGCAGCAGGTAGGCGAACGGGTCGGCAATTCCGGAATCGAGGTAGCGTGGCCTGACGATCTGGATGTGGCCGAGGTGCGAGTGGATCGTGTCCTCGCGCATGGCCTGGTAGATCCACTCGATGAAGCCACCGGCGAGGAGCAGCGAGATGACGCCGAAGGCAACGGCGACAACGGCCATGGCCGAGCGCCGACGTTGGCGGACGACGTTGCGAAACGCGATTGCCAGCTCGCCGGTCAGGGGATTGTTAGCCATCCGGAGAATGATAGCGCACGCCTTTGCCGTCTGTCGATTCGTCGCTGCCAGCGTCAGGGGCAGGCAAAAAGAGCACGATCTCCTCTCCCGCTACCGCTGCGACTGTGGGAAACTACCGCCGGGAAGCGTTGTTGGGTCGGTCGCGAGATCGGTTTGCGAGGTGATTGGTGATGAGTGTGGAGGGAACTCCTGACTGGGTGAGCTACCTGGTACGTGCCGGCCTGCACGCGCCTTCTGCCGACAACTCGCAGCCTTGGCGCTTCGTCTGGGACGGCCGCACCCTCGATCTCTTCATGCATGAGGAGCGGGGCAAGGGAGGGCTGGGGACCGACCATCCGGCGAACCTGATGGCGCTGGGAGCGGTCATCGAGAATCTGGCGCAGGCAGCCAGCGCATTGGGGATGCCGCCCCAGGCCCTGCAGACGGTTGACGCAACGGGCGCCGGATGCATGGCGCGCGTCACCTGGGAGCAACCGAGGGCGGAGCCGCTTGGTGCCCTGCCGGCGGGTGTGCAGCAGCGGCACACCAATCGCGGCCCCTTTGCGACGACGGCTCTCGATCCGGGATTGCTGGCCGATGTGGCGGCCCTGCAGGAGGGGCCGGTACGGGTCGCCGTCGTCACCGACCGGCAGCAACGCGCGCGCTGGTCCGGGCTGCTGCGTGAGGCATCCGAACTGCGCTTTCAGACCGAGGAGATCCACCGCTGGCTGGCTGGCAGCTTGCGGTTCACGCCGGACGAGGTCGCGCGCGGCGACGGCCTCGATGTCGCGAGCCTGCTGCTGCCTCCCGGTGGCGAGTCGCTGCTCAGGCTGTCGCTGGACTGGCAGCGAATGGCGTTGCTCAACCGGTTCGGTGGCTGCAAGCTGTTTGCCCTGCTGGAAGCTGCGATGCTGAAGAACTGCGCCGCTCTGGTCGCGGTCATTGGTCCGCCGTCGGGCATCGGTGTCGAGGTCGCGGCTGGCAGGCTGCTGCAACGGGTGTGGATTGCGTTGAACGAGGCGGGGGTCGCTGTCCATCCGTATTTCGTTCTTCCTGACCAGTTGTATCGCTTGCGAAGCGGACGCGTCGCGCCCGAGTTCGTAGACAAGGTGCGCCGTATCGAAGCCGGCGTCGGCGAACTGCTGGCTTCGCGCGCTGAGACGGTTCTCATGCTGCTGCGTGTTGGCGTGCCACGGGTCGCGGATCCGGTACGCTCCAGGCGCCTGCCGCTGGATCGCAGCTTCTCGGTGCTGGTTTCGCAATGACAAGGAGAGAAGGATGAGTCAGGCCAGAGAGATCGACATGGACGGCTTCCTGTTGGTCGCCCAGGGTCACAGTGCTTTCCAGTTGCTGTGGTCGGGTGTTCAGCTGGGTTTGTTCGACGCGCTTTCGCGGCACCCCGGGTCTACCGCCGAGCAACTCGGCGAGACCATGCAGTTGCAGCCCTATCCCTGTCGCGTGCTGTTGATCGGGCTTGCCGCGCTCGGGCTGATCGTCAAGGCGGACGAGCGATTCCACAACTCGGCGGTGGCCGAGAAGGTGCTGGTTCGCGACAAGCCGGATTCGATGGCGCCGGTTCTCGGCTGGCAGGCGGATATCGTCTATCCCGGATTGCAGGACTTCCTGCCATCGCTGCGCGCCGGGCGAAACCTCGGTCTGAGTCGTTTCCCCGGCAGCGGTGAGACGCTCTACGAGCGTCTCGTCAGCCATCCGGAACTCGAGCAGGTGTTCCAGGACGCGATGAGCGCGCTGTCCCGGCAGGCCAACCGGCTCATCGTCGATGCCTTCGACTTCGGCAGTTTCGCGCACGTCGTCGATGCCGGCGGCGGCGACGGAACCAATGCCATCGCGCTCGCCCGACGCTATCCGTCGCTGCGGGTGACGGTCTACGACTCGGAGTCGGTCTGCCAAATCGCCAGTGAGAAGATCGCCGCCGCGGGCCTGGCCGATCGCGTTTTCACCTGCGTCGGCAACTTCCTGCAGGACCCGTTCCCGGCCGGGGTCGATGCGATCCTTTTCTGCCACATTCTCACCATCTGGTCGATGGAGCGCAATCTCGACCTCCTGCGCAAGTGCTGGCGGTCGCTGCCGGCTACAGGCGCCGTGGTGGTGTTCAACATGATGGGCAACGACGACGATACAGGGCCGATCGGTACGGCTCTCGGTTCACCCTATTTCCTGGCGATCGCGACCGGCGAGGGCATGCTGCACGCGCGCAAGGATTACCAGCAGGCCATGCTCGAGGCAGGATTCACGCGCGTTGCCGAGGTCGGTGGCCTGCCGCTGAACCATGGCATGCTGGTTGCCCACAAGAACTGACGAACTCGCCAAGGTCCACCAATCCGATGGAATCGCCAACACCCGTTTTCGACTATTTCACCGCTTTCCAGCGCAACCTCGGCTTTCTCACCCGGCAGGAACAGGAAAAGCTGCGCAACGCGCGCGTCGCGATAGCCGGCCTTGGCGGCACCGGCGGCGCGCAGGTGCATGCGCTCTGCCGCATGGGAATCGGAGCGTTCAATCTGGCTGACCCGGACGTCTTCGAGCTGGTCAATTTCAATCGCCAGATCGGCGCAACGATGGACTCGATCGGGCGTGCCAAGACCGCCGTGATGGCGGAACTCGTGCAGTCGATCAACCCCGAAGCGGATGTCCGGCTGTTCGCGACCGGTGTCAGTCCGGAGAACATTGCGCAGTTTCTCGATGGCGTCGATGTGGTGGTGGACTCGCTCGATTTCTATTGCTTCAGGGAGCGCTTCCTGCTCTACCGCAACGCCCGCGAGCGCGGCATCTGGGTCATCACCTCGCCGCCGCTCGGCTTTGGCTTCACGCTCTTGGTCTTCGACCCCAAGGGAATGTCCTTCGAGGACTACTTCGCCTTCGAGAAGGGAATGAGCGAATTCGAACTGAGCGTGTCACTGATCGCCGGCATTGCACCGCGACCTTGGCTGATGCAGTACCAGACGCAGGGCGGACTCGACCCGGCGGGCCACCGCCTGCCGTCGGTCGGTGCAGCGCCGTTCATGATCGCCGGGGTCATCGCCACCGAGGTGATGAACCTGCTCACCCGCCGGCAACCCAGCATTTCCGTGCCGGAACTGATCCAGTTCGATGCCCTTCTGCGTCGCTTTCGCCGGGCGCGTTACCGCTGGGGGATGCGCGGACCGATTCAGCGGCTGAAGATCGCCCTGCTGCGCCGCAAGTTGCCGCACTGAGAAGGCGCGCGGCACGCGCGCGATGGAGAAAAGAAAGACCCCGCGTGGCGCCAGCCAGGCGGGGTTTCCGTAGCGAGGGGCAGCGGGTGCAAGAACCCGCTGCCATGCTTGCCTGCTGCTCAGGCTGCCTTGCGGCGGCGAATTCCCGCCATGCCGAGAAGGGCGAGACCCATCACGCTGAGGGTTGCCGGTTCGGGCAGTGCAACGCCGCGGATGTCGATGCTGCCGCTGGCGGCATAGCCGGCGGTGGCTGAACCGCTGTTGAACGAGCTGCCAAGCGCTGCATCGCTGCCGCCCGGGAAGGCGTTGGTGTCGAGGTAGACCTGCGCAGGACCGCCGGTGAAGTTGAGCAGGCCGTTGCCGGCGCCACTGCCGATCGAGCCGAGGCTGCCGCTGAGGATGAACGAGTCGAGGGCGATCGGCGTGCCGACGCCATCGAGGCACGCGTCGGCAGCGGTGCACAGCCGGGTCGTGGCGCCGGTGGCGTCAACCCAGAGGTTGCCGCCCGAAATGGTGGCCTTGTCCGCTGCAAAGTTGCCGGTCGGCGTGAATTCGGCAGCCGAAGTGTAGAAGTGGATCGAGCCGCCGGAGAAGACGACGTTGAATGGCGGCGTCGCCGGAACAGCGGAGTTGATCGCCTGCGTCTTGTAGCTGTCGAACCAGTAGCTCAGGTAAACGCCGTTCTGGCCACGCGACCAAGTCACGTTGCCCTGCGAGTCCTTGATCGTGTCGATGCGACCGACGCCGGCCAGGATGTCGCCCGGCGCCGTGACGGCCAATGTACCGTTGGAGGCAAGGGTACCCTCATAGACGTCGCCGACTTCGAAATATGCGCCGCCGGCAAAGACGACGCCACCTACGTTTGCCGCGCTTGCCGCACCCGCACCCATGGCCAAGGCGATGGCAAGAGCGATGCCAGTTCTTCTCATGATTCCTACTCCTCTTCTAGAAAATGACCCAAAGTTTCCCCGCACCTGGGTGCGCAGCGAAACAGGAGCAATATGTGTGCCAGTCGGATGGTGATTTCACAACCGATTGAGTTATTGAGAAAAAAAGTTTTTCTGCGAAAACTGGTGGGCCTTTGGAAAATCCAGGTGTAAAAAAATCCGACACCTCCGGGTGCTCGGCGACCAGCGGCAGCACCCGTGAACGCAGGTGGCGGGCAGTCGTCAGCGGCCGGCTGCCGATCGTCGGTGAGACGAGGCGGCGCCATGCCCGGGAGGTACGGCAGCGGGCTTGTCTGGAGGGGGGTTTTGTGCCAAAGTTGTCCGTGATGTCCGCTGATCGCGCATGTCTCGTCGGTCTCTGTTCCTGAGTGGCGGCGCGGACGCCACTGTGCAGGCGTTGTCGGCACCGCGCGGTGCGGGTTGCCGGTGGTACGATGTGCCCTGTCAACGGTGCGCTGATGACCGCGCTACCCGGGCTGTAGCACCGCTGTCCCGGCGGGTGCGCATCCGATCCCCGTGACCGGAGGAGGCAGCAAGGCGTGAAGTGGTTTCGACGACTGGGTGAAACGTTGGGAATCGGACGCCCCGAGGCGCCCGCCAGTAGCCCCATGCCCAGCGACATCCAGAAGACCGTCATGGAGTTCTCGGTCATGGACCGGACGCGGCCGATGTCGTTCGAGCGTCCGGCACTCGCGGCCGATCATGTTTCCCGGGTCGAGCGGGAGCGCTTCAAGTTGCGTCTGGCGGGCAGCAGTCCGGAACGTCGCCGATCGGCGACGGTGTTGGTCGAGAAGATGTACGGCTGGCGTGGCTACAAGCTGAGCGGCGATGCTGCCCTGGCCCGTCGCGAAGGAGCGCTGACGATCACCGGTCTGGTCTATGGACATCAGGGCGAGCCGGTGGGGACAGCGACCCTGCGTTTCGACGGCCCCGGAGGACTGCTGGCGGACGAACTCTATCCTGCTGAATTGAACCAGCTTCGGCGGGAGGGGCGGCGGCTTGTCGAGTACAGCAGGCTGGCGATCGATCGTGGCTTCGTCGATTCGAGAAAGGTCGTCGCCGCGCTGATGAACGTCTTTTATACCTGTGCGACCGCTGAGGGCTTCACCGATGCGATCATCGAGGTGAATCCGCGGCATGTGGATTACTACGTCAGCCGCGCCAACTTCGTCTGTATCGGCGAGGAGAGGCATTGTCCGCGCGTCAACGCGCCGGCGGTGCTGTTGCGTCTCGACTATGAGGTGGCTGCCCAGCAGATCGCACTTTACGGCGGCAGGAAGAATGATCCGGGGGCCGGCAGGAGCCTTTACCGCTATTTTCTGGTTGGTGACGAGCAGGAGGCGCTGTCGGACCGCTTGCTGCCGGAACAGACGCCGCCGGATCAACGAGGGGAACGATCGTGAGCAGTGACCACAGCAACGGCGGCGCCCTGGTGGCCGTTTGCCGGCGCGACGCCCGGCGATCGTTTCCCCGGGAGCCAGTGGTGGCGATGTTCTGCGACGGCGGTCGGCGATGAGCGCCCTGCCCGACACGCTCGATACCGGCGCGGGTTTCAGCAAGTACTTCGAGATGCTGCCGGCGCTGAGCAGGGAAGAGCAGGAGCAGACCTACCGCCTGCGCCACCAGGTGTATTGCGAGGATCTGGGGTGGGAGGAGCGGCGGACCGATGCGCTGGAGACGGACGAGTACGACGCGCATTCGCTGCACTGTCTGGCTCGCAGCAGGCAGTCCGGCAATCTGGCCGGTTGCGTGCGCCTGGTTCTCGCCCGCGCGGACGAGCCGAACCACCCCTTGCCGTTCGAGCTGACCTGTGCCGATACGCTGGACCGTGTGCTGCTCGACCGCCTTGCCGGCGGCCGGCAACGGATCGCCGAGGTGTCGCGCCTCGCCATTGTCCGTGACTATCGACGACGGCGTGGCGAGGAGACTTCGCCCGGCACCCTGCTCGATTCCAGTTTCGGTACGGCCGAGCAGCCGCGTTTCCCCTATCTGCTGGTTGGCCTCTACATGGCGGTGTTTGTCGTTGCCGAGCGGCATCAACTGGATACGCTCTTCCTTCTCGTCGAGCCGCGGCTGTCCCGACACCTCAATCACCTCGGCATCGGCAACCGGCAGATCGGCAGAGCGGCCGAGCACCGGGGTTTGCGTGTTCCGGCCATGATCGACGTGGCGCAGGTGATTGCCAACCTCAATCCACGGCTGCGCGGCATCTTCGACGTCGTTTCCGGAGAGATCGCAGCTGGCTATCGCGCCGCCGCTGCCAGCGCTGCCGGCAGCCCGGACCGGTACCGGTGAGCGTTCGGGTACAAACGCCGCAAGGACCTGCCGCCCGTTGTCCCGGCGGCGCCATCGAGATGGATTTGCCATGGCTGTGACCGAGACGCCGCTGCTGCGGCTGAAACAGTTTGCCGGCCTGCTCGAAGAGGCGGGCGGCGAAGACGGCCTGCAACGGCTGGCCGAGACGACCGCCCGGATACTGGACAGCGAGCGTTGCTCGCTGATGCTGCGCAGCGAGAACGAGCATTCGCAGCTCTGCTGGCGGGTTTGTGCCAGCTTCGGACCGTTGCCGGAGAGCGCTTTTCTGGAGGAGGTCAGGGCGGGCGAAGGGATCGCCGGGCGCGTCGCCGCCAGTGGCGAGGCGCTGCTCGTCGCCGACATCGACCGCTCCGATTTCGCGAGTTGCGCCCGGCGGATGGACGACCCACGCAAGAGCCTGCTCTCGGCACCCGTTCGCCACGCCGGCGTGGTCATCGGCGTTCTCAATGTCAGCGCGCCTCGTGCGGGGCGCGCTTTCGACATGGATGACCTGCATCTTCTGGAAGTGGTTTCGCTGCTCGTTGGCCAAGCCATCCAGGTGCGCCAGTTGCAGGGCCTGTTGAACTCCCGTTTCGCGCAAATGGCGCTGCTGGAGCTGGCGGAGAAGGATCTCGGACAGGCGCTGGCGAGTCCGCTGCCGAACCCGGATCAGGTGGCACGCATCATCGCCCGCTCGTTCTACAAGGAGATGAATCGTGTCGGCCTCGGCCCGCGGCAGATCGTCAACGCCGCTTCGGAGATCATCGAGCAACTGAGCGGCAGCATCGTTCGCCACAGCCGGCGGCTGGACCGGGATGTGCCGGATGCGGCCGATGCGGCGGTAGCCTCGTCGACGCGGCCGCCCGCGTGAGGTGCCGGCAAGGGGGCCTGCCACCGTTCGGGCGCTGGCGGTCGCCGGCCGCGGCGTTCACCGGCGGGCGGTCGCGGCTGCGGGGTCAATGATGCCTTGGCTGGAAAGCATCGGTCTGATCATGCTGCTGCTCGTCGGCTGGTTCTGGTTCGACGGTTTCCAGTCACGGGCAGCCGCGATGCGCGCGGCGCACGCTGCCTGTGCCGCCGACGGGCTGTTGCTGCTCGATGACACGGTGGCGCTGGCGAGCGTGCGCCTCGGGCGTGACGACGCGGGCAGGCTGCGCCTGCGACGGACCTATGACTTCGAGTACAGCGACACCGGCGACAATCGTCGTGCTGCCCAGCTCACGCTGCTCGGCACCGAGTTGCTGCTGCTGCGGCTGGCGACGGTTGCCGCCTCGGGACCGCGCCTGCGGGTGGTTGACGATGGCGAAGCGGCCACTGGCAGCCAGACCAGCGCCGCCCAACCACCGCGCCGGTCGTGATGTGTCCGGCGCAGCCGGTGCTCGTGCTGCGCGAGTGGCGCAGCGGCTGGCCGGGATCATCGCCGGGCGCCGCTGGCCGGCGAGCCGGCCAGCAGACGTACAAGACCTAGAAGCCGGTGACCAGCTTGAGAAAGAACTTGTTGCCCTGGAAACGGTTGTCGACGCCGGTTTCGTGGTTCCAGCTACCGACAAAACTCGTTCCCTTGTAGTTGTACTGGACTGCCGGGCCATAGGCGAAAACCTTGCCGCGACGGCCGTCCGGCGCCGCCTTGCGGCCGCCCACTTCGTCGTCGGTGGTCTGCGTCAGATAGTAGCCGGCGAGCCCGACCGCCCACGGGCCGAAGTGCTGGCCGACCAGGTAGTCCATGTGGAAGTCCTGGCCGGACTTGTAGTCGGTATCGTTGTTCTTCGTCTTGATGTTGTACATCAGTTTGGCCGACACCTCGAAACCGCCCTGGTTGAGGTAGGTGAAGGCGACGATGGGCTCGAAGCTGTAGTAATTGGCGCCGATGCTCTCGGTCGGATTGCTGTCGCTGTACTTGCCGGTCGGCAGGTAGATGTCGAGGCCGATCGTCAGGTGCCAGTCCGGCGGGAAGTGCCAGCCGATGATCAGCGGGTCGATGACGATGTCGCCGAGGCCGAAGGTGCTGCCGGTGCCGATGCCGGGAATCGGTGTGTGCAGCTTCTGGTAGGCCACTGGCACGATGACCTGCATGCCCCAGTCGCCACCGAGGATCTTGTGCGGGGTGACGTGGATGAAGCGCAGGGCATCGAAGGTGGCGTTGACGCTCAGGCCGGGAACCTTCTTGCCCTGGTTGTCACGATAGTCGCCCTCGTAATGGCCGAGGTAGTTGATGAAGTAGTTGCCGGGTGGTGGCAGGGCGCCGGTCATGAAGTTCTCGGAGCCGTTGGGGTACTGGTCCGGACCCTCCTTGGCCACTGCCGCGGTGGCGGCGAACAGCGCCGGTGCTGCCAGGAGCAGCAGCGTGTGTGCCTTGTGCATCGTCTTCTTCTCCCTTGCTGATGTCGGTGCCGGCGCCGGCGAGCGCCGGGTCGTTCCGCCGGCGGCGGATCCCGCCAATGGCGCGGCCTGCATGTTACCACCTCGCGAACAGGGTTGTCGTGCTGCCGACAAGCTCGGGCGCCACTACTCCGCGGGTGGCTCCTCGCCAGCGGGAGTGGAGCGGCACCCGGCGGTCGCCGGCAGGGGTACCATCATCGGCTGTCCGGGGCGCGAGCAGCCGGCGTCGCAACAGCGTCCGGGCTGCCGGTTGCGCGTGATCGGGCGCGATTCATCGTGCAGCACGCCGCGCTCGAGAAGCCGCTCGACCAGTTCGACCTTGCTGCCGAGCGGGTAGTTGCGCCAGATCTCCTGCTTCATCGCTGCCGGCGAACCGCCGCCGTGCAGGCTGATCACCGAGTACCAGCCGCCCTGGTACGACGCCGTCAGATCCTCGATGAAGCGGGCGACTTCGATCCGCTTGTCGTAGGGAACGTCCGGACTGGCGCGCAGGACCTCGGCCAGCGTCGCCGCCGTCGCCGGGTTGTGGTCTTCGTCCGGCCCGGGGAGGGCGACGATCAGCCCGCCGGAGACTTCGTGCGCCAACCGGTGCATGTCGTAGATCTGGGTGGCGAGCAGCAGCTTGCCGATGTTGGCGAAGACCGGCTCGGGCATGAAGCTGCCGCTGTGCGGGTCCGGCGTGCCATAGACGCTGGCCGCGACGCCGCAGGCAAAGAAGCCCTCGGTGATCTTGATCAGTTCGACCATCGGTTCGCGCAGGCTGGCCTTGCGACCCGGATCGAAGCCGTTCGCCTCGCACATCAGGGCGCCGGCACCGATCAGCAGGTCGCCAAAGCCGGCACGGGCAGCGATGCAGCTGTGCCGGTGATGTGTCGCGTAGTGGTAGGTCAGGGACGCCGAGTGCTCCCACTCGCCAGCCAGGAACACCTTTTCCCAGGGGACGAAGACCCGGTCGAAGACGAGGACGGCGGTCGATTGGCCGTAGCGGCGCGAGAACAGTGCGGCACCGTGTTCGAGCTTCTCGCCGGGTCGGCCCGCCGGGCGGGCGACCATCGTCAGTCCCGGTGCATCGACGGGGAGTGCGCAGCAGACGGCAAAGTCGGCGTCCGCCCGACCCATGTTGCGGCTCGGCATGACGAGGATTTCGTGCATGTAGGGCGCGCCGGTGACGATGGCCTTGGTGCCGGCAATGACGATTCCGGTAGCGAGGCGCTCGACGATGTGCACGTAGCTGTTGCGGTTCGCCTGCTGATGCGGTCGCTGCGAGCGGTCGCCCTTGGCGTCGGTCATGGCGATTCCGAGCGCCAGGTCGTTGTCCTGGACATGCTCGAGGTAAGCGGCGAAGCGCGCCCGCCGCTCGTTGCTGCCGGTTTCGGCGTCGACGCGCGCGCAGAGCTGGTTGATCGCGTTCAGCGCGTCGTGCGCCAGGTAGCGTTGCGCGCAGCCGGTTTCCTGGCACAGCAGACGCACCGCCTCGAGCTTGTTGAGCAGATCAGCGGCCGATTCGTCGATGTGCAGCATGCGATTGACCGTCCGCCCGCGGCTCGCCTGCAGCGCGGTCATCAACGGTGCCTTCTGCGGCGCATGGGCAAAGTCGTAGGTGACCGCCAGGGCGTTGATTCCCGGTTGCAGCTCGCGACTGTCGGCGACCGACTCGAGCAGACGGCCGTCGAGATGGACCGTCGGTCGGTAGCGGCGCAGCGACTCGCGGTAGTCGCTGCCGCTCATCAGCCCACGCGTCGGCAGCATGGCAGACTGGTCTGCGTTCATTCGTCCTCCTGCCGACCGCGCATCCCCGGTCGGGTCGTCAGCCGCGACGCCGGCTGCGTCTAGCCTTCGCGTGCAGCACGCCGGCGGTCGTTGTCGGTGAGCAGGCGCTTGCGGATGCGGATGCTCTTCGGCGTGATCTCGACCAGTTCGTCGTCGTCGATGAATTCGACCGCCGATTCCAGTGTCAGTGCGACGGCGGGTACCAGCCGGACCGCTTCGTCGGTCCCCGAGGCGCGGACATTGGTCAGTTGCTTGCCCTTGATCGGGTTGACCACCAGATCGTTCTCCCGGCTGTGGATGCCGATGATCATGCCCTCGTACAGCTTGTCGCCGGGAACGGAAAACATCCGGCCGCGATCCTGCAGTTTCCACAGGGCGTAGGCGACGGCTTCGCCCTTTTCGGCGGAGATCAGGACGCCGTTGCGCCGTCCCGGGATGTCACCCTTGACCGCTGCGTACTCGTCGAAGACGTGGCTGATCAGTCCGGTACCGCGGGTGATGTTCATGAATTCACCCTGGAAACCGATCAGGCCGCGGGCGGGAATCCGGTATTCGAGGCGGACGCGGCCACGACCGTCGGCCGACATGTCCTGCAGGTCGCCGCGGCGGTAGCCGAGCGCCTCCATCACCGCTCCCTGATGCGACTCCTCGACATCGAGCGTCAGCATTTCGTACGGTTCGCAGACTTCGCCCTCGATCTCCTTGAGAATCACCCGCGGGCGGCCGACGGCGAGTTCATAGCCCTCGCGGCGCATGGTTTCGAGGAGGATCGTCAGGTGCAGCTCGCCGCGCCCCGAGACGAGGAAGCTGTCGGTGTCGGTGGTCTCCTCGACCCGCAGCGCCATGTTGGTCAGCAACTCCTTGCGCAGCCGCTCGCCGATCTGCCGGCTGGTGACGTACTTGCCCTCGCTGCCGGCCAGCGGCGAGTTGTTGACCATGAAGGTCATGTTCAGGGTCGGTTCGTCGATCTTCAGCATCGGCAGCGCCTCGGGTCTCTCGCTGTCGGTGATCGTGCAGCCGATCGACAGATCCTCGATGCCGGTGACGAGAACGATGTCACCCGCCACCGCTTCCTCCATCGGTACCCGTTCCATGCCGCGGAAGCCGAAGACCTGGCCCACCTTGGCGTTCTTCGGTGCACCGTGCTCGAAGCGGCCTGCCGCGTCCGCCTGGCCGTACATCACCGTCACCTGCTGCGCCGGCTTCAGACGGCCCCGCTGCAGGCGGCCAATGCCGATCCGGCCAACGTAGCTCGAGTAGTCAAGCGCCGAGATCTGCAGTTGCAGCGCGCCGTCGATCTCGGCCGCCGCTGGTGGTGGCACATGGTGCAGGATGGCGTCGAACAGCGGTCGCATGTCCGGCGACGGTTTCGCCAGGTCGAGTGTGGCATGACCGTTGATCGCCGAAGCGTAGATCACCGGAAAATCGAGCTGCTCGTCGTTGGCGCCCAGCTTGTCGAAGAGGTCGAAGGTATGGTCCACCACCCAGTCCGGGCGGGCGCCGTCGCGGTCGATCTTGTTCACGACGACGATCGGCTTCAGGCCGAGGGCGAGCGCCTTCTTGGTCACGAAGCGCGTCTGCGGCATCGGCCCTTCGACCGCATCGACCAGCAGCAGGACGCCATCGACCATCGACAGCACCCGCTCGACCTCGCCGCCAAAGTCGGCGTGGCCCGGGGTGTCGACGATGTTGATGTGGATTCCCGCATAGTCGACGGCCAGGTTCTTGGCCAGGATGGTGATGCCGCGCTCCTTCTCCAGCTCGTTCGAGTCCATCATGCGCTCGGTGATGTGCTGGTGGGCGGCGAAGCTGCCGGCCTGCACCAGGAGCTTGTCCACAAGGGTGGTCTTGCCATGGTCGACATGGGCGATGATGGCGATGTTGCGAACGGCGCGGGACATGTCGGCTGAGGCCTCTGGAGAAGGGGCAACATTCTAGCACGGCCACCCCCGGCTGCCGCTCCGGCGAAAAAAAGCCGTGACGCCGGCTAGCTTTGGGTCGTGCCCGGCTGATTGCGCATGAAATCGGCGGTACTGAAGAAGGCCGCCAGCAGTTTCTCGCGCAGCGGCTGCTCGATGCCGATCGACTCCATCGCCAGCAGCATGCAGGCGACCCATTGGTCGCGCTCGTCCTCGCCGATGGCAAAGGGCATGTGCCGGCGGCGGAGCATCGGATGGCCGATGTGCTGGACGTAGAGGTCGGGGCCGCCGAGCCAGCCGGAGAGGAACATGAAGAGCTTGTCGCGCGATGACCGCAGGTCGGCCGGATGCAGCGCGCGAATGGTGGCGAACTGCGGTACCTGTGCCATCAGTTCGTAGAAACGGTCGCAAAGCCTGGCGATGGTCGTCTCGCCGCCAAGCAGGACGTAAAGGGTCTGTTCCTGCATATCGGTTGCTGGTTGTTTGCCGACGAAAGCGGATTGTACCCCAGGGCCACTGCCCTTGCCGCAGCGCAGCATCGGAATTGACAGCCGCCCGGCAATCGCTAGAATCCAGCCCTCGCCACGCACGTGCTGTCGTCTGCCGGCGAGCGGCAACCGCCGCTGCGCCTCAGCGCGGCAGCCGCAGGTGCCGGCAACGGTAGCGATCGAGCCGCCATCCCGGCCGCCGCCAGCGTCTGCGGCCTGGGCCAGCGGCAGGTGTGGCGAGCGCATCGTGTCGGCGACCGGCAGCACGATGCCGGCGGCCGCGGCAGGAATTGCCAGAACGCCGTCGCTGGCGCACACTGCAGTTTTCCCGCATCGGCCGATGTATTTATTGGGGGTGTCAGATGACCGAAACGATTGTTGCTTACCTGCGAGCCAATGCCGAGCAGCTCGATGTCGATATGGCAGAGGCACTGCATATCCCGCTCGCCGAGTTGCGCGACCAGATCGCCCAACTGGCGGCGTCGGGAGACGTGATCTGCTGCCGGGTCACCCGCTTCATCGAGGGCCGCAAGATCGAAGGGATCAGTTGTCGTCTGTCGTGCGATCCGCCGACTCCGGCGCGCGGACGCAAGCCGGGCGTCAAGAAGGACGACGATGTCGACGCCGGAATCTTCTGAAGGTTGGGCATCGCGGCTGCGGGTCAGCGCAGCAGATGCAGGGCGAAGTGACGCTTGATGAATTCCTGGAAGTTCTCGACGCCCTTGAGCGCCAGTTGCAGTCGACCCAGCTCCATCGTGTTGAGCCGTTCGAGGGCGATGTAGTTGTCCGGCTGGCGTCCCTCGCGCACTGCTTCGACCTGTGCGCGCAGGCGCATCAGCACCAGGAAATCAAAGCTCTCTGAGCAACCCAACCCCGCGCGCGGGCCAGGTGTTCCTGAAGAAACGACGATGCGCTACAAGGTGAACGGCGACGCCGAGATGACCGACACGTCATTGGTGCGAGTTCGCGGCGTTAGCCGACGCC
>JAGFNJ010000061.1 GCA_017592775.1 Candidatus Accumulibacter conexus | reverse complement strand
TTACTTCGACCGACTCGGCGTGCCGCGTCTCTCATAACCTCAACTACTTGAACCGCCCGGTGCGGACCCGCATGCCGGGTGGTGTGGCAGGGGAACGGTCAGGTAATCTGACCGCCCCTATGCCGATCCGGCCGGGAGTGCGCCCGTCAGTTGATACCGCCGCAGCCGGCGCCAACCGACGCGCCCCGAGGGCGGCCTGCCCTCTTCCACACTGCACGAGTCCGCCGCGCCGACCGCACGCCGGAGCGAGTGTGACGAAAACGCAACACTCGTCTTCAGGAAGCCCGAAAGCGGCACTGGCAGCTTGCCGATCCATCGCCCCGCTGCCAGAATTGCACCATGCAATCCAAGAACAGTGGGCGTCCAGGCAACTGAGGTGCCCGCGCTGGTGAGAGAAATCAGTCCGGATTTTCCTAATTGACCTATTGGAGTGGATCTCATGAACAAGAAAATCATCGCCTTGGCCGTAGCCAGCCTCGCTTCAGGCGTTGCCGTTGCGCAGACCAACGTCACCATGTACGGTGTGCTCGACAACATGTACGTGTACAGCCAGGGCAAGGCGGGGATCGGCGGCGGCACCAACAAGTTCAGCGGTCTCAACGGTGGCGGCGGAACGGCGGGCAACCGCCTTGGTTTCAAGGGTGAAGAGGCCCTGGGCAACGGCCTGAAGGCTGTGTTCACGCTCGAGTACGGTCTGCACCTGGACAACAACGAGGGCATCGGCACCAGCGGCCTGAATGCGCGCCAGCAGTTCGTCGGCCTGTCGGGCAACTGGGGTACCGTGGCACTCGGTCGGCAGTACGCTCCGGGCTTCAACGCCACCGCCAACAACGATGCCCTCGAAGCAACCGACATGAGCGTTCAGTCGAGCCTCAGCGTCTATGCGGGCAACTCGATCACCCCGAACAGCCCGGCGCGTTACAACAGCGCCATCACCTACACCAGCAACAGCATGGCCGGCTTCACCGCCAGCGCCATCTATGGTTTCGGCGAAACCCGGGATCAGTTCGGCACGTACAACAGTGACTTCGTCTCGACGACCGACAACGGCAAGATCGGCCTCGGCCTCAATTACGCCAATGGCCCCATCAATCTCGACGCGGTCTACCAGAGTCGCCAGAACGTCAAGTTGACCTTGCCGGCGGTGGTTGGTGAGGGTGACGACATCAACGAGTGGTATGTCGGCGGCAGCTTCGATTTCAAGGTGGTCAAGGCTTATGCCAGCTATCAGGCCCTGAACAACCAGAATCGTTCGGCGCTGGTCAGCGACAACAATATCTGGACCGTCGGCCTCAGCGCACCATTGGGCAACGGCGTCTTCGGCATCAGCTACGGCAAGCTGTCGGTCGACAACCGCAACCTTCCTGACGGTGACAGCTGGGGTTGGGGCGCGATGTACCAGTACAACCTGTCGAAGCGCACCGCCATCTACGCTGCCTACACCTATTTCGACAACGACCGCTTCTCGGTTCCTGTGCAGACGCAGGTCGCAGGTGATGGTGTCGGCATTGGCGCACTCGGCGAGAGCAACTACACCCTGGGTGCTGGTATCCGCCACAGCTTCTGATCACCGGCACACCTTCCGTGTCTTCAAGACGGGCGCTTCGGCGCCCGTTGCCGTTGTACGCCTGCACCAGGAACGGCAGCGGCCATCGCCGGCGCGACGCTGCCGCCGTGTCGGCGGGGGAGGCTGTTTGCCGGCTGCGAAGTGGCGTAGAATCGCGCGCTCCCGCACCTTCCATTGCGCCCTCGAACCGCGGCCAGCCGATGCTCTTTCCCGACCGTTTTGATGTCATCGTCGTTGGTGGCGGCCATGCCGGCACCGAGGCGGCGCTGGCTGCCGCGCGCATGGGCGTGAAGACGCTGTTGCTGACGCACAACCTCGAGACCCTCGGTGCGATGAGCTGCAATCCATCGATCGGCGGCATCGGCAAGGGGCACCTGGTGAAGGAAGTCGATGCCCTGGGCGGGGCGATGGCGGCGGCGACCGACGAGGCCGGGATCCAGTTTCGCGTCCTCAATGCCAGCAAGGGGCCGGCGGTGCGCGCGACGCGCGCGCAGGCCGATCGTGTGCTCTATCGGCAGGCGATTCGCCGCCGGCTGGAGAGGCAGGACAACCTGACGATCTTCGCCCAGGCCTGCGACGATCTGCTGCTCGAGAACGGGCGCGTGGCGGGCGTCGTCACCCAGCTCGGCGTCCGTTTTCCGGCGCGCGCAGTGGTCCTGACGACCGGCACCTTCCTCAACGGACTGATCCATGTCGGCCTGGAGAACCTCAGCGGCGGGCGCATGGGTGACCCGCCTTCGCTGTCGCTGGCGGCACGGCTGCGCGAGCTGCAGTTGCCGGTCGGTCGGCTGAAGACCGGCACGCCGCCGCGGCTCGATGGGCGGACGATCGACTTCGCGGTGATGGCCGAGCAGCATTCGGACGATCCGCTGCCGGTCTTCTCCTTTCTCGGCGAGGCGAACCAGCATCCGCGCCAGCTGCCGTGCTGGGTCACTGCCACCAACCGGCAGACGCACGACATCATCCGCGCCAACCTCGACCGCTCGCCGATGTACACCGGGGTCATCGAGGGGGTCGGGCCGCGTTACTGCCCGTCGATCGAGGACAAGATCCACCGCTTCGCGAGCAAGGACAGCCACAACGTCTTTCTCGAGCCGGAAGGCCTGGAGACGAACGAGATCTACCCGAACGGGATCTCGACCAGCCTGCCGTTCGACGTGCAGCTGGCGATCGTGCGTTCGATCCGAGGCCTCGAGCGCTGCCACATCCTGCGCCCGGGCTACGCGATCGAATACGATTACTTCGACCCGCGGCGCCTGCGTGCCTCGCTCGAGACCGGCGCCATCGTCGGCCTGTTCTTCGCCGGCCAGATCAACGGCACCACCGGCTACGAGGAGGCGGCAGCGCAGGGTTTGCTCGCTGGCGCCAACGCCGCGCTGCAGGTGCAGGAGAAGGAGGCGTGGACGCCGCGTCGCGACGAGGCCTACCTCGGGGTGCTGGCCGACGACCTGATCACCCGCGGCGTTTCCGAACCCTACCGCATGTTCACCAGCCGCGCCGAGTATCGGCTGTCACTGCGTGAGGACAATGCCGACCTGCGGCTGACCGAGGTCGGGCGTCGGCTGGGGCTGGTCGACGACCGGCGCTGGGCGGCCTTCGACGCCAAGCGGGAGGCCGTCGCCCGCGAACAGGAACGTCTGCGGTCCACCTGGGTCCATCCCGCCAGGCTGGCCGACGGGGACGCGTTGCGCGTTTTCGGCAAGCCCCTCGAGCACGAATACACGCTGCACGAACTGCTGCGGCGGCCGGATGTCGGCTACCGAGCACTGATGACGCTGCGCGTGGACGGCGTCGCCGTCGATGCCGGCCTGGACGAGCCGCAGGTCGTCGAGCAGGTCGAGATCCAGGCGCGCTACCAGGGTTACATCGAGCGCCAGGAGGACGAGGTGGCGAGGAACCTGGCGAGCGAGGAGCTGCGTTTTCCCGACGATTTCGATTTTTCCGAGGTCGGCGGGTTGTCGCGCGAGGTGCGCGACAAGCTGCAGCAGCAGCGGCCGCAGACGCTCGGTCAGGCGTCGCGTATCCAGGGCGTGACGCCGGCGGCGATCTCCATCCTGCTCGTCCGCCTGAAGCGCGCGCAACCGGCTGCCGGCGGACAACGACGTTCCGGCTCTGCCCGATGATCCTGGCGGAGCAACTGGCAGAGGGCGCCGCCTGCCTCGGTGTCGAACTCGCGCCGCCGGCACGGCAGAAGATGCTCGACTACCTGCAGCTGCTCGAGAAGTGGAACAGGGTCTACCGCCTGACCGCCATCGCCGACTCGTCGCGGGCGGTCAGCCATCATCTCCTCGATTCGCTGGCGGTGCTGCCCTTCGTCGACGGGACGCCGTTGCTTGACGTCGGCAGCGGCGGCGGCATGCCGGGAATCCCGCTGGCGATCGCCCGCCCGGAGCTGCAGGTCGTCCTCATCGACAGCAACTCGAAGAAGACGGCTTTTCTGCAGCAGGCGGTGATCGAGCTGGCACTGGGCAATATTGCCGTACACTGTGGGCGAGTGGAGGCCTGCCAACCGACCGTACGCTTTGCCGTGATCACTGCGCGCGCCTTTGCCGACCTCGGCACGCTCGTCTCGTCCTCACGCCACCTGCTGCGGCCGGACGGGCGCTGGCTGGCGATGAAGGGGCGGTGGCCCGATGACGAGATCGCGCGCCTGCCGGCCGGTGTCAGGCTGGCAGGCGTGCATCGCCTGCCAGTGCCTGGGGTCGAGGGCGAGCGCCATCTGGTGGTGATCGAGAGTGACGCAGCAGCGTGCAGGGGAGAGTGAAGTTGGCAACAGTGCTCGCAGTGACCAATCAGAAGGGCGGTGTCGGCAAGACGACGACCGCCGTCAACCTCGCCGCCTGTCTGGCCGAGCTCGCGCGGCGGGTGCTGCTGATCGACCTCGATCCGCAGGGCAACGCGACCACCGGTTGCGGCATCGTCAAGCGGGAAGCGATGCCGACCGTCTACCAGGTGCTGATCGGGCGCTCGATGTTGCCGGACACCTGCCTGCGAACCGATTTCGCTTTCGATCTGCTGCCGGCGAATCGCGAACTCGCCGGCGCCGAAATCGACCTCATCGACCTCGTCCGGCGCGAGTATCGCCTGCGCGAGGCGCTGGCGGCGGTCCGCGGCAGCTACGACTTCATCCTCCTCGATTGTCCGCCGGCGCTCAACATGCTGACGGTGAATGGCCTGGTGGCCGCCGATCGGGTGATGATCCCGATGCAGTGCGAGTACTACGCCCTCGAGGGCCTGACCGACCTCGTCGCGACGCTGAAGAAGGTGCGCGCGCATCTCAATCCGGTGCTGGAGATCGAGGGCCTGTTGCGGACGATGTTCGACCCCCGCTCGACGCTGACGCAGCAGGTGTCCCGCGAACTCGAGAGCCACTTCGGCAGCAAGGTCTATCGCACGATCATCCCGCGCAACGTCAGGCTGGCCGAAGCGCCCTCACACGGCAAGCCGGTGATTGCCTTCGACCGCGCTTCGAAGGGCGCGCAGGCCTATCTCGCGCTGGCACACGAAACGCTGGCGCGGCATCGTGACCAGGCGGCCACAGCCACGGCTGCGCCCGCTGCTGCCGGAGCACGGCCATGAAACCGAAGGGGCTGGGACGCGGACTCGATGCGCTGCTGGCCGGCGACGAGGCGCCGAACCGCGAGCAGCAGCGGACGCTGCCGGTCGGCGTCATCCAGCCTGGGAAGTACCAGCCGCGGACACGCATGGATGCCGCCTCGCTCGAGGAGCTGGCGGCCTCGATCAGCGCGCAGGGGCTGATGCAGCCGATTCTCGTCCGCCCGATCGCCGACGAGCGCTACGAGATCATCGCCGGCGAGCGGCGCTGGCGGGCGGCGCAGATGGCTGGCCTGAGCGAGGTGTCGACGCTGATCCGGGAGATCCCGGACGAGGCGGCGCTGGCGATGGCGCTGATCGAGAACATCCAGCGCGAGAACCTCAACCCGCTCGAAGAGGCGCTCGGCCTGCAGCGGCTGATCGACGAGTTCTCGATGACCCACCAGCAGGCCGCCGATGCAGTCGGTCGGTCGCGACCGGCGGCGTCGAACCTGCTGCGGCTGCTGCAGCTGGCGCCACCGGTGCAGGAACTGTTGCTGCAGGGCGAGATCGACATGGGCCATGCGCGCGCCCTCTTGCCGCTGGCCGGCGCGCTGCAGGTGCAACTGGCGCAGCGGGTGGTGCACAAGGGCTTGTCGGTGCGGGAGACGGAGCGCCTCGTGCAGCACGCGCTGCAGCCGCCGAAGGCGGTCACGACGGTGCGGCCGGACCGCGACCTGCTGCGATTGCAGGACGATCTGGCCGACCTGCTCGGCGCCCAGGTCGCGATCCGCGCCAACCGGAAGGGTGCCGGCAAGATACTGATCGACTTCGGGGATCTCGATCAGCTCGAGGGTATCCTGCAACGCCTGCGTCATTAATGCGGTGCACCATGAGGGCCGCTGCGAAGGCTGCCGAACAGGGCTGCAAGCCAGATTCCATCAAGGAATTCAAACTTTTTTGCATGTGCGGTTTGATTCCTCTTTGCGAGTCTGGTATCCTGCGAACGTTTTGGAGGGGCTAGCTGTGCATCCGCAGGTCCGCTGGATCCTCCGCTGCCAGTTTCTGCTTACTTTGGCGGCGGCTGCCTCGGCTGGACTGTTTGCAGGTCTGCATGCGGCCGTTTCCGCAATGCTCGGTGGTGGCATCGCCATGGCAAGCGCTTTCGCCTACGCGTGGCGGGCCTTGCGGCCATCAGGGAACACTGCGGCGGACGCACGCAAGGCCTTCAGTGCGCAGGTGGCTGGCGAGGCCTACAAGTTCGCTGTGAGCCTGCTGCTGTTTGCACTGGTCTTCAAGGCCTATGCGCAGCTCGCCGCCTTGCCGCTCTTCCTGGCCTATGCGGCAACGATTGTCGTTTACTGGATGGCGCTGCTGCGGCAGCAATAGTCGAACAGGGGGAATTCATGGCTTCGGGCGAACCGCTCACATCGAGTGCTTACATCGTTCACCACCTGACCAACCTGACCGTCGGTCAAGGATTCTGGACCCTTCATCTCGATTCGCTGATCGTCTCCGGTCTGCTCGGCCTGGTTGCCTTCCTCGGCATGGCCAAGCTGGCGAGCCGTGCGACGCCGGGCGTTCCGGGCAAGATGCAGGCCTTCGTCGAGATGCTGGTCTCGTTCATCGATCAGCAGGTCAAGGATACCTATCACGGCAAGAGCCCGCTGGTGACGCCGATGGCGATCACGATCTTCGTCTGGGTGCTGCTGATGAACGCCATGGACCTGATCCCGGTCGATTTCGTGCCGATGCTGCTCGGCGTGGCGGGAGTCCCCTACTTCAAGGTCGTCCCGACCACCGACCCGAACCTGACCTTCGGCATGTCGCTGAGCGTTTTCGTCGTCATGATCGTCATGGGCTTCAAGGTGAAAGGCTTCGGTGGCTTCATGCACGAGGTCTTCACGGTGCCGTTCGGCGCCAAGTTGGCGCCGGTCAACCTGCTCTTCCGCCTCATCGAGGACATCGCCAAGCCGATCTCGCTCTCGCTGCGTCTGTTCGGCAACATGTACGCCGGCGAGATGGTGTTCATCCTCATCGCCCTGCTCGGTCTCTGGCAGTTGCCGCTCGCCCTGCCGTGGGCCCTGTTCCACATCCTGATCATCACGCTGCAGGCCTTCGTCTTCATGATGCTCACCATCGTGTACATGTCGATGGCCAGCGAGTCCCATGGCTAGCGTCCCGATTGCACTGCCCCGATCGCCCGTTTGATTCACGTTGTCCCCGTTTAACCCATTTAGCATGTCTTACTAGGAGAGACTAATGGAAGCTGCTCTGTCAATGTTGCTTGGTAACACCGCCATCGCCGTCGCCATTCTGATCGGCGCGGGTGCTCTGGGTACCGCCATCGGTTTTGGTCTGCTCGGTGGCCGCTTCCTCGAAGGTGCTGCCCGGCAGCCGGAAATGATCCCGACTCTCCAGGTCAAGATGTTCATCGTTGCTGGTCTGCTTGACGCGGTCACCATGATCGGCGTCGGTATCGCGCTCTTCCTGCTGTTTGCCAACCCCTTCATCGCCGTCGTCAAGGGCTGATCGCTACTCCTTGCGGACTAACTTTTGACAGGAGGTTAGCGTGAACATCAACGCAACGCTGATTGGCGAGGCGATCTGGTTCGCCGTCTTCATCTGGATCACGATGAAGTACGTCTGGCCACCGCTGGCGAAGGCCATGGCTGATCGCCAAAAACTGATTGCTGACGGGCTTGCTGCCGGTGAGCGCGGCAAGCACGAACTCGAGCTGGCCGGCAAGCGTTCCGCCGATGCCCTGCGCGATGCCAAGGCGAAGGCTGCCGAGATCATCGCAGCAGCCGAAAAGCGCGGCGCACAGATGGTCGAGGAAGCCAAGCTCACGGCCAAGGTCGAGGCCGACAAGGTCGTTGTCGCGGCCAAGGCGGAGATTGCGCAGCAGGTCGAGCAGGCCAGGGCAGAGTTGCGCGGCCGGGTCGCCGACCTGGCGGTGGCGGGCGCCGAGCAAATCCTGAAGCGTGAGGTCGATGCCAAGGCCCATGCCGAGATGCTGACCGCACTCAAGCAGGAACTCTGAGATCATGGCCGAACTCGTTACCATCGCGCGTCCCTACGCGGAGGCGGTCTTCCGCATGGCGCTGGAGAACAAGGCGCTGGCAGCCTGGTCCGAGCGGCTGTCGCTGCTTTCCGCAATCGCCTCGGATGAACGGATGCGCGTGTGCATCGGCAATCCCGAACTGTCGGCGCGGCAGAAGAGTGCCCTCTTCAAGTCGCTGATCGGCAAGGCGCTGGAAGGTGGCGAGGCCAATCTGATCGACGTCCTCGCCAGCAACGAGCGGCTTGCCGCGCTGCCGGAAATCGCCGGTCTCTTCGAAGGGCTCAGAGCGGCGCAGGAAGGTGTCAAGGAAGCCACGATCTACAGC
This sequence comes from Candidatus Accumulibacter conexus, assembly GCA_017592775.1. GTDB lineage: Bacteria > Pseudomonadota > Gammaproteobacteria > Burkholderiales > Rhodocyclaceae > Accumulibacter > Accumulibacter conexus. Next base: position 20,009 of record JAGFNJ010000061.1, on the reverse strand, counting down.
GCTTTCCCGCTTGACGAGCAGCAGCGCAAGACTCTGGTCAGCGACCTGGAAGCACGCTTCAAGACCCGGCTGACTGCCGAAGTGGTCGTCGATCAATCGCTGATCGGCGGCGTCAAGATTGTGGTTGGCGACCAGGTGCTCGATACCTCCGTGCTCGGAAAGATCGAGAGCCTGCGGTTGGCGCTCAAGAACTAGGAGAATTTCCATGCAGTTGAATGCTTCCGAAATCAGCGAACTGATCAAGAGCAAGATCGAGAATCTTGCGGTCAGCGCCGATCTGCGCACCCAGGGCACCGTCGTTTCGGTGACCGATGGCATCTGCCGTGTCTACGGCCTGACCGACGTCATGCAGGGAGAGATGCTCGAATTCCCGGGCAATACCTTCGGCATGGCTCTGAACCTCGACCGCGATTCGGTCGGCGCCGTCGTTCTCGGTGAATACGACCAGATCAGTGAAGGCGATACCGTCAAGACGACGGGCCGCATTCTCGAGGTGCCGGTCGGCCCGGAACTTCTCGGCCGCGTGGTCAACTCGCTCGGGCAGCCGATCGACGGCAAGGGCCCGATCAACGCCAAGCTGACCGACAAGATCGAGAAGGTCGCACCTGGCGTCATCTGGCGCAAGTCGGTGTCGCAGCCGGTGCAGACCGGTCTCAAGTCGATCGACGCGATGGTGCCGATCGGCCGTGGCCAGCGCGAACTGATCATCGGCGACCGGCAAACCGGCAAGACAGCAGTTGCCGTCGATACGATCATCAACCAGAAGGGCCAGGACCTGATCTGCATCTACGTTGCGGTCGGGCAGAAAGCCTCGACCGTTGCCAACGTCGTTCGCAAGCTCGAAGAGAACGGCGCGATGGAGTACACGATCATCGTCGCCGCGACCGCTTCCGAATCGGCGGCGCTGCAGTACATTGCACCCTACTCGGGCTGCACGATGGGCGAGTACTTCCGTGATCGCGGCCAGGACGCGCTGATCATCTACGACGACCTGACCAAGCAGGCGTGGGCCTACCGCCAGGTCTCGCTGCTGTTGCGCCGGCCGCCGGGTCGCGAGGCCTATCCGGGTGACGTCTTCTACCTGCACTCCCGCTTGCTCGAACGCGCGGCGCGCGTTTCCGAAGAATGGGTCGAAAAGTTCACCAACGGTGAAGTCAAGGGCAAGACCGGTTCGCTGACCGCTCTGCCGGTCATCGAAACACAGGCCGGCGACGTTTCCGCCTTCGTGCCGACGAACGTGATCTCGATTACCGACGGCCAGATCTTCCTCGACACCGACCTCTTCAACTCCGGCATCCGGCCCGCCATCGACGCGGGCATCTCGGTGTCACGGGTCGGCGGTGCGGCGCAGACGAAGGTGATCAAGAAACTGGGTGGTGGCGTGCGGCTGGCGCTGGCCCAGTATCGCGAACTTGCTGCCTTCGCCCAGTTCGCGTCGGATCTCGACGAGGCCACCCGCAAGCAGCTTGACCGTGGCCGACTGGTGACCGAACTGATGAAGCAGCCGCAGTACTCGCCGCTTACCATCTCCGAAATGGCGATCACGCTGCATGCGGTCAACAAGGGCTACTTCGACGATGTCGAGGTCAAGAAGGCACTTGCCACCGAGAAGCAGATGCACGGCTTCGTCAAGCAGAAGTACCCCGACCTGATCACGAAGATCGAGACGACCAAGGATCTTGACGCCGACGCAGAGCAGAAGCTGAGCAAGGCGATTGAGGAATTCAAGGCCAACCTGGCCTGATCGAGCGAGGAGATCGCCATGCCCAGCGGCAAGGAAATCCGCACCAAGATCAAGAGCGTCGAGAGTACGCGCAAGATCACCAAGGCCATGGAGATGGTGGCCGCATCCAAGATGCGCAAGGCGCAGGACCGGATGCGGGCAGCGCGCCCCTATGGCGAAAAGATCCGGCAGGTTGCCGGCAATCTCTCGCACGCCCTGACCGACTACCGGCACCCCTTCCTGACGGTGCGCGAGCAGGTGAAGTCGGTCGGCCTGATTGCCATCACGTCCGACAAGGGCCTCTGCGGTGGCCTCAACACCAACGTGCTGCGCCTTGCCCTGACCCGGATGAAGGAGTGGGACGCCGAAGGCAAGAAGTTGCGGGTGACGGCGATCGGCAACAAGGGGCTGGGCTTCATGCAGCGCGCCGGAGCCAGCATCGTGTCGCAGCTCACCGGCCTTGGCGATACCCCGCACCTGGAGCGACTCATCGGCCCGGTCAAGGTGCAGCTCGACGCCTACATGAAAGGCGACATCGACGTTCTCTACATCGCCTTCACGCGCTTCATCAACACCATGAAGCAGGAGCCGACGCTCTACCAGTTGCTGCCACTGGCCGGTGATCTGGTCGGTGGCCAGGGCAACCGCTGGGACTACCTCTACGAACCGGACGCCAAGACGGTCATCGACGATCTGCTCGTGCGCTATGTCGAGGCGATGATCTATCAGGCCGTTGCCGAGAACATGGCTTCCGAACAGAGCGCCCGCATGGTCGCGATGAAGTCGGCTTCGGACAACGCAAAGAACGTCATCAGCGAGCTGAAACTGGTTTACAACAAGGCTCGCCAGGCAGCGATCACCAAAGAGCTGTCGGAGATCGTCGGCGGCGCAGCGGCTGTCTGACCACGGATAATCTGTTTTTTGTATAGGGATACGACGATGAGTCAAGGAAACGTTGTTCAGTGTATCGGCGCCGTGGTGGATATCCAGTTCCCGCGTGACGCAATGCCCAAGATTTACGACGCGCTGCAGCTCGACAAGGCGGAAGAGTCCGACATGTGCGAGACCGATCTGGTCTTCGAAGTGCAGCAGCAGCTCGGTGATGGCATCGTCCGTACGATCGCCATGGGGTCGTCGGACGGACTGCGCCGCGGCATGAAGGTCAACAACACCGGCAGCGGAATCGCCGTGCCGGTCGGCAACGCGACCATCGGCCGCATCATGAACGTTCTCGGCCGGCCGATCGATGAGGCCGGTCCGATCGCCACCGATGAGCGGCGTGAGATCCACCAGCTGGCGCCGAAATTCGACGAGCTGTCGCCGTCGGTTGACCTGCTCGAAACGGGCATCAAGGTCATCGACCTCGTCTGCCCCTTCGCCAAGGGCGGCAAGGTCGGCCTGTTCGGTGGCGCCGGCGTCGGCAAGACCGTGAACATGATGGAGCTGATCAACAACATCGCCAAGCAACGCTCGGGCCTGTCGGTCTTCGCCGGCGTCGGCGAGCGCACGCGCGAGGGCAACGACTTCTATCACGAGATGAAGGAGTCGAACGTTCTCGACAAGGTGGCGATGGTCTTCGGCCAGATGAACGAGCCGCCGGGCAACCGCCTGCGCGTCGCCCTGACGGGTCTGACGATGGCCGAGCGCTTCCGCGATGACGGCCGCGACATCCTCTTCTTCGTCGACAACATCTACCGCTACACCCTGGCGGGTACCGAAGTCTCGGCGCTGCTCGGCCGGATGCCTTCTGCCGTGGGTTATCAGCCGACTCTGGCGGAAGAGATGGGTCGTCTGCAGGAGCGCATCACTTCGACCAAGGTCGGTTCGATCACCTCGATCCAGGCCGTCTACGTGCCAGCCGACGACCTCACGGACCCGTCGCCGGCGACCACCTTCCTCCACCTCGACTCGACCGTCGTGCTGTCGCGCGACATCGCCTCACTCGGTATCTACCCGGCTGTCGACCCGCTCGACTCGACCTCGCGCCAGCTCGACCCGCAGGTGGTCGGCGAGGAGCACTATGCCGTCGCCCGTGCGGTGCAGATGACCCTCCAGAAGTACAAGGAGCTGCGCGACATCATCGCGATTCTCGGTATGGACGAGCTGTCGCCGGAGGACAAGCTGGCGGTATATCGCGCACGCAAGATTCAGCGTTTCCTGTCGCAGCCGTTCCACGTCGCCGAGGTCTTCACCGGCTCGCCGGGCAAGTTCGTTTCGCTCAAGGACACGATCAAGGGCTTCAAGATGATCGTCGACGGCGAGTGCGACAACATTCCGGAACAGGCCTTCTACATGGTGGGCGGCATCGAAGAGGTCTTCGAGAAGGCCAAGACCCTCTAAGGCGCCAATCAAGCAACGTCGTGCCTCTGGGTCTTTCCAACCGGCGGCACGACCCAGCAAGGAACTACCATGGCAATCAGAGTACATGTGGACGTCGTCAGCGCCGAGGAACTGATCTTCTCCGGCCAGACCGATTTTGCCGTCTTTCCCGGCGAGGCCGGCGAGCTGGGCATCTACCCAAGGCACACCCCGCTGCTGACGCGCATCAAGCCGGGCACCGTCCGTCTGAAAATACCGGATCGCGACGAATATGAGCTGGTGTACGTTTCGGGCGGCATGCTGGAAGTGCAGCCGGAACTGATCACCGTTCTTGCCGACACGGCCATCCGGGCGCACGACCTTGACGAAGCAAAAGCGGCGGAAGCCAAGCGTCGGGCGGAAGAGGCGCTGCGCGATCGCACATCGGACATCAATCTGGCGACGGCGGAAGCGGAACTGGCCCAGGCGGTCGCCCAGTTGCAGGCCATCAAGAAACTGCGCAACCGCCACTAGCAGCGGTTGCTGTCGCCGACAGCAGGGCATCAGGGGCAGCCGTCACAGCGAGGCTGCCCTTTTCTGTTCAAGGCGTCGGGCGGCTCGCTTCCAGACGTGCCAGCCGCTTTTCCAGGCGCGCGAGGTCGTCACGGACCCTATCGACCTGGTCGCAGAAGCCCTCGATTTTCTTGCGGCCGGCGATCTCCGCCGCCTCGGCGGTCAGGTACTCGGCGACGGCGAACGCCAGTTTGTTCGCCCCTTGCCAGTGCCAGCCGGCGATTCGCCCGGCCAGTTGCAGGCTGCGGCGGGCGACGACGTCGCCGACGAGGTGTGACAGGTCCTCTTCGACATCCCAGCGCAGGTTGCCAAACACGAGGCCGAGGGTCTGCGCCAGATCGGCCGAGCCGGCGATCGTTGCCGCCGAGAACAGCGCAGCGCGGTCGGCAAGCAGACGCGCCGGCGTATCGCCGGGGAACTCGATGCTCACCGTTGCTGTCGTTCCGGGCGCCTCCTGCTGCAGGAGCCCCTGTTCGTCGATGGCCACTCGCAGCAACTCGCGCCCACCCAGCCGCAGGCTCGCGGTCTTGCCGGCAAAGGCGGCGAGACGCGCACGTGCCCAATCGTCGGCTGCCAGCAGGTGGTTGGCGAAAGGCACCGCGGCCCGGGCGAACATCGCGCAGCGGCCAGCTTCAGAACTTGAAGCCGCGGTGCAGCGCCACGACACCGAGTGCCAGATTGAAGTACTCGACCTGTTCCAGTCCGGCCTGTTCCATCAGTTCCTTGAGCGCCCGCTGGTCGGGGTGGACGCGTATCGATTCCGCAAGGTAGCGGTAGCTCGCCTCGTCACCGGTGACCATCTGGCCGAGGCGCGGGATGAGCTTGAATGAGTAGAAGTCGTAGGCTGGTGCCAGCGGCTTCCAGACCTGGGAGAATTCCAGCACGAGCAGTCGCCCGCCCGGCCGCAGCACGCGCCGCATCTCTGCCAGGGCCAGATCCTTGTGCGTCATGTTGCGCAGACCGAAGGCGACCGTCACGCAATCGAAATGCTCATCCGGAAACGGCAGCCTCTCGGCATCACACTGCGCCACTGGGACGATGAAGCCCTTGTCGCAGAGGCGGTCGCGGCCCCGCGCCAGCATCGCGTGGTTGATGTCGGTCAGCCAGATCTGCCCGTGGTCGCCCAGTTTCCTGGCGAATGCCAGCGCCAGGTCGCCGGTGCCTCCGGCGACGTCGAGTACCCGCCAGCCGGGTCGCACTCCGCTCTTGGCAATCGCAAACGCTTTCCAGAGTCGGTGCAGTCCTGCCGACATCAGGTCGTTCATCAGGTCGTAGCGGTCGGCGACGGAGTCGAACACATCCGCGACGTGCCGAGCCTTCTCGTCTTCGGCGATCTCCCGATAGCCGAAGTGGGTCGTGTTTCTGTCGCTTATCATCGTCCGCTTTCCGGAACGCGATCGTCGTCAGGACTTCTGGCAGCCGCCATGCGCCTTGACGGCAAGCGGTGCTGCCTGCCCCGGGGCATCGCGGCTCGCTCCGGCAAGTTGCAGACGATCCAGGTAGGCCTGCCAGAGCGCGTCATGATTCCTGCCCAGGTTGTAGAGCAGGTCCCACGAGTAGAGTCCGCTGTCGTGTCCGTCGGAGAATATCGGCCGGATGGCGTAGTTGCCGACGGACTCGACTCGCTCGATGTCCACATCGCGCTTGCCGACCTGCAGCACCTCCTGCCCCGGTCCATGGCCCCGCGCTTCCGCCGACGGCGTGAAGACACGCAGGAACTCGTAGCTCAACTGGAAGCTCTCGCCGCCATCGAAGCTCACTTCCAGCAGGCGCGATTTCTGGTGCAGCTTGATCTCGGTCGGGATTCTGGTGCTTGCGTCCAGGCCAGCCATTGCTGTCTCGGTAAGGATTGGCGACGCGACATCATAACGCAAAAGCTGGCGTCCCGGCTGTCGCCGGGACGCCAGCACGGCAGCACGGTACGGGCGCGTCGTCGCCGGCGACCCGCGCGTACCGTGCTGCCGACGCTAGAAGCTGACGAAGCTTACCCGCTCGAAATCGGGTCCATCGCCGGCCACGTGCTGCAGCCGCACGCGCGTCATGCCCTGGTCGTAGACCTCGAGCACCCGCTGCGGGCGATACCACCCGCGGGGAATGATCAGGGTCGGCTCCGAACCCATCACCGGCAACGCAGGCAGCAGGAAGGCACGGCTGAAGAGGGCCGACGCGTCGGCATCGATACCCAGCATGCGGGCGGCGATGGCCCGCGGTTTGCCCGGCAGCGCAGCAACGCCAACCGTCAGGTTGCCATCGCTCTCCTGCATCAGCCATACGACCTGCGCCAGCAAGTACGAATGACCATCGTGCGGGCAGAGGGCAAGCAGCTGACCCGCCTCGATCCGGCCACCGGCGAGCGAGCGCAACATGCGGAAGCCGTTGGCACATTGATCGAGGACGCTCCAGTTCTCGAGGTGGAGTCCCAGTTGGGACTGGCGGACCTCCAGCATCTGCGTCGGGTCCAGCATGTGGCGAAAAGCGAAAAGGTTGTCGAAATCCTGGCGTGAATAGGCGTTGCCACTCTCCGGCTGACTGAACTCGCTGCCCGAGATGTGGAAGTGCATGCCGGCGAAGCCGGTACAGACCGTGGCGGTACCGGCGGCATCGTGGCGGCGGAAGCGGCGTCCGGAGCGCAGCAGGCACCACGGGCGGTACAGCCGGTTGAGCAGGCGCTGGCACTGTGCGCTGCTGCAGTCCTCGCCGAGGCCGAGCTGTGCCGGCGCGATCCGCTGTTGCAGTTGCGTCCTCGCGGCACTGATCTGCATCGCCAGGCGAGAGCTGTCGAGGCGGCGAAGCTGTTCGGTCCGCTGGTCTGCGGGCGGGCTCTGCAGGCCAGCGTCGTGCATGAGGTCGACGACCAGAGGCGGGAGCGGTTCCCCATCGACCGGTGGCTGCAGACTGAGCAGTGGTGCCCAGTTGCTTGCCCAGCGGCGGACGAGGCCGAGATCGATGGTAGACAGGCTGTAGGGGCCGGCAAGGTCGAGCAGCAGCAGGGCGACGGTGGCCGCCATGCAATGCGTGTTGCGACCATGGCAGTCGAGCGAGTCGGCAACCGGCAGCGTTGCGATGCCCCATTCCTCGGCACTGGCGTAGTACCCCAGCAGGCTGAGCCACAAACCCGCCGGCAGTTGCTGGCGGGCACGGAAGTGCTCGGTGATCGCCATGCCCGTGTAGTAGATGCAGCGGTGCAGGATCAATGCCAGGCGCTCGGCGTGCGCGGCGCTGTCGGCCGCTCCCTGCAGTTGTGCGCAGTGGGCGTAGGCGCGCGCCGCCTTCAGCCAGGTTCCGACCACTTGGCGGAACGCCTCCTCCTCGTTGCGACCAAGGGGCAGCGCCTTGTTCGTATAGCGCCGTGCGAGTTCTTCCTCGATGAAGCAAAGCGAGATCCGCGTCTGCTCGAGGAGTTGCAGGTAGACGTCGGCGGCCGGCGGGCTCTGCAACAGGCTGTCGAGGAAGTGGTTGATCTCGCCCTCGGCACGCTCGGAGTTGGCCAGGGGAAGGCGGGAAAGGAGCTCGAACCCGCTTTGCAGGTCGGCGATTCTCATCCCCGTCCGGACTTCCGCGAGGGCTGCGTTCATGATGTGCTCTCCTTTCTTCGCCACGACCTGAAGACTAGCGTGTGCGCAATGCGTTGATGATCTGATCCGCCAGGTGATGCCCATCGACCTCGCGGCGGTGCGGCGCCTGCGGCCGCTGCGGCGTTGCCCAGACCGGATGCGGGAAGTGCCTGTCATCGTGCCAGCGCGGGATCACGTGCCAATGCAGATGCGGGGTCATGTTGCCGAGGCTCGCGAGATTGATCTTGTCGGGCTGGTAGAGGGCACGAATGGCTTTCTCGACACCAAACAGCACGTGCATCAGGCGTATCCGCTCCTCCTCGCTCAGATCGGTCATTTCGCGCACGTGGCGGTTGAGGATGACGCGGCAGAAGCCGGGATAGTCGGGATCGCCGACGGCCACGACGCGACACAGCTCGCTCTCCCAGATCACCTCTCCGCCACGTGACTGGCACAGCTCGCAATCCTCGACTCGGTGTTCAAGCACCTGCTGACTCCTCATTGATCCGATGGCGCTCGTGCGCCGGTTTGAGGCGAACGATACGCACGCAGGCCGCACGGCGTTAGGAAATAGGTCACGGACTGGGAGCGGGCAGGGGCAGCTTTGCGGCAAATTTCACGCGTTGTCGGGCATGACGCCCTGCGGCGGCGTCCGCCCGTGCTTGCGAGCGCCGCGTCGGGCCGGCGAGGACTGGCTCGCGGGGGCCGCAGGGGCCGCGAGTCGCAGGGAGGGTGGGGGAGGGGAGAAGCGTGCTCGGTGGCGGACCGGGCTGCCGCCGGTGCTAGAGGAGGACCCGCTCGATGCCGCCAGCGGCGGCAGCGCTGATGTAGCGCGCCATCCAGTCCTCACCGAGCCGCCGGCGGACGATCTCGACGACGATGTAGTCCGCCACCGTGCCGGCGTCGCCGTTGTAGCGCGACAATCCCTGCAGGCAGGACGGGCAGGCCGTCAGGATCTTCACCTCGCCGCTGAAACCCGTACTGCGCAGCCTGCCGGCAGCCTTTTCGATCTCCTCCTGCTTGCGGAAGCGTACCTGCGTCGACACGTCGGGGCGTGTCACCGCCAGCGTTCCGGACTCGCCGCAGCAGCGCTCGGAGAGTTCCACCGCCTGCCCCATCAACTGGTTGACGACCTTGATTCCCGGCAGCGTGCGCATCGGCGCGTGGCACGGATCGTGGTACAGGTAGCGGCTGCCGGCGATGCCATCGAGCCGGACACCTTTCTCCAAGAGGTACTCGTGAATGTCGAGCAGGCGGCAGCCGGGGAAAATCTGCTCGAAGTGATACTTCTCGAGCTGGTCCATGCAGGTGCCGCAGGAGACGATGATCGTTCTGATGTCGAGATAATTCAGTGTGTTGGCAACGCGGTGAAAGAGCACCCGGTTGTCGGTCGTGATCGCCCGGCCCTGGTCGGCTTCGCCGGCAGCAGTCTGCGGATAGCCGCAGCACAGGTAGCCCGGGGGCAGGACGGTCTGGGCGCCGATCTCCCAGAGCATCGCCTGGGTCGCCAGGCCGACCTGCGAGAACAGGCGCTCCGAGCCGCAGCCCGGGAAGTAGAACACCGCCTCGCCGTCGTAGTCGGCGGCAGCGAGCTTCCGCGGATCACGGATGATCGGTACGATGCGGTCGTCCTCGATGTCGAGGAGTGCCCGCGCCGTCCGTTTCGGCAAACCGGAGGGCATCGGTTTGTTGATGAAATGGATGATCTGCGACCGCAGCGGTGGCGCGCCCAGCGTCGCCGGCGGTTGCCGCGTCTGTGCCCGCAGCAGCCCCAGCCAGGCGGCGCCGCGATGTGCCAGCCGCTGTGCCCGGTAGCCCCAGTCGATCATCAGCTTGCGCACGAGCTTGATCGTCGACGGATCCTTCATCGTCAGGAAGGCCATCGCTGCCGCCTTGGCCGGGACGAACTTCTTCCGTCCCTGTTCGCGCAGCAGGTTGCGCATGCTGATCGAGACGTTGCCGAAGTCGATGTCGACCGGGCACGGGTTGACGCACTTGTGGCAGATGGTGCAGTGATCGGCGACGTCGCTGAACTCGTCGAAATGCCGCAGCGAGACGCCGCGTCGGGTCTGCTCCTCGTACAGGAAGGCCTCGATCAGCAGCGAAGTCGCCAGGATCTTGTTGCGCGGCGAGTAGAGCAGGTTGGCGCGCGGCACGTGCGTCGAGCACACCGGTTTGCACTTGCCGCAGCGCAGGCAGTCCTTGACCATCGCCGCGATGTTGCCGATCTCGGACTGCTCCATGATCAGCGATTCGGTGCCGAGCAGCGAGAAGGAAGGTGTGTACGCCCTGCTCAGGTCGCCGCCGGGAAGCAGCTTGCCCTTGTTGAAATGACCGGCGGGATCGACTCTCGACTTGTAGTCGCGAAACGGCTGCATCTCGGCGTCGCTGAGGAACTCCAGCTTGGTCATGCCGATCCCATGCTCGCCGGAGACGACGCCGTCGAGTTCGCGCGCCAGGTGCATGATGCGTTCGACGACCGCGTAGGCCGCCTGCAGCATCTCGTAGTCATCCGAGTTGACCGGTATGTTGGTGTGCACGTTGCCGTCACCGGCGTGCATGTGCAGGGCGACGAACAGGCGGCTGCGCAGCACGCGGCGCTGGATCGTCGCGACCTCCTCGAGCACCGGGCGATAGACGACGCCATCGAAGATTCCCGTGAGCTGCGGCCTCAGCTCCGTTTTCCACGAAGCGCGCACCGAGTAGTCCTGCAGGCGATGGAAGAGTGTTGCCGCCGGTGCCCGGTTGCGCAGCGGTCCGGCGCGAATGCCGAGGCGGTCGAAGTGCTTTTCCGCTTCCGCCAGCGGCAGGTCGAGGTGGTCGAGCAGCCATTGCCAGCGACCGCGCACGTTGCTCACCGCCTCGAGCGCGGCACCTCGCCGCTCGCCGACCAGCGCTTCCGCGTCGAGGGCGGCGTCGCCCTGATGCAGCGGCAGGCTGCCGCGCAGGAAACGCTCCAGCGCATCGCACAGGGCCAGCTTGTTGCGCAGCGACAGCTCGATGTTGATGCGCTCGATGCCGTCGCAGTATTCACCCATGCGCGGCAGCGGGATCACCACGTCCTCGTTCAGCTTGAAGGCGTTCGTATGACGGGAGATGGCGGCGGTGCGCGCGCGGTCGAGCCAGAACTTGCGCCGCGTTTCGGCGTCCACGGCGATGAAGCCCTCGGCGCTGCGCAGGTTGCACAGCCGCACGACCTCCGAGGCGGCGCGCATCACCGCCGCTTCATCGTCGCCGACGATGTCGCCGAGCAGCACCATTTTCGGCCGCCCGGCCGTTTCCGCCCGGCGCTTGGCTTTGGTGGCGTAGCCGACGGCGCGCAGGTAGCGCTCGTCGAGGTGTTCGAGGCCGGCGAGCAGGACCCCGCTTTGCTTGCCGGCCCCGCCAGGCTTGAAGTGATCCGTGATCTCGACGATCGCCGGCACCGCCTCGCGCACCTGGCCGAAGAACTCCAGGCAGACGGTGCGCGTGTGCCGCGGCATCTGATGCAGGATCCAACGGGCGGCGACGATCAGGCCGTCGGTTCCCTCTTTCTGCACCCCGGGCAGACCCGCCAGGAACTTGTCGGTGACATCCTTGCCGAGACCGCTGCGGCGAAACTGCGCTCCGGGAACCGCCAGGATTTCGGGTTCGCCGTAGGGGGTCCGTCCATCACCCCGCAGGCGCCGGATCTCGAAGCGCACCAGTTCCTGTTCGTGGATCTTGCCCAGGTTGTGATCGAGGCGCGTGATTTCCACCTCGTGCCCGGTGGCATCGACCATCTTCCACCAGGCCAGGTTGTCGAGCGCGGTGCCCCAGAGCACGGCTTTCTTGCCACCGGCGTTCATCGCGATGTTGCCGCCGATGCACGACGCCTCGGCCGACGTCGGGTCGACGGCAAAGACGCGGTCGGCAGCGGCCGCTGCCTCGGCGACGCGGGCGGTGACGACTCCGGCGCCGGTGCGGATGGTGGCGCAGGGCCGGTCGCAGCCGGGCAGCGTCAGCTCCTCGACGGCGCCGAGGTCGATCAGTTTTTCGGTGTTGATGACGGCTGCGAACGGTGTCAGCGGAATCGCGCCGCCGGTGTAGCCGGTGCCGCCGCCGCGCGGGATGATGCTCAGGCCGAGTTCGATGCAGTCACGGACCAGCGGCGCGATCTCCGCCTCGCTGTCCGGATGGAGGACGACAAAGGGATACTCGACGCGCCAGTCGGTTGCGTCGGTCACATGCGAAACGCGCGCCAGTCCGTCGAAGGCGATGTTGTCGCGGCGTGTGTGCCTGGCGAGTACGCGGGCGGCCCGGGCGCGCAGCCGGGCCGTCTCGGCGAAGTGCCGTGCGAAGTCATCCACTGCCTGGCGGGCAGCGACCAGCAGTTGCTGCACGCGACTGTTGCCGTGCCGGCGCTTTTCGATCTCGCGCAGGCGATGGCGCAGCGCCTCGACCAGCGCCTCGCGGCGCGCGCCACTGGCGAGCAGATCGTCCTCGAGGTAGGGGTTGCGCTGCACCACCCAGATGTCGCCGAGCACCTCGTAGAGCATCCGTGCCGACCGGCCGGTGATCCGCTCGGCGCGCAACTCGTCGAGCAGTGCCCACATTTCGTCTCCGAGCAGGCGAATGACGATTTCGCGATCGGAAAACGACGTGTAGTTGTAGGGAATCTCGCGCAGGCGTGCGTTCATGCATGTTCCCAGCCGCTGCCAAAGGGCGCATTCTAACGTACTGCAATGCAGCATCGCAGGACTCGCGGGTTGCCGTCAACCGCAACCCTCAAGCATTGCAGTCTCGCTGCCGTAAGCTAAGATGCCGGCACGAGCGCGTGTCCAGTGGTCTGACGAGGAGGAAACAATCCAGATGGCAACCTGTCACCATGCCGCCCCGCGTGGCAGGCCGCGGTTGCTCATGCCGCGGCCGGAACGGGCGTGATGCCTGCCGCACCCGGCGAGGAGGCAATTGTCGGCGGCGGCAGGAGCCGTTCCGCGGCTGGCCTGCGCGAGGATCTCCTGCACCACGACCCGTTGTTGGCGTGCCTCGTCGAGTTGACGCGACTCTATGGCCGACCGAGTACACGCGCAGCGTTGTCGGCCGGGCTGCCGCTGGGCGCCGAGCGGCTGACGCCTTCGCTCTTTGCCCGCGCGGCGTCACGGGCGGGAATGGCCAGCCGGATCGTCCGCCGCTCTCTCGACCGCATCGATGGCAGCCTGCTGCCGGTGATCCTGCTGCTCGAGGGTGACGAAGCCTGTGTTCTCCTCGGTTGGGACGACGCCGGCGAGACGGCTCGCCTGCTCTTCGCCGAGACCGGGCAGGGAGAGGTGCTGCTGCGACGGGCAACATTGAACGAGCGCTATCTCGGCATCGCCATCTTTGCCCGGCCACGCTTCAGCTTCGATGCCCGTACGCCGGAGGTCGGCCAGGTGGCGGATCGCCACTGGTTCTGGGGGGCCCTGCTCGAACAGCGAGGCCTGTACCGCGACGTCCTCGGTGCCGCGTTGCTGGTCAACGTCTTCGCCGTCGTGATGCCGCTCTTCGTCATGAACGTCTACGATCGCGTCGTTCCCAACAACGCCACCGACACCCTCTGGATGCTGGCGCTGGGCGTGCTCCTGGTGATCGCCATGGACTACATGCTGCGTCTGCTGCGTGGCCGTTTCATCGACCTCGCCAGCGCCCGCATCGACGTCAAGCTGTCGGCGCTGATCATGGAGCGGGTTCTCGGCATGCGCCTCGAGACCAAACCGGCATCGGTCGGCTCCTTCGCCGCCAACCTGCGTTCGTTCGAGTCGGTTCGCGATTTCATCGCTTCGGCCACCGTCTCGGCGTTGATCGATCTGCCCTTCGCGCTGATCTTCCTGCTGCTGATCGTCTGGATTGCCTGGCCTCTGGTCCTGATCCCGCTGCTTGGTCTGATCGTTCGCGTGGTCTACGCTTATCTCGTCCAGCACCGGATGCACGAACTGGCTGAAACGACCTACCGCGCCACGGCGCAGCGCAATGCCGCACTGATCGAGAGCCTGACGGCGCTTGAAACGATCAAGACGCAGAGTGCCGAAGGCGTCGTTCAGGACAAGTGGGAGCGGACGACGGCATTCCTCGCTCGCAGTGGCGTGCAGTTGCGCCTGCTGTCGTCGTCGGCGAGCAATGGAGCCGCGGCGGTGACGCAGGTGGTGAGCGTCGCACTGGTGATCGCCGGTGTCTACCTGATCCAGGAACGCCTGTTGACCATGGGCGGGCTGATCGCCATCAGCATGCTCGGTGGCCGCGCCATCGCGCCGCTGGCGCAGGCGGTCGGACTGTTGATGCAGTACCAGAATGCGCGCATGGCACTGTCCACACTCGACAGGATGATGGCGCAGCCGATCGAACGCCCGGACGCGACGGCATTCGTGCACCGGCCGGAACTGAGCGGCGAGATCGAGTTCCGCGACGTCTCGTTCAGCTACCCCGAACAGGGCGAAGCGGCTTTGCGCAACGTCTCGCTGCATATCGCGCCGGGTGAACGCGTCGTCATCATCGGCCGCACCGGTTCGGGCAAGAGCACGCTGCAGAAGCTGATGCTTGGGCTCTACCAGCCCAGCAGCGGCGTCGTCCGCATCGACGGCATCGACCTGCGCCAGCTCGATCCGGCCGACCTGCGGCGCAACATCGGTTGCGTCGGCCAGGATGCGATCCTCTTCTACGGCACCCTGCGGGAAAACATCGCCATCGGCGCACCCTATGCCGACGATGAGGCGATCGTTGCCGCGGCCGAGGTCGCTGGCCTGGCGGAGTTCGTCAATCGCCATCCGAAGGGCTTCGACATGCTCATCGGCGAGCGCGGGGAATCGCTTTCGGGAGGTCAGCGGCAGGAGGTGGCGATCGCCCGCGCGGTCTTGCTGGATCCGCCGATCCTGCTGTTCGACGAACCGACCAGCGCGATGGATTTCTCGACCGAACAGGGTTTCAAGGAACGCCTGATGCGCTTTGCCGCCCACAAGACGGTGGTGATCGTCACCCATCGGACCAGCCTGATCGACCTCGCGACGCGGATCATCGTCGTTGACGACGGGCGGATCGTCGCCGACGGACCGCGCGAACAAGTCGTCGCAGCCCTGCAGTCGGGGCGGGTTGGCCGGGCAGCGCCATGAGCAAGCGGCCGGTCGACCTGCTGCGCCGTATCCTCGGCGGTCTGGAGTGGCTGCGGGCGCGTCTGCAGCCGGGGTTCGACTCCTGGGCGAATCGTGCGATCAACGTCGAGAAGGAGCGCGAGCAACACGGTTTCGAGGCCGACAGTGACTACGCCATCCTGCAGCAGGAGCCTCTGCGGGCGCGTGTTCTGCTGAAGTCGATTGCCGTTGCCTTCGCGGTGTTCGTCATGTGGGCAGCGGTGACGCAGGTTGACGAGGTGACGCGTGGTGAGGGCAAGGTCATTCCGTCCCGCCAGTTGCAGGTGCTGCAGAGTCTCGACGGTGGTGTCGTGGACGAGATCCTGGCTCACGAGGGCGATATCGTCGAGCCCGAGCAGATCCTGCTGCGCATTGACCAGACGCGCTTTGTTTCGTCGGTGCGCGAAAGTCGCGTGCAATACACGGCGCTGGTGGCCAAGGCCGCGCGCTTGCGGGCACTCGCCGAAGGTGTCGTGTTCACGATCCCGGACGAGGTCCTGAAGGAAGACCCGAAGACTGCCGAAGAGGAGCGACGTCTGTACGAGTCCCGGCGCAGCGAGCTCGAAACGACGATCTCGATCGCTCGCCAGCAACTGGCGCAGCGTCAGCAGGAACTGGTCGAGGTGCGCGCCCGACACGAACAGGCGACCAAGGCGCACGAACTGGCGGCACGGGAACTCGCGGTGACGAAGCCGTTGATCGGCTCGGGCGCCGTCTCGGAAGTGGAACTGCTGCGCCTCGAGCGCGACGTTGCACGCTTCCGTGGCGAGCGCGAAATGGCTGCGGCGCAGATCGGCCGGCTGCAGTCGGCCATCAACGAAGCCAACCGCAAGATCGAGGAGGTCGCGCTTGCCTTTCGCAATGAAGCGGGCAAGGAACTGGGCGAGACGATGGCCCGCCTGAACAGCCTCGCCGAGGGTGGTGTCGGCCTTTCCGACAAGGTCAGCCGGTCGGTGTTGCGCTCGCCGGTGAAGGGGACGGTCAAGCGCCTGCTGGTCAATACGGTCGGCGGCGTGGTCCAGCCGGGCAAGGACATCGTCGAAATCGTCCCGCTGGAAGACACCCTCCTGCTCGAAGCGCGGGTCCATCCGCGCGACATCGCCTTCCTGCATCCCGGTCAGAAAGCGGTCGTCAAGTTCACTGCCTACGACTTCGCCATCTACGGCGGTCTCGAAGGCCGACTCGAGCACATCGGTGCCGACACCGTGATCGACGACAAGGGCAATGCCTTCTACATCGTCCGCGTGCGGACGCACCAACCGACGCTCGGCAACAACCTGCCCGTCATCCCCGGCATGGTGGCCGAGGTCGACATCGTCACCGGCGAGAAGAGCGTCCTCTCGTACCTCCTGAAGCCGGTTCTTCGCGCCAGGGCACGTGCCTTCTCGGAACGCTGATTGATGCGCCAGGTCTTTCTCTCAGCCGACGCGCGGCAGCGTGACTGTTGGCGGGAAGCCTTCCCGGACTTGGTCGTGGGCTACCTGGAGGCAGTGCCAGCCGATGCTGCGATCGTCTGGGTACTGTTGCCAGCCGGGCGGGATGCCGCCGCACTGGTGGCGCAACTGCAGCCTGCTCTCGCCGGGCGCCCGCTCGTCATCCTGGCTGACGAGCCGGACGAGGAATCGGCATTGGCTGCGTTCAATGCCGGCGCTGCCGGCTTCTGCAACGGCCATGCCGCGGCGGCCGTCCTGCAGCAGGTGGCGGCCGTCGTCGGCAGCGGTGGCATCTGGATCGGTCAGGACTTGATGAAGCGCCTGCTGGCGGCGACTGCCAGGCTGTTCGGCGAGCGCGAGACGGCGAGTGCGGCGTGGCGCGGCAAGCTCACCCCGCGCGAGCAGGAGGTGGCCCTGGCGCTTGCCAAAGGAGCCAGCAACAAGGAGATCGCTCGCCAGTTCGACATCAGCGAGCGGACCGTCAAGTTTCACGTCAGCGCCCTGCTCGACAAGCTGGCCGTGCGCGACCGTCTGCAGCTTTCGCTGATCGTCAATGGCGTAGAAATCGGCGCTTGAACCTGTGCCGCGCCGTAGCGGCTCCAGTACTTCAGTACAGTAGGCGCGTCTGGCGTTGTGGCCTATCGTGTGCGTTCCCCAACTTCGTCTCGAGAGTTCGTCATGGCTGATCTGATCCCGGTGGCACGCGTGTCCGCAATCCAGGGCAAGGCATACATCAAGCAGCCGGATGGCAGTCTGCGGCCGTTGCAGGTGGGCGACGTGATTTTCGAAGGCGACATCATCGTCGCCGCCAGCGCCAGCCGTGTCGAGTTGGGTACGCCAGATGGCCGCGTTCTTGTCCTGCGTGCGAACGAGACGCTGACGATGGATGGCGAGGTCAGCGTGGCGCTGCCGCCGGACCGCACAGAATCTGCCCTGACTTCTGGAGCAGCCGACGTCAGCAGAGTGATCAAGGCGATCGCCAGCGGGGAGAGCCTGGACGAGTTGTTGGACGAAACGGCCGCCGGAACAGGTACGCCGGGAGCAGACGGCGGACCGAGCTTTGTTCGCCTGCTGCGGATTGCCGAGAGTGTAGACCCGCTTGCCTTCGAGTTCGGCACTGGACGAGGCCGCGTCATCGAGGAGGCTGGTGGTGGCGCGGTCAGTGCCGGGGAGGGACTCCTGGCGTTGGCTGAGATCAGCCTCGCGGACAGCGGCACGGTGACCCTCGACACCACCGCGCCGACGATCAGCATCGCCGTCGTCGCCGGCGACGACGTCATCGACGACGCCGAAGACAACAGCGTCACCCTGTCGGGCAGCACCAGTGGCGTCGAGAACGGCCAGACCGTCAGCGTCACCCTGGTCAACGCCGGCGGCACCGTCGTCTACAGCGGCAGCACCGTGGTCAGCAACAACGCCTGGAGCATTCCCGGCGTCGACCTGTCGGCCTTGCCCGACGGTGCGGCCTACACGGTCACCGCCAGCGTCTCCGACGCCGCCGGCAACGCCGCGACTCCAGCGACGCGGCCGGTCAGCACGATCGATACCACCGCGCCGACAATCACCATCGACGTCGTCGCCGGCGACGACGTGATCGACGACGCCGAGGACAACAGCGTCGCCCTGTCGGGCAGCACCAGTGGCGTCGAGAACGGCCAGACCGTCAGCGTCACCCTGCGCGACAGCGGCGGTGCCGTCGTCTACAGCGGCAGCGCCACGGTCAGCAACAACGCCTGGAGCATCCCGGGCGTCGACCTGTCGGCCTTGCCCGACGGCGCCGGCTACACCGTCACCGCCAGCGTCTCCGACGCTGCCGGCAACGCAGCCACTCCGGCGACCCGGCCGGTCAGCACGATCGACACCTCCGCGCCGACGATCAGCATCGCCGTCGTCGCCGGCGACGACGTCATTGACGACGCCGAGGACAACAGCGTCGCCCTGTCGGGCAGCACCAGTGGCGTCGAGAACGGCCAGACCGTCAGCGTCACCTTGCGCGACAGCGGCGGCACGGTCGTCTACAGCGGCACTGCCACGGTCAGCAACAACGCTTGGAGCATCCCGGGCGTCGACCTGTCGGCGCTGCCCGACGGCGCCAGCTACACCGTCACCGCCAGCGTCTCGGACGCCGCCGGAAACGCCGCCACTCCGGCGACCCGGCCGGTCAGCACGATCGATACCACCGCGCCGACGATCAGCATCGACGTCGTCGCCGGCGACGACGTCATCGACGATGCCGAAGACAACAGCGTCACCCTGTCGGGCAGCACCAGTGGCGTCGAGAACGGCCAGACCGTCAGCGTCACCCTGCGCGACAGCGGCGGTGCCGTCGTCTACAGCGGCAGCGCCACGGTCAGCAACAACGCCTGGAGCATCCCCGGCGTCGACCTGTCGGCCTTGCCCGACGGCGCCGGCTACACCGCCACCGCCAGCGTCACAGACGCCGCCGGCAATGCAGCGACACCGTCGACCCGGCCGGTCAGCACGATCGACACCACCGCGCCGACGATCAGCATCGACGTCGTCGCCGGCGACGACGTCATCGACGATGCCGAAGACAACAGCGTCACCCTGTCGGGCAGCACCAGTGGCGTCGAGAACGGCCAGACCGTCAGCGTCACCCTGGTCAACGCCGGCGGCACCGTCGTCTACAGCGGCAGCGCCGTGGTAAGCAACAACGCCTGGAGCATTCCCGGTGTCGACCTGTCGGCCTTGCCCGACGGCGCCAGCTACACCGTCACCGCCAGCGTCACGGACGCCGCCGGCAACGCCGCCACTCCGGCGACCCGGCCGGTCAGCACGCTGGACACAATCGCCCCGACGATCAGCATCGCCGTCGTCGCCGGTAACGACATCATCGACGACGCCGAGGACGACAGCGTCACGCTGTCGGGCAGCACGACGGGCGTCGAGAACGGCCAGACCGTCAGCGTCACCCTGGTCAACTCCGGAGGTACCGTCGTCTACAGCGGCAGCGCCACGGTCAGCAACAACGCTTGGAGCATTTCCGGTGTCGACCTGTCGGCCTTGCCCGACGGCGCCGGCTACACCGTCACCGCCAGCGTTTCGGACGCTGCCGGCAACGCCGCGACCCCGGCGACCCGGCCGGTCAGCACGCTGGACACCACGGCGCCGACGATCAGCATCGCCGTCGTCGCCGGTAACGACATCATCGACGACGCCGAAGACAACAGCGTCACCCTGTCGGGCAGCACCAGTGGCGTCGAGAACGGCCAGACGGTCAGCGTCACCCTGCGCGACAGCGGTGGCACCGTCGTCTACAGCGGCAGCGCCACGGTCAGCAACAACGCCT
>JAGFNJ010000060.1 GCA_017592775.1 Candidatus Accumulibacter conexus | reverse complement strand
ACCATTTCTTTGTGCTTCTCCAGCTTCCGTTTCGCCTCACCCATTTGGTGACCTCTATCGTCCGTCAACAAGCCACACATTGCCTGAGGTTCAGCCGGTTTGCACGCTGGCAACTGCGGTTTTTAGGTTCATCGGCAAGCCGGCAGAGGAGATTCCCTGACCGGCCGCGGACAGTCCTTCGCCTCGGCGGGCTCGCCGGGATGGCGGTGATATAATCGCCGGCCAGCCCGTGCCCACCCGATCCGCGATCACCATCCCCCAGCATGCCGTTGCATACCCTTGGCATCAACCACCATTCGGCGCCACTTTCGATCCGTGAGCAGGTGGCTTTTCACGCCGAAAGGGTGCAGCTGGCACTTGCCGACCTGACGCGCCGCAAGTCGATTCATGAAGCGGCGATTCTATCGACCTGCAACCGGACGGAGGTCTATCTGACGACGGATGCGCCCGAAGTGGCTTGCCAGTGGCTGGCCGAGTACCACCGGCTCGAGCGGCGGCAGATCGAGCCCTATCTGTATGCCTACCCTGAGCGCGCGGCTGTCAGGCATGTCTTCCGGGTGGCCAGCGGCCTCGATTCGATGGTCCTTGGCGAGCCGCAGATCCTGGGACAGATGAAGGAGGCGGTGCGTGTTGCCGAGGAGGCTGGTACGCTGGGCACGACCCTGCACAAGCTGTTCCAGCAGTCCTTCGCGGTCGCCAAGGAAGTTCGCTCGACGACTGCCATTGGTGCCAACATCGTGTCCATGGCGGCTGCGGCAGTGCGACTGGCGTGCAGGATCTTCGAGCGGATTGCCGAGCAGAGAATCCTGTTCATCGGTGCCGGCGAGATGGTCGAGCTGTGTGCCCGCCATTTTGCAGCGCAGCAGCCGAGGCAGGTGGTGATCGCCAACCGCACGATCGAGCGCGGGCTCGCTCTTGCCGATCGTTTCGGTGGTACGGCCATCCGCCTTGAGGAACTTGGCGAACGCCTGCCGCAGTTCGATATCGTCATTTCCTGCACGGCGAGTCCGCTGCCGATCATCGGACTTGGCATGGTCGAGCGGGCGATCAGGGTGCGTCGTCATCGGCCGATGTTCATGGTCGACCTTGCGGTCCCTCGCGACATCGAAGCCGAGGTCGGCGACATGGACGATGTCTTCCTGTATACGGTCGATGACCTGGCGCAGGTGGTGGAATCCGGCATGGAATCACGCCAGGCAGCAGTGGTGGACGCCGAGGCGATCATCAGCGAGCGGGTCGAAGGATTCCTGCGCTGGCTCGCGACGCGGGCGACGGTCCCGGTCATCCGTTCGCTCCGGGACGCTGCCGACCGCGCCCGCCGGCACGAGGTCGAGCACGCGCTCAAGCTGCTCGCCAAGGGCGAGGATCCGGCGCAGGTCCTCGAGCAACTGTCGCACAGGTTGACCAACAAGTTCCTGCATGCTCCGACACAGGCGCTGACACAGGCCGGTGGTGAGAACCATGACCTGCATTCGGTTGTTGCCTTGCTCTTCCGCCTGCATGCCGATCCCCGCCCGGGCGATTAGTCGACCGCGCTGACGCTCCTCACCTGCTGGAACGGACCATCTGATGAACGAGAGCATACGTGACAAACTGGAGCATCTTGCCGGTCGGCTCGACGAACTCGATCGCATGCTGGCTCACGGCGACGCCACTCGGGACATCGACGAGTACCGCAGGTTGTCGCGCGAGCACGCCGAACTCGGTCCACTGGTCAAGCTGTACCACGAATGGCGGCGAGCACAGGCGGATCTTGTTGCCGGTCTCGAGATGCTGACTGATCCGGAAATGCGCGAACTGGCGGAGGCCGAAGTGTCTGCCATCCGCGAGCGGCTGCCGGCAATCGAGGCCGAACTGCAGAAGCTGCTGCTGCCCCGCGACGCCAACGACGAGCGCAACGTCTTTCTCGAGATCAGGGCCGGCACGGGTGGCGATGAATCGGCCCTCTTTGCCGGCAACCTGTTTCGCATGTACGCGCGCTATGCCGAGCGTCGCCGCTGGCAGGTCGAGGTGATTTCGGCGAGCGTTTCCGACCTCGGCGGCTATCGCGAGATCATCGCTCGCATCGTTGGCGGCGGCGTGTACTCGCGCCTGAAGTTCGAGTCGGGAGGCCATCGGGTGCAGCGCGTACCGGAAACCGAGGCGCAGGGCCGCATCCATACGTCCGCTTGCACCGTCGCCGTCATGCCGGAGGCGGAAGCGCTCGAGGAGGTGCTGATCAACCCGGCGGAGATCCGCGTCGATACCTATCGCGCATCCGGTGCGGGTGGGCAGCACATCAACAAGACCGACTCGGCGGTCCGCATCACGCACCTGCCGACGGGGATCGTCGTCGAGTGCCAGGATGACCGGTCGCAACACAAGAACAAGGCGCAGGCCATGTCCGTACTCGTGGCACGGATCAAGGATGCGCAGGAACGACAGCAGCACGCGAACATTGCTTCGACGCGCAGGAACCTCATCGGCAGCGGCGATCGTTCGGAGCGGATTCGCACCTACAACTTCCCGCAGGGGCGTGTGACCGACCACCGGATCAACCTGACCCTTTACAAGATCGACGCCATCATGGACGGTGAGCTTGACGAACTGATCATCGCGCTGACTGCCGAGCATCAGGCTGACCAACTGGCGCTGCTCGCCGGCGCCGAGTGAACCAACTGGCGCCAGACGTTGGCGGCTGGCCGCATGGCGTGCGCGGGAGCACGCTGGTCGCGGGGGCTGTCTGGTGACGAGCATAGGCGACGCTTGGCGGCTCGCACGGCAGCGGATCGACCGCCTCGACGCGCGCCTGCTGGTAGAGTACGTGGCCGGTTGCAGCCACGCCGATCTTCTCGCTCACCCGACAAGGTCGCTGCCGGCGCTGCAGGAGCGCAGACTCGACGCGCTCGTGCGGCGGCGCGCGAGCGGTGAGCCTCTGGCTTACCTGCTCGGATGCGCCGGCTTCTACGGTCGCGAGTTCACGGTCACCGCCGACGTGCTTGTTCCCCGTCCGGAGACGGAACTGCTGGTCGAACTGGCACTCGAACGTCTGCAACATACGGACCAGCCCGTGGTCGCCGACCTCGGCACCGGTTCCGGGGTGCTGGCGGTGACCCTGAAGTGCCTTTGCCCGCAAGCGAGTGTCGTGGCTGTCGATCTGTCACCGGCGGCACTGGACGTTGCGCGGCTGAACGCCAGCCTGCACGCGGCGACGGTGCGCTTTGTTCAAGGTGACTGGTACGGACCGCTGACCGGGGAGCGCTTCGACCTGATTGTCGCCAATCCGCCCTATGTGGCAGCGGCTGACCCGCATCTGGAGCGCGATGGGCTACCGTTTGAACCGCGGCTGGCCTTGACCGACGGTGTGGCTGGCGGTGACGGACTGGAGTGCGCGCGGGCGATCGTCGGCGGCGCGGCGAGGCACCTGCTGCCGGGAGGCTGGCTGCTGATCGAGCATGGGCACGAGCACGCGCTGGCTGTGCGCGAGCTGTTGCGTCGGGGCGGTCTGAGCGGGATGGCTACGTGGCCCGATCTGTCGGGCAGCGAGCGGGTCAGCGGTGCCTGCCTGGTTGGCGGCCGCGACTGAGGGCAGCAGCAGGCGGGATCACTTTCTTCAACCACATGAGGCATGAGGTTTCAACATGGATGTGCAGCAACTGATCAAGGAGCAGGTAACGAGCAACCCGGTGGTTCTCTACATGAAGGGGACCCCACAGTTTCCGCAGTGCGGCTTCTCCGCCGTTTCGGTACAGATTCTCAAAGCGTGTGGTGTGGCGAGTTTCTTCAGCGTCAATGTCCTCGACGATCCAGAGATTCGCAATGGCATCAAGGCGTTTGCCAATTGGCCGACGATTCCGCAGCTCTATGTTGGTGGCGAGTTCATCGGCGGTTGCGACATCATGCGTGAGATGTACGAGGAGGGCGAGCTGCAGAAGCTCCTGCAGGGCCAGTCTGGCGGTGGCTGAGCGGAAGGCGCGCTGGCCGGGGTACTTCCGGCAGTTGTCACCGGCGGGCGCTTTCTGAGCCCGTTCCCTCTTGCATGCAGTGGTTTGCGCGATAATCACCGGCTGGAAAGCAATTCACAGGGAGGCCACATGAACGTGAGATCCTTGATCGGGCGGGTTCCTCCGGCGCTCGTCTGCGTCTTCCTGCTTGCGGCTTGCGCCGGTTACAGTGGCTATGGCCTGAAGCCCGGTGTGGCGACCGTGTCCGACGTCATTGCGACCATGGGCGTGCCGGCGATGCGTTGGCTGGACGCCGATGGCAGCGAACAACTGGCCTATCCCCGTGGTCCGTCGGGTCCGCAGACGTTCATGGTCTTCATGGCGCCGGACGGACGATTGCAACGGATCGAACAGGTGCTGGACATGGAGCATTTCGCGCGCATCCAGCCTGGCAAGAGTGACCGCGAGTCCGTTCTCCGCCTCCTTGGCCCACCGGTACCGCAATGGACCGCTTATTTCAAGGCGCGCAACGAGCTCGTCTGGGAGTGGCAGTTCTGCGATTCCTGGAACCAGCTCGCGCGCTTTGACGTGCTCTTCGACGCAAGCAGCGGCATCGTCCGCACGAGTTACCAGCGGCAGGCCCTGATGGGCTTTGATGGCGTTGCGCCCTTCTGCGGTCGCTGAGCCGCAGATCCGCACCGCGGTCCCTGGCACGGCCGCGGCCATCCGCAGCCGGTGTCAGAACGACACGAGCCGGATGTTGGCCGAGGCAAGGCGGTCGCTGAGGACGGCAAGGAATGCCTGGTAGAAGTGCATGCGGCAGGTTGCCGACGATTCCTGCAGGGCTGTCGCGGCGATCATCACCAGCTTGGCGTCCGTCAGCGCGACGACATCGGCGCCGCGCCGCGATGCCGCCTTGCCGATCACTGCCATCTCGCCGAAACACTCGCCACTGGTCAGCAGGTCGAGAAGCATGCCGTTCTTGAGCACCTTCAGTTCGCCTTCGGCGAGGAAGTAGAAACAGTCCCCGACCTCGCCGTCGGCAATGATGACGGTGTCGGGGGCAACCCGGTTCCATTTGGAGAAGCGGACGACTTCCCAGATCTCGGCCTCG
This sequence comes from Candidatus Accumulibacter conexus, assembly GCA_017592775.1. GTDB lineage: Bacteria > Pseudomonadota > Gammaproteobacteria > Burkholderiales > Rhodocyclaceae > Accumulibacter > Accumulibacter conexus. The sequence goes on along the minus strand of JAGFNJ010000060.1, from coordinate 23,630 downwards.
GAGAACTCGGCGAAGAAGCTGAACGACCGGAGCCTTTCGAATTTCTCGAAGTCGGCCATGCGCTCTGCCGGCACGCTCGGCCTCCTGCCGCGAAAGGCAAGGGTCAGGTCGTGTCCAAACTCGGTCCAACTGGTGTACCGCGCATCAAGCTGCTTGCTCATCGCGCGCGCGACAATCGCATCAAGGGCGGCGGGAATCTCGCTGCGCAGTGACGATGGGCGGCGCGGCTCGGCGTTGATGATCTGATAGACCAGGTCATAGCTGTTGCGTGCCTGAAAAGGCAGCTGCCCGGTCAGCAACTGGTACATGACGACGCCGAGCGAGTAGATGTCGGTCTGATGATCGAGCGCCCGGTCCTTGACCTGCTCCGGCGACATGTAGGCTGGCGAGCCGATGCCAAGTACCAGCGTGCGGTCGGGCGAGCCAATGATCGCGGCACCGAAATCGGAGACCTTGATGTCGCCCTGACTCGGGTCGGTGTTGGCAAAGAGGATGTTCGCCGGCTTGATGTCGCGGTGGGTAATGCCCATCCGGAAGGCGAAATCGAGCGCCCGTGTGCACTTGAAGATGATCTCCACGACTCGCTCGATCGGTAACAGGTGGTCGCGGGAGCAGACGCTTTCGAGTGTGCCGCCCGGCACATACTCCATGACGATGTAGCAGAGCTGGTCATCGACCACCGCATCGTAGGTCTGCACGATGTGCGGGTGCGACATCTTGCCGATCAGCGCGGCCTCATTGAGAAACAGGTGGGTGTATAGCTTCCCCCGCCTGGGATCCTTGAGGATGCCGGGGAAGGCAATCTTGATCGCCACCTCGCGGCGGGTGAAATGGTCGCTTCCCAGATAGACGGTAGACGTCGCTCCGCGACCGATCTCGCGCACCAGCTCGTACTTCCCTACCTTGTCCATGTCCACCACTGGCGTCTAGGTGGGCGAACGGGCGCGGGCGATCGCCGCCCTGACCTGCTCTGGCGCAGTGGCACCGTGGTGATTGCGTGCTGCGAGCGAGCCCTCGACCGTCAGAACGGCGAAGACATCGTCGTCGATCAGTGGCGAGAACTGGCGCAGGTCGGTGAGCGACAGCTGCGCCAGGTCCATACCCAGCTCCTCCGCGCGGCGAACGGCCAGGCCCACCGCTTCGTGGGCGTCGCGAAACGGCAGGCCCTTGCGGGTCAGGTAATCGGCAAGGTCGGTGGCAGTCGCGAAACCCTGGCGCAGGGCGCTGCGCATGTTCTCCGGATTGGCGGTGATGCCGGGGATCATCTCGATGAAGATGCGCAGCGTGTCGGTGACGGTGTCGATGGCGTCGAAAAGCGGCTCCTTGTCTTCCTGGTTGTCCTTGTTGTAGGCCAGTGGCTGGCCTTTCATCAGGGTCAGGAGGCCGACAAGGTGGCCGAAGACGCGGCCGGTCTTGCCGCGTGCCAATTCCGGCACGTCCGGGTTCCTCTTCTGCGGCATGATCGAACTGCCGGTGCAGAAGCGGTCGGCCAGGGTGATGAAGCCGAAACGCGGATTCATCCACAGCACCAGTTCTTCCGACAGACGCGATAGGTGCATCATCAACAGGGCGCTGGCAGCGCAGAATTCGATCGTGAAATCGCGGTCGGAGACGGCATCGAGCGAATTCTCGCAGACCGCGTCGAAGCCCAGCAGCGCGGCGACGTAGTGCCGGTCGATCGGATAGGTGGTGCCGGCGAGCGCGGCCGCGCCGAGCGGCAACCGGTTGGTGCGCCGCCGGCAATCGGCGAAACGCTCGGCGTCCCGTCGTGTCATCTCGACGTAAGCGAGCAGGTGGTGTCCGAACGTCACCGGTTGCGCGACCTGCAAGTGCGTGAAGCCGGGCAGTGGCGTCGCTGCCTCCCGCTCCGCCAGGTCGAGGAGCCTGTTCTGGAACTCGCCCAGCAGGACGTCGATGTCGTCGATCGCGTCGCGCAGGTAGAGACGGATGTCGGTCGCCACCTGGTCGTTGCGCGAGCGGCCCGTGTGCAGCCGTTTGCCGGCATCGCCGATCAGCGTCGTCAGCCGCTTCTCGATGTTCAGGTGTACGTCTTCCAGGTCGATCGACCAGAGGAACGCGCCGCTTTCTATCTCGCTTGCCACCTGCGCCATGCCACGTTCGATGTCGGCAAGGTCGGCGGCAGCGATGATTCCTTGCCGCGCCAGCATCGTCGCGTGTGCCAGTGAGGCTCGGATGTCCTGACGCCACATCCGCTGGTCGAAACGGACCGAGGCGGTGTAGCGCTTGACGAGTTCGGAGGTGGGTTCGGAGAAGCGGCCGGCCCAAGTGTATTGGGGAGGGTCCGATTGGCTCATGGGGAACAGGTTCCTGGGCTAGAATCATTCGTAGAACCTTGTACAGGCGCCACTGCAACTGATGGCAAGTATAAAGCAAAACGCCGAGAGCCAGCCGCTGCCCGATTTCCGTAATGCCGGAGTCATGCTGCGTATCCTGCTTGGCGTCAACCTGCTGGCCCTGCTCGCCGCACTGGTACGCAACGACGGGCTGGTTGCCTGCCTGCAGGACTACGGCGCCATGGCCGCCTGGTTGCAGCCACTGCTGCTTTTCAATCTTGCCGTGCTGGCACTCCTCGGCAACCGGCTGCAGGGCCTCGCGGTCTGGAGCGCCCGCGCGCTGGTCGTCCTGCTGGCAGCGACGTCGGCGGTCCTGCTTTCGCTGCTGTGGTCTCTCCTCACCTTCGATGAATGGGGTTGGCAGGGACTGGTGCGGGCCGGTCTGCTCGCCGGCACGGCGGCGGCCTGCATGCTCTCCTACTTGGCGTTGCGCGTCAGCGCCCTGTCGCCGGCGCTGATCGAAGCCCGCCTGCAATCGCTGACCGCCCGCATCCGGCCGCATTTCCTGTTCAACAGCCTGACGGCGGTGATCTCGTTGATCCGCCTCGACCCGCGGCGTGCCGAAACCGCACTCGAAGAACTTGCCGAACTGTTCCGCGCGCTGCTGCGCGACCCGCGCCAACTGGTACCGATCGGCGATGAACTCGCCTTGTGCCGGCAGTATCTGGATCTGGAGAAGCTGCGACTGGGCGAGCGCCTGCAGGTCGAGTGGAGCATCGGTGATCCACCCGCCGACATCCTGGTGCCGCCCCTGCTGCTGCAGCCGCTGCTGGAGAACGCCGTGTACCACGGCATCGAACCGGCTGCCAATGGCGGCACGATCCGCGTCGGCCTGCTGCTGCGTGGAAACGAGCTGCACATCGATCTGGCCAACCCGAGCGTACCCCATGCCGAGCATGCACGCGGCAACCATATGGCACTCGACAACATTCGCGAGCGGCTGGCGCTGTATTACGATCTCGAAGCCCGGCTCGACACCGGCGAGGTGCGGCTCGCCGACGGCAGCCGCGAGTACCGTGTACACATCGTCCTGCCCGGCGGCGGCTCGCGGTGAACCTCGTCTCCGCCTCGCCAGCGCCGCCGATCGCGGTTCTCATCGTTGACGACGAGGCGCCGGCGCGTGCGCGCCTGCGCGATCTGCTCGCCGATCTCGCTGCCGAGCTGCCGAACGAGGTGGTCGCCGAGGCCGAGAACGGCGTTGGCGCACTCGAAATGATCGCCGCGCTCAAGGTCGACGTTGCGCTGGTCGACATTCGCATGCCGAGGATGGATGGAATCGAGTTCGCGCACCATCTGTCGCAGGTCGCGCAGCCGCCAGCAGTGATTTTCGTCACCGCCTACGATACCTATGCGGTACAGGCCTTCGAACTCAGCGCCGTCGACTATCTGCTCAAGCCGGTGCGCTCCGCACGTCTGCTGGCCGCACTGCGCAAGCTGCCACAGCGGCAGCCGCTGAGCACGGCGCAGTTGGCACGGCTGCCGCAGGCAGCACGCAGCCATCTTTCCTGTCATGAACGTGGTCGCCTGTTGCTGATTCCCGTCGCCGGGATCATCTACCTGAAGGCCGACCTGAAATACGTGACGGTACGTACCCGCGAGCGCGAGTTTCTGGTGGACGAGTCGCTGACCCACCTCGAACAGGAATTCGGCGACCAGTTCATCCGCCTGCACCGCAGCGTGCTGGTCGCACGCGACGCGATCGTCGGTTTCGCGCACAGCGCCGCCGATGATGCCGAGACGCAGTGGCAGGCGCTACTGCGCGACGTTGCCGAGCGACTGCCGGTCAGTCGCCGGCAGTGGCCGCTGGTCAAGTCGCTCGTGCGCCGCAGCGTCGGTTGAGGGGCAGAGTGCGGGAAGCGCTTCTTGACACTCATCAAGGTGACGCGATGAGTGCTCCCTATAATTCTCCTTCCCCTGCGACGAGAATCCCATGATGCACTTCTGCTTGCGGCCTCGATTTATTGCCGTGCTGGTGGCGGGCTGCGCGATCCTGCCAGCTACGGCGCTCGACCTTGAGCGGGCCAGGGACATCTATGGCCCCTGCGCGGCCTGTCACGGCGAGTTCGGGGCGGGCGGCAAGAAGGGCGAATATCCGCGTGTTGCGGGGCAATTGCCGAAATACCTCGAGCAGCAGTTGAAGGCTTTTCAGAGCCAGCGGCGAGTCAATCTGCCGATGTATCCCTACACCAAGGAGCGGGAGTTGCCGGACGAGGACATGAAGCTCGTCTCTGCCTACCTGGCGCAGATCGAACTGCCAACCAGGCCGCCGGTGTTCAAGGAGAGCGATGACGCGCTGACCCGTCTGCTGGCGATGGAAAAAGTGATGATCATTCCACGTGCGGAAGGAAACATCGACCACGGCAAGCTCATCTATGACAAGGGCTGCGCTGCCTGCCATGGCAAGAGCGGCAAGGGTCGCGGCATGTTCCCGATGCTGGTCGGCCAGTACACCAGCTATCTCCGGAAACAGATCGATGCCTACCTGAAGGCGGATCGCCCGCACGACGAAGACAGTGCCAGCGAGGGCGTGCTGTACAGCCTGCAGGCGCGCGATATCCAGGATGTCCTGGCCTACCTGACGGCGATCCAGGAGGTGCAACCCTGAGGCTCAGAGCCGCTGCCAAATCTGCCAGCGTTCGCGACCGGCAAAGACCGGTAGCGAGTCATTGACGACGCGGTCTTCACGGCAGACGAATCCTGGCGTCAGCAGGGCTGCCAACTGCTCTGGCAGGATGCCGAACGGCGGGCCCCGCAAGTCCTCGCTGAAAAAGAAGTAGCCGGCGAGCTGACCGCCGGCGGGCAGCAACTCGGCCACCCGGCGCCCGTACTGCGGCCACAGGTGGCGCGGCAGCGCACAGAGGAAGGCTCGCTCGTAGATGAGGTCGAAAGGCTCTGCCGCCACGAAGGAAAAGAAGTCGGCCGCGAGCAGCATGCCGCTCCACGAGTCGCCGACGCTCCTGCGGGCGAGTTCGATGGCTGCGGTCGAGAAGTCCAGCGCGGTCACCTGCCAGCCCTGCCGGTCGAGATACGCCGCGTCAAAGGCGCTGCCGCAGCCAGGAACGAGGACCCGTGGCCGGCGTCGCGGCTGCGTCGCTGCGGCAGCGCCGGCGGTCGGAGCGCAAGCGCTGACGAACTGGCGCAACTCAGGCGGGGCAGCTCCGGCTTCCCAGGGCGTGATGCCGTTGCGGAAGCGATGATCCCAGAAGTCGGCAAGTTCCGGACGCTGGCACGCGGGCTTTTCGGACAAGTCCGTACGCTCCTTGCTAAAATCAGCGCCGCCAGCATCCCGCCGGGGCGTCGATGCCGGCTTCGCCTGCCGGGTGTCCGGCCAATGCTCCCTGCCGGAATCCTGCCGTGATGAGTGCTTCCCCAGTCCAGTCGCGTATCGTCATCGCATCGCGTGAATCGCGCCTCGCCATGTGGCAGGCGGAACACGTTCGCGCCCGCCTCAGCGGATTATATCCGGAGACGGTGGTCGATATCCTCGGCATGAGCACGCGCGGTGACCAGATCCTCGATCGGCCGCTGGCGGCGATCGGCGGCAAGGGCCTGTTCATCAAGGAACTCGAGGTCGCCATGCAGGATGGACACGCCGATCTCGCCGTCCATTCGCTGAAGGATGTGCCGATGGAGATGCCCGAGGGCTTCATGCTGGCGGCGATTTCGGCGCGTGAGAATCCCTGCGACGCCTTCGTCTCCAGTCGCTTTGCCGGTATCGACGAGCTGCCGGCGGGTGCCGTTGTCGGGACTTCGAGCCTGCGGCGGGCGGCGATCCTGCACGCCTGCCACCCGCGACTGGTGATCCGCAGCCTGCGTGGCAACCTCGATACGCGCCTGCGCAAGCTCGATGCCGGCGACTACGACGCCATCATCCTGGCGGCTGCCGGCTTGATCCGTCTCGGATTGGCGGAGCGGATCAGGTCGGTGCTGACGCCCGAGCAATCGCTGCCGGCTCCCGGCCAGGGCGTCCTTGGCATCGAAGTCCGCAGCGCGCGTGCCGACATCGCAGCGCTGGTCGCGCCGCTCAACGATCCGGTGACGGCGCACTGCGTGCGTGCCGAACGCGCATTTTCGCGCGCGCTCGGCGGCAGTTGTCAGGTCCCGCTGGCCGCCCATGCCGTGCCCGAGGGCGATGGCCTCTGGTTGCGGGGCTGGGTCGCGACGCCGGACGGGGGGCAGATGGTTCGCGGCGAGCTGCGCGGCGGTCTGACCGACGATGAGGCGATCGGTTGCTCGCTGGCGCAGGTGTTGCGCCAGCAGGGGGCCGACACGATCCTGCAGCAGCTTGCCGCCGGCTGATGGCGCATTCGCTGCATGGCCGGACGATCGTCGTCACGCGTCCACGGGCGCAGGCGTCGCAGCTGGCTGCCTGGATCGGCGAGCAGGGCGGCGAGGCGCTGGTCTTTCCGCTGCTGGAGATCTCCGCCGTGGCCGACCCGGCGCCATTGCTGGCAGCAATCGATCGTCTGGACACCTACTCGCTGGCGATCTTCATCAGCCCGAATGCCGTCGCCCACAGCCTGCCGGCAGTGCTGGCCCGGCGTCCATGGCCGGTGGCGCTGCGGCCGGCCGCGATCGGCCCGGGCACCGTGACGGCGCTGGCCGCCTACGGCATCGGTGAGGTGCTGCTGCCCACCGATCGCTTCGATTCCGAGGCACTGCTCGCCGTTCCCGGCCTGCAGGCCGCTGCGGTCCGCAGGCGGCGGGTGCTGATCCTGCGTGGCAATGGTGGGCGTGAACTGCTCGCCGACACCTTGCGCGAGCGCGGCGCTCAGGTCGACGCGGTTGCCTGCTACCAGCGCCACGCGCCAGCGGACGCGGCACCTCTGCAGGCGCTCTGGCGCGCTGGCCGACTCGACGCGATCATCGTTTCCTCGAGCGAAGGCTTGCGGCATCTCGTCGGGTCGCTCGACGCGCATGCTCTGGCCTGCCTGCGCAGCACTCCGGTATTCGTTCCGCATCAGCGAATCGCCGAGTCCGCGCGTGCGTTCGGGCTGCAGCACGTGATCCAGACCGCTCCCACCGATGCCGGGATCATGGCGGCGGTGGTTGCCCACGACTGGCGGCGGGAGTGAACGAAACGCCCGAACCCGCTGCATCATCGCCACCGGCTTCGCTCGGGCGACGCGCTGCCCGACCATCGCGCAGCGGCGGCGCAGCCGGCCTGACGAGGAGGCCCGTTCGGTGTGCCGGTGGTTACAGCCAGTCGCGTGCTGGCAGCATGTCGTAGAGGACTGCCTCCGCGCTTCCGGGTTCGGGTTGCCAGTCGTAACGCCACGTGACGATCGGCGGCAGCGACATCAGGATCGATTCGGTACGGCCGCCCGATTGCAGGCCAAACAGGGTGCCACGATCCCAGACCAGATTGAACTCGACGTAGCGTCCGCGCCGGTAGGCCTGGAAGTCTCGCTCCCGTTCGCCATAGGGCGTCGCCTGTCGCTTGGCGACGAGCGGCAGGTAGGCGCCGGGAAAGGCATCGCCAACCGAGCGGGTGAGGGCGAAACAGCGCTCGAAGCCACCTTCGCAGAGGTCGTCGAAGAAGATGCCACCGACGCCGCGCGCCTCGTTGCGATGCTTGAGGAAGAAGTACTCGTCACACCATTTCTTGTAGCGCGCGTGACAGTCTTCGCCAAAGGGCTGCAGGGCATCGCGGCAGGCGCTGTGGAAGTGGCGCACGTCTTCGACGAACGGGTAGTAGGGGGTCAGATCCATGCCACCGCCAAACCACCAGGCCGGTGCTGCATCGCTGCGCGTGGCGAGCAGCGCCCGCACGTTCATGTGCGCGGTCGGGCAGAAGGGATTCTCCGGATGCAGCACCAGCGAGACGCCCATCGCCGCAAACGCGCGCCCAGCGAGTTCGGGTCGCTTGGCGGTTGCCGAAGCCGGCAGCGCGGCGCCGCTGACCTCCGAGAAGGCGATGCCGCCGCGCTCGAAGACGCGCCCGCCTTCGATGATGCAGGTGCAGCCGCTGCCGCTGAGCGGCGCCCCTGCCTCCTTCTGCCAGCGATCGACGCGAAAGCGCCTGCCGTCGCTGCCCTCGATCGCTTCGGCGGCGGTCACGAGACGTGTCTGCAGACCGGTGAAATACTCGCGGAGACGTTCGGCGTCGATCATCGCCGCTCCTCCGCTGCCCTGACTGTCGCCCGCCTCCGGGGCGGGCCGCCGCCGTTCATCGGCTGGTTGCCCGGTGGCCGATGTCGCGGCGGTATTGCATGCCGTCGAAGTGGATGCGGGTGATCAGGTCGTAGGCCCGTTTCTGCGCCTGTCTGACGTTCTCCGCCAGCGTCGTTACACAGAGCACGCGGCCACCGGCAGTGACGATTCGGCCGTCCTGCTCGCTCGTGCCGGCATGGAAGACGTGACTGTCGTCGCTGCTGCCCGGCAGTCCGCTGATCGGGTCTCCGGTACGCGGGGCAGCGGGATAGTTGGCGGCCGCAAGAACGACTCCGAGGGCGACTCGTCGATCCCAACTGGCCTCGACGAGGTTGAGCCGGCCGGCGACGGCGTGCTCGAGCAGGTTGAGAAGATCACTGTGCAGACGCATCATGATCGGCTGCGTCTCCGGGTCTCCGAGGCGGCAGTTGAACTCGACCGTCTTCACCGAACCATCCTTGCCGACCATCAGCCCGGCGTAGAGAAAGCCGGTGTAGGGGATGCCGTCGGCAGCCATGCCGCGAACCGTCGGCAGGATGATCTCGCGCATCGCCCGTGCGTGCACCTCGGGCGTCACGACCGGTGCCGGCGAGTAGGCGCCCATGCCGCCGGTGTTGGGGCCGGTATCGCCGTCACCGATCCGCTTGTGGTCCTGGCTTGACGCCAGCGGCAGGGCGTTGCGGCCATCGACCATGACGATGAAACTGGCTTCCTCGCCATCGAGGAATTCCTCGATGACCACCCTGGCCAGGCTTCCGTCCAGTGCCGTTCCCTGCGCGCCGGGTGGCAGCATCCGGTCGATCGCGGCGTGTGCCTCGGCGAGGTTGGTGGCGACGACCACCCCCTTGCCGGCGGCCAGTCCGTCCGCCTTGACGACGATCGGTGCGCCCTGCTGGTCCACGTACGCATGCGCTGCAGCGCGTTCGGTGAAGCTGGCGAAGCGGGCGGTCGGGATGTTGTGCCTGAGCATGAAGCGCTTGGCGAAATCTTTCGAGCTTTCGAGCTGCGCGGCTTCGCGCGTCGGGCCAAAGATCTTCAGGCCGCGGGCGAGAAAGAGGTTGACGATGCCGGTGGCAAGGGGAGCTTCCGGGCCGACGACGGTCAGCCGGATGTTCTCCCGTTGCGCGAAGTCGGCGAGTTCCTCAGGACTGCTCAGCGGCACGTTCTGCAGTCCACTCTCGCGCGCCGTGCCGGCGTTGCCCGGGGCAACGAAGACCTTCTGCAGTCCGGGCGTTTTCGCCAGTCGCCAGGCCAGGGCGTGTTCGCGACCGCCGGAACCGATTACAAGCAGCTTCATCTGCATCCTCTCCCTTTGCCGACCGCCGGGGCCTGGCTGGCCGCCGTTCCCGCGCACCTTGCGTGCCGCCGGCGCGCCGGGTTCTCAGTGCCGGAAATGGCGGGCGCCGGTGAACACCATCGCCAGACCGTGCTCGTCGGCCGCCGCAATCACTTCCTCGTCCCGCATCGAGCCACCAGGCTGGATGACCGCTTTCGCGCCCGCGGCCGCGAGCACGTCAACGCCATCGCGGAAGGGGAAGAAGGCGTCCGAAGCGACGCATGAGCCAGCGAGGTCGAGGCCGGCACTGCGCGCCTTGCTGGCGGCGATGCGCGTCGAGTCGACGCGGCTCATCTGGCCGGCACCGACGCCGAGGGTCATGCCGCGACCGCAGAAGACGATGGCGTTGGACTTGACGAACTTGGCGACGCGGTAGGCGAAGAGGAGATCCTCGACCTGTGCCGATGTCGGTGCGATTCTCGTCACCACCTTGAGGTCCGCTTCCTGGACGTTGAAGCGGTCGGCCGTCTGCAGCAGCAAGCCGCCGCCGACGCGCTTCATCTCGTGGGCGTGATAGACGCGCGCCAGCGGCAGTTCGAGCACCCGCAGGTTCTGCTTGCCGGCCAGCAGCGCCCGCGCGGCATCGGTGAATGCCGGAGCGAGGAGGACCTCGACGAAATGCTTGTGCGCGTTCATCGCCGCCACCACGTCCGCGTCGACCGCAGCGTTGAATGCAATGATGCCGCCAAAGGCGGACGTCGAGTCGGTCTGGAAAGCCTTTTCGTACGCCCCGACCAGGGTCGTATCGATGGCAGCGCCGCACGGGTTGGCGTGCTTGATGATGACGCATGCGGGCGCGTCGAAGGTCTTGACGCATTCCCACGCGGCGTCGGCGTCGGCGATGTTGTTGTAAGACAGTTCCTTGCCCTGCAACTGGCGATAATTGGCGATCGCTCCCGCGACGGGTGCCGGGTCGCGGTAGAACGCTGCCTGCTGATGCGGATTCTCGCCGTAGCGAAGCGTCTCGACGCGGTCGAAGGCGAGCTGCAGGTGTGTCGGGAAAGCCTGCGGCTGCTTGCCGGCGTCGAGCGAAGTCAGCCAGTTGGCGATCGCCGAGTCGTAGCGGGCGGTATGCACGAAGGCCTTGCTGGCGAGAGCGAAGCGGGTCTCGAGGCTGAGGGCGCCGTCGTTGGCAGCCATTTCGGCGAGCAGCGTCGGGTAGTCGTCGGGGTCGGTGACCACCGCCACGCCAGTGTAGTTCTTGGCCGCCGAGCGGACCATCGCCGGGCCGCCGATGTCAATGTTCTCGATGGCCTCAGCGAGAGTCACTCCCTGCCTGGCGACGGTCTCGCGGAACGGGTAGAGATTGACACACACCAGATCGATCGTCGGGATGGCATGCCGGTCGAGTGTCGCCATGTGCTCGGGAAGATCGCGGCGCGCCAGGATGCCGGCATGCACCTTCGGGTGCAGCGTCTTGACACGGCCGTCGAGCATCTCCGGGAAGCCCGTGTAGTCGCCCACTTCTCTGACCGGCAGGCCCGCGTCGCGCAGCATGCTGGCGGTGCCGCCCGTCGACAGGAGCCCGACGCCGTGGGCGACGAGTCCTCGGGCAAAATCGAGGGCGCCGTTCTTGTTCGAAAGGCTGAGCAGGGCTTGACGGATTTTCATGGTGGCAGGTAGGGCAAACAGGGTGGAAGGAGGCCGACACGACGCTTTGCGCGGGTGGCAACTCAGGTGATCAGTCGGTGCTGGAGCAGCTTCTTGCGCAGGGTGTTGCGATTGATGCCGAGAATCTCGGCCGCCAGGGTCTGGTTGCCGCCGGCCTGCAGCAGAACGACTTCGAGCATCGGTCGCTCGACACTGCGGATCACCATCTCGTAGACCGGCACCGGTTGCTCGCCGCCGAGCGTATGGAAGTAGTTTTCCAGTGCCTTGCGGACGCAGGTCGCGATGGCGTCATCGTCATCATGCTCGTGCTTCATGCGGCAAGTTCCTCGAAAGGGATGTCGCCGGTCGCCACTTCTGGCGGCGAGGTGGCAGGCAGGCGTTCGTTGTCGTCGGCGAGTGCCAGGAAGAACCCGTCCACCGCCTGTCGCTGCTGCTCGACGTTCGGCAGCTGGTTCATCCGGTGACGAAAGACGGCCGATCCGGGCAGCCCGCGGGTGTACCAGGAAATGTGCTTGCGGGCGACGCCGACGCCGGTCTGCCGGCCATAGAACAGATAGACATCGTCCAGATGACCGAGCAGGACCTCGTGAATCTCGCTGACCCGCGGTGGCAGCATGTGCCTGCCGGTGTTCAGGAAGTGCTCGATCTCGCGAAACAGCCAGGGTCGCCCCTGCGCCGCGCGACCGATCATCACCGCGTCAGCGCCGGTGCTGGCGAGCACCCATCTCGCCTTTTCCGGCGAGTCGATGTCACCGTTGGCGATCACCGGGATGCGCGCAGCCTCCTTGACCTGCCTGATCGTCTCGTATTCCGCCTCGCCGCTGTAGCCGCAGGCACGCGTCCGGCCGTGCATCGCCAGTGCCCGGACTCCTGACTCCTCGGCGATTTTCAGGATGCGCAGCGCGTTGCGGTTCTCGCGGTCCCAGCCGGTACGGATCTTCAGTGTCACCGGCGTCGTCGGCACGGCGCTGACCACCGCTTCGAGAATCCGTGCGACCAGCGGTTCGTCCCGGAGCAGGGCCGAACCCGCCATCACGTTGCAGATCTTCTTCGCCGGACAGCCCATGTTGATGTCGATGATCTGCGCCCCGCGGTCGACGTTGTAGCGCGCAGCATCGGCCATCATCAGCGGACTGGCGCCGGCTATCTGTACCGAGACCGGCGCCACTTCGCCTTCGTGGTTGGCACGGCGGCGCGTTTTCGCACTGCCATAGAGCAGCGAATTCGACGTCACCATCTCGGACACCGCCAGGCCGGCCCCCAGCCGCTTGCACAACTGGCGGAAAGGGCGGTCCGTCACGCCAGCCATGGGCGCGACGAAGAGCTGGTTGCGTAGCGGAAAACCGAGGAACTGCATGGTGGCTGGCGTTCGGAGCGTGCATCGGGAGAGCGGAATTCTACCCCGATTCCGCCCCTGAAACAGGCTGTTCGTCGGCGTCTCGCCATCTGCGGCCGCCGGCCTGCCGGTCTCATGGCGCCGCCAGTGCTCCTCTGCGGTTCCACCGCCACCGCCTCAGGTAGCAGTCGGCCGGACGGGAGCGGTCAGTGGCAGGGTGAGGGTGAAACTCGTGCCCGCGCCGGGTGAACTCTCGACGCGAATGGAGCCCGCCAGCAGGCCGGTGACCAAGTTGTAGACGATGTACAGTCCGAGACCGCTGCCGCCCTGCCCGAGGCGGCTGGTGAAGAACGGTTCGAAGATGCGGTTGATGGCGCTGCCCGGAATGCCGCTGCCGTCGTCCCGGTAGCGCAGGACGAGCAGGTTCGGACTGGTCGCTTCGGCTTGAATCCGGATGCAGCCCGCCCGGGCGTCGCCGAAAGCGTGTGTCAGCGAATTGCTGATGAGGTTGGCGAGTACCTGTTCGAGCGGCCCCGGATAGCTGTCGAGTTCGATGTCGGGTGCGATCTCGAGCTCGATGCGGTGACCGGTGTGCCTGAACTGGGGGCTCAGGGTGAGCAGCAACTCCTCGATCGTCTGCCGCAGCTGGAAGCGTCGCCGGCGGACGCTGGTCTGGTCAACCGCGACTTCCTTGAACTGACCGATGAGGTCGGCGGCGCGCGCCGCATTCCGTTCGAGCAGGTCGAGCCCTTCGCGCCCACGGCGCAGGAACGCGTCCAGATGCGAACGTCGCACGGCACCGCCGTCGACGGCGAGGGTCAGCGCGCTCAGATCGGCGCTGAGGCTGCTGGCAACGACGCGTGCGTTGCCCAGAGGGGTGTTCAGTTCGTGCGCGACTCCCGCGACCAGATGGCCGAGTGCGGCCAGCTTCTCCGACTGCACCAGGTGGTCCATCGCCTGCCGCAGTTCAGCGGTGCGTTCGGCGACCAGTTCCTCCAGTTGCTGCCGGTAGCGTTCAAGCTCCGCCTCGGTCCGCTTGCGATCGGTGATGTCGAGGTCGGCACCGACCGTCCGCAGCGGGCGGCGGCTGGTGCCCTCGCCGGTGAAGATGGTTTGCGAGCGAGTGACGACCCAGCGGACCTCGCCATGACGGATGATCCGGCAGGTGACGTCGTATACGCCGTCACCTGCCGGATCATGAGCCCGCTGGACTGCAGCCGCGATCATCGGGCGGTCGTCGGCATGTACGCTGGCGAGGAACGCCGGCAGGGTCACCGCTTCGTCGGCGCCCCAGCCGTGGATCAGCCTTTGCTCCGGCGACCAGAAAATGCGGTCGCTGCGGTGGTCGTGGTCGAAGATGCCCAACTGCGAGACACGGATCGCTTGCTGCAGACGTTCCTCGCTCTCGTGCAGGGCTCTGTCCGCCTGCTTGGTTCGCGTGATGTCCTGGATCGTGCCGATCATCATTCGTGGCATGCCGCGATCGTCGAACTCGAGTTCCCCGAGGCCATGCATCCAGCGCTCCTGTCCATCGTCGTGCCGGCGAATGCGGTATTCCATGTCGAACTTGTTGTGCTGCCCCAGTACGCGTTCGGTCAGGTGCCGCAGGACTTCCTCCCGCTGGTCCGGATGGACCAGTTCGATCCAGCCGCTGGTGGTTTTCGGGAAGCTGTCGTCGATGCCGAACAACTGGTCGAGTTTCTCCGAGCTGATCCAGGTGCCTGTCCGTACATCGAAGTAGTAGGAGCCGAGGTCGCCCACATCCTGAGACTTCCGCAGGAAGAACTCGCTCTCCTCGAGCGCCCGGGTGGCGCGCTCCCGCTCGACCTTCGTGCGCAGGGCGGCAATGCCGAAAGCCAGATCATTCGCCAGTTCGCTCAGCAGGTCGATCTCGGCAGTGGCGAAAGAGTCTGCCGTCGACGAGTAGACGGCCAGCGCTCCCAGGACGCTGTTGCTGACGGTCAGCGGCAGGGCGCAGACGGCGACGTAGCCGCGCCGCGATGCTTCCGTCTGTCGCGATGCCAGTCGCGGATCAGCGGCGATGTTGCGCACGAGGCACGGGCGCCCCGTGCGAATGGCGGTGCCCATCGGCCCCTGACCACGCTCGCCGTCTGCCCAGCTGAGGTCGATCCCCTCCAGGTAGCCGTCTTCGTGGCCGGCGTGCGCCGCTGGCCGCACCGTTCTGCGCTCGTCGGCCTCCTTGTAACCGACCCACGCCATGCGGTAGCCGCCCTCCTCGACAGTGATGGCACAGACGGTCTGCAGCAGTTCACTTTCATCGCTGGTGCGAATCAGCGCCTGATTGCAGTCGCTGAGCATCCGCAACTGCCGATTGGCGGCGCGCAATGCGTCTTCGGCCAGCCTCCGCTGGCTGATGTCCAGCGTCAATCCGCCGAGCAGCGGTGCGTGGCCGGGGCGGTTCAGGGGGAACTTGAGGGTCGACCAGTGTCGTCCGGCGTAAAACTCCTCGCGCTCTTCGTACTGTCCGGATGCCAGTATCCGTTGGTCGTCAAGGCTGATCTGCTCGGCGAACTCGGCCGCGAACAGCTCTCCGTCCGTCTTGCCGATCATCTCGTCCGGCGAGAGACCGAGGTAGCTCCTGAACCCCTGATTGGCGAACAGCGTGCGGCCCTCAGCGTCCTTGATGTAGGCGAGGCCGGGAAAGTGGTGCATGAACAGTCTGAAGCGCTCTTCACTGTCCAGCAATCCCTCTTCCATCCGCTTGCGCTCGGTGATGTCGATGTTCAGGCCGACGATGCCCCGGATCTCGCCGTCGTCGGTGACGGGAGCGATGATGTTGTGGACGAATCGCTCGTCGTCGCCAACGAGAAGGCGCGTCTCCTCGGCAACGATCTCGCCGGCGAGGGCGCGGCGATTGTTGCCCTGCCAGATTTCCAGCTGTGCGGCATGGGTGGCGATGTCCTCCGGGTGCTTGCCGACGACGTCTCCCCAGAGCCTGCGCGAGGCCGAGTTCTGCAGCAGGTAACGACCGCTGGCGTCGATGAGGAAGAAGTCGAAGGGGATGCTTTCGATGGCGGTGCGCAGGCGCGCCTCACTCTCGCGCAGCGCCTCGGCGACGAGGCGGCGCTGCTGGGTCTCCCGAATCGCCTGCGTGACGCTGGCACAGGTGTGCAGGAAGGGCTGCAAGCGCGCGGCCATCTCCTCGTCGTAGCCCCTCTGGCGATTGGCGACACCGACCATGCCGACGAGTTCTCTGCCCCGAAACAGCGGCAAGCCCATGAATGCGTTCAGCGCCGGGTGGCCGGGCGGGATGCCGCCGCCACGCGGATCGTTGGCCGGGTCGTTGGCGATGACGGATTGCGCCGATGTCAGCACGGCGCCGAACAGGGTGTCGAGCTTGCGGAACTCCATCCCTGCGGGCGCGTTGGCAGCGTAGAAGCCCCTGCTTGCCTCGTCCCAAGCGATGTTGGTGATGGCCTGCGTCTTCAGGTAGGGCGTTCCGTCGGCCTCGCGCAGCACTTCGCCGATGAAACCGTAGGCGCTTTCGGTCATCGCCAGCAGCGCCGCCAGCATGCCGTCGAAAATGGTCTGCGGATCGGCGCCCGTGATGTAGAGGGATTGCGTATGGCTGATGGCGTCGAGGAGCGTGTGCGAGGCACGCAACGAGGATGTTGCCTGCTCACGCTCGGTGATGTCGACGGCGACACCCGTCACCTGGAGGGCGCCGTCACGATCGGGCAGCGGGTTGAAGTAGACCTCGAACAGCAGTTTGCCAAAGCGCGTGGTGAAGCGCACCGCTTCGCCATCGACGGCGCGCCGGGCATGTGCGCCGATTGCGGAGGAATCGCTGCAGAGATCGAATATCGACCGTCCGACCACTTCGCCTGCGGTGATGCCCAATCGCTCGAGGCCCCTGCCTTCGAAAAGGGTGAAACCGCCCTGCTCATCGAACTGGAAGAGGACCACGGGCAGGTTGCTGATCAGCGACCGATAGCGCGCCTCGCTGGCCGCCAGTTCCCGTTCGCGCTGACGGATCGCCAGCGACATGCGGTCAAGATCGCCCGTCAGGGCGTCGATCTCGCGGATGCGGAAGGTTTCCCAGCGCTGGCCATAGTCGCCGTCGGCGATGGCATGCGCTTGCGCCGCGTAGCGGTCGAGGCCGCGGGCGAGGGCACGGGAGAGGAGCACGGCCACCGCGATGGCCACCAGCACAGCCACCACTGCACCCGCAGCGAGTGCCCAGAGCGTGGACAGGAAAGGCTGCAGGGCCTGCTGGCGCGGTTGGGCGACGACGACGATCCAGTCCAGCTGCGCAATGCTGACCGGGGTGCCGACGTAGGAGCTGCCGCCCCAGGCGAACGATCCGGTGGCGAAACGACCGCGCAGCGCATCGCCGACGATGGGCAGGTTGCCGACGCTCAGCTGTTGTCCGCTCAGTTCGATCTGTGAGTGCGCGATCACCTGTCCCCGACGATCGACGATCATCGTCAGCATGCCCGACTCCGCGGGTATGCGGGCAATGAACTTGGACAGTTGATCGACGGCGATCTCGCCAACCAGCAGGCGGCCGTCTACCGGGACCGCCAGCGTCACCGCCAGGCGACCGCTGACCGTCGACAGAAAGGTCTCCGACCATGTCGCCTGCCGGTGCTGCCGCGCAGCCTGCAGCGACGTCCAGGCGGAGACGTCGAGCTGCAGGAGGTCGGTACGCTGACTGCGCTGCGTTTCGGGAAGGCCGACGGCGACGACCGAGTCGTCGACATCGACGATGTAGATGGCTGCGAAGACCTCGCCTGATCCGGCATGCGCATCGAGAGAAGCCGACCAGAACGACGGGGGGTAGTCGCTGCGGTTGCCCAAATTCGCTGCGACGGAGCGTAGTTCGCGCGCTGCGCCCTGCAGATGCGCCTCGACTTGGCCGGCGACTGCCCGTGCCAGCGCCTGATGATGGATGTCGATGTCGGCACGCAGTTGCGGCAGGAGCAGCACGAGAACGAGGGTGGCGACCACCGCCAGGGGTACTATCCCGGGGAGGACGAGTCGCAGGGCCAACCACAGCCGGAGCGGCCGGACGGGAGGCATCTCCTATTCGGCCACGACGAAGTCGCCGCCACGTGCGACGGTGATGAACAGGCTGCGCGTGACCTCGCCGAACTCGTTGAAGACGAGTGGTTCCTGCACGCCGTCGAAGCGTCGAATGGCGAGGATGGTCTCCTTGATGCTGCGTCCCTGTTGCCGCTGGGCGAGGGCATCGAGCAGGACATTGGCGGCGTCGAAGGCGATGACGCCACCGAAACCGGGTTCGCGATGAAAGCGTTCCCGGTAGGTCTGGTGAAAGCTGCGGTAGCGCGGCGCGGTGCTGTTGCGGTCGAAGTTCTGTGCCACGATGACGCCTTCCACTGCCTTGCCGCCCAGTTCGAGCAAGCGTTCCGTGGCGGCCCATTCGGCGGTGATGATCGGTACACGCTGGTCGAGTTTGCGCAGTTGCTGGCACAACATCGCCGTATCCATCGAGTTGGCGACGATCAGTACGCCATCGGCTCGCGTCGCCAAGAGAGCCTGGGCCACCGGCAGCATGGCCGCTTCACCACCGGCAGCGAAGCCGATCGGACGGGCCAGTTCGCCACCGCCCTGGACGTAGGCGGTGCGGAAGCTGTCGAGCCAGCTCTCGGCATAGGCCTTGTTGCGCAGGTCGTAGGCCACCGCCAGCTTGCGCGTCGTGCGCTGTCGCAGGTGATACTGCGCGATCCGGCTTGCGTTCTCGTGTGTCGAGGCGTTGACGCGAAAGAAATGGTCGTCGCGCCCGCTCAGTTCGTCGGTGGAAGCGGTTGGGCTCAGCAGCAGAATCCCGGCCTCGTTGGCGATCGGTACCATGGGCATTGCCATCGCACTGGTCATCGGACCAACGACGGCGACGACGCCCTGCGCGATCAGTTCGCGCAATGCCCGTGTCGCGGCTTCCGGCTCCTGCTGGTCATCCCGGATCAGCAGTTCGACCTGATGTCCGGCGATGCCACCGGCCTGATTGCGCAGTTCGACGGCCAGCAGCACGGCATCGCGTCCGGCGATGCCAAGATCGGCCACGCGGCCCGAAGTCCCGCCGACGAAGCCGATCCGGATCGGTTCCGACGGGGAGCAGGCGACGAGGAAGCAGATGGCCACGATGATCGCCCAGATCGGGGAGCAAACGCTCTGGCTGAGAGGGGCGCGCATCGGGAAGGCCCTTTCGACGCAACAGGCGGTCGGAAACAGGGTAGGGCTCGCCGCGAGCTGGCAACAGCGTCGGCTTGACGGCAGATTACATGGCGCCGGAAGGGACGTCAATCTCGCCCGCAGCTGCTCGCGACGGTTGCCGCACACGCGCTCAGTGACGCCAGGCGCGACTGACGATCTCACGAATGACGTGCAGGCGGCGGTGAAAGAAGTGGTCCGCACCGGGAACGACGACCACCGGCAGTTCGAGCGGCCTGGCCCATTCGATGACGTTGGCCAGGGGGACGGTGGCATCCTCGGAGCCATGGATGACGATGGTGTCTGCCGGCACGGCCTTGGTGTGGTAGCGACGGGCCCCTTCGACGAAACCGGAGGCGGTGCCGACGAGCACCAGTCGCTGGGCGGGATGGCCCGCGTCGAGCAAGGCCTCGGCGACGCGCGTCTGCACGTAGGCGCCGAAGGAAAAACCCGCCAGCGCGACCGGCAGGTTGCCGTAGCGGCACTTCGCTTCCGCCAGTACCGCGAGCAGGTCTTCGGCCTCGCCGCAACCCTCGTCATGCTTGCCGTCGCTGAGGCCGACGCCGCGGAAGTTCGGCCGCAGAGCGACGTAGTCGAGATGGTTGAAGGTGCGTGCCAGTGTCTGCACCACCTTGTTGGTGTTGCCACCACCGAAAAGCGGATGCGGATGGGCAATGAGCGCAATGCCGCGTGGCGCGCCGGGGTTCTCGACCACGACTTCGATCTTGCCGACGGGTCCGTCGAGCAGTAGATGTTCGGCGGGGATTCTCATTCCTCAGCTTCCTTTCGCGCTCGGTGTCGCTTCGGTCAGCGGCATCGCTGGTGCACCCGGCGCGCGGTGCGCCCCGCCATGGCCGGGCTGCTCGTCGGCTTGGTCATGGCTCGCGAAACGGATCGGTGGCTGCCGATCGCGGCGTCTCCGCGAGCTGCCAGACGACCTCGTCATCGACAGCGTACAGGGCGCACGAGCGGCGCGCAGCGCGCTCGCAGTTGTCAAGTGCTGCCGCCAGCGGGTCGGTGCCTCCCTGTGCCCAGCCGACGTTGCCACTGCTTGCGATGGCGAAGGCACGCGGCAATGGCAGTGTGAGAAACCGTTGGTAGAGCTCGCGTCGGCGTTCGTCCACGTACGGCAGTGCATCGCTGTCGTTCAGGTCGGCGTGGCCGCTTCGCTGCGGCCTCGGTGTCGACCCGAGGCTGAAGCGAAGCTCGGTTGGCAGGCCGATTCCACGCAGGAAGCGTTCGCTCTCCGGCCACCACAGCGGCACCCCTTGCGGGCTGGCGAACATCACGTGCGCGTCGCCCGCGGCGAAGGTCCCATAGGCGATGAACTCGGCTTGCCCACCCGCGTCACGGTAGGCGCGGAACATGTCCCGTGGCAGCTCGGATCCCCAGTGACTGTCGTTGTCACCGTAGAACCACAGCGACGGAACCGTGCTGGTCGTGCCAAAGGCGGCGAAAGCCTCGACCAGCGTCTCTTGCCAGAGGCACCCGGCAGTGCTCGGGCGTAGCCCACCGGCAAAATTCAGGATGCCACGCAGGCCCGGAAAACCGGTCGCAGCCGCAGCCATGGCCGCCATGCCGCCTTCCGACTCGCCGACGAGCAATATGCGGTCGGGATCGACGTTCGGTCGCAGGCGCATCTCGCGCAGGAAGGCGATGATCGTTTCAGCGTCCAGTCGCGCTTTGCTCTCGACGTTGCAGCGGGGGATGACGTAGCTGCCTCCGGACTTGGAGAAACCCGGCCGCATCGGTATCGCCACCAGATAGCCGCGCTGCAGGAATTCGCGACTGGCGACGAGATAACGGGCGCGTGGGTCAAAGCGCGGATCGCCGGACAGCCGGCCATGGTTGATCACCACCAGTGGGAAAGGGCCCACGCCGAGTGGTACGAAGAAGGTCGTTTCGAGTTCGACGTTTGCCGAGCCCGTACCGACGGGCAGCATCCGTACCTCTTCGTTGAGCGTTGCCGGCAACTGGGGCATCTCCTCGGCGGCCGCCGGCACGCCGGTGCACAGCAGGTGGGTCAGCACGGCCAGGAGCAGGCGAGCCAGCGGAATTCTCATCGTCTCTCCGGCGAGATGGTTGGTTGGGCCGGTCGCTGCGCAGGCCCGAGCCGCCCGCGCTGTTGATGGCCAGGGTCGACGTCCATCGCATGGCATTCTGCGCCGCGACGGTGGCGCTTGCGAAGCCACGCCCGACAGCGTTGGCGGGTGACCCGGCCGCTGCCGGCAGGGGGTGAGAGCGCGGGCGTCGGACATTCAGATGCGCAAGCGGTCAACCACCCGTCCGTGCACCAGGTGCTCCTGGATGATTTCCTCGATGTCTTCGTTGTCGACGTAGCTGTACCACACGCCTTCCGGGTATACCACCAGGACCGGCCCGTCATCGCAGCGGTCGAGGCAGCCGGCCTTGTTGATGCGCACCTTGCCGGCGCCCTTGAGGCGCAGTTCGCCGATGCGGTCCTTGGCGTAGGTCTGTGCTGCCGTCGCCCCGGAGTTGTTGCAACAGGTCTCCCCCTCGCCGCGTTGATTGCAGCAAAAGAAAACGTGATGGCTGAAATAGCTCATGAAGGCGGTTCCTCAGGTTGGATTGCTGGCCACGTGGCTGGATCTTAACGCAGTCGCATCGAAATCTGTCTGCCGACGCCAAGGCGATCACCGGGACGCACTGGTCGGGGCCGGCGTCCTTCGGATTGAAGAGGGGTAGGCGGTGAACGTCGTCGCCCATGAACGCTGCACGGTGCATTGCCGCGTGTCGACCGACGAGCGGCTGCAGCAGTCGGTCAACTCCATCGATGTCCAGGAGGAAGCCGGGCTTGCCTCGGTCGCCAGCCAACGGGCGGAAGGGTGGACCACCGTCCCCGACGACTGCACGGACCCCGGAACAGTCGCGAGCGGCCCGGGGGTGCGATGCGAGAGATTCACGGCGGCGTCGAGGGCCTCCGAGGACTTCCTGATGCGAAATCTGATGCGAAACCGGCAATCGACAGAGGTGGCCAGAGTCAAGATACTCTCGCACGCAACGCTGAATTTCGTATGGATGTGGATCCTTACGGCGACGAAGGATCATAGGCATAGCAAATGGTCAACATGTCGATAGCTCGGGAAAATTGGTCTGGCACGGCACGTAACGACTTGGCATTGCGTTACTTAGTCCGGAGACGCCCCGTTCCGATAGCTCCGAACGAGTAATTGGCCAAATTGTGCCGCTTGACAGCCGCGAGGGCGTGGCCGAAAAGAGCCGCACCCATTTCCTGTCCTTCGGTTCCCGCCGCTGGACTTCGGACGCGCCGTACCGGAAGCGAGGCCCCATGACCGGCAGTTGCATCAGCTACCGCCGCGAGGACACACATGCGGTCGCGGGACGGCTGTTCGACGATCTTGCCGACGCATTCGGACGCGAGCGTGTCAGCATGGACTTCGATGACATGCCGCTGGGCGAAGACTTCTCCAGCTACACGGAGCGCAAGTTGCGCGAGACCACCGTGCTGCTGGTGCTGATTGGGCCGCGTTGGCTGGCGGTCACCGACGCCGAAGGCGCGCGCCGCATCGACCGTATGGACGACTTCGTGCGCTTCGACATCGCCACTGCGCTGCGCGTTGGCGTGCCGGTGGTGCCCGTGCTCGTCGATGACACGCCATTCCCCCAGGCGGAGCAACTGCCGGGCGACTTGGGCGCGCTGATCAGACGCCAAGGGATCAATCTCTCCAGCCACCGCTGGCGAGCAGACGTGGCCCGGCTCGTGCAGCAGCTCGAGCGACTGATCGGCGCGGCACAACGCGGCTGAGCCTGCGCTCAGCTCACAGCTGGCACCGGCGGCCACAGCGAGCGCAGCACGTTGCGGATGAACTGGGCGCAGTCTCACTTCCAGTTCTTCTCGGCGGCAGGTTCGGGTCATCAGCACTTGGCGAAGAGTGGCCGCTTCCGGGAAGCGAAGCTTCACTGACCGCCTTCCGGCGACGAATTCGACGAGAGGTCGGTCGCATCACGACCTGTTGCGGTCGTTGGACTTCACCAGCTTTGGCCGGCCGGTACTGCTCCTGGTGTGGGCGTTCGCTTTGCATGAGGGGGATACTTGCCTTCCGGGTGAGCCGACATCGCCGTCACGTCTGATGCTTGGCTGCGTCCCGGCTCTGACGGCGTACGGGCGAAAGGAAATCAGCGGCGGCCAACGCGGTCCACTGGGCCACCGCGGTTGGCCGGTCCACCCACCGCTCCGGCGCCGACATTCCCTGCAGCGCCCGGCTGGTTGATGCCGGGGTCGACTACGCCCACACCAGGAGCGCCTACACCGGCCCGGCGTGCACCGACATTCCCTGCAGCTCCGGGCTGGTTGATGCCGGGGTCGACGACGCCCACACCGGGAGCACCGACGCCGGCCCGGCGTGCACCAACATTCCCGGCGGCACCGGGCTGGTTGATGCCGGGGTCGACGACGCCCACACCGGGAGCCCCCACGCCCGCGGACCCTACTGGGCGCGCGACACAGCCTTTGGGTACGCCCACGGTCTTGCAATAAACGTAAGCGTTCAGCGCGCCCACCCCTGACGCGCAGGCTCAAACTGGCTTTTTGAGAGGCAGCAGCGCGTCGATGCGGCTGTTCGGCCAGGAGGGCAGTTTCTCCAGGGTGTCGGTCAGCCAGGCCATG
>JAGFNJ010000006.1 GCA_017592775.1 Candidatus Accumulibacter conexus | reverse complement strand
ATTGGGCATCGCGGTCCTCATGCTGCCCACCCTCTCGGGTCTTTCGCGTTGATTGCAGACTGAAACCTGCCAAACTCAACAAATCACAGAGGCTTCGCTGGCTGACCGTGTGCCCCTGCTGCCTCAGTTCTTCAGCCAGACGATAGGTGCTCTTGCAGGTCCAGCGCAGCGGCGACATCGGATCACCACGCGTTGTCGGCTCCACCAGGGCGTCGACATCGCTCAGCAAGCTGGCATCCTTGTCAATCAGCTTCTTTCGCCCACCTCCTGCCGCTCGCGCTCGGAGTTGTACGCCTTGCTCCCCGGCCGGCACCGGTGCATTCAGTTCACTCAAACCCGCATGAATCGTTGTGCGCGACAGGCCAGTCGCCTTGGCGACCAAGGTGACACCACCACGCCCCAGGCTTCGTGCCTCCGTCGCCGCCCAAAGGCGAAGCGTGGCCTCATCCAGCCTTCCACACAGCGCTTGATACTTAGCTTCTATGGCTAACTCCTGCTCCATGCTGAAACCATAGGCCAATCATCACAAATGTTCAAGTTATTTTTGCTTAACGCCTAACTGCCGTCGGCGCCGATGTTGAGCCAGCCCCAGGTGCCGTTGACCCGCTGGCCAGAGCCGCTCGATGTGCCGGGCGCGACGGCCGTCAGGCTGCCACCGGCTGCTTCGGTACCGCTCCGGATTCCGGACACCGACTTGACGTCGCCGGCATCGATGTCACTGTCGTTGGGCAGCACGTTGCCGGTCGGGTTGCGGCCGGAGCCGGGCGAGCCGAAGACTGCCGGCCAGCCGACTGCGCTGTCATCGACCGCCACCGGGTTGTCGTTGGCGCCACGGATGGTGATCGTCAACTGGGCGGCATCGGTGGCGCCGGCGGCGTCGCGCAGGGTGTAGGTGAAGGTCTCGCTGAGGGTATCGCCGGCGGTACGCAACGCCTGCACGGCGGTGTGGCTGTTGTCGACGGCGTAGCGGTAGGTGCCGTCGGCGTTCAGCGTCAGCGTCCCGTAGGTGCCGGCGAGGGCGCTGCCGACGCTGCCGGCCGTGCCGCTGCCGGTCTCGCTGCCGGTGCGGATGGCCGAGACGGCCTTGGTCTCGCCAAAGGCGACGTTGTCGACGTCGGTATCGTTGAACAGCACGTCGCCGGTCGCATCGCTGCCCGGCGTGCCGTTGGCGACGCCACCCGCCTCGAGCGCGGTGCCGACGTCATCGACGCCGACCGGGTTGTCGTTGGCACCCTGGATGGTGATGGTCAGCGTCGCGGTCACCGTCGCCCCGGCGGCGTCGATCGCCGTGTAGGTGAACATCTCGCTCAGCGTATCGGTCGGCGTGCGCAGCGCCTCGACGGCGGCATTGGCGTCGTCGATGACGTAGGTGTAGCTGCCGTCGGCGTTGAGCGTCAGTGTGCCGTAGGTGCCGGCCAGCGTGCCGCCGGCCGTGACGGCCGTACCGCCGCCGATGGCGAAGGCGGAAACCGCCAGGGTTTCGCCGAAAGCCGCGGCATCGACGTCGCTGTCGTTCGGCAGGACGTTGCCGGTGGCGTCGACGCCGGGGGTCGCGTTGGCGACGCCGCCGGCCTCGACCGCCGTGCCGGTGTCGTTCGCCGCCACCGGGTTGTCGTTGGCGCCGCGGATGGTGATGGTCAACTGGGCGACATCGGTGGCGCCGGCGGCGTCGCGCAGGGTGTAGGTGAAGGTTTCGCTGAGGGTGTCGGCCGGGGTACGCAACGCCTGTACCGCAGCGTGGCTGTTGTCGACGATGTAGCGGTAGCTGCCGTCGGCGTTCAGCGTCAGCGCGCCGTAGGTGCCGGCGAGGGCGCTGCCGACGCTGCCGGCGGTGCCGCTGCCGGTCTCGCTGCCGGTGCGAATGGCCGAGACGGCCTTGGTCTCGCCAAAAGCGACGTTGTCGACGTCGGTATCGTTGACCAGCACGTGGCCGGTCGCATCGCTGCCCGGCGTGCCGTTGGCGACGCCACCCGCCTCGAACGCGGTGCCGGCATCGTCGCTGGCGAGCGGGCTGTCGTTGGCGCCGCGGATGGTGATGGTCAGCGTCGCGGTCGACGTCGCGCCGGCCGTGTCCAGCATGGTGTAGGTGAAGGTGTCGCCGAGGGTGTCGGCGTTGCCGCGCAGACCCTGCACCGCAGCGTTGGCGTTGTCGACGACATAGGTGTAGCTGCCGTCGGCGTTGAGGGTGAGGCTGCCGTAGCTTCCCGCGAGTGCGCTGCCGGGTGTGCCGGCGACGCTGGCGCTGTTGGTGAAGCCGGCAACGGCCCGGGTTTCGCCATTGACCACGGCATCGACATCGCTGTCGTTGCCCAGGACGTTGCCGCTGCCGTTGCTGCCGGGTGTGGCGTTGTTGATCCCGCCGGCTTCGACGGCGGTCGCGGCATCGTCGCTGGCGAGCGGTGCATCGTTGGCGCCGCGGATGGTGATGCCCAGTTGCGCCAGGTCGGTCGCGCCGGCGGCATCGCGAACGGTGTAGGTGAACAGCTCGGTCAGCGTATCGCTGTTCGTGCGCAGCGCCTGGACCGCGGCATTGGCGTTGTCGACGACGTACTGGTAGCTGCCATCGGCGTTCAGTGTCAGCGAGCCGTAGCTGCCGGCGAGTGCGACGCCGAGCGTGCCGGCGGCGCCGGTGGCGGTTTCGGCGCCGGTGCGGATGGCTGCAACGGCCCGGGTTTCGCCGTTGGCGACGCTGTCGACGTCGGTGTCGTTGGTCAGCACGTTGCCGCTCGGGTTGCTGCCGGCGCTGGCGTTGTTCAGGCCGCCGGCCTCGACCGCGGTGGCGGTGTCGTCGATGCCGACCGGGTTGTCGTTGGCGCCGCGGATCACGATGGTGATCTGGCCGGTGTCCGACAGGGGCGGCGATCCGCCGTCCCGATTGGTGTAGGTGAAGTGATCGAGCAGCGTCTGCGCCGCGGTGCGCAGTGCCTGCACGGCGGCGAGGTCGTTGTCGACGCGGTAGCTGTAGTCGCCGTTGGCGGCGATCTTCAGCCAGCCGTAGGCGCCCCGCAATTCGCTGCTGCCGTCGACCGTTCCCGGCGTGCCGGCGCCGGACGCTTCGCTGCCGGTACGGATGGCGGTGACGGTGAGCGGCAGGCCTTCGGGGTCGGTGTCGTTGAGCAGGGCATCGCCATTGGGGTCGATGCCGACCGTTCCGTTGGCGACGCCGCCCTTCTCGACGGCGACCGAGAGGACATCCTGGGCGAGCGGCGGGTCGTTGACGCCGAAGATGTGGATCTCGATCTCTGCCTGGTCGGCAAGCGCGGCCGGGTCGGCCTGGTCGGTGACCGTATAGGTGAAGTACTCGGTGAGGAAGGTGCCGTTGTTGGGCAGCGCCTGGACGTCGGGATCGAGGCTGTCGACGACGTAGCGGAAGCTGCCGTCGGCCTGGATGGTCAGTGAGCCGTAGCGGCCAACCAGTGCCGCGCCGACGACGCCGGCAGTGCCCGTGGCATCGTTCTCGGCCTTGCTGCGGATTGCCGTGACGGTGCGCGTTTCGTTGTGGTCGACATCGCCGTCGGCGCCCGGCGGGTTGGTCAGTGCGTTGCCGACGGCATCGACCGGCGTGCCGGTGACGACGCCAGCGACCACCTTGCCGGCCTGCGCCTGACCGAGGTCGTTGACGGCGACCGGCGTGTCGTCGGCGCCGGTGACGTTGATCGTGAGTTGGGCGATGTCGTGGTCGCCCAGGGCGTCGCGCACCAGGTAGCTGAAGTGTTCGCTGACGACCTCGCCGGCACGCAGGCCCTGCACGGCGGCATCGCCCTGACGGAGGGCATAGGTGTACGCGCCGTCGGCAGCGATGCTCAGGTCGCCGTAGGTGCCGGCGATCGTCGTGCCGCTGCCTGCCGGAACGGCGGTGAAGATGCCGCCGGCCGACTCCTGCCCGACCCGGACCCCGTCGACGGCGCTGCTTTCGCCGTTGGCGTCGACGTCGGTGTCGCCGGTCGATGGATCCGTCAGCACGTTGCCGGTCGCCGGCGAACCGCCGCTGCTGTTCGCCACTCCGCCCGCCTCGGTGGCCGTCCCGACGTCATCGACGCCGACCGGGTTGTCGTTGGCACCCTGGATGGTGACGGTCAGCGTCGCGGTCGCCGTCAGGCCGCCCTGATCGCGGAGTTCGTAGGTGAAGACCTCGGTCAGTGTATTGCTGCTCAGGCGTAGCGCCTGCACGTCGGGATGGTTGTCGTTCAGCACATAGCGCGCATTGCCGCCGGCGTTGATCGCCAGTTCGCCATAGGCGCCCGCCTGAAGGGTGAAACCGAAGCCCACGGGGGTGCCCGGGGCGGCCGCGCCAAAGCCGATCCTGCTCACCGACAGGCTGTCGCCATTGGTGGCGATATCGACGTCGATGTCGTTCCTGAGAACGGCAGCCGCGCCGACCAGTCCGCCGACGGTGTTGTTCACGCCGCCCTTTTCGATCGCGACCATCACGTCATTGACGCCGATTGGCGCATCGTTGACCGATGTCACGACGATGGCAACGGTGTCGGTATCCAGCAGCGCGTCTGCGGGATTCTCGCCCGGGGTGCCGTTGCCATTGACGTCGCCAAGCTGGCCGAGGTCACTGGTACGCACCGTCAGGGTGTCATTGCCGTTGTAGTTCGCCGACGGCATGTACGTCAGGCTCGCGAGGACCGTGTTGAGCGTGCCCTGGCTGCCGGTGATGGTCATCGTCGCCGTGCCGAGTCCGCTGCTGGAGGCGAGTCCCGACGTATTGCCCAGGTTCAGAGTACCGTGCTGGACGCTCAGGGTCATCTGCATGGTGCCGGTGTCGGCATCGAGATCGCTCACCGCAATGCCTGGAATCGCCAACGGCGGCCCGGGCGGCAATCCGGAGACCGGCTGGTTGTCCTCGGGCAAGGTGATCGGGCCGGCTGGCACGGTGTTGACCGGCGCGTCGTTCTCGCGCACGTAACCGACGTTGGCAACGCGGATGGCTGCTTCGCCAAGGGTTGCGAAGCTGACGCTGGCGAGGGTGCCGCCGTCGGTGTCGATGCGCGCCGCCAGGTCATCCAGCGGATCGCTGCCACTGCCGAAGTCGTGGTTGGCGATCGTCGCCGGCGCGCTGATGACGTATTGCCCCGCCGGCAGGACGCCGAACCCGTATCCGCCTGCGGCATCGGTCGTCGCCGTGAAGGTCCTGTCGTCGCCATTGCCCAACTGGCCGTCCACGCCCGCCCAGGTCAGTGTGACCGTCCGTCCGCCGATGCCGGGCCCGTCCGGCACGGAGCTTGTGCCAGCCGAAGCGGTATCGTCCCAGAGAACGCCGACGATCTCGCCCAGGCCGGCACCTTCCCGGACGATGTAGGTATTGGGCGGTGTCGTGCCGCCGGAGCCGTCGCGCTCGCCGCTTGCCGATGCATCCGCACCGATGCTGGAGCCGGCATGGGCAGTGAAAGTCTCCGGGAGGCTGGACCAGGCCAGTGTCGCGTCGGTCGATGGCCGCGGGCTGGAGTTGGGGACATCGACCGTGTAGATCAGCCTGACCGTGCTGCCGATGGCGATGCTGGCGAAATCGGCGGTGATGCCGCCAGCCGTGCCCACCGTGACGCCTGCAGGCAGACTGCCGGGTGCGTGGCTCGTGCCATCGATGACCACCGACTGCAACACGTAGTTGCTGCCGCCATCCATCGTGTCGGTGAGGTGGCTGTCATAGGCAATGCCGTCGCCGCTGTTGCTGAAGCTCAGGGTGACGGTGGCCGCGCCGGTCGTGCCGGCGGGGTTCGGGTCGAAGTCCGTGACGGTCTTCCGCAGGTCGCGCAGGTTGGGCTCGACGATGTTCTCGCTGATCGGCTGCGTCTTGTCGACCTGCGTCGTGCCGGCGAACAGCTTGGCCGAGGCACTCAAGGTCTTGCTGGTGTCGACCGCCGCCGTGTTGTCGACGCGAACGTTGAAGTCGAGATAAATGACTTCCCTGTTCAGGTCGAGGTCGATGTTGTTCAGGTGGTCGAGCGAGAAGACGATTTCGCGCGGGTTGGTGGCATGGATGCGCGTCGGGTTGACGACCGCGGTCATCGTGTTCGACAGGTCGGCGGCGAGCAGGTCGGGCAGACTGATGACACTGCCGGTGATGTCCGGGTCAGCGCCGGTAGTCAGGTCCGGTGCATTGCCGATGCCATTGTCGGAAAGCAGGCCGATCATCGCCGTGCCGTCGTTGATGAAGCTGAGGCCGTCGGGCAGGGCGACCCTGATGTTCGCGCTGAACGTGCTGCCTTCGGCCAGCACGAAGCCGACCCGGTAACGGATGATCTCGCCGACGGCGACGCTCTGCGGCTGGTCGGTCGGCGACGGTGCCGGCGTATCGGCAAGCCCGCCGACATGGCTCATGGTTGCGCCGGTGACGACGAGCAGCTTGAGGCTGGACTGCACCCGGTAGTTGTTCAGCGCGCTGGAGTTGAGCAGGCCGTCGGCACCGGTGCGCTCGTCCGTCTGCGCCGTGTTGCTCGTGCCGTCGAGGCTGGTCCAGCGCACCTGGGCGGTGTTGGTGAAGTTGGCGACGTTGGCGGCGGTACTGTTGACGACGCCGGCCACCGTGATCGTGATGCTGCCGCCGGTCTGGATGTCGACGTTGGCTCCGGCGGCGGTGGCGAGCGTGCGCCCGCTGAGCGTGAAATCGACGCCGCCGTTGTTGGTCGCGCCACCGCCGTAGACCACCGACTGGATGGCGAGGCTGTCGAGTTCGGTCGGCAGGCTGTCGAGGAAAGTGAGGTCGAAGGCGTTGAAGTCGCTCGCCGCCGCACGGTTGCGGATGACGATGGTGTAGGCCACCGTGTCGCCCGCGTCCACCTGCCCGGGTGGGCGCGAGCCGTTGGTCGCTGCGCTTTGGGAAAGGACCAGCGTCGGCTCGACGATGCGCACCGACGGCGGGCTGCCGCTCAGCGCGACGGTCCGGTCGACGGGTGTGCTGCCGTTGGGCGTGTCGCCATCGGGGTCGCTGTAGATCAGCTGCGCGCCGTTGGCGCGGCTGACGCCGGCCTGATTGCCGATCACGTTCCCGGCAACCAGGCGCACCCGCACGACGAAGCTGTTGTTGCCGGCACTGTTGTCGGCGATCGCCGCGGCGGCGCTGAGCGTCAGACCAAGGTCGGCGCCGTCGCCGCCCGGTGCGCTGGCGCTGCCGACGCTGACGGCACCGGCAAAGTCGGCGGCGAGCGCGCCGCTTGCCGCCGCAGTGGTGATGATCTGGTAGCCGCCGCTGCCAAAGCTGGTGTCGAGCCTCATCCCTGCGGGAACCAGGTCGTTGACGCGCAGGTTCTGCGTCGTGCCTTCGCTCAGCGTGACGACGATGTCGTAGAGCATGCTCTCGCCGATCACCAGGTTGGCGCCGGTCGTATGGGGGGCGCTCGAGTCGCCATCGGTCAGGGTGCCGTTGGCGAAGACCTTGGCGATGACCGGCGCGGCGACCGTCTGGTCGGCGGTATCGCGTGGGTCCGCTCCCGGCGTGAAGTCCGGCCCGCCGTTGCCGCTGCTGTAGTGGTTCAGCGCCGCGTTCGTCTGCAGGTTCCTGCTGGCGGCAATGGTGCCGCTGGCGACCACGTCACAGGTGATGACGACGAGGTTGGCGCCGCTGGCGTCGGCTGCCGTGCCGGCGCGTCCGGGCAGCAGCGTCGGCTGGCCGGCGGCATCGAGGAAGGTGACGGTGCTGCCGGAAACGCTGTAGTCGGTGCCGGGAAGCAGCGCCGTGCCGTCGCCGCGATGGATGGCCAGATTGGCCGCCGCCAGGCTGCCTCCGGCGAAGGCGAAGCCGGCTGGCAAGGTGACCGTCGTCGCCACGTCGAAGGCGCCCAGGCCGCCGGTGTTCTCGATGGCAGTGGCGAGGCGCACGAGGTCGCCGCCATCGATACCGGCAACGCTGCCGTCGACGGCAGCGAGGTCGGTGATGCTGCCGGTGAACGGCGCGCCGGTGCTGCCGGCTGCGGCCCAGGTGCCGGTGGTGCCGCTGACGACGCCGGCGCTGCCGGCGCCCAACGCGACGACGCCATGCTGGATCGCCAGCACCGGTTCGGCGACCGAGGCGATATTGACCACGCCGCTGGAGACCAGGTGCTGCTGTGTCGGGATCGTGGTCAACTGGTCGGATTGCCCCAGGACCGTCAACGAACGCTGGTCGGCGAAGGGCTGGTTGCCGACCGTCAGCGCGAACTGCACCTCGATGCGCTTGCCGTTGGTGTCAGGGCTGTTGATGTAGCTGCCAAAGTCGAAAACCAGCGAGTTGCCGGCGCCGACGGTCACCGAATTGACGTCATCGGCATTCGTGTCGCCGCTGCCGTAGGTCCAGCTGCCGGCATAGCTGCCTGTCGGGCCGAGATCGAACAGTGGCAGCGGCAGGTACGCGGTCAGCCTGAAATTCTCGTAGTCGCCGGTTTCAAGGTTGTAGGCGAGCTTGAAGGTCACGACGTCGCCCGGTTTCAGTTCGACATTGGCCGGCGGCGCAACGCCATTGACGGTGACGATCGAGGTCGCCACGGTATGCGTCGGGACGGTCAGCGCGGCCGTCGAACCGTCGTCCTCGCTGTGGCCGGTCAGAGTCAGGAAACTGCCGAGGAAGGTGCCGTCGACCGTGGCGTTGTTGCCGATGCGGTCGCCTTCGTTGATCTCGCTCTGCGGATGGGGCGTCGCGTAGGCCTGGGCCACGGTCGTGCGATAGCTGACGACCAGGTGCGTCGCACCGTTGCGGACGCCGTCCACCGCGAGGTCGCCGATCAGTGCGCCACCGAAGATGGCCTGGTTGTTGAGCAGCGCCTGCGCGATGTCGATGGTCACGGTCGTCGTCCCGGACGCTCCGGGTGCCGTGACGGGGGTCAACGGGACGCTGATCTGCTGGCCGTTGTACCGCAGCGTCCCGTTTGCCGAGCCGTTCACGAAGGTCTGGCCGTCGCCGAGCGTGTCGACGATCCTGAGTTCGCCGCTGCCGAGCAAGGTCTTGCCGATCATGAAATAGTCGGAAAGGTCGACGTTCAGGCTGTACTGCAACTCGTCGCCGGGCGACAGGCCGGCGCTGCCGGCATTGGTCGCGATGGCGACCGACTTGTGCAGGGCGACCGACTTGGCGACGAAGCTCGCATCGCTGCCGCTCGCCGTGACAGTGGCCGGTGCGACCACCGGCGGCGGGCCGGGACTGACGACGTTCTGGTCGCGCGGATCGAGTGGCAGCCACTGGCCGGAGGCGGTCGGCGCGGTGAACGTGATCGTGCGGTCGTCGCCGGTAGCCGGGTCGAGCACACTGGCACCGGTCGTATCCTTCTCCGGCACGTAGAAGCGGAGGACGGTATCGGCAGCCGTGCTCAGGCTCGCATAGCGGACGGTGTAGGCACTCAGGTAGGGACTCAGAGCCAGGGTCTGCTGGATCAGGCCGGGATCGACAATCGTGCTGCCGCCGGCCAGGGTGAGCGAGGTGACCTCGCCCCCGGCGGCCGGGGTGATCGACACGAATCGCAGCACGCTGGGCACGGTCTGGGTGATGTCTACATTGGTCAGCGTCTGCCCCGGCGGCGGCGTTGCGGTGATGGTGACGCTGCGCTCGAAATTCGGTCCGGTGACCGTTTCACCTTCCGGCATGTTGATCGACTGGGTCAGCCGCAGGCCGGTCGGATGCACGATCACGTCCTGCGTGCCCACCTGGAACAACGAGGGATCGGTGGTCGGGTTGTGGGCCGGGTCGTTGCCGTACTCTAAGCCGCCGCGTGCCTTGACGGTGAGATCCGGCGCACCTTCGGTATCGGCCAGCTGGCTCAACTGGCAGGTGACGACGACGTCGATCTGCGGCTGCGCCGCGAGGACGCTGGCGTAGGGCAGCTGCAGGACGACGAGCTGGTCGCCGGCGCGAGCGCCGTAGGTGGCGGCGTTGACGATCACTGCCGCGCCGGTGGCATCTGTTGCCAGCGGGTGGGTGGCGTTGCCGGCGGCATCGAAGGTCAGCGTGTAGGCGGTGACGGTCTGGCCAAGGTAGGTCGCCGAGACGAAGGTGATGCCGTCATCGACTTCGGCGCCGGCGCCGTCCTTGCCGGTGGCAGGCAGGATCAGGTCGATGAAGGGCGCGAAGCCGGCCTGTCCGGTGGTTTCGGCGTTGCTGAAGCTGGCGGTGAAGCTG
The DNA here is from genome assembly GCA_017592775.1 of Candidatus Accumulibacter conexus. Classification (GTDB taxonomy): domain Bacteria; phylum Pseudomonadota; class Gammaproteobacteria; order Burkholderiales; family Rhodocyclaceae; genus Accumulibacter; species Accumulibacter conexus. The sequence goes on along the minus strand of JAGFNJ010000006.1, from coordinate 110,461 downwards.
AACTGGCTGCCGAGGAGGACATCCATGGTCGTTGCCGACAGCGTCACGGTCGGCAACGCGTTGGCCAGCAGGCCGTCCCAGGCGCCGGCGGCGAAGGCGCTGTCGATGGCCCCTTGCGCGACCTCCAGAGCCCAGTCGCCGCCAGCCGTTGCGCTGCCGGTGGCGTCGTCCGAGGCAGCGACGTCGGCGCCGGTCAGTTCAGCGACGTGGTCGACCAGCGCCCGTCCGGCGTCGCCTGCTCCGACGTTGCAGCCGTAGAGGAGGATGTCGGCGTCGGCCGTCAGTCGCGGTGCTCAGGCACGCAGCGTATCGGCGGCGCCGGCGAGGCTGTCGGCCGTCAGCGTGCGGCTGCCCAGCACGAACTGGCCGGGGCCACCGTGCGACAGAATCTGGATCGAGGCGACCGGCGCACCGGCGGCGAGGCGTTCGGAGACCGCTGCGAGGCCGTCCTGGGCGGCATCGACGAGGATGACTTCGGCACCGGGAGCGGCCTGCTGTGCCAGCTCCTGATAATCGGCCAGCCGGGTGTCGATGACCAGCAGCGCGCGCGCTGGCGCTTCGGCCGCCGGGGCCGCGCCCTCGGGCGCGGGCGCCGCGGGCGCCTGCTGGTCGACGGCCACGCCGGCTGCGCCGTCGAAGAGGATGCGCGGTTCGAGGGCGAGGGCGGTACGGCGCGGGCGGCAGGCGTTGCGGATGGTCATCGTCGTTGCGAGGTGGTCGTATCAGCCAGCGGCATTTGTAACTGATTGTGATCTGTGTGGCAAGTTCGGCGAAGCGACCGGGCAGGGACTAGGGTCACGGGCGCCAGCCACGGCTCGCTGCGCCGCCGCTGCCGGGCGGCGGGCGCGTCGGGAGCGCCGACCTGGCACGAAGGAAGCCGGGGTCCCGAGCCGAAGTTGCCCGCCTGCGATGGACGCTGCGATCGGTCATCCTGGGGGATGCGGCAATGGGTTGGCGGGGCCATTCGGCAAATCGCGACGCATGCCGGCCAACAATCAGCGATTGACAACTGCGCCGGGCGTCCATACAGTCGTGTCGAGTCGATCGGATTTCCTGTCCGTTCCCATGGATTGAACATCCCTTCCGCGCGCGCCGCGCAACCAGACAAGGAACTCCGCCATGAATCCTCCGCACAGCATCATCAAGGGCTGGAACGCCGTGATCCTGCGCTCGCTCGAGATCGCCACGGGTGAGCCGACCCTGCGCCTGGGTCCGCCGATGGTCGCGCGCCTGCTCGCGATGGTCTACACGGCCGCTTTTCAGGCCTGGGCGCCCTACACTGCGACGGCAACGCCGCCCATCGCCGGCGGGGCACCGCGCCGCCCGGCCGCGCAGTGGACCGAGAAGAACAAGCGGATCGCGATCAGTTTCGCAATCTACCGCACCGCCCTCGACCTGATGCCCGAACCACGAATCAAGGCGCTGCTCGACGCGCAGATGGCGGCGCTCGGTCTCGATATCAACGAGACGGACGCGATCGGGAATGACCCGGACGAGATCGGCAACGCTGCGGCCAAGGCCGTGCTCACGGCGCGCGCCAATGACGGCGCGAACCAGTCCGGCCTCACGCCCGGGTCTCCGCCGCCACCGCCGCCGCCAGGCAAGCCGACGCCCTATGTGGACTACACGGGCTACGTCCCGGTGAACCGCCAGACTCTGGTCGCCGCGCCTACCCCGCGCGACACCATCGTCGATGTCGAGAAGTGGCAGCCGCTGACCTACGCGGATCCGACGACAGGCAGCGCGGCCACGCCATCCTTCATCGCGCCGCACTGGAAGAACGTCACGCCCTTCGCACTGACCAGCGCCGACCAGTTCCGCCCCAGCGCGCCCGAGCGCTACACCTCCCAGGCCTTCCTCGACCAGGCGCGGCACGTGATTGAAGTGCAGGCCAACCTGACCAGCGAGCAGAAGGTCATCGCCGAATACTGGGCCGACGGGCCGAGATCCTGGCTGCCGCCCGGCCATTGGTGCGAGATCGCCGGCCAGATTTCCGAGCGGCGTTTCCACACCACCGATCAGGACGCGCAACTGTTCTTCGCGGTGGCGAATGCCATCCTCGATGCCAGCATCTCGTGCTGGGAATCGAAGGTCTTCTACGACTATTGCCGCCCGGTCACGGCGATCCGCTGGCTTTTCGGCAACATCATGATCGATGCCTGGGGCGGGCCGGGACGCGGGACGGTGCGCATGCGCGGCGACCAGTGGCGACCCTTCCAGCGCGACACCTTCCCGACGCCGCCCTTCTCCGAATACACCTCCGGCCACAGCACCTTCAGCATGGCGGCGGCGACGGTGTTGAAAGCCTTCCTTGGCTTCGATCGCTTCGAATTGCATCACGACGTGACGGAACCCCTGCTCGCCGACCCGGGCCTGAGCGACCTGCCACGGCGCATCACCTGGCATTCCTTCACGGATGCCGCCTACAGCGCCGGGGAATCCCGAATCTTCGGCGGCATCCACTTCTACCAGGGCAACGTCGCCGGCCTGGATGCTGGCCGGAAGGTGGGCGAGGCCGTCTGGACCAGGGCGAAGACCTTCTTCTGATCCGTTCTCGATGCGGCGGCGCCGGCTTGGTGCGGGCGTCGCCGCTTCCACCACGGATCGCGCCACCCAGGGGTGAAGAAAAGGTCGTCCCGCAGCTTCGCCATTGCCATGGCAAGTGGCATCCACACCGGAAGGTACCGATGAGCCGCCGCTGCGCGACTCTTCCCACGGTGGCTCCGAATGGCTGATCGTCCGCCGTTGTAGCGACTTCGGGCGAAGGCATGCAGCACCGTCGTCGAGATGCATCAGGCTGTGCGGCAATCGCGGCGAACGATCGCCGTTCTCTCGAACGACTATCTCGCGGCGCCACACACCACTGCCGAGTGGGCGGCGGCGTTCGCAGGCGACCCGGCCGGCACCGGCGGCGTCCTGTTGCCGGTGCGCGTTCGCGCCTGCGAACCGGCAGGCCTGCTGCGCGCCATCGTCTACCTCGACCTGCTCGGAGTCGACGAAGCGGCGGCCAGCGGGACGCTGCTCGCCGGCCGCTGCGCCGCGCAGCCCGAGGCCGGCGTCTCCGACGCGCTGCGCGGGCGGCTGCGGCAGCCGGTCGTCGGCGAACAGCGCTGACCATCCCTATCCCTGCGCAGCCGATGCCAGGTGCGAGGGTGGCGATGCAGAGGCGCCCCGCGCGTGGTGCGTGATAGCTCCTGGGGCCTCAGCGGCGACATCGCGCGCTGCACCTGCCGCTGCGTTTTCGCACCGGGCGCTCGCAACGTCAGCCTGGGGTTGCGGTTGGTGTGTGTCTCCCCATGCTGAAGCGCTGACCAGTGGAACTCTGATTTCCGTCAACGCTGCTGCAGTGGCACTCCGAAACGCCGCGCAGCGCAGCGCGGGCGACTTCCTGCCAGCCGCCTGGGTCGGTTCCGCTCGCTCCCGCCGCCGGCACGCTCGCACGCCGACTGGGCAGGCAACCAGCGGCAGGGAAGCCGGAGGCCTCGTCCCGCTGTGATTGATGCGGTATTATCTGTTGAAAAACATGATGCTAGATAACAAATAGTCGAAACAGCTTGATGTATAGAACATAAGCGACGTTCATGTTTGATCCGACTTCCCACTCGCCTCGTATCTCGAAGTTACGGCAAGTAGAGTCAGCAATGAATTGTAATAAAACACGTTCTGGTCATCGCGCACGCATCGGAACGAGCGCCCGTCGAGTCTTCGCATAAACTGTGCAAATACTCAACGCCACTGCGCCTGCCGCGCTGCCCGGCGCCGCTTGCGAAATCCGTCTGCCAATCAGTCAGTTGCCCGCGATCGGAGCGATCGTGGCAGCCGCCATCACCGGCGCGCAGCGGCCGGCTGTGCCGCAGCACGCTGCTTTATAAAAAGAATTGGGTTGCGATCGGCTGGCGCACGAAATAGAGTTGGTTCATCCGTTTCCGCCCGCACCGAGCGGACATGCGCCAGACAGTTGGTGGCAATTGCCCGGCGCGGCAGGTGGGATCGGCGATGGCTGCAGCACATGGCCCGCCGCTGTTGATCCAGGCGCAATGGCTGCTCTCCCGGAGGAGGCTGATGGCAAACGTGTTCGCGGTGCATGCGGTCGGCAGTTCGATCGTCACCTTCCTGCGCAACACCTATCCGACCGAGATCGGCGGCCGCCCCTTGCCCGAGTGCGACTTCGAACTCGTCAGCGGCGGCCAGATGGCCAGCGACAGCGAGGAGCGCAACCGCATCACGCTCTTTCTCTATCGCCTGACGGTCAACGAGCACTCGCGGCAGAGCACCCACCTGCGCGGATCCGCCAACGGCGTCGGGCCGCTCGGGCTCGACCTGCACTACTTGATGAGCAGTTGGGGAATGGCGGCACAGGATGAGCAGGTGGCGCTGACCTGGGCGCTGCGGCAACTGCACGAGTACCCGGTACTCGATGCTTCGTCGCTGACTCCCGATGCCGGCTGGGCGAGCGACGAGGTGATCCAGATCATCCCGGCCGAGCTGGCGACCGAGGACGTGATGCGCATCTGGGATGCGCTGACGCCTTCGTACCGACTGTCGGTATCGTACGTCGCGCGACTCGTCCGCATCGATCCCGACAGCGACGCCGCGCAGTTCCGCCCGGTAGTCAGCGGGCGATTCGCCTACGGCAGCGGGGCGGCGTGAGCAACCAGGCGGTGCACGAACTCGAACGCGTCGAATGGCGCGTGCTCGGCGCGCTGCGGCCGGTCGACGGCACCACCGGCATGGTCCTGCGCGGCCCGATCGAGGTCTCGGCCGCCGGCGCGCGCATCGTCCGCAACCGCAGCGGCCTCTACGTCATCCACGAATGGACGCGGCTGGCCAGCCATGCGGCCGCCTTCGCGGCGCCGCCGGCGCTGCCGGCAGCCGGCAGCGAGCGGCTCGAAGTCGCCGTGCGCGATCCGGCCGGACGCTATCTGCCACGGCTGGCGTCGATCGCGCTGCCGCGTGACCCGCTGGCGGCGGGTGCGGATTCGCTCTTCGCCGCGGTCGATGTGCCGCTGTACCCGAGCGCGGCTGCCGGCCTGGGCACCAACTGGACTGCCGTGCGGGCGAGTGTCAGCGACAACGCCGACGGTGCCGCGCTCGGTGGCGCGCTGCTGCGCGTCGTCGCCGCCGGCACGGTGCTCGCGCGCGGCATGAGCGACTGGCGCGGCGAGGCGCTGGTGCCGGTCGTCGGTGTGCCGGTCACCACCTGGTCGGAGGACGAGAACGCGGTGGTGGTGAGCAGCATCGCCGCCACCGTCGAGGTCCATTTCGATCCGGCACTGGGCAGCCGCACGGCGGCCGCCGATGTGCGTGCCGGCCGCCAGCCGGCAGTGCGGCGGCTGGTCGATCCAGCCGACATCGAAACGCGTCGCGCGGCCTTGCCGACGACGCAGCAGAACGTCAGCCTCGCTGCGCGAGGTGCCCTGAATCTCAACCTGGGGCTCGATCTGCCATAGGCAGCGGGTCCGTCATCCGGGCAATCCAGCGCCCGGCACGCTCGATCGAAGGAGACCTGCCATGCCCGAGTACCTAGCTCCCGGCGTCTATGTCGAGGAAACCAGCTTCCGCGCCAAGTCAATCGAGGGCGTCGGTACCAGCACCACCGCGTTCGTCGGGCCGACCCGCAAGGGTCCGTTCCGCGCCACGACGGATGCCCAGGAAGTGCCCGAAATGCTCACCAGCTTCGGTGACTTCGAGCGCATCTACGGCGGCATCTCGGACCTGGCGCTGTCCGGCGCCTCGCCCGACACCAACTACCTGGCGCACGCGGTGCGCGCCTTCTTCAACGAGGGCGGCTCGCGCCTCTACGTCTCGCGCGTCGTCGGCGCCGGCGCGGCGGCAGCCAGCGGCGCAATCACCCCTGGCGGTACGGCGGCTGCCGAAGCGGCAGCCTTCGTGGCGCGCTTCCCGGGCAGCCTCGGCAACGGGCTGGTGGTCGTGCGCGAGGTGCTGACGCCGGTCGCCGCGACGGCGATGGCCAACGCGCCGACCGGCACGCTGCTGGTCACCGGCGCCGGCGGCACGACCGCGTTCCACCTGAAGGTCGGCAACGACTGGCACCCGGCGACCGATCCGGCTGCCAACGCCGAGGTGGCGGCGACGCTCGCCGCCGACACGCCGCGCATCGTCAGCCTGCTGGTGGTGGCGATCGACGCCGATGGCGAGGATCTGAGCTTCGAGGGTCTCGGCTTCGACCGCAGTCATCCGGCCTGGGTCGGCCATGTGATGTCGGCGACGCCGGCGCGGCGCGCCGATCACCTGCAGAACATGTTCGCCATCACCATCGGCGGCAACGTCAGCGCACTCGAGCTGCACACGGCGCTGTTCACCGGTGCGGTGACCAACGCTGCCGGCCAACTCGAGCGCGCCATCCCGCTTGCCGGCGGCGTCGACGGCGGCGAACCGGCGGCGACGAACTACGCGCTGGCGCTTGGCGAACTGTCGGGTCTCGAGGACATCTCGATCGTCGCCGCGCCGGGGTCGTCGGCCTACGGCGAGACGCAGGCGATCAACAACCTGCTGATCGCGCACGCCGAATCCCGCCGCGCCTACCGCATCGCCGTCCTCGACCTGCCGCGCGACCAGACGCCGGGCCAGGCGCGAACGCTGCGCGGCCTGATCGACTCGCGTTACGCGGCGGTGTACTACCCGTGGGTGGTGGTGCCGAACCCGCTGGCCCGGCCCGGTCGCGAGGACATTCCGCGCGAACTCGCGCTGCCGCCCTCGGGCTTCGTCACCGGCATCTACGCCCGCAACGACGTCGAACGGGGCGTCTGGAAGGCGCCGGCGAACGAAGTGGTGCGCGGCGCGCTGCGCTTCGAACTCGACGTCAACTTCGCGCAACAGGAGATGCTCAACCCGCTCGGCGTGAACTGCCTGCGGTATCTCTCCGGTCGCGGCTTCCGCGTCTGGGGTGCGCGCCTGGCTTCGTCCGACCCGGAGTGGAAGTACGTCAACGTGCGCCGCTACTTCAACTACCTCGAGTCGTCGATCGACCGCGGCACGCAGTGGGCGGTGTTCGAGCCCAACGGCGAGCGGCTGTGGGCGAACGTGCGGCAGACGATCTCCGACTTCCTCTACAACGAGTGGCGCAACGGAGCGCTCCTCGGCGGCAAGACCGAGGAAGCCTACTTCGTGCGCTGCGACCGCAGCACCATGACCCAGAACGACCTCGACAACGGTCGTCTGGTCTGTCTGATCGGCGTGGCGGTCATCAAGCCGGCCGAATTCGTCATCTTCCGCATCGGCCAGAAGACCGCCGATGCCCGTGCCTGATCGAGGGGGACTGAACCATGGCTGAGCGAATCACACCCTACGGCGCCTTCAACTTCGTCGTCAGTTTTGATGGCGGCGAGGAGTTCGGCGGCTTCTCCGACGTCTCGGGAATCGGCACCGAGGTCACCGTTGCCGAGTACCGTGCCGGCAACGACAAGGAAAACCACGTCCGCAAGGTGGCCGGGGTGCACAAGGTCAGCGACGTGACGCTGAAGCGGGGCATCGTCAACTTCGACAGCCTCTGGGCGTGGATCGACGAGACGCGCACCGCTGGCCCGGCGGCGCAGAAGACGGTCGCCATCGCGCTGCTCGACGAGGCGCACAACCCGGTACGCACCTGGCTCCTGCGCGGCTGCATCCCGATGAAGTATACCGGGCCGACGCTGGCCGGCAAGGGTGGCGGCGACGTGGCGCTCGAGGAGGTCGTCCTCGCCGCCGAGGGCTTCGAGATCCAGGCCTGAGCCGGACCCGGCGCTGACGATGAACGGCCTCTCCTTCGAAGTCGCGCCGCCGGCGGTGGCCGCCGACCCGAACCGGGTCGACGTCGCCTGCTTCGTCGGCTACGTTGGGCGGCGGTCGACGCCGCTCGCCGCCAGCGTGCGCGTGGCGCTGGCCGCGGCCGGCTGGATCGGCGGGCCTTGGGCGCGGCCGGCGGCGGAGATCGAAGCGTTGTTGCAGGTGCCGGTGGTGGTCGAGAGCTGGAGCGCCTTCGCCGCGCTCTATGCCTGGGATGCGCGGCCGGTTGGCAGCGGCGCTCGCCTGTGCGCCAGCTATCTCGGTGCCGCCGTGCGCAGTTTCTTCGCCAACGGTGGGCGGCGGGCGGTGATCGTCCGCTGCGGCGATCCCTGGCCCTACCTCGAAGCGAGCGGCGTCCGGGCGGCGCAACGGGCGGCAAGGCTGGCGGCGCTGCTGGCGCCGGCGGCGACGCCGCTCGATCCGGCGACCTGGCGCGGCATCGGCCATCTCGCAGGGGTTCCCGAGGTGAGCTTCGTCTGCCTGCCGGATCTCGCCGACATCTGCGCCGCCGAGCCGGCGATCGTCGAGGTGGCGGTGGAACCGCCGGACTCGCCCGAGATCTTCGTCGAGTGCTCGCTCGATGCGACGCCGGCAGTCGAGGAGGATGTGGGGTTGCGCGACCTGGCGCCGCCGCGCGCCGATGACGACGGTTTCATCGCCTGGCGCGATGCCCTCGGCAGCGCCCGCGAGCAACTGGCGCGTCGCCACCGCGAGATGCTGCTGCTGGCGGCGCTGCCGCTGCCGCTGTGCGAGGCGCGCAATGCCGGCGCCTGGGCGCAGGCCGATTTCCTCGCCTACCTCGACGAAGCCGGCATCCTCGGCGCGCCCGACAGCAGCAACGGCGGTCGCGCGGTCGGCAGCGCCTTCGTCCAGCTCGTCTGGCCGTGGCTGCGAACCCGCTTCAGCGGCGACCTGCCGGGCACGCTCGAAGCGCCCGAGGGCCTGTTCGCCGGCCTGCTGGCGGCGAACGCGCTCGCCCGCGGCACCTTCCGCTCGGTCGCCGGCAGCCGCCTGGCGGCGGTTTCCGGCAGCGAGCCGGTCCTCTCCTGCAGCGGTCTGGCGGCGACGCCGTCCGACCGCCTGGCGCAGCGGGTGTGCCTCGTCGCCCCGTCGCTCGATGGCTGGGTGCTGCATGCCGACGTCAGCGCCAGCAGCGACCCTGCCTGGCGCGCCGGCGGCGTCACCCGCCTGCTCGGCGCGTTGCTGCGGGCGGCACGGCGCAGCGGCGAGGCGGCGCTCTTCGAGGGCAGCGGGCCGCTGCTGTGGCGGCGCGTCGAGCAGAGCCTCGGGCAGTTGCTGACCGCCTTCTGGCGTGAGGGCGGCCTCGGCGGCGCGTCGCCGCAGGAGGCGTTCAGCGTCCGCTGCGACCGCAGCACGATGAGCCAGAACGATCTCGACAACGGCCGCCTGCGCGCCGAAGTCAGCATCCTGCCACTGGCGGCGGTCGAGCGCATCACGGTCGTCCTCGATCTCACCGGCGGCGGCGTCGCCGCAGCCCTGGGCGAGCCCCTGCGCGAGGTGGCGTGATGAACGACCAGCCGCTGCACGTCTTCCGCTTCCATGTCAGCTTCAGCCAGCAGTCGCTGGCCAACCCGAGCGGCGCGGCCGTCCCGCTCTGCCAGGGCGCGTTCTCCGAGTGCACCGGCCTCGAGGCGACGATGGAGCCGAAGGTGATCAAGGTCGGCGGCAGCAATTACGGCGCGGTGCAGCGTGCCGGCCCGGTGAGCTTTGCCACCGTCGTCCTGAAGCGCGGCATCAGCGACACGCGCGACCTCTGGAACTGGTTTGCCAAGGTGGGGGCGGGCGCCTACGCCTACCGCCTGCAGGTCGACATCGAGATGCGCAACAGCGCCGACGAACCGGTCGTGCGCTGGGCTCTGCGACGCGCGATTCCGGTCAAGTTCAAGGCCGCCGACCTCAATGCCAAGGGCAGCGAGATCGGCATCGAGGAACTGCACCTGGCCCACGAGGGCCTGGTGCTCGTGAGCTGAGGCCGGCGATGCCCGAGTTCCCGAACGATCTCAGCGATACCCCCGCAAGCTTCGAGACGATGACCGGACCGAAGGTGACGGTGCCGGTTCATTTCAACCCGGCGAGCCTGCAGCACACGGTGTCGAACACGCTCAAGGAAGAGGGACAGGGGGCGAAGAAGAAGCAGTACGTCAGCCAGACAACCGCCAAGCTGACCATGGATGTCGTCTTCGACACCACCGACACCGGCGAGGACGTGCGCATCACGACCAACAAGATGGCGCAGTTGCTGCAGCCGGTGCCCGAAGGCCAGAGCAAGAAGGTGCCGCCGTTGGTGAAGTTCAGCTGGGGCGCCTATTCCTTCACCGGCATGGTCGAGCAGTTCAAGGAGACGATCGATTTCTTCGCCGCCGGCGGTCTGCCGCTGCGTTCGTCGATCAACCTGACGCTGTCGAGCCAGGATGTCTCGTTCGAGGGCGGCACGAGCAGCGACCAGGCTTCGGTCGACGGCGATCTCGCCGCCGAACCGGTCGTCGTCCCGGACGACGAGGGTCCGCTCGGCGGGCCACAGGGAGCGGCGAACCAGGCCGGCGACCCGCGCGCGGCGCGTGGCATCGCCGCCGCCAACGGCGCCTCGAGCCTGCGCTTCGGTGGCGGTGGCGGGCTTGCCGTCGGCGCTTCGGCCAGTGTCGGCTTCGCTGCCGGGGCGTCGGTCGGGGTGGGTTTTTCGGCCGGCATCGGCGCGTCGGCGGGCGGCGGCTTCTCGGCTTCGGCGACCGCCGGGGCTGGCGGCGGTGTCAGCCTGCTGCCGGCGGCGGCCTTCGCCGCTGGCGGCGGCGCCGGACTGGGCATCGGTGGTGGCGCCGGATTGAGCATCGGCGGCGGGGTCGGACTGGGCGGCGGCGTGGGAATCGGTGCCGGAGCCGGCATCGGCGCTGGCGCCGGCCTCGCGATCGGCGCTGCTGGCAGCGTCGGCGTCGGCATCGGTGCTGGCGTCTCCGCCGGCGGTTCCTTTGCCGGGCTGCGGGTCGAGAGCAACCCGACGACGCGGGCGCTGTCGCCGAGCAGGCTGCTGCAGGAGTCGGCGAGCATTTCGAGTACCGGCAAGGTGGCCGTCGGCGGGCGTCTGCTCGACGGCGGCGGCAGTGGTCTGAAGGCCGATGTCAGCGGCGACGCCGAGTTCGTCATCGGCGCGCGCCCGTAACGGAGAGCGAGGCGATGCCGATCAGGATCGAAGAGATGCAGGCCGAGGTCCGGCCGGAGCGGCAGGAAGTGCCGGCGGACAGCAGCGCACCGACGGCCGACGCGGCGCGCGAGCGCGCGGTGCTGCCGGGCGTGCTGCGCGAACTGGCGCTGCGCGACGAGCGTCGGCAGCGCTGGCTGGCGGACTAGGGGGACGATCGCGATGCCGGTCGAGACCTCGGTCAGTCGCGCTGCCGTCTATCGTGCCCGGCCGACGCTGCGGCTGGCCGGGCAGGAGGATCTGCGCGCTTCCGAGCTGCTGATCGGCATGCGCATCGAGGAGTCCGAGGGGGGTATGACGCGGGCCGAGCTGCGTTTCTCGAACTGGGCGAGCACTACCGACGGCAGCGCCGAGCATGCCTTCGAGGACGGCTCGCGGATCACGCTCGGGACAGCGATCGAGGTCTACAGCGGCGACGAGAGCCAGCCGCGCGAGCTCTTCCGCGGTGTCGTCAGCGGTCTCGAGGCCGAGTTCGCGCAGGGCGCGCCGCCGGAACTGGTGGTGCTCGCCGAAGACGCGCTCGGGCGGGCGCGGATGGCCCGCCGCAGCAAGGTCTACAGCGACATGTCGCCGGCCGACGTCGTCAATGCGGTCGCGAGCGAACTGGGGCTGCGGCCGTCGGTGCAGGGACTGGGCACGCCGGTCGGCACCTGGGCGCAGCTCAACGAGAGCGACCTCGCGTTCCTGCGCCGACTGCTCGGCCGTTTCGACGGCGATCTGCAGATCGTTGGCGACGAGTTGCAGGTGGCGCCGCGCGGCGACGTGCGGCGCGGCGAACTGAACCTCGAACTGCACGGCCAACTGGCGCGCGCGCGGGTGGTGGCGGATCTGGCGCAGCAGGTGACGAGCGTCAGCACCGCCGGCTGGGATCCGGTCGGCGGCAGCCCGGTCAGCGGCGAGGCCAGCAGTCTGGCGCAGGGCGGGCCGGGCAGCGGCAGCAGCGGTGCCGACTGGCTCGGGCGGGCGCTCGAGGCGCGCCACGAGCACATCGCCAACCTGGCTCTGGCGACCGCTGCCGAGGCGCAGGCGGTGGCCGAGGCGGCATTCGATCAGCGGGCGCGGCGCTTCGTCCGTCTCGACGGCGTCGCCGAGGGCAACGCGCAGTTGCGGGTCGGCACGACGGTCAGCGTCAGCGGCCTCTCCGATCGCTGGGACAACAGTTACTACGTCGTCGAGGCGCGCCACCTCTACGACGTGCATGCCGGCTATCGCACCGAGTTCGTCGGCGAGTGCGCCTGGCTCGGAGACGGCTGATGGACCGCGCCTGCCATTTCCAGCCCGCCGCCGGTTGGCTCAACGCGGCGCAACTCGCGCGCGTCGTCGATCTCTCCGACCCAGAGCGGCGCAACCGGGTGCAGGTCCGGCTGCTGGCCTTCGACGGCGTCGAGGGGCAGGACGCGCCGCTCTGGGCACGGGTGGTCTGTCCCTTTGCCGGCGCCGACCGCGGTGCCTTCCTGATGCCGGACGTCGATGACGAGGTGCTGGTGGTCTTCGTGCAGGGCGATGCGCGCCATCCGCTGGTGCTCGGCGGACTGTGGAACGGCAGCAGCGCGTCGCCGGCGGATCTCGGCGACGAGGGCAATCGCTACAAGCGCATCCGCTCGAAGAACGGCGTCACGATCACCCTCGACGACCAGCAGGGGCAGGAAACGCTGCAGCTCGAGACCCCCGGCGGGCAGAAATTCACCCTCTCGGACGGCCCCGGCAAGATCACGCTCGAGGACTCGAATGGCAACAAGGTGGTGATGGAGGCGGCGCGGATCAGCATCACCGCCACCGCCGAGGTCAAGGTCGACGCGCCGCAGGTCAAGGTCAGCTCCGGCATGGTGACGGTCGATGCCGCGCTCGCCAAGTTCTCCGGCATCGTCAAGTGCGAGGTGCTGCAGGCGACCTCGGTCATTTCCACCAGCTACACACCCGGAGCGGGGAACATATGGTGACGCATCACGAGGTGGTCCTGTCGGCGCCGCGCGACCTCGCCGATGGCGGCGCGCCGGCGATCCTGCAGCGCAGCGACGATGACTTCATCGAAGCGGTGCTCGCTGGCCTGCGCGATGCCGGCGGTCGCGTCGCGCTGCGCGCCAGCCTGGCGCGCGCCGCCAGCGTCGCCAGCGGCGTCGACGCGCGGCCGTCCGGCCGGCTGACGAGCGGTCGCGAACTGTTCAACAGGCTGCGCCGCGCGAGCGGCAAGCTGGGGCTCGCCGGTGGCCGGGTGGCGGCGCTGCCGGCGGCCGGCAGCCCGGCGACCGCGCAGACGTTGCTCGCCGGCGTGCGCACCGCGGCGACCGGCGAGCAGGTGCTGAAACTGTTCCAGCCGATCCAGCGCCAGTTCCACCTGGCGGTGATGGAAGCGCGCTGCGACACGCCGGGTGAGCCGCGCATCGATCCGCAACGCGTCGATGGCGCCGGCCTGGTGATCCGTCGCCTGGTGCGCGACGCTGCCGGGCGCGAGCTGAAGCAGGGCTGGATGCGTTCCGGCGACAGTCTCAAGGGCTGGGCGCGCATCGCCGCCGCCGCCGACGGCGCTGCCAGCGGCAACCGGCACGACCCCGACGCGCTGCGCCGCCTGAGCCGGCCGAGCACCGGCCAGCCGGTGCTCGACGACGAGGTGCGCCTGCTGCTCGCCGCGCAGACGGACGCGCTGCTCGACGAGGCGGTGGTGCCGATGTTCCTCGCTCCGCCCGACGTCTGCGAGACCGCCGGCGCGACGCTGTTCTACGGCCTCGTGCCGACCACCAGCAGCGAGCGGGCCGAAGGCGGTGCGCCGCTGTTCGACGAGGAGGCCTTCGGGCCGGCCAGCGCCGACTTCAAGGCGCACCTGGTCGGCCCACTGCGCGGTCTCGCCGACAGCCTGCCGCGCCCCGGGCGCTCGTTGACGCCGGACCTGGCGGCGATCGCCGGCAATCCGTCGGACAGCGACCAGAGCAGCATGAAGCGCCTGCTGCTGCTGCTGCGCCAGTTGGCGGTCGAATTCGACGCGTTTGGCGACAACGCCGATGCCGACGCGCTGCTGGCGCTGCTCAACGGCATCGCCCTGCCGCTTGCCGATGCCGCCGGCAGGTCGATCCCGGGCAGCACGCCGGCGGGGGATTTTCTCGCGGCGGCGAGCCGCATCCTGCTCGACGGCGAGTCGATGTCGCCGGCACCGACGATTCCCGCCGCCTGGCCGGCGCTCGACAGCGCGACCAGCACGGCGCTGGCGACCGCGCTGTCGGCCTGCCTGCGGCGACGCTTCGCTGCCGTGTCCGGCGTTGCCGGCCGCTTCGACGACGCCGACGCGCGCTATGTCCTGCGCGCCTTCGTTCGCCTGAAGCCCGAAGGGCATTGCCCGGCGCGCACGGTCTGGAGCGACTACAGCCCGGCGTTCGTCATCGCGCCGTGGTACGAGGGCGGTGGCGCACCGCCGGTGCAGGTGCCGCTGCCCGACCCGAGCGACCGCGAGATGCTGAAGAAGCTCGTGCCCAACGTCGCCTTCACCGTGCCGGCATCGCTGCAGAACCTGCTCGGCGGCGACCCGCTCGACCTCATGGAGGGCAAGAAGCCGGCCGACAGCGGCCTCAAGCTCGGCTGGATCTGCAGCTTCAACATTCCGATCATCACCATCTGCGCCTTCATCGTGCTGAACATCTTCCTCTCGCTGTTCGACCTCTTCTTCCGCTGGATGATGTTCATCAAGATCTGCATTCCGTTCCCGAAAAAAGGAGGAGGTGAGTGATGAACAGCAGCCGGATGCCGTCTCCGCTGCTCGGCTGGCCGCTTTTTGCGCTGCCGGACGAGCATGGACGGCTCGACTGGCCCGATCTGGAAGCCAGCGTGCGCCAGTCGATCCGCGTCATCCTCAGTACCCGCCCGGGCGAGCAGCTGATGCGCCCGGAATTCGGTGCCGGGCTCGACCGCCTGCTGCACGCACCGAACAACCTGGCGACGCGGCGCCAGATCCGCGACTGGGTGATGGACTCGCTCGGTCGCTGGGAGCGCCGCATCCTGCTCGATCGGGTCGAGGTTCTCGAAGTACCTCTGCAGCCCTCCGACCTGCGGCTGGAGATCGCCTATCGACTGGCACGCTCCGGCACGCCCGGGGCGCTGGCCGTCACCGTTCGCCTGGAGGAGGGCTGATGCCGATCCTGCCACCCCGTCTCGACGACCGCAGCTTCGACGATCTGCTCGAGGATCTGCTGGCACGCATCCCGGCGCACACGCCGGAATGGACCAACCCGCGCCTCGGCGATCCCGGCCGCACACTGCTGGAGCTGTTCGCTTGGCTCGGCGATGCGCTGCTCTATCGCGTCAACCTCATTCCCGAGCGGCAGCGGCTGGTGTTCCTCAAACTGCTCGGCCAGGGTCTGCGGCCGGCGCGGCCGGCCGCAACGATCGTCAGCCTGGCGTTCGCACAGCCGACCGAACTGAGCGCGCTGACCCTCGCCGCCGGCGCCCGCGTCAAGACGCCGCTGCCGTTCGAGACGCTGGCCGAGACGAGCTTGCTGCCGGTGGCCGCTGAGGCCTGGTACAAGCAGCCGCTGGCCGACAGCGAGGCGGCGCGTCTGGAGGCGGTGATCGCCGGCCTGCAGAGGGTGCATCGCATCGACACGGTTGCCAAGGGTTACCTGGCGACGCCGCTCTTCGTCGGCGGCCAGGCGGCGAGCGGCGACGGCGTCGATGTCTTCGCCGGCAGCGTCGACCGGGCGCTGTGGCTGGCGCTGCTGGCACCGGTCGCGCAGCGGCCCGAGCAGCAGGCGGCGACCAACACCGCGGCCCGCGCGGCGCTCGGTGGCGGTGACAGCGGCGCGACGGCGCTGCTGTCGATCGGCGTCGTGCCGGCCATCGCCGCACCGGCGCTGTTCGAGGAAGTCGGTCCGCGTGCCCGCGTGCCGGTTCTCTGGGAGGTGGTGACGCGCGCTGTCGACGGCATCAACGCCGATTACCTGAGCGTCGAGCCGCTGCCCGGCGAGGCCAACGACACGACCGCGGGACTGACGCGGCCGGGGGTGCTGCGCCTGCCGATGCCGGACGAGTCGCTGATCTGGGCCCCCGCCAACGACGTCGGCGAGAACCCGCGCGCCGGTGTCGGCGACAATCCGCCGCGCATCGACGACCCCGACAAGGCGGCACGTCTCGTCGGCTGGCTGCGCCTGCGGCCGCAGCCCGGCAGCGGCGTCGCCAGCCTCAGGCTCGCCTGGGTCGGCATCAATGCCGTCGCCGTCGATCAGCGCAGCACGATCGACGGCCGCGTCCTCGGTGTGTCCACGGGTGCCGCGGAGCAGGTCTTCCGGCTGCCGAGCGGGTCGGTCGATGTCGACACGCTGCAGATCCAGGTCGAGGAGCCGGGCCGTGGCTACCAGCCGTGGCAGCGCGTCGATGATCTCGCCGCGATCGCCGCCGACCCGGTGGTGGCGCGCGAGGCGGCGGTGTTCGAAGTCGATGCGGAAGCCGGCAGCCTGCGCTTTGGCGATGGCGTTCGCGGCCGCGTGCCCGAACGGCAGATGCGGGTCCGTCTCGCGCATGGCCGCTTCGGTGGCGGCCGCGCCGGCAACCTGCCGCCGGCGAGCCTGAGCGAGGTGACGACGGCGCGCCTCATCGGCACGCAGCGGTCGCTGCCGGCGATCAAGGTCCTGCAGCCGCTCGCCACCGAGGGCGGCGAGGACGCCGAAACGCTGGCGCGTGCCGAACAGCGCATCCCGTCGCTGTTGCGCCATGGCGAGCGGGCGGTCACCGCCGACGACTACCGCCGCCTGGCGCAGGAGGTGCCGGGGACCGACGTCGCGCGCGTCGAAGTGATGCCGCGCTTCAAGCCGCGCGAACGACGCTTCGGCGTCGCCGGCGTCGTCAGCGTCATGGTCCTGCCGGCGCGGGCCTTTGGCAAGGCGCCCAACCCGCGACCCGACCGCCCGTTCATCGAGCGCGTCCATGCCCACCTGTCGCTGCGCACACCGCTGGCCACCGAACTCTACGTCATCGGTTGCGAATACGTGCCGCTGGGTGTCGCGGTCGGGGTGACGATCCGCGACGGTTTCGGCCGCGAGGAGGTGCTGTTCGAAGTGCGCGAGGCCCTGCGCCGACTGTTGTGGCCGCTGCCGCCGTATGGCGCCGGCGGCAGCGGCTGGCCGCTCGGGCGGGTGGTGCGCGAGCGCGAACTGGAAGTCGAGGTGTCGCGCGTCGCCGGCGTCGCCGAAGTCGGCGGCATCAACCTCTTCGAACGGGCCGAGATCGACGGTCGCGGCGAATGGCGGCTGCTCACCCGCAACACCGCCGACGGCAGCCAGGAGCTGCAGTTGACGGCGTGGCAGTTGCCCGAGCTGCTCAGTGTCGTCGCGGTCGACAACACGGCGGCTGGCGGCGGCGCACCGGCCGACCTGTCGGCGACGACGAATCCCTTCGCCGACGAGAGCGCCGTGGCGGTGCCGGTCGTTCCCGAGGTGTGCTGATGGACGCCAACGGACAGCGCTTCTGGTTGCTGGCCGACCACCGGCACTGGCCGGGGCGCAGTCACGTCGATTACCGTCCCGGCTGTCGCGCGTTGCGGCTGGCGAGCGAGCGCAGCCTCGGCGCAGCCGTCGCCGACGCAGCGGCGATCGCCACCGCCGCACTCGAGCGCTTGCCGCGCGCGGTTGACCGGCACGGGGCCAGCGCGCAGTGGGACGAGGCGGCGATGGCCATCGTCGCCCGCAGTCACCTGCCGGATGCGGCCAGCGTGCTGGCGCTCGGCGAGCGGCCGCAGGACTTTGCCGCCGGTTTCGACGACGTGCTCTACGTCGCCCTCGGCGAGCGCCTGCTGCTGCATGACCTGCGCGGCCGCTGGCGCGACGTCGTGCTGCCGACGCCCGGCTTCCAGCCGTGGCGGATCGCCGCTGCGGCGGGCGGTGGTGTCTGGCTGCTCGAGCGCGCGACTGGTCGCATCGGTCGCCTCAGCGGCTGCGTGCAGCCGGAGCGACCGGCGGCGGACTATGCCGCGACGACCTTTCGGCCGCAGCCGGAGAACCCGGCGCCGCCGGCCCTCAACCTGCTCGAAGGCGTCGCCTGGCCGGTCGGCGAGCGGCCGCAGGCGTTCGCCGCCGCCGCCGACGGCACGCTCGTCATCCTGTCCTGGGTCGGCGACGGCGAGAGCCGCGTGCGCCTGCTCGACCCGCGGCTTGGCACCCTCGGTGCGGCGCAGACGCTGGCCGGGGCGGCCTTCGCCTATGCCATCGACTGGCTCGCCGACGGCCGCGTGGCGGTGCGGCTGCCGGGCCGGCGCGATGTGCCGGTGTGGGTGCCGGAGCTGGCAGCGGTCGCCGGCAGCGTCCTCAACCCGAGCGGCGACGTCTATCCGCTGGCCGCCGATGCCGACGAGGCGGCTTTTACCCACCGCCTCGACGACCCGCCACGCTACCCGCTGCAGGGCGGCGGCGTCGAGCCGCTGCACCGGTTGTCGGTCGCCAATCTGGCGCGGCGGGGCGAGGCGGCGAACTTTTCCGCTGCCGACCTGCACCTGCTCGACAGCGGCGACCAGCAGACCGTCTGGCACCGGCTCTTCGCCGAAGCGCGGCTGCCGGCGGGTTGCGGGCTGGTCGTCTGGCTGGCGGCAACCGCCGAACCGAGCCCGACGACGGCGGTCGAGTGGCAGCCGCACGTCTTCGGCGAGGTGGTGGCAGAGGCCCTGCCCGGCGGGCCGCTGCCGCGCGCCGTCTGGGAGCGGCAGCCATCCGAACTGCCCGGCCATCCGGGACTCGGCGCCTGGGGCGGGCCGCAGGCCGGCCGCGCCGGACTGTGGACGGTGCTGATCCAGTGTGCGCAGCGACGGGTGCGGGCGCTGTCCGGCCGCTACCTGTGGCTGCGCGTCGAACTGCATGGCGACGGCCGCGACTCGCCCGAACTGGCGGCACTGCGCGCCTACGCGGCGCGCTTCTCGTACCGCGACCACTACCTGCCGCGCCTCTACCGCGAAACCGAATACGGCGCGGCAGCCGAGCTACCCGGGCTGCAGGTGGCGAGCTTCGACACGCTGCTCGCGACCGACCTCGATGCGGCGGTGCTTCCCGCCGCCCTGCGCGCTGCGCTCGCGCTGGGCGAGGCGGCGCGCGTGGAGGTCATCGCCGCCGACAGCCTCTGGCAGCTGCGCGATGGCCCGGCGAGCTGGATGCTGCGCCGCGAGGCGGCGGCGATCGTCGCCTACCGGCCGCAGGCGACGCCGGCGGACTTTCTCGAACGTCTGCTGGGCAATGTCGAGGGTGTCCTGACGGCACTCGAGGACCGCGTCGCCGCCGCGCACCTGTGCAGCGATCCGGCGGTGGTGCCGGAGGGCTCGCTCGAGTGGCTCGCCGGCTGGATGGGTGTGGCCTTCGATGCGGCGCTGCCGCCAGCGCGGCGGCGTGAGTGGCTGGCGCGCGCGAGCGAGCTGGCGCGTCATCACGGAACCCGCCGCGGTTTGCGGCTGGCGCTCGACATCGCCAGTGACGGCGGCGTGCGTGGCGGCGAGATCGTCGTCCTCGAAGGCTTTCGCATGCGCCGGCTGATGAGTACGCTGCTCGGCGTGAACCTCGAGGTCACCGACGACCCGCTGCTGCCCGGGCTGGTGATCAGCGGCAATTCGGTGGTCGGCGACACGCTGGTTCTCGGCGAGGCGGAGCGCGTCGAGCTGCTGGCGCTGTTCCGCGCCGAGGTCGGCTCGCCGGCCGAGCAGGAAGCCGTTCTCGCCTTTTACGACCAGCTCGCCTACCGCGTCCTGGTGCTGGTGCACCAGACGGTCGAGGCGCAGGACTTGGGCCTGATGCGCCGCATCGTCGAACTCGAGTCGCCGGCGCACGTCGAGGTGCAGGTGGCGACCGCCACCTGGCCGCTGCTGGTCGGCATCGCCAGCCTGGTTGGCGTCGATACCTACCTCGGCCCGCCGCGTCAGCGCGTGCCGGCGCGGGCCGGGGTCAGCAGCCTCGGCAACGGCGATTGCGTCCTCGGTGTCGGCAGCCTCGACCCGCGGCTGTCCGGCGCCACGAGCCAGATCGCCGGACCCGCCGCCGCGCGACCGGTGGCCGCCGCCGGACCCGACATGGCTGTTCCGCACGGGAGTTCCTTCGTTCTCGACGGCGGTGGCTCGACGGCGGCGCCCGGCCGGCGGATCACCGAGTATCGCTGGCGCCGCACCGAGTAGGCACCCGGATCGCCGCACTTCAACCTCACCCAAGGAGCCCGACATGGCCGATTTCATCATCAACAACGAAGTCAAGACCGACACCCCGACGGTCGAGGTCACGATTTCACCGAACAACCCGCTGCCGCTGGGTCGCCACACCTTTCGCCTGGTGGTGGTCGATGACTCGGGCAACAGCTCGATACCCGACGAGGTCGTCGTCATCGTCGCCGATTCGCAGAACCCCACCGCCGTCCTCTCGGCACCGCGCAGCGTCGGTTTCGGCAGCAGCTTCAACCTCGACGGCACGCGCTCCTTCGACGCCGGCGGCGGCCGTGTGGTGACCTACCTGTGGACCTACCTCGGGCAGCCGTGAGTCCTGGTCCGGAGTCGATGCCATGACCACTTTCGTTCGCGGCCGCACGCTCAGGACCAGCGACGCGACGGTGGTCGTCGACGCCGGTCTGGCCATCGGCACCCACCGCTTCCAGCTCGAGGTCATGACCAGCGACGGCCGCCGCAGCGTGCCGGACATCGTGGACATCGCCATCGCGCGGGTACCCGTCGGTCCCGTTCGGCCACCCGTGACGGGGGTTGGTGGCGGGCTCGTGACGCCGGTCGTCACACCTGTCGTCACGCCAGCCGTCACGCCGATCCGTGTGCCCGGCCGACCACGCGCCAGCAAGCCGCGCAAGCCGGCAAAAGACAGGAGCGAAACATGAACAGCCCTCTGCGCCCGCCATCAGACGATCCGCTTTACGCGCTGCCCGACGCGACACGTCCGCACTACGCCACCGGCATGCTGCTCGACGCGGCCGATTTTGCCGACGAGCAGACCTATCACCGCAACCGCCTGGCGCGGGCGCTGGCTTTTGCCAGCGGGGCAGGGGCGCGGCGCCTGCCGCCGGGCGTCGACCCGACGACGGCCGGTGCCAGCGGCCTCTTCGCCGGCGGCACGCTCGCCGGACTGCGCGTGCGGCAGGTACCGGCAACGGCACCTGCCGTCGAGGAAATCCGCATTGCCCCCGGACTCGCGGTGGACCGCCTCGGTCGTCTGGTGGAAGTGCCGCGCGCGGTGTGCCTGCGCGTCGACCGCTGGTTCGCTGGCGAACTGGCGCGCGACGGCGGCGACGCATTGCGCCTGGCAGCGCTCGACGACCCGGGCCGCTTCGCCAGCGCGCGCCTGCTTGCCGACGGGCCGGCACTGGCGGCACGGGCGGTGATCGCCGATGTTTTCGTCCGCTTCGTCAGCTGCCGGCAGGCACTGACGCCGGCCTTCGCCAGCGGCCCCTTCGATGCGCTCGACGCGGTGCAGACGGCGCGCCTGCGCGATGCCTACGAAGTCCATCTGGTGCTGCGCGGCGACGGCCTCGACGACGGCTTCAACGGCCTGCCGCAGCGGGATCGTGACCTGTCGGCACTCGCCGCCGCAGAACGCCGCGACGCACTGCACGATGCGGTCCTCGACGCCTGGCCGGACCTCGGCGGCGGCAGCGCCGTGGCGGGTGAACTGGCGGCACCGCCGGGGCATCCGCCCGGCCTCGATCCGACCGCCGTTTTCCTGGCGCGGGTCTTCCTCGCGGTCGCGGCCGGCGATCCGCCGGCGCGCAATGGCGATGCCGTCGTCGACAACGGTGGCCGGCGCGTGCTGCCGCACCTCGGCCTGCTCGCCGGCGCACTCGGGCTGGGCGGATGAACAGCAATCACACTGGCGCGGCACGTGGCGCCCTGGAGGATGAGTCATGAACCTGAGCACTGGCGAAAGCCGCGTAAACCTGGCACCCGATCAGGTGGCGTCACTGAGGACCGCCGGCGTGCTGATCGAGGACCCGCGCCGCGAACGGCCGCGCTACTTCGATGGCCGCTTCCTGGCGGCGCGCGACCTCACCCGCGACCAGGAGTACATCCTCACGCGCGAGGCTGATCTCGGCCAGGCGGCCGGCAGCGGCGTCGCCCGCGGGCTCGACGTCGACCGCGGCAGCGCCGGCGACCGGCTGACCATCACCGCTGGCCATGGTGTCACGCCGGCTGGCGAGTTGGTCCTGCTGCCGCGGCCGCTCGAGGTGCACCTCGCCGACGTGCCGCGCGCGCAGCAGCTGACGGCGCGCTTTGGCCTCGGCAGGCGGCCGCAGCCGCCGTTGCGCAATCGCACCGGGCTGTTCGTCCTGGCGCTGCGGCCGGTCGAGTTCACCGACAACCCGATCGGCGCCTACCCGACCTCGATCACCGGCCAGCGCACCGTCGAGGATGGCAATGTCGTCGAAGCGACGGCCATCGTCCTCGTTCCGTGGCAGGACGATGGCGCCGCCGATGCCCTGCCGGCCCGCCGCGGGCGCGCGGCAGCGGCGATCTTCGCCGGCGACGGCGTCCGCGGCGTGTCGGCCAACGTCCTGCCGCTGGCCATGCTGGCGCTGATGAACAATGTCCTCGTCTGGGTCGACGAGGCGATGGTGCGGCGCGAACTCGGTGCCGACCGTGCCGACCTGCCGGGCCTCGGCCATGCGCCGCGGGCGCTGCGGCTGGCCCATCTGGTGCAGCACCAGGTGCACCTGGCGGACATCCTGGCGGCAAGCGGCGGCCGCGGCTTCGCGGCGCGCGAGAACTTCCCGCTGCTGCCGCCGGCGGGACCGATGCCGGCCGGCATGATCGACAGCCGCGATTTCACACAGCGCTATTTTCCGCCCGAGATGGCGGTCGACTTTTCGATCATTCCGGAAGACGAGCTGCCGGCGCTGGTCGAGGAGTCGCTGAGCTTGCCGCCGGTCGACCTCGAGGCCTCTGCGGCGACGCTCGAATCGACCGCGGTGCTGATCCTGGCGCCGGTCGCGCGGCACGAATGGCGCGCCGTCACGAACCGGCTGAGCAGCCGCATCCTGGCGCTGCGACCGGCGGCGATCAATCTCGTCGCGACGCGCAAGCCGCTCGAGATCCTGCAGCAACTGCGCATCCCGCGGCTGCCGCCGGTGATCTCGCCGGTTGACCCGGCGCTGGCCGAATGGGCGCGGCTGGCGGCGTTGCCGAACCTCTGGTTCGTCCGCCGGCGCAATCTCGCCTATCGCGACGACCTGGCCGGCGAAGCCATCCGTGTCGCCGGTCGCGACACACTCGACCGGGCGGCACCGCGGCTCGCGGCGCTGGGGCTCGAGACGGCGCTCGAGCGGCTGCTCGAGCGGGCGACGCCGCGCGCCGCGCTGGAGATCGAAAGCCTGCTGGCGAGTCCGCGCTTCGCCGAATCGCCAACACTGACCGCCGCTGCGCTTGGCGAACTCGGCCAGGCGCAGGCACTCGACCAGGCAGCCGTGCTGCGGGTGGCGGCCGATCTCTCGGCGCCCGGCGTCGGTGAGGGCCTCAGTCGCCTCGAGCGTGCGCGGCCGGACACCTTGCCGAGCAAGGCGGCGCTGAAGGGACTGGCGGAGGGTGGCGACTGGCGCACGGCCGATGCCGATGCCGCGCGCGCGCGCAGCGCCCAACTGCCTGCGCTGGCGCGCAGAGTGCTGCGGCCGCAGCCGGTGCGCGGCGCCGAGGACGAACCGCCCGCGGCGCCAGCGCGTGCCGCGCGCCAGCGCCCGCCCGAAGCCGCCACCACGGCGGCCGGAGAAAAGGCCGCGACGACGCCTTCCGGCAAACGCCGCAAGACGGCCGCTGCTGCCGGCAAGAGCGAGTCGACCGGCAAGACCGACGGCGGCGGGCAATGACTGAAGGAGGTGGACCGTGAGCATCACACCGATTGCCAGGCCCCTGTCGGGCGAACACCTCGTCGGCCTCGCGCCGGAGGATGGCGCCGACGCCAGCCGCTGGTGGCTGCGCCGGCCGAACCTGTTTGCCGGCCGCACCCTCACCGCTCCGACGCTGTCCGGTCGGCAGGACTGGGCGGCGCGCCACATCGCGCTGCGCGGGCAGGCCTTCACCCCCGGGGTGGTGCGCGGACTGGAGAGCGCGTTGTTCAACAACACCGGCGGTCTCGCGGGCACCCGCCTGGCGCTGATGCAGGGGCAAGGGCTGGCGGTCGATGGCGAGGATGTGCGCGTGCCGCAGGCGCTCGAGGTGGCGCTCGCCGATCTGCCGGTGGTTGCCGATCCGTCGGCCTTTGCCGGCATGGGCGGGGCTGGCGGTGGCGCGGGCGGCGTCGCCAGCAAGGTCGTCGGCCCGGCGCTCGGTGCCGTCGTCAGTGCGGCGCCAGCGGCGCTGCCGCGGGTCGGCATCCTCATCCTGCAGCCGGTGTCGGCGGACCGCATCGGCGAGTTCGATGCCACCGATCCCTGCGCACTCGACGGTTGCGGCAGCGGCAACGTCGTCGCTTTCGAGGACTGGCGGATCGGCGACGCGGCGCGGCTGTTGTGGTACGCCTGGCCGGAGGAATTCATCAGCCTGCCGGCGATGCCGCCGGGTTTGCCCGGGCGCTGGCGCAACGACCTCGCCTGGCGCGTTTTCGATGCCGAAGCGGCGCTCGCGGCCGACGCGTCGCTGCCCTGGGAGCTGTTCGGGGTGCCGCTCGGCCTCGTCGCCTGCGCTGACGACTGGACGCCGCTGTTCCTCGACCGGGCCAGCGTCGTGCGCAGCGGCGGGCACGCCCGCTATGGGCGGATCGCTGGCGCCGCCGGCGGGCTGGCCATCCACTGGCGGCTGCCGGCATTGTGGCAGGCGCGCCTGGAACAACTCGCCGAGCAGATCGCCGCCGCGGGTGAGACGGCGCCGGACCCGGCGACGCTGGCGGCGGATTATGCCCGCCTGCCGCCTTTCGGCCTGCTGCCGGCGAACGTGGTCGATCTGGCCACCCTGTCGAGCGGCTTCTTTCCCGGCAGCTTCACCCTCGACGCGGCGCCGCTGCCGACCGAGCAACTCGATGCCGCTGTGGCGGAAGCCGTCTCGCTGGCGCCTCTCGACCTCGCACTCGGCGAGCGCGTCCGCCTGCTGGTGCCGGTACCGCAGGCGGTATTCGAGCCACGCCTGCTGATCCGCGAAGTGATCGATCCCGAGTTCGCCACCACTCTCGCCGAGTTCGTCCTGCGCCGCGCGCGTGCGCTCGGTGGCCGACAGGGGCTGCGCACGCGCGCTTCGGTACTGGCACGGGCGATCAGCGGCAACGCTCTCGTCGTGCCGGCGATCGGCGAAGATGCCGAAGCCCTCGAGACCGAGTCGCTGGCTCCGTGGGGGCCGCCACCGGCCGGCGGCGGCCATCGTTCGTCGCTGCGTGGCGGCACGCATCAGCATTTCTTCGAGGCAGCGACCGAGACCTTGGCGGTGGCGACCGGCGACCTGCTTTTCGCCTGGGTGTATCTCGACCCGGAGAACCCACCGCGGACGCTGATGCTGCAATGGCATGCCGGCAACTGGGAACATCGCGCCTACTGGGGTGAGAACCTGATCGCCTGGGGTGCCGATGGCAGCGCCGGGCGCATGCGCGCCGGTGACCTGCCGACGGCTGGAGAGTGGGTGCAACTGACCGTGCCGGCGTCGCTGGTCGGCCTCGCGGGGCAGGTCGTTGACGGCATGGCATTCACCCTGCAGGACGGCCGCGCCGCGTTCGCGATGAGCGGAGCCATTGCCGCCAGCGGTGCGGTGAAGAAGTGGTTCTGCAGCGTCCTGCCGACGGGGGCGATCCAGAATGGCGACGAGCGCTGGGAGTTCATGACGCACAACGACCTCTGGGCGCCCTTCGAAGCCTCGGCGACGGTGCTGCCGGTCGACGGCAGCGGTGCGCCGGCGGGTGGTGGGCATGTCGAGCCGCCGCTGCCGGGACTGCATCAGCACTTCTTCGAGAATGCCGGTGCGGCGTTCACGGCGGCGGCAGACGAGCGGCTCTACGTCTGGGTATACGTGGACCCGAACAACCCGCCGACGCAACTGATGCTGCAATGGCGCAGCGGCACGAGCTGGGAGCACCGCGCCTACTGGGGTCTCGACCGCATTGCCTGGGGCAGTGCCGGAACGCCGTCGCGGCGGCGGGTCGGCGCGCTGCCACGCCCCGGCCGCTGGGCGAGGCTGGAAGTGCCGGTCGCTGCCGACAGCGGTGTCGACGTCGCGGGCGTTGCCCTCAACGGCATGGCGTTCACCTTCTTCGATGGCGGCGCAGCCTTCGGCGCCGCGGGTGCGCTGAGCCCGGCCGGAGTCGAACGGCCCTGGTTCTCCGGCGCGCTGCCGGCCGGCGCCGCGGCACGTGGCGTCTGGCGCTTCCTGCAGCCGCGCGACCTGCGCGCACCGACGACGGCGGCGGTCAACGGGCACGTTGCGGCTGCGCTCGCACTCTACGACGATCCGGGGCTCGGCCACCTGTCGGCGCAGGAGCGCTACCAGATCTTCGCGCGCGGGCTCGAGGGCTTCATCGCCTACCTCAAGAGCCGCGCGGACCGCGCCGACGATCTCGTCGACTACGGCTTCGTCAAGGTGCAGACCGACATCTACCGCGTGCGCCAGCTGGTGCTCGGCACCACCGCGGCAACCCGGCTGGCGATTTCGCCCGCGCTCGCCAGCATCTCGCGCGCCGAGACGGCGGTCGCCTCCAGCGAGCGGATCGCCGGCTTCTTCGACGAACTGAAGGGCGCTGCGGTGCAGGCGCGGGGAGATGTCGCCGGTCCCGCTGGTGGCCCGGCGCCGACGGCCGCATTCGGCGGCGGCACTGGCGCCTTCGGTTCGACCGGCAGCATCTCGACCGCGGCCGCGCCGGCGGGCGGCGTCGCCAGGGGCCTGGGTGGCGGTGCTTTCAGCTTCGCCGGCGGCGGCGCACAGGAGGTGCGCCTCGGTGGTGGCGGCAACCAGGAGATGCTCCTCGGTGGCGGCGGCAGCCAGGAAATGCTGCTCGGCGGCGGCGAGCAGCTGCAACTGGGCGAATCGGCGAACCTGCGCTTCACCGACACGGCGCAACTGGACAGCAACACGATCGCACGCAACACGACGCAGGCCGAGCTGTTCTCGAGCGGCAGCAGTTTCATGCCCTACGACATCACCCATGCCGCGCCGCTGATCGGCAAGGCCGAGGTACGCACGCTCAGCATCGCCGAACGGCTCGAGGCACCGAAGGCGAACGAGGCCAAGGACTACACGACATCCACGCGTTACGAGGCGGTGCGCAGCCTGATCGTGCTCGCCGATACGCTCGAGAGCGAGGACGGCGGCGACAGCGCCGGGCTCTTCGACGGCATCCAGTTCAATGGCGTCCGTGGTGACCCGGCGCTGTTCTTCGAAGCGGAGAGCGAGCTGAGCGGCCCCAACGCCCGACCGCTGCCCATCGTCGACAGCAGCGATACGCAGGAACAGGCGACGATCAACAGCCTGCGCCGCAGCCTGCCGCTGGCCACTGTATTGCGCGAGCGCTGGCGGCTGCCGCTGATGCTGCAGGCGCCGCGGCGCAGCAAGATCGACGAGTCGGCCTATTTCGCCGACGGCGCCGATCTCTCCGACAACACGGTGGCGCTGATGCGGCAGCTCGAAGGACGCATCAAGCTCTACCGTGACGCCATCGGCCGCAGCCAGGCGGTCCTCGATGGCCTGCGGGCGCAGGCGGTGGCGCTGGAGCAGCGGCTGCAGGCGGTCGGCGAGACGCTTGCCGAGGCACGCCACGACGTTTCGGTGACGCGGGCGCTGATTGCCGAGGAAGAGGCACGCCTGGCGGCGATCAACGACCGCCGGGCGCAGATTCTGCGCGACCACGTCCACTTCATCGCCTACCAGCGGCCGCGCGAGACCGAGCTGATCGTCCAGGCGCCGCTGCGGCAGCTCGACCCCGGCCTGCTCGAAGCGCCCGTACCGGCGTGCCTCAAGGCGCACCAGGAGGCGCCGGACGAACTCGCCGATCTGCTGGCGGTGGCACGTGAGGCACCGGCGCGCTGGTTCGTCGCGCTGCCGACACTGCTCGACCGGCTCGACCGCGTCGACCTGTTGCTGAAGACCATGCAGTCGGCGCAGTTGCGCAGCCAGATCATGGGGCTGCGCGTCACCGCGCAGCCGGTTGCCAACACCGCGGTGCGCGGCGTCGCCGCCGCGATCGGTGCGCTGCAGCGCCGGCAGCTCGCTTCGGTGCAGCAGTTGCGGGCGCTGGCAACGCGCATCGACCCGTTGCTGATCGGCCGCATGGGCTGGCAGGGGGCGCGTGCCGAGGCCGAGAAGGTGGTGTCGCTCGGCGACCTGATCGACGGCGAACATGGCAGCGGCGCGGTTGCGAGCCAGGCGGCGACGGTCTTCGAGCAGATTTCGCGCATTGCCACCTGTCTGCACGAGGCCTTCTCCGAGGTATTGCCGTCGATCCGTCTCGACTGGGCCGAGCGCCTGTCGCAGTTCGACGCCGCGCCGCGCCTGCGCAACCTCGCCGGCCTGCCGCGCTGGGGCGAGCTGGAGTACGAGACGCGGCGGCAACTGCAGGGCTATGCCGACTGGCTCTTCGGCCAGATGAAGCTGGGTGAGCGGGATGGCGAGGGGCTGATCAACGACCTCGTGCACATGTGCCTGCTGCTCGCCAGCCACGCACCGGTCAACCGCATCATCGCCGGCCGCCTGCCGGCGCCGGTGACGGCGACGCCCGGCGTGCGGCTGCCGGTGCGCGTCAGCGACGGCCTCAAGCTCCGCGTCGGCATGCAGGCGCTGGTCTACCAGGCCGACCGGGTGGTGGCGCGGGCGCGGGTGGACGATCTCGGCAGCGGCGAGGTGCAGACCACCGTCCTGCAGGTCGATGGCAACCGGCTCGAACTGGCGGCCGAGACCCGGGTGCAGTTCGTCGCCGCCGACAGCCCGGTGGCGATGAGCGCGGCGCGCCTCGCCAGTGTCAAGATGAGGTAGGTCGATGCTCGCCGAGCGCAGCGTCCGTCGCCTGTCGGTTCGTGCGCCCGACGCTGCGCTGGCACGGCGTGGCGCCTTCCTCATCGAGGACGCGCTGCGCACCGCCAGCCTGCCCGGTGACGGCGGCGAACTGGTGTTTCTGCGGCGGCTGCGGCTACCGCCATTTGCCGCCGCAGCATCGCCACAGCAGGTGGCGGCCGAACTCGAAGCTGCCTGCCGCACGGCCGTGGCGATCGATGGCGCGCTGCTGGGCGACGCCGCGCTGGCGGCGGCAGCGGCCGTTCGTTTTGCCGATGCGCTGACGGCGCATCTGGCGCTGACCCGGCTGATCCTGACGGGGGCCGCGCGGGCGGCTTGGTGCTGGCCGCTGCTGGTCAGCGGCTACCGTCCGGCGCTGGACAGTGGCCAAGCCTTGCGGGCAGTGGCGCTGTCGCTGGCGGCGCTGCCCGAAGCCCCGGCCGCCTTGCCGCGCTGGCTGGCACGGCTGCTGACGCACGGCGAGGGTGGCTGCGCGCGCCTGCTGTGGGCGCTCGCGCCCGGCGATGTCGCGATTCTCGACGCGGCCTGCGGCGAGGCCGCGGCGCCGGCGCCCGACGCGTCGCCGCAGGCCTGGCAGGCGGCGCTCGACTGGTCGCTGCGGCAACTCGGCGGCGACGATCAGCGCCACCTCTGGCTGGCGCGAATGGCGCGGCGCGGCGCTCGCCTGGAGGCGGTTCCGCGGGTGGTTCCACACGCGCTTTCTCCGGCTACGGCGGCAGACGCGTTGCCGGCTGCCGGGAAGCGAGCGGCGACGGCTCCGCTCGTCGCCGCCGGGATCGCGGTCGCCGCAGCGAGCCAAGTGCCCGATGGCACAGTTGCCACCGCCGTCAGCCGTCTGCCCGACGGGGCGAGGGCCGAGACGACCGCCCGCAGTACCACCGGTCCCGCGGCCGGCAGCGGCGATGGCGCCACCGCCGAGCTTGCACGTCGCAAGCGGCCACGATCGCCACGCCGGCCGGCAGCAACCGGAAACGCCGACGGCGAGCCTGTGGCTGCCGGCGGCGTCGGCGACGCGCCGGGCCTCGCCGGTGCCGATCGCCGGCTGCCGCAGCCGCCGGACGCGGCCGCATTCGCCGCGCGTCCGGCGAGCGTGCCGGCGAGTGCCCCCGCAACCGCGGCTGCAACCGCCGCTGCAACCGCCGCCACCAGCCGGACGCCGGCGGTGGCCGGCAGCCGGCCGGTCGCGTCGCCGCCGGCAGCAAGGCCGTTGGCCGCTGCGGCTGCCGGTGAGCCGCTTGCTGGTACCGTCGCCGGCGGCGAAGGAATCGTCCGGCGACAACCCACTGCCGCCGGCGGGCTGCTGTTCCTCGTGCCGCTGTTGCGCGGTCTCGGCTTCGCCGGCTGGCTGGCCGCGGACGCCGGACGTCGCGACATGCCGCAACGGGTTCTCGTCATCCTGCTGCGGCGGCTGCCGGTAGACGGCGACGACCCGATCTGGCTGCTGTTCGGGCAGGCGATCGATCCGGACGTTGCCGCGGACGGCGAGGCGGCGCGCTGGCTGCACGATTGCCGGGCGCACCTGCGCCGGCGCGTCGGCATCGGCCTGCACAGTCTCGTGTGCCGGCCGGCGCGGCTGTCGCTGACGCCGACGCACGTCGATGTCTGGCAGGATCTGCAGGCGGTCGACCTGCGTCTGCGCCGCGCCGGCCTCGACCTCGATCCGGGCTGGGTGCCTTGGCTCGGGCGCGTGCTCCGCTTCCATTATGGGCGGGACGACTGGTGAACCGGCCGGAGACACCGCAGGGCGGAACGCAACTGGCGCCGACGCTGGCGGAGATCGCCTTCGCGCTGCTGGCTGACGGCAGCGGCGGCGACGATTCAGCGGAGTCCGTCTGGCTGGCCGACCACGCCGCTGCGCTCGCCAGTCGGCCGGGTGTTGCCGAGCCGCGGGCGGCTCTGTCGGCGTGGAACAGCGCGCCACCGGTTGTCGACCGGCGGCTGCATGCGCTGGCCGTGCAGCAGCGGCTGGGTCTCGCCGAGACCCTGGCGCTGGCGCTGGCGCGCGAAGCCGAACTGCTGCCGATGGCGGCGCGGGCCCTGATCTGGCTGCAGCATCCGGTGGGCGAGGCGCGTCCGACCGTCGGACTGATCGCCAGCCTGTGCCAGCGACTGGGCGTGGCGGACGCACTGCCGGCGCTGGCCGACGGGCCGGCGCGGCGGCATGGGCTGCTGCAGTTGCAGCCCGACGAGCGTCCGCTCTGCGAACGCAGCGTGCGCGTCGGGCTGCCGCTGCTGTTCGCGATCGACGGTCGTGACGGACATTTCGACGGCGTCGATACCGATACCGCAGCGCTGCCGCCGCTGCCGCCGTCCACCGTCGCCGAGGCGCGGCGCCACGGTGCCGGACTGATCCGCGACGGGGTGCGGACGCTGTTGATCCGCAGCGGGCAACCACTCGAGGCGCGCGCCGCGGCGGCGCAGGTGGTCGGTGCCATGGGCGCCAGCGCCGCGTTTTTCGAGGGCGAGGCGGCGCCGGGTTTTGCCGCCTGGCTGTGGCTCGGTGGCCGCCTGCCGGTGTGGTGCGTCGCGCTGGCGCCGGGCGAGCGGCGGCGGGCGCCGCGCATCCCCGGACACGACGGGCCGCTGCTCGTCGCCTGTGGCGCCGACGGCAGCATCGACTCCGGCGCTGCCGTTGCGCAGTGGCGACTGCCGGTGCCGGCGGCGGCCGAGCGCAGCCAGCTCTGGCGTGCCGCGCTCGGCTCGGGACCGGCAGCGGAGACGATCGCCGCACTCGCGACGCACCACCGCCACGCTGCCGGGCGCATCGCCGAACTCGGGCAGGCGGCTCGTTCGGCAGCGGCGCGTCTCGACGAAGAGGTGGCGATCAGCCATGTGACGCAGGTTGCGCGCAGCGGTGTCGGTGCCGACCTCGGCGCGCTCGCCGAACTTCTCGCCGACGACATTCCGGACGAGGCGCTGATCCTGACGCCGCTGCTGCGCAACGCGCTCGAGGCGCTGCTGGCCCGTTGCCGGCAGCGCGACACGCTCGCCGACGGCCTCGGTGCAGCGGCACGGACGCGTTACCGGCCAGGGGTGCGGGCGCTGCTGGTCGGGCCATCGGGGACCGGCAAGACGCTCGCCGCGAGTTGGGCGGCGACCCGCCTCGGACTGCCGCTCTACCGCGTCGACCTCGCCTCGGTGACGAGCAAGTACATCGGCGAGACGGAGAAGAACCTGTCCGAGCTGTTCGCCCGCGCCGAGCACGCCGAGGTCGTGCTGCTGTTCGACGAAGCGGATTCGCTGTTCGGCAAGCGCACCGATGTCAAGGACGCCAACGACCGCTTCGCCAACCAGCAGACCAACTACCTCCTGCAGCGGATCGAGAGCTTCGAGGGGATCGTCCTGCTGACCAGCAACAGCCGCGCGCGCTTCGACTCGGCCTTCACGCGACGGCTCGATGCGATCATCGAGTTCCCGGCGCCGGGGCCCGAGGAGCGGCGGGCGCTGTGGCTGGCGCATCTCGGAGAACAGCACGGGCTCGACGCCGCCACGCTGAATCGCCTCGCCGCCGCCTGTGACCTTGCCGGCGGCCACATCCGCAACGTCGTGCTCGCCGCCGCCGCGCTGGCGCGCCAGCGTGGCACGGCGCTGGATGAGGCGGCGTTGCTGGTGGCGGTGGCGGCGGAG
This sequence comes from Candidatus Accumulibacter conexus, assembly GCA_017592775.1. GTDB lineage: Bacteria > Pseudomonadota > Gammaproteobacteria > Burkholderiales > Rhodocyclaceae > Accumulibacter > Accumulibacter conexus. Next base: position 77,927 of record JAGFNJ010000006.1, on the reverse strand, counting down.
TATCGCAAGCTCGGCAAGTCGCTGCCGAGCGCGATGTCGGCGGCGGGATGAACGGCCTGCAGACGGTGCTGCGCAAGGCCGGCAACGAGTCCGCTGCCGCGCTGCTCCGCGGCAACAGCGAGCGCTCGCCGGAGCAGCGTGAGCAGGCAGGGATGCCACGATTTCTCGCACCGCCTGCGCTGCAGGCGAAGCGCGAGGTCGGGCGCGAGGATGATCCGCTCGAGCGCGAGGCGGATGCGGTCGCCGACACCGTCACACAGGACCAGTCGACCCTGGCCCGCTTTCTCTCGCCGGCGGGCAGCGGCCGTGGCGACGCGGCAGCGCCGGCACATGCCGGTACGGCTGCCCGCACGCACGCGCAGCCCGCCGTCCGGCGCAAGACCCTGCGCGCCGACCCGCCGGACGATGGGCAGGGGGAGCCGACTGCCGACTGCCGACCGGGGCGATAGCGTGCAGCCGCTGCTGCCGTCGCTGCGCGGCCGCATCGAGACAACGCTCGGCGCCGACCTGGCCGACGTCCGCGTCCACCAGGGAGCGACGGCGGCGAACGCCAGTGCCCGGCTCGGCGCGCGTGCCTTCACGTACGGCAGCGACGTTTGGCTCGGCGAGCGGCAGCGTCCGGATGACGCCGCCCTGATGGCGCACGAGGCGGCGCACGTCGTGCAGCAGCGGCGAGGTGATACGCTGATCCGCCGCCAGCCGGACCCGGCTGCCGGTGCCGGCACCGCTTCGCCGGAGTCGGCCGCTGCGGGGCAGTCCTTCGCCTTCTCCGAGGACGAGATGGCGTCGCGGCTGGCGGCGACACCGGCGGCAGGTGCGGATGCTGCGGCAACGAGCGTCGACTTGAACCCGGGCACCCGCTCGACGCTGACCGAGGTGGCCGACGCGGGTCCGCCAGGCGAGGGTGAGCCGGCACCCGATGAGGCGGCAGCGGCGGAGACGGCCGAGACCGGCGGCGGCGAAGCGGGTGCAGGCGGTGCCGGCGGTGAAGACGCGAGCGCTGCCGGAGACGGCGAAGGGGCGCTGCGCGCGGGCGGCTCGACGCCGGACGCAGCGCCGCGCCGGCCGGTCGAGCGGCCCGGTCCGGCGGCCGAATTCGAGAGCCTCGTCGGCGACGAGGTCGCTGCCTATCTCGAGGGGAATCTCTCCGACGAGCGCATCGCCGCGCTCGACCCGCAGACGCGCGCGCTGCTCGATGCGACCGACGCGCTCGGTGACCGCCGGCTCACCGACCCCGAGGCCAGTGCCCTGCAGGGGCTTGCCGGCGCGGGGCTGCAGCCGGGTGCCCCGCGCACGGGCTACGAGGCCGAGCCGCTGTGGTTGCGCACGCTGGCGACGATTCGCGACGTCACCGGCCAGCTCGGCGGCATCGTCGGCATCATCGGGCTGGTCGCCACCGTCAGCGGCTTCATCCTCAGCCTGCTGATGCCACCTGTCGGCGCCTTCCTGCTCACCGTCGGTCGCTTCTGCGATATCGCGGCACTGATTCTCGACGGCATCAGCCTGGTGCTGGGCATCATCCTGACCGGCTACAACTACTATCGGCTGAAGAACGAGACCGACCCCGAGGAGCGCCGACGCCTGCTCGGCATGGTCCGCCAGGATGCGATGGGAACGGTGATGAGCGCCGTCGCCGTCGCCACCGCGGTGGCGCCCGGAGCTGGGCGACTGCTGGGTCGCGCGGGGCAGCGCGTTTCGCGGACGGTGCGCACCCTGTCACGTTCCGGCGGGATGCTCGGCCGTGGTGCGCGTGCCTTGCGCGTTGTCGGAGCCTCGGGGCGGCTCGCGATGCGTACCGGGCGGCGTGGTCTGGGGACCGCGGGACGTGCGGTTTCGTCCGGCTTCCAGCGGCTGTCGCGGTCGTCATCGTTGCTCGGCCGCGCAGCGCGGGGTGTCCGGGTCGCTGGCGTGTCGAGTCGTCTGGCGCTGCGCTCGACCGGCCGGGCAGCTAGGGCACGCGCCAGCCAGGCGCTGGGTTGGGCCCGCGGTACCGCCTCGGTTCGGTGGGCCAACCGGCTCGGCGGGCAGGCGGAAGAACTCGCCCGGGGGCGGCTGCGCGGCCTGGCACAGGGCGATTCGATGATCGGGCGTTTCTACAACCGGCGCTTGCGCGGTTTTCACGAGCGCAACGTCATGCTGGCCCGATCGATTGGTGATCCGGTAGAGCGCGCCTATCAGCTGCGGCTTGGCCAGGAGCTTCGGGGCGAGCTTGACCGTCTGCGCCAGGCAAATCCGACGTGGTCAGCGAGTCAGCTTGACGATGCACTGCGCGCGCGTTTCGGCCGCGAGCGTTATGGCCACGCCGAGGTAGGTACCAGTGGTGGTGGGAACGTCCAGTTCGTGCGCGACGATACCGAGTTCCTGCGCCAGGTGCGCGAGACCGAGTTCACCGAGATCCAGCTCATCCGCGATCGTCTCCCACCCGGAGCGACGCCGCGCGAAGTCGCCGACGCGGTCAATCAGAGCCCATTCATCAAGGGATCATGGACTGAAGACGAGCTGCGTGCGTTCATGAACGTCAACCCGACGCGCCGCGCCGACGGCGGGCTGGCCTTGCGCGACGCGGCAGGGGAGGCTCTTGCGGTGAGCAAGACCGGCCATCACACCCTACCCGCAGGCATGGCACCACAGATCAGCCAGGACCCGCGCTTCATTCAGATCGTCAATGACAGTCGAAGCTACCGCGACTTCATGGACGACGCCTATCCGGGGATGACGCACGTGCCTGAAGTGCGTGGCTACATGGTGCCCGGCACACGCCGGCCGCTGGTTCAAGCGGCCGACCGGCGCGCAGTGATCACAGACATGCTGGATCGCGGGCAGATACCGGGCTATACGCGCGCCGACATCGAATACTTCATGGGCCGTGGGCTTGCTGACGATCTTGTCGCGGACGGCAGCAGTGGCGTCTGGCGGAATCGTCGCGTCGCCGGTCGGTCGATGTTCTTCAACCCGCACCTCGGAATCGGGCATGCATGGAACTGGCGCACCGAGGTCGCGCGCCAGATCTTCAGCATGGATACACGCCTCGGCCTGAGCCTGCGGCGTGCGCTCGGCGAGCAGCTGTTGCTGCCGATGGTCAAGCGTTCTGGACGCCTTGCCGCGGGAACGCCGGATTCCCCAGGAAGCACCGTCGGAGCCGCAATCAACGAGCGGGCCGCGGCGCTGATCGATCGGTCGATTGCGGCGCGTGCAGGCAGCGGCCCTTCCGGTGCACGCGGAGAAGCGGCATCGGCGCTGCTCGATAGCCTCAGAGCAGAGCTGGAAACTGCTCCGGCGCCTGGCGGGGACGAGCTTTCTCCCGCCCAGGACGCGCTGGCTCAGTTCGCTGATTCCGGGCTCGCGGGCGGCGCAGCATCAGTCTCGGAAGAGACTGAAATCGAGCCAGCTGGCGACGCCGTCGGCGGAGAAGAAACCGTCGCCGACGAGATCACGGCGCCGCCGTCTCCGGTCCCCTACAGTCCGTCGGCACTGGTATCGATTCGTGAGCAGCGTACCGACATCGCCAGCGCGATGGAGGTCGTGAACGACTACGTCGGCGAGACCGTTGCCGCCGAGCAGCACAATGTGGCAGCACGGGCCGCGGCCGCAACGCTGCAGGAACGCAATGCCGGGCAGGCGGACTTTGCCGGTACCGAGCGCGAGACGGTGGCGGCGGAGCAGGGCAAGCTCGACCAGGCGTCGGCGTCGCAGCAGGAGATGTCGGCGCAGGGCGCCGAAGCCTCGGGCGAGGCGGCGCGCGGCGAGCAGGAGGCGGGTGCGGTACAGTCCGAGGGGCAGGGGGTCAGCGTCGAGGCCAAGCCCGAGGAGCCGCGTTCGCGCAGCTGGCTGGAGCGCGCCTGGGATGCGACCGCCGGCGCCCTCTGGAATGGACTCGTGGCGCCGGCAGTGCGGGCAGTGCGACGCAAGGTCAATCAGGTGATGCAGTCGATCAACGACTTCATCATGGGCATGATCAATCAGGCACTCGGCCTGGACGAGATCGAGGCGGAACTCGATGGCGGCGGGCAGGACATCACAGCGCGCAGCGGCAGCCTCGACGAAACCGGCGCCGGTCTGCAGGCGGTCGGCGAGCAGGCGAGCGCGGAGCAGGAGCGCAATGGGCAGTCTATGGAGCAGGCGGAGGCGAACATCGACGATTCGCGCGCGACGCGCGCCGATGCGCTTGCCCTGCAGAACGATCTGGCGGCTCACGACGACGTGCTCGAGGCCGAGGAGATGGCGGGACGGAGCTACGTCGTCGACTTCGCGGCGACCTACCGGCCGTACTTCGCCGCGACCGGCGAAGGCGCCACGGCGGTGGCGCCGGGCGAAGGGTCGGCAAGCGAATCCGGTGGCGCAACCGTGGCCGAAGAAAATGAGCGCGATGAAACCGCCCTCGTCGCCTGATCTCGAACTGGCGACCGCACGCCTGCTCGGCGATCGCCTGCTCGACGTGCCGCTCACGCGTGCCCGTGGCTCGGCCCGGCTCCGCCTGGCGACCCTGCTGCGAGCGGCATGCGCGCACCCGGTGTTCGCGGGCTGGCCGACGCCGGTCGATGACTGGCTCGACGAGGCCGCGCTCCTGGCCGATGAGGTGGCCGACGCCGATGCCCGCGGCCGCGTCCTGCTGCGCCGCGCGATCGTCCGCATGCGGCGGCTCGATCTCGATGCCGCGCTCGCCCTGCTGCAGCAGGCGAGCGGCGCCAGCGACGCCCCTGCCGGCGAACTCGCCGCCTGCTGCGCGATCGGCCGCGTGCGCGTCCTGCTGCGCCAGCAGCGTCTGGGTGAGGCCTGCCAGGCGCTGCAGGCCATCCCGCTGGCACCGCCCGGTGGCGCGTCGAGTGCGCTCAGGCAGCTGGCACTGGGCGAGTACCACATCGAGGCGAACGAGGTCGCCGCCGCACGCACGGCGCTGACGCAGGCGCTGGCGCGTCTGCCGGAGGAACTCGTCGAAGAGCGCATCCAGGCGAGCCAGTCGCTTGCCTTCGTCTTCATCAGCCTGGTCGATCTGCCGCGCGCCTTGCGGCACCTGCAGCAGGCGCGCGCCATGCTCAGGGGAGCCGGCGTCTGGCGCGAGGTGATCCAGATGGATGTGGCGCTGGCCAGCCTGTTGACGGCGCGTGCTGAGCACGCCGGCGCGCAGGCGCTGTTCGCCGAGGCCGCGGAGCTGTGCCGGGCGCATCCGCAGCCGGAACTCGCCATCCTGATCGACCTGGGCAGGGCACGGTCGAGCGCCGCGCAGCAGCAGGGTGGCGACGCGGTCGCCGCCTGCCTGCGGGCGGCGCGAGGCTATGCCGAACAGGGGAACCTTCTCGGACTCGTGAGCATGGTGGTGTTCATGGCCGGCATCCAGACCGCGGGCAAGGCCTTCCCCGAAGCGTACCGGACGCTGGCGACCGGTCTGGCGATCGCCCGGCACCGCCGCTGGCCGGCGGCCGAGGCGGTGTTTCGTGCGCACATCGATCGCCTGCGCGATGAACTGCTCGGGCCGCAGCGTTTCGACGAGATGGTGGCACGGATGGTGAGCGAGATGAAGGGGCGATAGATGACTCGGACTTACGGTCGAAGTGGTGGCGAGGCTGGTCGACGGAGCGCGTCCGCGGCGACAGCGCCGGGCAGCGCTTTGCCGCTGCGACAGCGGCCAGCGCCGGCGGCGGGCATGGGTGTGCCGCGCTTTCTTGCCGCGCGCGGCGTTCCCGTCTCGCAGCCGGGCGACGCGGGCGAGCGGCAGGCAGAGGCGGTCGCCGAGGCGGTGCTGGCGCCGGCAGGGTGTGCCGGCTGCGCACCGCTGGCACCCTGCGCCAGTTGCGCCGCGGGCATCCAGCGCTCGGCGGCAGGCAGCGGCCCGCCGGCGGCGTCGTTGCCCGGCCTCGATGCGGGGCGGCCGCTCGACGGCGCCACGCGCGACTTCTTCGAGCCGCGCTTCGGCCGCGATTTCGGCGCGGTGCGGGTGCACAGCAGTGCGCCGGCGGCGACGGCGGCACGCGCACTGTCGGCGCGTGCCTTCACCTACGGCAACGACATCGCTTTCGGCGCCGGTCGTTACGAGCCGGGGTCGGACTCGGGGCGGCGGCTGATCGCGCACGAACTGGCGCACGTGGTGAGCGGTGATGCCACCACGACCGTGGCCCGTGCACCAGACGCCGGCGTCGCTGCCGCTGCCGCACCGGTTGCGGATGCGGCGGCAGCGGCGGCCGCCACAAGCGGACCGACCGACGCCGGCGTGCCGCTGCCGGCAGGCGTTCCGGCAGCGGCACCGACGCCAATCTTCGATGGCCTCTTCGGCTCCTGCCTGACGCCCGAGGAGGGCGCTCGCCGCGATGCCTTCGCACTGCGCCACATGCACCTCGAGCGCTACATTCCTTCGACCACCTTCGGCATGTTCGACGCCGATTACTTTCCGCTCGTCGGACTGATGCCGGTGACGGTGAAGATGAAGTTCAATTTCGTCTCGGCCGACAATGCGCCGGGGCTGTTCGACGTCGTGCGGCGGACGCTCGCCGGAGAGGATCTGGGCCGCTTCTTCTGGAGCGACAGCGAGAAGGCCGATTTCAAGCGCGATTACATTGGCCGCGTCAGCGCGCGCTGGAGCGCGCAGCACGTCCTCAGGTCGAGCAAGCCGTGCTGGGACTTCCGGGCGGTCCCGCTGGTGACGCCGATGGAAGTCGATGACGAAGCGGCGGCGCATTACGTGACGACGGTGCACAAGAGCCCGGGACCGGGAATCGACTACAAGTCGGCCACCAGCGACCCCGACCCGGCGCATCCGGAACGGCCGGCGACCGCCGACCTCTACCAGTCCGACGTCCGCGAGGAGCCGAACTTCAACAGCGGCAGCGTCGCCACCACCGAGCGGCAGCGGCTGGAGACGGCGCTGGCGGCAGCGGCAGCGTCACCGGTACTCTTCGCCAACGATTCGGACGTCATCGAACCGGCAGCGCGCCCGGCGCTGACCGCCTTCGCCAATGCGGCGCGGCAGAAGAACCCGTCGGACCCGCTGATTCCGCTCAAGGTCGACGGCTTTGCCAGTCGCGACGGGGAAACGACGCACAACCAGGGACTCTCGGACCGGCGTGCCGCCGCGGTGCGCAGTTTTCTCGCCGGCCTCGGCGTGCCACAGCCGATCGGTGTTCTTGGCCACGGCGCCGTCGGTAGCGCCGGCGATGCCGGCAACCGTCGTGCGGACATCTCGGTCGACCACACTTTCGAGACGACCTATGCCGCCAACCGCTACTCGGTCGGCGAGCACGAGTTCGGCCACATGCTCGGGCTGCCCGACGAGTACCAGAACAACACCACCGGCACGCTCGGCACGCAGCAGACCCTCTATTCCGGCCTGGTCACGGCGGCCGGGGTGCCGGGGCCGGCGGTCTGGGGCGTCGATACCGCGAGCCAGATGTCGAACGGCATCGATGTGCTGCCGCGCCACTACGTCACCCTCTGGGAAGCGCTCGGTCGCATGACGGCGCCCGACATCGCGCAGTCCGAGTGGCGCATCGGATGAACACGACCGCTGCCGCCGGCCCACCGCTGAGTCTCGAGTTCCGGCGCGTCCAGGCGATCTCGAGCCGCGGCAACCAGCGCATCCGGGTGACTCCCGCCGGCGAGCTGTTCGCCTATCTGGAGCAGCGCGACTGCCCGCGCGGCGAGGACTGGAGCGCTCCCTGGCCGGACGAACCGCTGCGCCGGCTGTCGCCGGCCGAGCAGCGGCAACTCGCCAGCACGCTCATCGCCAGCGGCTTCCTCGAGTTGCCGCGGCTGATCGTCGGCGCCGGCCGCGACGGCTTTCGCGACGAAATCGATGCCGCTTTCGGCCCGCAGCGCCATTCGGTGACCATCGAGCGGGTCCCTGCGCCCGCCGCCTTCGCGCACCTGCGTGCCGCACTGCTGGCGATCGCCGGGCCGCCCTTCGGCGCCTGAGAGGAGGATAATGGACCATCCCCTTGCCGCCACCAGGAGAGCCCCGAGGCGGCGAACGACGGCAGCCTGGGTGTGCTGGCCGGCGACGGGACAGGAGATTCCTTGCCAACCGAAAACCGGAGCATGAGCATGAAGACCAGACTGTATCGCAAGCGTGTCGGCGCCATCCTGATCGCCGCCCTGTTGCCCTTCCAGGCCGCCCAGGCGCAGCTTGGCGATCTCCTCAAGCAGGGGCAGGGGAGCGGCCTGCCCGCCGGGGTCGGCAGCGTTGGCGGGATCGGCGGCGCACTGCCGGGGCAGTCGCTCACTTCGGGCAGCGTCGGCAACGTCGCCGGGCTGCTCGAGTTCTGCATCCGCGACAACTACCTCGGCGGCAAGACAGCGGCTTCGGTCAAGAACTCGCTCACCGGCAGGCTTCCGGGCGGGTCGCCGAAGGCCGACCCGGGTTACGACAGCGGCAGCCGGGGAATCCTCAACAGCAGTGATGGCGGCCAGCTCGATCTCGCTGGTGGCGGCTTGAAGAAGCAGGTGACGAAGCAGATCTGCGACCAGGTCCTCGCGCAGGGCAAGTCGCTGCTGTGAACGGCAGCGCCCCCGCGTGCCTGTGGATAAGCTGCAGACAGCCCCAGGCTCTCCCCAGCAGTTGCTGACAACCCTGTGGGCAAGCGCTGTACAGCCTGTGGAAAACTGCCGCAGAGCCTCTTCCGGCAAGGAGGCTCGCCGGCTGCTGAAGATCCGGGCGGTTGCCGTGGTCAGCCGGGCTGCGTCGCCAGCCGCCGACCGCGGACGCAGGCGGGTCTGACCCGGACCAGCCGGTAGTGCTTTTTCGCGACGACTGGCGACGGCGTCGCCGCATCGTGAACCAGGAGGCGTCATGACTTTCAAATCGCGAGTCAGAGGTCTGGCGGGGGTCAAGCCTGCCAGCAGCGAGGCCGGAGGCGGAACGGCACGCAGCGGCATGCCGCGTTTCCTCTCCCGGCAGCGAGGTGCCGAACCGGGCGTGGCTGCCCCACGACCGTGGGTACCAGCCGCGATGAGCGGCGTTCCGGCCTTCGTGCCGCGGGTGCTGCCCGTGGCGACCGTGCCGCTTGGCGTTCCCGGCGACCGCCACGAATTCGAGGCGGACCGGGCGGTGCAGCAGGTCGGAGCGGCGACGACGAGCGGGCCGGCGTCCGCTGCCGGCACGCAACCGCACCGCGGCGTGGCGACTGCCGCACCGGCACCCGGGCCGGCAGCGCTGCTCGGCAACCAGGGACGGGCGCTCGACGGCGCCACCCGCAGCTTCATGGAGCAGCGCTTTGGCGCCGACTTCGGGCATGTGCGGGTGCATACCGACTGGCAGGCGGCACAACTGAACCGCGACCTGCGGGCCCGTGCCTTCACCCAGGGCAGCGACATCTTCTATGGCGCGGGCCATGGACCGGGGCGCGACCAGTTGACCGCCCACGAACTGGCACACGTCGTCCAGCAGTCGGGCGGTTCACGCGACGGCAGCGCCATTCCGCTGACGGCGCGCGCGGGCCCGGCGCCGATCCAGTGCAGCTTCGCCGGCACCTACATGATTCCCGGCAGCAGCAGCCTCTTCGAGATCGACCTGCAGACGCGCGAGGGCGCACTCGCTGCCTCGCCGACGAAGAGCGGACTCGACGGCTACCTGCGCTTCGTCCCGGGAATCGGCGAGCCCAACTCGAGCGTCATCGGCCTCTGGCAGGTGAACAGCACGATCGATGCCAGCGGTGCCGACGTCAACGCGGCGTCGATGCCGGCGGCGCAAGCGCCGCGCGGCGCGCTGGGCGATCCGGGACTGCGCACCGAGGCGGATCCATTGCGCGGCATCGAGGGCGGTTTCAAGACCGACGTGCTGCATCGCCCGAACGCCACCAGTCCGGGGGTGCCGGCGGGATCGGCACTGTCGCCGCGCTATCCCTGGGGGGCGGCCGCCCCGGGAACGGTCGGCTTCGGCGGCACGACGCAGCAGCCCGCGTCGCGCGGCAGCGGCATCGGCGCGAATCCGCTCGGGCAGGTGGCGGGCTACAAGCGCTCGGATGATCCCGCCGACATCCGGACGGCGTCGCTGTACGATTTCCCCGGTACCAGCAGCCCGACCGACGTCATCACCTGGACTTTCGAGAGTGCGGCGATCGGCGAAGACACGATGGTGACCTACGGCGCGGTCAACTGGGGATTCACGGTCAATGCCGGACACGTGACGAACGAGCACCTGCAGGTCGAGGCAGGAACCTCGGCGACCTTTGACGAAGCGCTCGAACGTCATCGCGACTTCTACGTGCACGAGCCGGTGACCTTCCATTTCGATTTCAACGACGACGCGCTGAATGCGACCGAGGAGGCGAAGATCGACAGCTTCCTGCCCTACCTGACACGAAATCCGGACGTCGAGCTGGCGCTCGAGGGCTTCGCCGACCAGGTCGGCGGCGCCAGCCAGTACAACCGCGACCTGTCGCTGCGCCGCGCGCACGCGGTCGAGGCGGCGCTGCTGGCGAAGGGGATCGGCGCGGCGCGGATCAACGGCATCATCATCGGCCACGGTGCGTCGACCGCTGCCACCACCGATGCCGGCAGCGGCGACGAGGGCGGCGACGCCGCGGTCGGTGCCGACCAGAGCCGCGAGGCCAACCGCTGGGCCAATCGGCGGGTGATCCTGACTTTCAGCCATGTCGCCGCGACCCCCTGACGGGCGCAGCGCGTGCGAACTGGTCGCCGCCCTGTCGGCAGAGCACTTCAACGAGCGGGCGCTGGCGCTGGCCGAGCTGGTGCGCCGCGGCCCGCCGAGTACGGTGGCGCTGGTCGCCGCACTGCCGACCGCGGGCGGCGAGCTGCGCGCCCGGATCGCCCAGGGGCTGGCGGAGATCGCCGACCCGTCCACCGCTGACGCCTTCGCGGCCATGCTCGGCGATGCCGACGAGCAGGTGCGGGCGCGGGGTGCGCAGGGTCTCGTCCGCATCGGCGACGCGCGCGCCGTCGATGCCCTGCTGCAGACCATCGACGACTATCCGGACATCCTGCGCGAGCCCGACACGCTGTCCACCGACGGCCTGACCGACCTTGGGCCGTCGGTCCTGCCGCGTGTCGTGCCGCTGCTCAAGGCGCCCGGACTGATGACCAGGGCGCGGGCATTCCTCGTCCTGCGGCGGATCTTTCCCCGGCTCGACGGGGGCGGCGACTGGCAGTCGCTGTGGGTCGAGTTCGGGCGCTATCTGCCTGCCGCCGAGCAACCGCAACGGGATGCGGCGGCGGACCGGTGGATCGCCTGGGTTGAGCGGCAGGCGTGCTGACCGGCGACGACGGTGCGGGTGTTGCCGCGTTTCCCGAGTGGCGGCAAACGGCATCGCGGCGCGCCCGACCCGCTGCGCTGTTTGGGATGCGAACGCGCGCCATGCCCGGGGAGACGGCGGACCGCACGCCAGCCCGGATGCCTTGGGGTTGCGATCGGTTCCCCCCTGGAAGGTCCCAACCAAGCCAGCCAAAGGGCATTGCCGGCGTGACGCCTGCGGCATGTCTGGCGATGTCGCGGCGGCCTTGACGCGGACGATGCGCTTCAGTCTCATGCGCGTTGCCAATGGCCGGGGGCTCGCCAGCCGTTACACTGGCAGCGTCTGCAGGAACTCGTCAGCAGCGAGGATCGGGCAGGCGAAGCTGCCGGCGCAGGCAAGCAGGTCCCGGTCGCCCGTCAGCAGCGCCTGGGCGTGCCCGGCAAGCGCGAGTTGCAGGAAGGGCTCGTCGAAGGGGTCGCGGCAGTCCGGGGGGGCGGGGGGCGGTTCGGGGATGCGCACGGTCTCGCAGCAGGGCAGGTAATCGGCCAGCAGCTCTTGCTGCTCGTTCGCCGACAGCTTGAACTTCGGATAGGCGAGGACGCCGATCAACTCGGCCGTGGTGGCGCGGGAAATCAGCGGCTGAATGCGATGCGCCCGCCAGGCGTGGCGGAGCCGTGCCAGGCGCCCCTGGGCGAAAGCCAGCGCCGACAGGACGAGGCCAGTGTCGATGACGACGCGCGGCGGGCTGACCGTGCGCCTCATTCCGTGCGCGACGTTCCGGCGGCCGGTGGCTGTCGCACCCATTGCACGGCGTCGGCAATGTCCTGCTCCTGCAGGCCCAGCTCCGCCAGCTTGGCGCGCACGGCGTCGCCCCGCTGGATGCGGACCGGCGTCAGGACGATCTGGCCGTTGCGGGCTTCCACTTCAAAGTACTCTGCCGCGTCGACGGCCGCCGTGATGCTCTTGGGCAATGTCAGTTGGTTCTTCGAGGTCATCTTCGCGAGCATCGGGCTCTCCTTGTGCAAAGTAAGGAATCCTTGCTCTACACGCAAGAACGGTCGCCTTCAAGCCGAGGCTGCGACCGGTTTCGCCCCAGGTCTTCAGCATCCGCCAAAGCGCGTCGGCTCGTCAGCGCTGTCGGGACAACGACCGATGGGGTGTCGACATTTACATGATGCTCGCGCCGGTCGGTTTTGGTGGGCCGCAGACGATCGAGTATGGGGGCAAGGTTTCTGCCTTCCAGTTCGAAACCCTCGTCACCTTGAACCTCAACGGCGTGCCAGAGCCCGGATCGCTCATTCTGGCCGCAGCTGGCATGCTTGGCATCGCGGCGATGAGGCGTCGGCGCGCCTGAGCGCGTTGGTGGTCTGGCGGCCTGCGGTCGCATCGCCGCCAGGCTGCGACCGCTGCTGCGGTGCAGCGGGGGGGGTTGCGGCAGGCTGAACTGAACCGCGGCGAAGGCCGAGGCAGCCCGGCTGTCGCCGCGGCACGTGCCGGCCCTGGCCTTGGCAGATGGCAAGCAGCGTTTCCCCGCGATGCGCTGGAAAAACTGTGGACAAGCGCTGTACAGGCGGGGGAAAGGCGCCGCGCAGCGGCTTCCGGCAAGGGGCGTGCTACAGTGCCGGACATTTGGGCGGCAGGGTCTGTTGCCGGCGGCGATGCGGCGCGAGGCAACGAGTTCGCAGCACGACCGGCACTCGCCGCTGCCGCGATTGCCGTGGAGACCGCCTGATGGCTACCGAACTGCTCTTTCGTCACGACGCCTACCTGCAAACCGCCAGCGCGCAGGTCACTGCGGTGCACGCGCAGGGGATCGAACTCGAGCGGACGATCTTCTACCCGCTCGGTGGCGGGCAGGTGGGGGACAGCGGTTTCCTGGTGCGCAGCAGTGGCGAGCGCATCGCGGTCGTCGACACGCGCCGCGATGCCGCGCGCGATGCCGTCCTCCACCTGACGGCCGCCGGACCGCCGGCGCCGGAACCAGGAGAAGTGCTCATGCTGGAGATCGACTGGCCGCGCCGCCATCGGCTGATGCGTCTCCACACGGCGCTGCACCTGATGTCGTGCGTCGTCGTCGCGCCGGTCACCGGCGGCAACATCGCTCCCGATCGTGCCCGTCTCGACTTCGACATCGACATGAGCCTGCTCGACGCGCAGCGCATCGAGCGCGAGATGAACACACTGATCGGCCGCGGCATCGCTACCGAGACGGTCTGGATCAGCGACGACGAACTCGATGCGCGGCCCGATCTCGTCAAGACCATGAGCGTGCAGCCGCCCCGCGGCAGCGGACGCGTCCGGCTGCTGCGCATTGCCGGCATCGACCTGCAGCCCTGCGGCGGCACGCACGTGCGCAACATCGCCGAGATCGGCGGCATCCGCGTCGTGCGCATCCGCAACGAGGGCCGACGCAACCGCCGCGTCGAGATCGCGCTCACCGACTGAAGGAACTGGTGGGGCAGGATGGCGTCGGCTGCACCGAAGCGCCGCGATCTGCTATCGTCGCACCGATGCAGACGATCATCTCGGTTTCCGGACTGGCCAAGACCTATGCGACGGGGTTCCAGGCGCTGAAGAGCGTCAGCCTGGACATCCGCCGTGGCGAGATTTTCGCCCTGCTCGGCCCCAACGGTGCCGGCAAGACGACACTGATCAGCATCATCTGCGGCATCGTCAAGGCCAGCGCGGGCAGTGTGCGGGTCGGCGGGCACGACATCGTCGCCGATTACCGCGCCGCCCGCTCGCTGATCGGTCTGGTGCCGCAGGAACTCACCACCGATGCCTTCGAATCGGTCTGGGCGACGGTATCGTTCAGCCGTGGCCTGTTCGGCAAGCGGGCGAATCCGCAGTACCTCGAGAAGGTGCTGCGCGACCTCTCGCTCTGGGACCGCCGGGACAGCCGCATCCTCACCCTTTCCGGCGGCATGAAGCGCCGCCTGCTGATCGCCAAGGCACTGTCGCACGAACCGCAGGTCCTCTTCCTCGACGAGCCGACCGCCGGCGTCGACGTGAGCCTGCGGCGCGACATGTGGCAACTGGTGCGCGCCCTGCAGGCGACCGGCGTCACCATCATCCTCACCACGCATTACATTGACGAAGCCGAGGAAATGGCGGACCGCATCGGCGTCATCAGCAAGGGTGAGCTGATCGTCGTCGAGGAGAAGGCCGAACTGATGCGCCAGCTCGGCAGGAAGCAACTGACGCTGCACCTGCAGCAGCCGCTGCCGGAGGTCCCGCCGGCATTGGCCGCGCACCGGCTCGACCTGTCGCGCGACGGCAGCGAGCTGACCTATACCTACGACACCCGTGGCGAGGGCAGCGGCATCCTCGCGCTGCTCGAGGATCTGAGCGCCGCCGGCATCGCCTTCCGGGACCTGCAGACGACGCAGAGTTCGCTCGAGGAGATCTTCGTCAGCCTGGTGAAGGACGGACCATGAACCTGCCGGCAATGCGGGCGATCTACCTCTTCGAGATGGCGCGGACCCGCCGCACCCTGCTGCAGAGCATCGTCTCGCCGGTGATCTCGACCTCGCTCTACTTTGTCGTCTTCGGCGCCGCCATCGGCTCGCGCATCGACGAGATCGATGGCGTCAGTTATGGTGCCTTCATCGTTCCCGGGCTGATCATGCTGTCCATCCTGACGCAGAGCATCGCCAACGCCTCCTTCGGGATCTTCTTCCCGCGTTTCACGGGAACGATCTACGAGCTGCTCTCGGCACCGCTCTCCTATCTCGAGATCGCTGCCAGCTACGTCGGCGCGGCGGCAACGAAGTCGATCTTCCTCGGCCTGATCATCCTCGCCACGGCGGCGCTGTTCGTGCCCCTGCGCATCGAGCATCCGTTCTGGATGCTGCTCTTCCTGCTGCTGACGGCGTTGAGCTTCAGCCTGCTCGGCTTCATCATCGGCATCTGGGCCGACAATTTCGAGAAGCTGCAGCTCGTGCCGATGCTGATCATCACGCCGCTGACCTTCCTCGGCGGCAGCTTCTACTCGATCGGCATGCTGCCGCCCATCTGGCAGACGATCAGCCTGTTCAACCCCGTCGTCTATCTGGTCAGCGGCTTCCGCTGGAGCTTCCACGGCGTCGCCGACGTCAGCGTCGCGGTCAGCCTGGCGATGACGCTCGCCTTCCTGGCGATCTTCCTCGCCATCGTCGCCTGGATCTTCAGGACCGGCTATCGCCTGAAGAGCTAGCCCAGAAAAAACTGTACATCTGTACAGTACAGCGTTATTCTTCGCTCCGTTGTCGCAGCTTGTGATCGATTCATCCCGACGAAGGAGTGCGCGAACATGAATACCATCCAGAAGTGGTTCGAACAGGTTGCTGGCGTGACTCGCGGCGAGCGCGCCCGGTGGGTTCTGGCGCAGCAGGTGTATGGCGCGCGCGGGCTTGATGTTGCTGCCTTGCAGAAGCCCGCATGCTGGCGGCGGAAGGCGATCGCCTGCCGCTCGCAGGGGCAGTGAGGAAGAACCGAAGTCCAACCGTCCACGCGCGCGGCGCTGGGCGTTGGCGCTGAAGACCGGGTGGAGTTCGTCGAGATTGCCGCCATAGGTTGCGCAGTCATCCCTGCGACGCGTTCCGCAACAGCCTTGATGAATCATATCGGCGGCTGCCTTCCCGGCGGCGCCGCGTCGGGCGCCGGCGCGAGAACGGTGGCCTCGGCGACGGGTGGCCGGGATCGGCCAGCTTTTCAGCGGCCTGGCTGCTCGCCGCCCCAAAGGTAGAGGCGCGGGATGCGGTAGGTCAGCAAGCTGGCGACGACGATGGCGATGGATGAGCCAGCGACAAACAGGCTCCATGAGTCAGGCTTCAGTGTCCCGAGCGCGATGATCAGGGTGAGGATGGGCAGGTCGAGGAAATGCGTGAAGGACGGCACGAGCTTTCCCCGTTCCTCTTCGAGTTCGCGGGTGAAATGGCCTTCCGCCAGGGCGTGACGCGTGAGGCGGCGGAGTTTCATGAAATAGAGGCGGGTAATCGTGTTGCCTTCGATGAACTCGGCAAGAAACAGGATGACCATTCCCGTGAGCCAGGGAATGTCGAGAAACGCGAAGCCGCCGTAGAACCCACTGATCATCCAGGTCCCCGACGCGAGCAACAGGAGCGCTCCGGGAACGACGAGTCCGTCGTAGAAGACGGCGATGTTGCGCACGGCTTCGGCAAACTGGACCAGATCCCGCAACTGGCGCGAGCGCAGGTCCGCCATCCAGACGCCCACCAGCCCCGCGCCCATCAGAATGGCGCCGAGGATGTGGCCAAACTTGAGCAGGTTGTAGGTCATGGCACGGCCTTCCCGTTCAGGGCGATCAGACGCACGCGCTTCTTCTTGCCCTCGGCGAGCCGGCCTGCGCGGCTGCCGGCGAGCGAAAGACCGCTGCCGCCGGTCACCGCCATTGGCGCCACTGCCGGGGCCAGCACGCACATGCCGTTGAGGGTGGCCTGCTTGACGGCGACCACCGCCTGCGGGGAAGGGAACAGCTCGGCAATCCCCGTCGATGCCCGGAAGCTCAGAATGCCGGGCATGGCACTGGCGCCAGCGGCGGCGTGGACGGTGGTCTTCATGATCGGTTGCTTTCCTTCGATACGATACGCCCGACGGACTGGATATTGACGGATTGACATCATGAGGTCAACAAGGCACGATCGCGACATGAAAACGACCTGCACGAGCCTTCCCGAAATACAGCGAACAGCAGGCGGAGCAGCGCTGTCCGCACTGGTTCTCGACCTCTTCAAGCTCAGCAGCCGGATGCTCGCCGCAGGCGACCGACTGGTTGCCGACCTCGGCCTGACGAGTGCCCGCTGGCAGGTTCTCGGCACCATCGCTGCGGCCGCCCGACCACAGCCGGTTGCCTGGCTGGCACGCGACATGGGGGCCAACCGGCAGAACGTGCAGCGGATCGTCAATGACCTGGCGAACGAAGGCCTGGTCAGCCTGGCGCCGAATCCGCATCATCGGCGGGCATCGCTGGTCGTCCTGACGGACAGGGGGCAGCAGGCCTTCGGTGCGGCCATGTGCCTGCAGGCGCCGTGGATCAACCGGCTCGCCGAAGGCCTTGCGGCCTGGGACATCGAGACGACGCATGGCGTGATCCTGGCTGTGCGGCGCAAGCTGGAAGAGGAGGGCGAAGCGGAGGAAGCGTGAGCGGCAACCGGCAGCAGCGATGCGCGACATGCGGATCCATCGGGGCAAGCCAGGAACACGGCCGCGACGCCTGCTGCCCGCCGATGGGCCGCCGCTTTGCCCTACGCCGGAGCCACCGGAAGCAGGTGCGAGATTGACGCTCGCCGATTCGGGCCCATACACTCACGCCACCGTCGCTGGTTTGTTCGGTTCATCAGGAGTCCTCATGTTCAACTGGTTGAAGAGTGAGCATGGAGAAAGGCGCGGACATCGTTGCAGCGTACGGCGATGGTAGCGCGCGCTATTTGAACAACTGACCGAGTTGCCGAAACAATAGGGTGGCGCAGGCCGGCAGCATGCTGCTTCAATGGCGGTGATCCCGGACCCGCCGAACACGCCGCAACGATGGCGCCGGGTGCGCCGGGTGCCTGCCCAGCCGTTGCCGTACACGTACCTCATGGTCGCCTGGCGATCGCCTGCATCGTCGCGGTACTACTGGTGCTTCTCCCGGTGCACTCGGTCGGCGCCTGCGCAACCGCCGTTTCCTTCTTGCCTGGTCATTGCTGGACGCCGAAGCGGATCGTCGGGGCCACCGGAAAGGCCGACAGCTTGACGACGCGCGGCTCGGGCGGCGTTTCTCTGGCCTCGGCACCGGGCGCAGACGGGGGCACGTGCTGGCGGCCCCACCAGGCGTCGAGGAAGGCGCCGAGGGCATGCGAGTCGCGCAGCAGATGATCGAGATTGCGGTCGAAGAAGAGGAGGGTCGAGTTGCCTTGGCCATCGATTTCGTGGATCGCCCCGGGAGTCAGTTGCTGCAGCCGTAGCCGCGCGCTGGAGCGCCAGAGATAGGCACCGGATTCGCCCGTCGGCGGTGGCGGTTCGATGTCGATGATGAGGTTCCAGCGGCCGCTGCTCCTGAGGGTGAGGTCGATTCGCGCCGGCAGCGAGCCGAGCGGGATGGTCGTCGGTCTGGTCTCGAGCGCAGCGACATCGACGCTCGCGATCGGCGTGCCGAGTCCGAGGGTGCTGCCGCTGGCGCGCAGGATCGGCATCGCCGCGCCGACAAAGAAGACGCCGAGGACGACGGCGCAGATCGTCAACCGCTGGCTGTCCGCTGCTGCACCCACAGCGCAGGGGACGCGCGCGTCGATCCAGGCATAGGCGCCGGCGAGGCCGCAGCAGATGGGCAGCCACCAGACCCAGACCTGCGAACAGACGCTGGCGCTGACGCCATGGAAGAAGCTGGTGGCAAGGGTGACGCAGCCGAGTCCGGCGGCGGCGCCGACGACGCTGGCGAAGCCGCCGCCGACGAGACGCCGGACGTTGCCGAGGGCGCCGTCGGCGGCGACGGTGCCGGCGCGGATGGCGCCGGCAACGATTGGCGGCAGCAGGAGCAGCATGCCGGCGATGAGCCAGTCTTCCGGGTCCGAGAGAGCGCCCCTGGAGTCCTCGATGAGGATGGCGGCGACGCAGACGAATCCCGGCGCGGCGGTCAGCAGGCAGGCCCAGGCGATCTCGGCCAGCGCCCCGCTGTCGCGCCGGGGATGCAGCCGGTACGGCGTCGTTCGCCAGGTACCGAAGGCGATCAGCGGGCCGGCGATGAACAGCAGACTGGCGACCAGGGGGCCGGCGACATCGTGCTCGCTGCGCATGCTGACTTCGGCCAGCCACTGCAGGTAGGCGAAGGCGCCGAGGACACCGATCAACGCCGTGACGAGTCCCGGCACGATGGCGCGCACCGCTCGCGACCACCAGCCGATGGCGCCGCGGGTCTGGCGGAAGAGCGACAGCGCGAGGCGCAGCCACGGCAACGAGGCGGGCAGCGGCGGCAGGGTCGTGCCCTGCGCGTGCAGACGGCCGATCAGCGCATAGGCAGGCACCGCCTGGTCGGCAGCGGCGAGCGTCGTCGCGATGGCCGGCGCGAGATTCGCCGGCGATTGCTTGCAGAGGGTTGCCAGTTCGGCTTCGGCGGTGGCGCGCACGCCGGCATCGCCGTCGCTGATGGCGAGCCGCAGCAGTCTTGGCAGCGCTTCGTCGTCGGCGATGGTGGCAAGCGCGACGGCGGCGTTTCGCCGTGCCTGTGCGGTGCTGTCTTCGGCTTGCAGGAACTCGTCAATGATCTGATGGGCGGGATGGCTCATGGCATCACCTGCAGGGTCCAGTAGCGCACGTCGGCGTGCTCTTCGGCGGTGGCGCGCAGGAGTTCACTGCGCAGGATCGCCTGCCGCTCGGCGGGCGTGAAAGCTTGTCGGTCACGGTTGGCGTTGATCTGCTGCAGTTCGGGTCGCGAGAGGAAGCCCTGTCCGGCGCCGCAGCCGGCCAGGCGCTGGCGGATGGTGCCGAGGTCGGCGACCGCTGCCAGGCCGCTGGCGGCATCCAGCCAGTAGCGCAGGGTCGCCCGCTGCTCGCTGCCGCCACCGTGGCAAAGCCAGGCGCGCAGCATCTGCTCGACCGCCCAGCCGTTCCATTGCACGCGTTGCCGGTTGCGATCGAGGATGCCGAACTCGGCGCGGTTGATCACCGAGTCGGTGGCGGAAGCGGCCGGATCGCGCTGGCTTTCGGCGAGCGCGCGCAGGGCAACACGAAACTGCTGGTACTCGACATTGCCGTAGAGGTACTTCTGCAAGGCTTCCTGCACCGCCAGGATCAGGAACTCGTGCGTGATCTCGATGAACTGGCCGCCGAGGCGCGGCTCGATGCGCACCAGCGTCCGGTTGACCAGCTTGTCGAGCAGCTCCGTTCGTCGCGTCGCGTCGCGGAACGGGACCTGGATCAGTTGCCGGCGTTCGACGATGTTGCGCGTGCCACTGCCGGTGATCAGCGGCTCGATCAGCTCGAGCGCTTCACGCCGCTCGTCGTCGTCGGCCAGAGCGACGAGGAAATCCTGCAGGAAGTCGCGCAGGATCCCTTTCGCGCCGTGCAGGCGTTCGGCGTAGGTGGCGAGCGGCACCGTCGGCAACTCGCCGGCCGCCGCCGCGGCATGCTGGCGGACGAGGTCGCGGCCGGACTCCAGCCAGAGTTTCTCGCACACCAGTGACAGGTGGGCGGGTTCGATGTAGCGCTCTTCCTTGAGGAGGTCGGCGAGGATCTGGTTGAAGCACTCCTCTTCGTAGGTGTAGCCGTAGAGCACTGCCGGCTCCTCGATCGCCTGTCTGGCGCTGAGCCGGGTCAGCAGCTCGAGCTGGTAGGCCGAGCGATCGAGATCGGCAGCGAACTCGCGGATCGGACGCAACTGGGCGATGTACTCGCTGCGCATCGAGATCAGGTAGCGCACCGGCAGCACCGAGCGGCGGCTGCCGCGGCGCCGCCCGTCCGCCGCCGGCGGCTCGCGACACAGGGTACGCAGTTCGTCGATGAACTCGAGGCGCAGTCGCCAGTCGGGCATCTCCTGGCTGTGGGCAACATGCAGCGACCCCGGATCGACGAAGCGGGTGAACAGCTCCTCGAACTGGTCGAAGAGCAGTACGAGGCAGAAACCGGGCCGCGCCGAGCCGTAGATGTGCAGCAGGTTCTCGATGAAGGGGCGCAACTCGCGCACCGGCAGGTCGAGGTAGTCGAGCGTCGTCGCGTAGGCGGCACGACAGGCCGCACTCTGCAGGGTCTGCAGCAGGTGCCGCACGCGCGTATCGCTGCGGACCGGCTGCCAGCTTCCGGCAACGGTGCCACAGGCCGTGCCGATCGCCGCCAGATGGTCGGCGACCGTCTGCAGATCGAGGCTGGAGCGCAGCAGGCGGCAGATGTAGGGTGTCACCCTGCCGCCGTCGAGCGCCGGGTAGCGGGCGCCGACTTCATCGAGCAGCACCGGCGCGATCAGGCAGCGTTTGCGCGGGTCGTACACCGGCAGGATGCCCGGGTCGTCGTAACGGGCCAGCAGTTCCTCGAGAGTCGGATCGTCGGTGGCGCCGAAGAGGGCGTCGAGCGCCCGGCGCAGGGCAATCGCCTCGGCTTCCGGTGGTGGCACGACGTACTGCAGGCAGGCGACTCGCGTCGCCCGGACGGGATCGTTCTGCGGCAGGATGCGCACCGGCGTCCAGCCTCGCTCCTCGAGCTGCGGGATGACCAGCGCGTTGAGGAGCGAGGTCTTGCCGGCGCCCGATTGGGCATGCAGCAGGCTGATGTGGGCGGAGAGGACATGCGCGACGATCTGGTCGGCGGCTTCCTTGCGGCCGAAGAAGAAGGCCGCGTCTTCCACCTGGTAGCTTTCGGGGCCCTTGTAGGGTTTGTACTGCTGCTCGAGCGTCAGCGTCGTCACCGGGCGCCTCCCCGCAGTTGTTTGAGGAACAGTTCGCTGCGCATGTCGAGCATTTCGACACCGTAGCGGGTCGTCGCCCAGTTGGCGAGACGGCTCCAGGCGCGCAGCCCCATCTGGTGGCTGCAGTCGCGCTGGTCGCCGAGATCGCGTGGATGCACGGTGAAGCGGCGGATCTGCCCGCGCCGGACGTCGAGGCACTCGCGCAAGAGGTAGTAGCTGAGGCGGAAATCCGGGTCGAGGATGCGGCTGCCGAGGCAGACGATCGGCGTGTTGGAGAGAATCTGCGCGATCTGCTCCGGCACTGCCTTGTGTGCCGGCGAGCGTGACACGGCTTCGTAGTACTGTTCCGTGGAGAGGGTGAAGCTGTCGCGCACGTCGAGCGAACCGTGCAGCTTGTAGAGGATGGGTTCGCGCAGTTCGTTGAAGACGGTCGCCAGCTGCGCGGCATCCGGCGCGCCGGCAACGGCCTGTTCGAGGCTGACGCTGCGCGCATCGCATTCCTCGATGACGCGGTCCATGTCGTCCGGGCTGTCCAGCGGGAACGAATGGTGATAGCCGCTGCGCTCCGTGACGCGGGCGAAGCCGCCCGCGCCGAGCTCGACCTGGTCATAGATGTTGATGTCGAGGCGCTTGCCCGAGGCCGACTGGACGAAGCGGGTGAAGCCCATGCCGGCACGCAGGAAGGCCTGCTCGATCATGGTGTCGAGCACCGAGGTGATGACGAGGTGGCGGTAGCGCCGGCGACCGCGGCCGGCAGGGCGGGCGCAAAGGTCCCTGAGCAGCAGCGCGAGTTCGCCGTAGGCTTCGGGAATCTCCAGGTGGCCCTGGCGCAGGATGCTGGCGACATCGGTCTGCAGCCGGTTCTCGTCGCTCTTGACGGCGTAGTAGTTGGCGGCGAGATCGAGCGACGGAAGCATTGCCGGCGCCTCGTCACCGATCAGTTCGAGCGATCGCAGCAGCTTCTCGGTGATGTCGCAGGGGGTGAGCGCCGACATCAATCCGCGGCCGACGTAGAACGAGATGGCGTCGTTCTCGAGGTGGCCCTGCAGGTAGGCGATCGCCTCGCGGTTCGGGTCCGGCGGTTCGGGCGCCGTGGCGACCGGCCGTGCTGCTGCCTGCGCGGCACGCGCGAAGCGCGGATGGACGCCGGTGATGCCGGCGACCAAGCGCTCGAAGTTCGGCTGGTCGTCGAGCGAGCGCAAGAGGCAGAAGTCGAGGTTCTTGAGGAAGAGCGGGATGCGCTCATCCCGGACATCGACGCCGGGCAAGGCGACGGGTACGACACGCATCTTGCGTTCGGCATTGCGGTTCAGCGCCGCGCGCACCTCCGGCGCCTGCCAGTTGCCCAGCCCCTTGCGGCCGATGAAGACGACGCTGGTGTTGAGCTGGCGCAGCGCCTCCTCGAGCTTCTCCTGCCACGGGTCGCCCGGCACGAGTTCCCAGCGGTCGAACCAGACCTGCAGGTTCGCCTCGTCGCGCAGGCGCTCGGCGATCCGCGTCACCTCGTCCTCGTCCTCCCTGCTGTAGCTCAGGAAAGCGTCGTAGCTCATCGTTGATCCGCTCCTGACAAGGGGTCGCCGGCAGGCGATGGGTCCGACTCCTGCTGCATATCGCCCGCACCGTTGCGCCGGGCGCGCTTGCGGGTGCTGACGCTTGCCTGCGTACCATTATTTAACAGTGCCATGGGCAATGCAAGCCGCGGGCGCGTGTGCCGCCGGGCGGCAGCGCCCGCGGCCGTTGGCGACGGAGAAAGTCGGTCCGGGCAGTCGCGCTCAGATCCGCGCGACGAGGATCTGCCGCAGTTCGTCGTCGCTGAGGACGAGCGGATTGGTCTTCATGCTGCCGCCGCGGCTGGCGGCGATGATCCGTGGCAGATCGTCCACGCCGATGCCGTAGGCCGCGAGGCGCGGCAGCGCGAGTTCGACTTCCCAGCGCCGCAGCGTATCGACGAGGAAGCGGCGGGCGTCGGGGCCGTTGAGGCCCTTCTGCATCGCAAAGCGGCGGCCGATCTCGGCGTACTTCGGCAGCGCCGGGTTGTCCGGGTCGCGCGCTTCGAGGGCGGCGATGTTGCAGGCCGTCGCGCTCGCCACCAGCGTGCCGCAGACGACCCCGTGCGGGATCGGGAAGAAGGCGCCGAGCGGCGAGGCGAGGCCATGCACGGCGCCGAGCCCGGTCTGCGCGAGGCAGATCCCCGAGCACAGCGAGGCATAGGCCATCTGCGCGCGGGCCGTTGGCGACTGCTCGCGGTGCAGCGCGAGGAGCGAATCGCGCGCGGCCATGATCCCGGAACGGGCGAGGGCGTCGGTCAACGGGTTGGCGCGCGTCGCGACGAAGGCCTCGAGGAGCTGGGTGAAGGCGTCGAGTCCGTCGGCGGCGATCAGTGCCGGCGGGCAGGTGGCCAGCAGGTCGGGATCGATGATCGCCCATTCCGCTACCAGCCGCTCGTCGCGGAACGATTTCTTGAAGCCGCCGGGCGCCGTCAGGACGGCGTTGCGCGTCGCTTCGGAGCCGGTGCCGGCGGTCGTCGGGACGGCGATGAACGGCGTTGCCGGTCCGCAATAAGGCAGTTCGCGGCCGACGCCTTCGAGGTGGTCGAGGACCGAATTGCCCGGCCGCAGCAGGCCGGCGATCGCTTTCGCGGCGTCGAGCGCACTGCCGCCGCCGATGCCGACGACGCAATCCCAGGCGTTGGCGCGCAGTGCGGCGACGCTGGCATCGACGAACTCCGGCGACGGCTCGCCCGACACCCGCAAATGCTCCCAACTCAGTCCGCGCTGGCTGAACTGCGCGAAGACACGGCTGGCGGCAGCCGACTCGACGAACGAACGCTCGCCGGTGACCAGCAGCAGGCGCTGGCCGTAGCCGGCGGCGATCGCGGCCAGCCCGTCGCGGGTGCCGCTGCCGAATTCGATGCGCGGCAGGCGGGAGATCGAGAAGGGCAGGAAGGAGTCGCTCACACCGGCAGCAACCCGTTCATCGGCTCACCGCGGCGAGGCTCGGCCATCATCCCGGCGACGGCGTCGCGCCAGGCGAGGTAGTGCGCCGTCTGCTTGTGCGCGGCCGCGTCGGCGGCCGAGGCGTAGGCCTCGTAAAGGATGAAGCGCGTCGCGTCTGCGGGCGCCTGCAGGACATCGAAACGCCGGTTTCCCGGCTCGGCGACCGAGGCTTCGTGATTCGCCCGCGTGGCGGCGATGAAAGCGTCGACCGATTCCGGCTGGACGCGGACGTGGACGAGGGTGACCTGCATGATGACCTCCGTGGATTGAAGCGGGTGCTCTGGCGATGGGCAGGATTGTACCGGCACCGGGCGCTGCCGGCGTGGTGGGTGACGGCTGTCCGGGACGCCCGCGCCTTGCATCTCGGCCTGCTCGCGACGATTTCTTCACAGCCTCTCAGGCCCGGATCGCCTCGTCGAGCGTGATGTCGACCATCAGGTCGTTCGACAGTTGTTCGAGATCGCCGGTCAGTTGCCGGACGTCGAGCGCTGGCGAAGCGGTCAGCTCGGCCGTCGCGTGAAAGAGGATACCGGCCGACATCGGCCCGCTGGCCGTGTGGGTGCTGAGATCCTCGACATTGATTGCGTGCCGCGCGAGCACTTGCGACACTTCGCGGACGATGCCGATGCGGTCGTGACCGACGAGCGACAGCTTCAGCCGGCGGGTGGCAGCCGGCGCGGCCGGCGGTCGCGAGACCTCGGCGCTGACGCGCAGGCCGGGCAGCGCCGCGAGGGCGGCTTCGAGCGCCACCAGGTGCTCGTCGGCGACGCTGACGCAGACAATGCCGGCGAACTTGCCGGAGAGGTTCGACATCGACGATTCCAGCCAGTTGCCGTGGTGCCGGCTGATGGCAGTGGCAAGCTGCTCGACGAGGCCGGGGCGATCATCGCCGATGACGGTAAGAACCAGGGAGACGTTCATGAGCTGGGACTCCGGGCATGGTGAGCCCTCATTCTAACGCGTCGCCGGGAGCCGGAGCGGGTGGCAGCAGGCGGAGTGCCGCCGCTGGAGGGGTGCGATGGTGGCGGCAGGGAAGTGATCACCCCGCCTCTGGGGAGCGTTCGGCCAACAGAATGCCCCCCTGTCAACGGCAATTGACCCCGGTCACCCCGGCCGGTGATACTGCAGCCCTCAGGAATCGCCATTCTCTTGCGTGATCGCCTGGTCGCGAGCCCCAGCATCTGAAAGAACCGACATGACCACTCTCTCACTCACCGACGCCGAGCGCGCGGCATTCACTGCCGCTGCCAGCGCAGAGGCGCCCCCTGGCACCATCGTCCATGACTTCGATGCCCTGCTGGACTGCCTCGGCAGCGACGGCATTCCCGTTTCGCCAAAGGCCAGCGAGTTCGCGATTGCCCGCCTGCCCGAACTCAACGCCTTGCTGACGCACCCCGCGCCGATCGGCCTCAGCCGCGGCAGGCAGGTGTCGTATCCCCATGTGGATGGCTTGCACTTGCTGTTGCGTTTCAGTCGACTGGGGAAGGTCGATCGTTCCGCCAGCACGCCACGGATGGTTCTCGATACGCAACTGGCCGCCAGGTGGCAACTGCTCAATCCGACAGAACGCTATTTCATCCTGCTCGAACGCTGGTGGAGTTTCGCCGATTTCGCGGTGGGGCGTTTCGGTCTTACCAGCAGCCTGGCAGAGTACCGGCTGGGGCTATTGCAGCGCCACCCGCCCGGCAGCCGTGCGGGACAGATGGACGACAAATGGCAAGAGGCGACTTTCGGGTTGCTCGGCATGCGACAGATCGCCCTCATGCAACTGTTCGGCCTGCTCGACGTTGCTGCGGCCCCTGCGGTTCGCGGCAAGGGCTGGCAGATCAAGAGCATGGTCGCGACCCCGTGGGGCCTGTCGGCCAGTGCGACCTACCTGCGCTCGTTCCGCTGCACTGCCAGCGGCCTGTTGGAGCGTCTCTTCGACCTTCCCGACGGGGATTCCGCCGTCGCCGAAGATGCGAACGAAGACGAAATGGATCGCCCTCCGTTCTTTGCCTGGGCTGACGCGGTGACGCCGTTCTTTCCTGCCTGGCAGAATGGCCTTGGCGAACCCGCCGCCGTCGAGCCGTTCAGAGGAAGTGTGACCTTCAAGGTCTCGCTCGGCGCGAGTGCCTGGCGCCGCATCGTCATGCCGGCCGAGAGCAACTTCGACGATCTCGCGCGATTCATCCTCGATGCCTTCAGATTCGATGACGAACACCTGTATCAGTTTTGCTACGAGGACGAGTACGCCGCCCAGCGCAGCCTCGATGACCCGCGCTGCCGCGATGTCGAGGACAGATCTGCTGATGAAGTGACCTTGGGAGAAATCGGGCTGTTTCCCCGACAGCTTGTCGAATTCCTCTATGATTTCTGCGACAACTGGCGCTTCGACGTTCTGGTGGAAAAGCTCGACGCCGGCAACGCGGGTGCGAAACCCTCCGTTGTCGCCAAAGAGGGAAAGGCGCCACGACAGTACCGGTGGTGATCGGCTTCTCACAGGGCGGCGGTGGGGTGCTCGCGCACGGAGTGGCAATGCCCGAGCTGATCAAGGCGGCGGTTGTCCACTATCCGGCGACCAGCTGGGCGAGAAATCTCGGCGGCGTGGTGGGCCGCATCCACATCCCGGTCCTCGTGCTAGCAGCGGAAGTCGACCGCTACCAGAATTGCTGCCTCATCGAACACATGCGGGAGATGGAGTCGCTAGCCAAGGCGCGGCAGATTCCCCTCTAGCTGGTGGTGTATCCGCATGCGGACCATGCCTTCAACCTGGACGGACGGACCTACCGCGCCGACGATGCCGCAGACGCGTGGCGCCGAACCGTCGACATGCTTGCCCGCCATCATCCCGTCCGGTAACTGCCCATTGCCGGTCTCCGTTTGCCGGGCATCATTGCCGGGATCCACCACCGGCAGGGCGCCGATGTCCACGCCCGGACGACGGGCGGTGGACGATCGCACGCTTGCGACAGCGAGGATCCCGCCCCCGATCGCGCGCAAGCATCCGGTGTCGGGCTCGACGCCCTCGATGATCTGCCAAGGCTCGCCTGCTACTGCTGCAGGACGTAGGTTCCGGGCGCGTCGCAGAGTGGCTCGTAGCCTTTCTCCGCGGCGCCCATGGCCGGTGCCGGTTCGCTCCCGGTCGAGTGGTCGACCAGCCACTGCTGCCACGCCGGCCACCATGACCCCTGGTAGCTCGGAGTCCGCTCTTTCCAGGTGGCTGCGTCGAGGAAGCGTTCGCCTTCCCGACAGACGCTGAGCTGGTAGGAGCGGCGCGGGCGGCCCGGTTCGTTGACGATGCCGACGTTGTGACCACCGCTGCTGAGGACGAAGGTCAGTTCGGTGGCGTCACTCTGCAGGTGCAACTTGTAGACCGAGTGCCAGGGGGCGACATGATCGGCAGCCGCGGCGACGGCAAAGATCGGCACGTGGATGTTGCTGATCGAGATGGCGCGGCCGCCGACCATATACTTGCCCTCGAAGAGTTCGTTGTCCACGTACAGGCGGCGCAGAACCTCCGAATGCTGGCGATACGGCATGCGCGTGCCGTCGGCGTTCCACGCCATGAGATCGAACATCGGTTCGCGGTGCCCGAGGTAATACTCGCGCACCATCTTCGACCAGATCAGGTCGGCCGACTTGAGGAGCTGGAAGCCGCCGGAGACCTGCTTGTGACCGAGATAGCCCTTTTCCCACATCATGTCCTCGAGCAGGGTGACCTCACTGGCGTCCATGAAGACGTTGATCTCGCCGACATCGGTGAAGTCGGTCATGGTGGTGAACAGCGTGATGCTGGCCAGCCGGTCGTCGCCCTCGCGGGCCATGGCGGCGGCGGCGATGGTCAGCAGGATGCCGCCGAGGCAATAGCCGACGGTGTGAATCCTGCGGCCGGGGAGGATCTCCGAGATGGCGTCGATGGCGGCCATCGTACCGAGCTTGCGATAGTCCTCCATGCCGAGGTTGCGGTGTTCGGCGCGCGGGTTCATCCACGAGATCATGAACACCGTGTGGCCGCGGTCGACCAGGTACTTGACCAGCGAGTTGTGCGGCGACAGGTCGAGGATGTAGTACTTCATCATCCACGCCGACTGCATCAGGACCGGTTCGCGCTGCACGCTGTCGGTGGTCGGCGAGTATTGGATCAGTTCCATCAGCAGGTTGCGGTAGACGACCTTGCCGGGAGTGACGGCGAGGTTCTCGCCGACGCGGAAGGCCTCGATGCCGGCCGGTTTCTCGTCACGCAGCGAGCGGCGCATGTCTTCCTGATAGAACTCGGCACCGCGCGCGAGATTGGCACCGCGCTCCTGGATGGTCGTCTCGGCAATCTCCGGATTGAGGAAGGGAATGTTGCAGGGGGCCGTCATGTCGAGAATCTGCTTGGCGGTGAACCAGACCGCCGCCTCGGCATGTTTGGAGACGCCGCGGATGCCGGTGGTCGCGTTGTGCCACCACTGCTGGTTGAGCAGGAAACCCTGCGAGACGACGTTGTAGGGATAGCGCTCCCAGCCCGGGTGATCGAAGCGGTGGTCACCCGGCAGGGGTTTGATGCAGGGTTCGGCATTGCCGGTGACCGCCGATGACAGGGCGTAGGCGCCGAGACGCATCGCCTTGCGCAGCGCCTTGGCGCCGAGCTGGAACTGCTTTCCGGGCGACGATGCGAGGTGCACCGTCCAGTCCAGATAGGCCATCGCCAGCGACGCCGGCGAGATGCCGCCGCTCATCTGGCCGAGCGCGATGTTCGTCATGCGATCGATGTTCTCCAGCGCGTCGGAGTCGAGCAGGTGGCGGTCGCCCAGTCGCCGCGAGAGGTCGCCCGGGGGCGTCTGCGGCGCGGTGGTCGCCGACGCGGGCAGGGCTGCCCGGGCAGGCGCCGCGGGCGCTGCTGCTGCGGGCGCCGGAGCGGTGCCCGAGGTCGCCGGCGTCGCACTGTTCTTCTTGCGACTGCCCGCAGTCGCGCGCGTGCGCCGCTTCGCCGGCGCGGCGGGTGATGTGCCGGGGTCTGCCTCGGCTGCGTCGCCGGGCGGAAGTTGTTCAACAGTCTGGGCCATGGGGACTCTCCATTGTGCGCTGTGACAAGCGTCCATCGTGCGCGCCAGTGCGCGCGGGACAGGCTATCCTAAGGCATCGTCGGCAAGCGGTGCTGATCCAGGTCAACTGCTGCTGCCGCTGTGTGAGCCGTTCGCCGGCGGGCGCCTGGTCGCGGCTTGCCGGGCGGCTGGCGCGACGGTTGGCCGGTCGTCGATTCACCGGTTTCCGGGGCCGCGGTGCTGCAGTGCGCCTGAGGCTTGACTCGACGGTACTCAACGTTCGACAATGCCGGGATTGCTCCAGTTGGCAGCAGCAACGTCCGCCAGGGGTAGGGCTGACGAGAGGTCCGGGGCGCACAACGTCGGGATCGCTGTTGCGGGGCAGCATGTCCAGGCGGCTCTCCGTCGCCACGGCGCCGGACCACGCGAAGGATGGTGGGGCAGGCAACTCAGGCACGCAAACGAGGCACGCAATTTGCTGTGACGACAGGCGGCTTCGAGGCTCCTCGGAGTCATTGTCGGCGCAGGCCAGGAGCGCGGCATCGCGTGATGTCGCGACATTTTTTTGGGGGTTAACATGCAAATCAATGGCAGTGTCAAATCAATGGCAGTGTGTTTGTGGTAACGGGAGCAGGTTCGGGTCTCGGAGCGGAGACGGCGAGCGGCCTGGTCAGCGCTGGTGGCAAAGTGGTGATCGTCGACGTCGACGCCGGTGCCGGTGAGGCGCAGGCTGCCGCGCTGGGTGCCAACGCGCGTTTTGCCAAGACCGACGTCACCGACGAGGCGAGCGCACGCGCCGCCATCGACCTCGCCGTCAGCGAGTTCGGCGGCTTGCACGGACTGGTCAACTGCGCTGGTGTTGCGCCGCCGAAGAAGGTGCTTGGCCGGGAAGGTCCGCACGACCTTGCGACCTTTGCGCGGGTGGTCAGCATCAACCTCGTCGGCACCTTCAACATAATTCGCCTGGCTGCCGAGGCGATGGCGCGCAACGAACCCAACGCAGGGGGCGAGCGCGGCGTGATCGTCAACACGGCATCGGTTGCCGCTTACGATGGCCAGATCGGCCAGGCTGCCTATGCCTCGTCGAAGGCCGGTGTCGTTGGCCTGACTTTGCCGGTCGCACGTGAGCTGGCGGCACATGGCATCCGCGTCGTCACCATCGCCCCCGGCATCTTCGAGACACCGATGCTCAAGGGCCTGCCGCAGGCGGCACAGGATTCGCTGGGCAAGATGGTGCCGTTCCCGTCGCGGCTGGGCAAGCCGGCCGAATACGCGGCACTGGTGCGCCACATCTGCGAGAACGGCTATCTGAACGGCGAGGTCATCCGTCTCGACGGATCCATCCGGATGGCGCCGAAGTAATCACAATCACGGGCAGACAGAGAATGAACCAGGCGGGTAGCACCCGCCGCTTCCAAGGAGTTTCTGATGAGTGAGTCAGTTGTCATTGTTGGTGCGAAACGCACGCCGGTGGGTTCCTTTCAGGGCCAGTTCTCCGCCCTGACCGCGCCGCAACTCGCAGCCGTCGCGATCAAGGCCGCCGTCGAGCAGTCCGGTGTCAAGGGTGAGGACATCGATGAGGCGCTGATGGGCTGCTGCCTGATGGCCGGCCTGCGCCAAGCGCCGGCACGGCAGGCGGTGCTTGGGGCCGGTCTGCCGAAGTCGGTGCCGTGCACCACGCTGACCAAGATGTGCAGCTCGGCGCAGAAGACGATCATGATCGCCCATGACGAGCTACTGGCGGGTTCCATCAACGTCGCCGTCGCCGGCGGCATGGAGTCGATGACCAACGCGCCGCACGTATTGACCACCGCCCGTTCGGGTTACCGGTTGGGCAATGGTGTCCTCCACGACCACATGTTCCTCGACGGCCTCGAGGATGCGTACGAGCAGGGCAAGCTGATGGGCGCCTTTGCCGAGCTGTGTGTCGACAAATACAGCTTCTCGCGTGAGGAGATGGATGCCTTCGCCATCGAATCGGTGACGCGCGCGCAGAAGGCGGTCACATCGGGCGTCTTCGGCGCCGAGATCGCCCCGGTCACGGTCACGTCGCGCAAGGGTGAGGAAGTGATCGCCCTCGACGAGACGCCGATGAAGTGTGACGCATCGAAGATCACCAAGCTGAAGCCGGCCTTCAAGAAGGATGGCGCCGTGACACCCGCCAATTCGTCGTCGATTTCCGATGGCGCAGCGGCCTTCGTGCTGATGCGCGAGTCCGACGCCAAGAGCCGGGGCATCACGCCGCTGGCGCGGATCGTCGGTCATGCGACCTTTGCGCACGATCCGGCCTGGTTCACCACCGCGCCGGTTTTCGCGTTCCAGAACCTGCTGAAGAAGGTCGGCTGGCAGACCACCGATGTCGATCTCTGGGAGATCAACGAGGCGTTCGCAGCGGTGACGATGGCTTCGATGCGTGACCTCGCTCTGCCGCACGACAGGGTGAACGTCAATGGTGGAGCCTGTGCGCTCGGCCATCCGATCGGCGCCACGGGTTCGCGGATTCTGGTGACCCTGCTCTACGCGCTGAAGGCGCGCGGTCTCAAGCGCGGCATCGCCGGGCTGTGCGCCGGTGGTGGCGAGGCAACAGCCATCGCCATCGAAGTCCTCTGAGCCAGTCGCCAAACCATGCTCCCACCCCGTACCCCGGGGTGGGCCAGGAGTGAATCCGATGTTGATCGACAAGAAGCATATTGGCATGAAAGTGCCGCCACACTCGGTAACGCCGACGGCGTGGCAACTCAAGTGGTTCGCGAAGGCGACCGGGGAGACCAACCCGATCTACTTCGACGAGGCGGCTGCGGCGCAGGCTGGGCTGCCCGGCGTCCTGGTGCCGCCGACCTTCTTCTTCTGCATGGACATGGACAAGGACCATCCTTTCGACTACCTCGAAACGATGGGCTGCGACCTCGGCAAGATGCTGCACGGCGAGCAATCGTTCGTCTACCACAAGCCGGTCCATTCGGGTGAGAAGCTGGACTTCGATGGCGTCATCACCGATATCTACGACAAGAAGAACGGCGCCCTGCAGTTCGTCGTCAAGGATGTCAAGGTGCTGCGCCAGGGCGAACTGGTGTGCGACGTGCACTCCGTGATGGTCATCCGGGCATAGGGGAAGGTCGATGACAAAACCGAATTATGATGCGCTGAACGTTGGCGATGCGATCCCGTCGTTCACCACCGAGCCGGTGTCGCGGCTGACCCTCGCGCTGTATGCCACGGGTTCCGGTGATCACCACCCGCTGCACCTCGATCAGGACTACGTGCGATCGAAGGGAATTCCGGACGTTTTCGCGCATGGCATGCTCGGCATGGGCTATCTGGGCCGACTGCTGACGCAGTGGGTGCCGCAGGCGGCGATTCGCAGCTTCGGTGTCCGTTTCACGGCCATCACGCAGGTTGGTGAGCGTCTCGTGTGCACCGGCAAGGTGGTCGAGAAGCTGGAGCAGGCCGGTGAAAGATGTGTGCGTCTCGAGTTGACCTGCGCCAATGAGCAGGGTGAGGCAAAGCACAAGGCAGATGCAGTGGTGGCGCTTGCCTGATCCATCACGGGTGGGCAAAGCTGCATGATCGCGGCCGTCGTCAGACGGCCGCAGTTTGGTTGTAGAGTGCACTCAGTCTACCGCCGGGCATCCGCCTGCCGTGCCGGCAGGCGTGTCCGACACACTGAAAGGAGATCACAGGAGTGGAAAACAACAATCCGAATGACCAACTGGGCGGCGTCGTCAACGCTTGGGCTGACATGCAGAAGCGGATGTGGGGCGACTGGGCCTCGCTGCTGCAGAATCTCCCGGGCGCCGAGGGCGGCCCAGCACAGGCGGTGAAGAAAGGCGTCGTGGCCGCTACCAAGGGCACGAATGAAGCCGCCCGCATGCTGATGGATCGCATGAACAGCAGCCAGACGGCGATGAACCGCGTGATGGATTTCTTCTTCAAGTCGATGAAGGTCGTCGCGCCCAACATGGATGCCGGCAAGGACTGGCGCCCGGACCTCAAGGGCTTCGCCGAACAGTGGGCCAAGGAGTCGACGGCCATGCTCGAGCGCAGTTTTGGCCTCGGTTCGCACATCGGTAGCCTGAGCGGAACGCTGGGCAAGGATCTGCCGGAAGCCTTCGGCCCCTGGCTGTCCTTCCTGATGCAGGCCGCTTCGTCCGGTCACGTCGGCGAAGCGATGCTCGGCGGCACCGCCGGGCTCAATCGCCTGCTGTCGATGGAAGGCGATTCCAGCGCACTGGCCGGCATTGGCGAGATCCCGCTTTTCGGCGCGTCGCGCGAGAAGAACGCCAAGCTGTTGCGCCTGGTCGACGCGGTCGTCGATCTGCGCAAGGACAGCCTGAGTTTCCACACCGCTTTCGCCGAAGCGCTGGCGAGGGCCGTCGAAGCGACCGTCGAGGAACTCGCCAAGGTGGCCGCCAAGGGCGAGAAGATCAGTTCGGTGCGGCAGGTGATGGGCCTCTGGTACCGCACCGCCGACAAGTCGCTGCTGGTCACCTTCAACATGCAGGAGTTCCTCGACAAGCAGAACGCTTTCACGAGGTCACAGCAGCAGTTCAAGCTCGCCCAGCGCGCAGTCGTCGAGGACATCTTCCGCGGTCTGGACATGCCCACGCGCAGCGAGCTGGATGAAGCCTACCAGGTCATCCACGAACTCAAGATGGAGATCCGGGCTCTCAAGAAGGCACTGCTTCCAGCAGCACCAGTGGCGGCGGCCAAGGCCAGCACTGCGCCGCGCAAGGCTGCGGCAGCGCGTGCCAAGAGCGAATGAGCCGGCAACCCGAAGCCTGTGTGCCGGCTGATAAGCCAATAGACCTTTAGGAGGGTGCTACCGATGTTTTCTTTCCCGATCCAGATTCTCCCCGCCGACGTGGCGGAGGAAACCGCAGCCTTGAACGCCAAGCTCGCCAAGGGCATCAACAATCTCACCAACCTGACCGACGACGATATCGACATCGGCAGCACGCCGAAGGACATCGTCTTCGCGCAGGACGGGATCAAGGTCTATCATTACCACCCGCTCGCCGAAGAGTCGACGATCGTCAAGACGCCGTTGCTGATCGTCCCGCCGTTGATCAACGGCTACGAGGTGGCTGACCTGCAGCCCGATCGCTCCCTGGTGCGCAACCTGTTGAACCAGGGGCTCGACGTCTACCTCAACGACTGGGGCTACCCGCGCCAGGTGGACAAGTACCGCACGGTCGACGATTACATCAACGGCTATCTCGACGATACCGTCGAGTTCATCCGCAAGCGCCATGGTGTCGAGAAGATCGCCCTCTTCGGCATCTGCCAGGGCGGGACCATGTCAACCACCTACTCGTCGCTCAATCCGGACAAGATCAGCCACCTGACGCTGACCGTCTCGCCGATCGACTTCGATGCCTACAAGGCCAATCACAAGCCGCATGAGGGCCTGATGTTCACCATGGGTGCCGACGCCGATGTCGAGAAGATGGTCGCCGTGCATGGCAACGTGCCGGCCTCGGTGCTGAACGAGTCGTTCATGATGGCTTCGCCTTTCATCCTGAACTATGGCAAGTACGCCGACGTGATCGACATCCTGGATGACCGGGCGGCGCTGCAGAACTTCCTGCGCATGGAAAAGTGGCTGTTCGGTGGTCCCGACGCCGTCGGCCAGACCTTCAAGGAATTCATCCGCGACTTCCTGAAAGGCAACAAGCTCGTCAAGGGAACGCTGGAGGTCGGTGGTCGCAAGGTGGACCTGAAGCAACTGACGATGCCGATCCTCAACATCTTCGCCGAGAAGGACCACATCGTGCCGCCGCCGTGCACCGTTGCCCTCGGCAAGCATGTCGGCAGCAAGGACTACACCGAGTTCGCCATCAATACCGGCCACATCGGTATCTACACCGGTGGTCTGGCGCAGAAGGTCCTGGCACCCAAGGTGGCCAGCTGGATGCGCGAACGCGGCGCCTGAGTCCCGCGAACTGCCTCCTCTGACCGGGGGGCCGGAAATGACCGGAGCGGACGCCCCGCACGACGCTTGGCTGCGTGTCTGCAGCCACGGCGCCGAGCGGGGCGTCTCCTGTTTCGCGACAGCCGTGCCGAGCTGGCAGCAGACCGCCACGGCCCGGCGGGCGCCGCCGATCGCACAGCGGCTGGCGCCGTTTCCGCTGGCTCTCGCCCGGACGCTGGCGCTGCTGCCGCTGCCATCGATGCGGCTTCTTCCAAGTGGGTTGGCAGAGAGTCCGGATCCGCCGTCGTCTTCCGCACTGTCGTTCCACATGCATGGGGGCTGCCCGCCATGACCTTGACGTTCGACCTCAAGAGCGCCATCCTGGCGCTTTCCGACGCGCTCGACCTGGTTGGCGTCAACGATTTCCAGCATGGCAAGCGAGTGGCGATGATCGCGCGCGAAACGGCGCTCGTGCTCGGCCTGCCCGAGCAGCGGCTCGACCGCATCGTCTGTGCCGGACTGCTGCACGATCTGGGCGTCTCGTCGACGGCCGTTCATCGGCGCTTGCTGCGCCAGACCGACTGGGACGATCGCCGCGCGCATTGCGAAACCGGCTACCGCCTGCTGCGCCCCTTTGCCCACCTGTCGCTGGTCGCCAACGCGGTGCGCCACCATCACACGCCATGGCATGAACTGCCGGCCGAACTCGGCGAGTCGGATGCGCTCGACAGCAACCTGATCCAGCTCGCCGACCGGGTGGACGGCATGCTGTTGCAGCGTGGTCTCGACAATCCGCTGTTCAACAATGCTGGCATCGTCGATGCGATCACCGCTCTTGTCGGCAGTGTCCTGTCGCCGGAGGTGGTACGGGCCTTCGCCGCGGCAGCAGCGCGCGAGGCGTTCTGGATCGCGCTGGCGCCGCGCCATGTCTTGCGCTACCTCGGTGATCTGGCGCTCGGCGAGTGGCGCATGACCATCGACTTTCCACAGTTCGGCCACGTTGCGCGGTTGATCTCGAGCATCGTCGATGCCAAGAGCCACTTCACCGCTGCCCACTCGGTCGGCGTCGCCCAACTCGCGCGCCACCTCGGCAAGCGTGTCGGCTTCGATGACGATGCACTGGCGAAGATCGAGGTCGCCGGTCTGATGCACGATGTCGGCAAACTCTGCGTGCCGGACGAGATCGTCGACAAGCCGACGAGCCTGACGCCCCTCGAGTTCTCGGTCATGGAGCGGCACGCCTTCGAAACCTACCAGATCCTGCGACACATCCCCGGCCTGGAGCAGGTCGCGGAGTGGGCGGCTTTTCATCACGAGGCATTGAATGGCCATGGCTACCCCTTCCGGCGTGATGCCGGGAGGCTGTCGACCGAGGCACGGATCGTCGCGGTGGCCGACGTGTTTCAGGCGCTGGCGCAGGAGCGCCCGTATCGCGGCCGGCAGCAGGCCGAAGAGATCCCGCGTTTTCTCGACGACTTCGTCCGCCAGGGCGTCCTCGACGGCGATCTCGTCGCTGTCGCCACCGACGATCTCGACGGCAGTTGGCGGGCAGCGACCCTGCCGCTGGCAGGCGACGAGGCTGGCTGAACGGTGGCCGCCAGCGGAGTTCACCAGCAAGCCGCTGCGCACGCCGACGCCAGTCGGGAGACTCGGCCAATTCGCGCCGACTCCGGGTGCGGCCCGCTGCCGCCCGCGGAGCTGCCATGCCGGGGCTTGGCGCCGCCTCGATCGGTGGCCTCAGTCCGGTGGCGGCGGCTGCCAGCGATGGGCGCGCTGCTGTTGCTCGGGGCAGGTGCCGTCGCCGCGGCGCCGTTGTGGGTCGGCCGCTTCGATGGCAATGCCGGGGGCCTGCCCGCCGGCTGGACGATCGAGCACCTGAATCCCCGCTTTCCGGCGACCGAGTACCGCCAGCGGCTGTGGGATGGCGTTGCCGCGGTCGAGGCGACGGCGGTCAAGAGCATGGCTCTGCTCGTCCGCCAACTGACGGTTGAACTCGAGGGCACGCCGGTCCTCTGCTGGCGCTGGCGCATCGACGCACCGCTGCTCGCCGCCGATCTCGACAGCAAGTCAGGTGACGATTACGCGGCGCGTGTCTACCTGAGCTTCAGCGTGCCACCGGCAGCACTGGGTCTGGCAACGCGCAGCAAGCTGGCGATCGCGCGCAGCCTGTGGGGTGCCTCGGTTCCCGATGCCGCGATCAACTATGTGTGGGACAACAAGCACCCCGTCGGCACGTTGAAAGCCAACGCCTATACGGATCGTGCACAGATCCTGGTGCTCGAAAGCGGCGCCGCGCGCGCCGGTCGTTGGGTCACCGAGAGGCGGGACGTCGCCGAGGATTTCCGCCGCGCCTTCGGCGACCTGCCGGCGAGACTGACCGGGCTGGCGATCGCCAGCGATACCGACAATACTGGCGAGTCTGCGCGCGCCGGCTTCGCCGATTTCCATTTCGTCGCCAGGGACGGCAGCTGCACGTTTCCTTGAGTGGGGCAATGAAGATCCTGATCGTCGAGGACGAGGTCAAGACCGGCAACTACCAGAGGCAGGGGCTGACCGAGGCGGGCTTCGTCGTCGACCTGGCGCGTGACGGCGTCGATGGGCTGCACCTGGCGCTGAGTGAAAGCTACGATCTGGCCATCATCGACGTCATGCTGCCGGGCATCGACGGCTGGCAGGTACTGCAGGGCATCCGCCGCGCGGGCAGGGAGATGCCGGTTTTGTTTCTCAGCGCCCGCGACTCGGTGGATGACCGGGTCAAGGGGCTCGAACTCGGGGCCGACGACTATCTCGTCAAGCCCTTTGCCTTCGCCGAGTTGCTGGCCCGCGTGCGCACCCTGCTGCGCCGCGGTGGCAAGGTGAAGGAGCCCGAAACCCTGCGCGCTGCCGACCTCGAACTCGACCTGCTGCGCCGCCGTGTGACCCGGGCTGGTCAGCGGATCGACCTGACGGCGAAGGAGTTCTCGCTGCTCGAACTGCTGCTGCGCCGCCAGGGGGAGGTGCTTCCCCGGTCGCTGATCGCCTCGCAGGTCTGGGACATGAACTTCGACAGCGACAGCAACGTCATCGAGGTGGCGGTTCGCCGTCTGCGGGCAAAGGTTGACGACGGATTCGAGCCGAAGCTGATCCGCACGGCGCGTGGCATGGGCTACGTTCTCGAGGCGCCGGCATGATCCAGTTCGCCGGCAGATCCCTGACCACCCGGCTGACGCTGCTGTTCGCCAGCGTTTCGATGGCGGTCCTGCTGCTGCTTGGCCTGCTGGTCGGCATCCTCGTCGAGCGCCACTTCGTCGAGATGGACCTGGTGCTGCTGCAGGGCAAGCTCGAACTGGTCCGCCATGCGTTCGCGCAGGCGCCTTCGCCGGCTGCCGGCGGCGACCTCGGCCAGCGCCTCGACGCCGCTCTGGTGGGGCACCATGATCTGGCCGTCGAGGTCCGGCGCGGCGACGGGAGGCTGCTCTATTCCTCGCGTGACGCGGCCGTTCCGCCGCGCCTGCTGGCGCCAGGCGGTGACGGCGACGAGGCTCTTGGCTGGCAAGCGGCAGACGGCCGCCGCTACCGGGGCATCGGCGGGGTCGTGTCGCCGGCGATTGCCGGTGACGCAGGCGTCATGGTGGCGGTGGCGATCGACCTCGGCCACCATGAACACTTCATGCGCTCGTTCCGCCGGGCGCTGTGGTCGGTGGTCGCTCTGGCAGCGCTGCTCTCCGGCTTCCTCGGCTGGATGGTGGCACGGCGCGGGCTGGCGCCGCTGCGCGACATCTGCAGCGTTGCCGCCAGCATCACGGCGAACCGGCTGGACCAGCGGCTGACAGTGGCGGCAATTCCGCAGGAGCTGGCGGAAGTGGTGCAGACGCTCAACGACATGCTGTCCCGCCTGGAGGAGTCGTTTCGCCGCCTGGCCAATTTCTCTTCCGACCTCGCACACGAACTGCGCACGCCGGTCTCGAACCTGCTGACGCAGACGCAGGTGACGCTCGCGCGAGCGCGCTCGGCGGACGAGTACCAGGATGTGCTGGCGTCGAACGCCGAGGAACTCGAGCGACTGTCGCGAACCGTCGCCGACATGCTGTTTCTCGCCAGGGCGGACAACGATCTGCTGGTACCGCATCGCGAGACGATCGATCTCGCCGACGAAGTGACGAGCCTGTTTGACTTCTATGAGGCCTTGGCGGCGGACAAGGGCTTGCATCTGCAGGCCTCCGGATCGGCCGTCGTCTGTGGCGACCGGCTGATGCTCCGGCGCGCCATCGGCAACCTGCTCTCCAATGCTGTACGCCACACGCCTCCGGGTGGGTGGGTGAGGGTCCGTCTCGATGATGCAGCGGCGGGTGAGGCCGTTGTCAGCGTCGCCAATCGCGGCCAGACGATTGCCGCCGAACAACTGCCGCGTCTGTTCGACCGCTTCTGGCGCGTCGACCGCTCCCGCCAGCATGGCGGCGAAGGCGCCGGGCTCGGGCTGGCGATCGCGCGCTCGATCGCGCGCGCGCATCAGGGAGACGTCGGCGTGACCTCAGCGGACGGGGTGACGACCTTCGAGCTGCGCCTCCCTGCCCATCCGGGCACCTGAGGCGCTGCTGCAGCGCTTGGCGATCGTGCCGCATGTCGCTAAACTGCGTCTTCCCGGAACCAGCAATCAACCCGCGCCGCCGCCGTGGCGCCCATCCTGCGGAGCCCATCTGAAATGCATCGTTCCCTCATCGTCATGCCGGATGACACCGGCCAGCCGATCGTCGACGCCATCGACGCGGCACGGCGCTCGATTCGAATCAAGATGTTCCTCTTTTCCGACCCGTCGCTGCTGGCGGCGGTGATCGCCGCGCAGCAGCGCGGAGTCCGGGTAAGGGTGATGCTGAACCCGGCGCGCCGCAGCGGCGAAGCGGAGAACCAGGCGAGCCGCAAGCTGCTCGAGGACGCCGGCGTCGAGGTGGCCGACAGCAATCCCGCCTTCGACATCACGCACGAGAAGTCGCTGGTCGTCGACGACGAGACGGCTCTCGTGCACTCGCTCAACTGGGAAACGAAAAATCTCACGGTGACGCGCGACTACGCCGTCGTCACCTCGCATCGGCACGAGGTGGATGAGATCGTCCAGTGCTTCGATGCCGACTGGTCGCGCGAAAAATTCGATCCGGGCGAGGAGTCACACCTGATCTGGTGCAACACGAACGGTCGCAACCGCATCGCTCGTTTCATCGACGCGGCCAGCGAAACGCTGTTCCTGCAGAACGAACGTTACCAGGACGAGGTGATCATCGAGCGACTGGTTCGCGCCACCCGCCGCGGCGTCAAGCTGCACGTTCTGGCGCGACCGATGCATTTTCTGAAGGCCGGCAAACTGGTCGAGGGGGTCGAGGGATTGCGCATCCTCGAGGACCTCGGGGCCAAGGTGCACCGCCTCAAGGGACTCAAGCTGCATGCGAAGATGATGCTCGCCGACGGCAAGCGGGCGATCATCGGCTCGATCAACCTGGCTCCCGGCAGCTTCGACAGCCGCCGCGAGCTGGCCATCGATGTGCACGACGAGGCGGTCGTCAAGCGGCTCAGGGAGGTGGTCGATCAGGATTGGCACAACTCGCGGCCGCTCGATCTGTCGGACGAAGGACTGCTCGCCGACCTCGCCGAGGACGAGCCCGATGTCGCGGAAATGCTGGCCCTGGAAGCGCCGCACGACGCCTCGGCCGGGCATCACCGCCGCGGCAGCGACAGTGGGCATGAAGCGCAGGCAGATCACGGCGGGCATGCGCACAACAACCACAAGCAGCACGGGAACTAGCCACCGCTACCGGCGAAGGCGGCGACCCCGCGGCAGCGGGATGAGCGCCGCGGAGGATTTTCGTACCACACTCAGACAGGAGAGAATGCTGATGAGCAACCTGATCGTAGTCGCTTATGATGACCAGTTCCAGGCAGAGGAAGTCCGCACCAAGCTGCGCAAGCTGCAGCAGGACTACCTGATCGACCTCGAGGACGCCGTGGTGGCGGTCAAGGACGGGAAGGGGAAGGTGAAGCTGCACCAGATGTACAACCTGACTGCGAGCGGCGCTCTGAGCGGTGGTTTCTGGGGAACGCTGATCGGTCTCATCTTCATGAATCCGCTGCTCGGTCTCGCGGTCGGCGCCGGCGCCGGCGCCGTCAGCGGTGCTCTGGCCGACGTCGGCATCAACGATGATTTCATGAAGGACCTGGCTGCCACCTTCAGGAATGACAGTTCGGTGCTTTTCGTCCTCGTCCGCAAGGCAACTCCCGACAAGGTCCTCGAAGAACTGCAGGGCACCGGTGGCAAGGTCATCAAGACCTCGCTGACGCACGAGGAGGAAACCAAGCTGCAGGCCGTTCTCGACAACGTGCAGACAGCAACGGGTGGCGAAGGCTGAAGCAGGCTCGCCCTGCAGTTCTCGGAGCAATCCATGCGCAGGCAACATCTCGCGCTCGCCGGCCTGCTGATCGCGACGCTGGCCGCGGCGCAACCGGTTTACGAAAGCCGCGACCGGTCCGGCCCGGTCTTCTCGGACATGCCGACCACCGGCGCGCGAGAGATGCATCTGCCCCCGGCCAACGTGATGGACCCGCCGGTCGCGACACCGCTGCCGGCGCCGCCGCCGGCTACCGCGCCGGCGTACGCCGGCCTGCAGATCATGCAGCCCGAGGACGATGGCACGGTCCATTCGAATACCGGTCAGTTTTCGATCGCGCTGACCCTCGAACCGCCATTGCAGATCGAACGGGGTGATGCCATCGCCGTCCGCCTCGACGGGACCGTGTTGGCGGACAAGCGGACGACGCTGCAGTTCGACGTCACTGCCGATGAATGGCAGATGGCGGCACGCGACCAGGTCGAGCATACGGTCGAGGTGGCGGTCGTCGATCGGTCGGGGAATGCGCTGCTGGTCGCTGCGCCGGTGCGCTTCTACGTGCACCGGGCAAGTCGGCGCAACTGACGTCGCCTGCGTCGCCAACCGGGCGTAGAGCGGACGATGCGCGTGGCGGCCTTCGGCCCGCCGTGAAGCGAGGGAGGCTGTGCCATGAAGATCGCCTATCTGGAGGACGAGCCCGAGCTTGCCACGACGGTAGCCGAGTGGTTGCGTTCGGCGACGTGGGACGTCGAGCATTTCGACAGCGGCCTGGCGTGCGTGCGGGCAGTCGAGAATCATCCCTTCGACGTCTGCCTGCTCGACTGGATGGTGCCCGACCTGACGGGCCTGGAAGTCATGGCGCGGCTGCAGATCAGGCTGCGGCGATCGATGCCGCCGGTCGTTTTCACGACTGGGCGCGACAGCGAGGAGGACATCGTTGCCGTGCTGCGGGCCGGCGCCGATGACTACCTGGTCAAGCCCCTGTCGCGGCCGCTCCTGCTGGCGCGCATCGAAGTGGTGACGCGCCGCCACGGCGGCATCGCCGGTGCCTCGCTGAAGCAGGATTTCGGGCGCCTGCGCGTCGATCATGGGCGGCGGCAGATCGCCCTCGACGGCGCGCTGGTGCAACTGACCGAGCGCGAGACCGATCTCGCGCTGTACCTGCTGCAGAACGTCGGGCGCGTCCTCAGCCGCGAGCAACTGCTGCAGGTCGTCTGGGCGGTGAACCCGCAGGTCGATACGCGCACGATCGACGTGCATGCGAGCAGCCTGCGGCGCAAGCTTCACCTGACGCCGGAGTTCGGCTGGCGGCTGTCATCCATCTATGGCCATGGTTACCGCCTCGAGCGGGAAGGGAAGGATTCGTGAAAGCGCTTGGCTGGCGGCAATTGTTCCCCGGCCTTCTGGCCGCTCTATCGCTGTTCGTCGGCTCGGCGGTGGCGGCCGAGTCGCGCGATCAGGCGCCGCTGTGGCGCTACACCGTCCGCCCCGGAGACACGCTGATCAACATCGGTGCACGCTATCTCGTCGATCCCCGACAGTGGCCGGCGGTGCAGCAGGCCAATCAGGTCGCGGATCCGTACCGCCTGTTGCCCGGGACGGTGCTGCGCATCCCGGCCGCCATGCTGCGCCGCTCGCCCGCAGTGGCGACGATCGAGACCAGCAGCGGCCAAGTGCGCTGGCGCGCGGCCGCCGGCCGTGAATGGCAGGAGGCGGCCACCGGCCAAGTACTACCGGCTGGCAGCAGTGTCGAAACGCTGGCCGACAGCAGTGCGCTGCTGCGTTTGGCCGACGGTAGCCGGATCCTTCTTTCGGCCAGCTCGCAGTTCGTCCTCGACGCTCTCGGCACCTATGCCGGAGGGCTGATGGTCGATTCGC
The DNA here is from genome assembly GCA_017592775.1 of Candidatus Accumulibacter conexus. Lineage (GTDB taxonomy): Bacteria > Pseudomonadota > Gammaproteobacteria > Burkholderiales > Rhodocyclaceae > Accumulibacter > Accumulibacter conexus. The sequence goes on along the minus strand of JAGFNJ010000006.1, from coordinate 34,228 downwards.
GGCTGCGCCTGCAGAGCGGCCAGGGTGAGATCAGGGCGAACCCGGCCCGGGCGCCGAACCGGAATCTCCGGATCCAGACGCCATCGGCGCAGGTGGTGGTTCGTGGCACGCACTTTCGCGTCGGTGTCGACGGCGAGACGACGCGCGAAGAAACGCTGGCTGGCGTCGTCGGGGTGAACTCCGGTCGTGGCAGTGTGCGTGTTGCACCGGGGCGGGGAACCATCGTCCGACCCGGTGAGGCGCCGCTGCCACCGGTGCGCCTGTTGCCGGCACCGGTGGTGGCCGGTCTGCCCGCTCGTTTCGAGCATCTGCCGCTGCGCTTTCCGCTACCGCGGCTGGCTGGCGCGCAGGCCTGGCTGGGCGAGATCGCCAGCGATGCGAGCTTCGACAGCCTGTTGCTCAGCCGCAGCGGGTCGGGCCCGGCGCTGAGCTTTGCCGACCTGCCGAACGGCACCTATCTCCTGCGCTTGCGGGCGATCGACGCGCGTGGCCTGCAGGGGCTTGATTCGTTGCACCGTTTCGACGTCTTTGCCCGCCCGTTCCCGCCGGTCCTCAACCGGCCGGGCGATGGGGCGACGATCCGCGGTGCGCGGCCGACCTTCAGCTGGACCGAGGTGCTCGGCAGTGCCCGCTACCGCGTGCAGGTGGCGGCGCAAGCGGATTTCACCACCCTGCTGCACGATGCCGGCAGCGAGCGGGGCTCCTGGGAAACGCCGGCCGACCTGCCGGTCGGCAGCCTGTACTGGCGCGCGGCGAGCATCGACGCGAGTGGCCAACAGGGGCCATGGAGCGCCGCCGTCGCTTTCACCTACACACCCGGCCTGGTCGAGGTCGATGTCGGCCGGGCAGCGGTCGAACTGCAACCGGAGTCGCTCCGGCTGAACCTGCCGCCACCCCCGGATGGCCTGGCGTACGAGGCGATCCTGTCGGCGGCGGCCGACCTCGGTTCGCCGCTGGCCGAAGCGCAGTCGGACGACGGCAGGCTGGACCTGCCGCGCCCCGATGCCGGCACCTGGTACCTCGGCGTGCGGCTGGTCGATCGCCGCGAGAACATGCCCGGACCGCTGGCAATCCGCAAGCTGGAGGTGCCACCGGGTCGCCTGTGGCTCCTTCTGCTGCTGCTGCCGCTGCTCGCACTCTGAGCCGCGGCCGCGATCCGGGTGGCGTCTGCTGCGCGGCGGTGAAGAAATCGTCACGGGCACGCCGGGACACCGCCAGTGGCTGGGCGAGGGTGACCGGCGGCGGCCGGAACGTGCCGCGCACCGCCGCCAGCGGCCGTCGGTGCACGACCGGCCAGCCGCGTGCGCGAGCGGGCGACGCCACCGGCTGGCGATGCACGAGACTTGTCCGGACGCTCTGAAAGGATGGCAGCGGTGCCGCAAGTCTGGCGCAACGAAGCGCTGCGAATCGCGCTCCTGCTGGCACTGATCGCCGTCGGGGTCAGCGCCAGCGGGATTCTGGTGCGTGTCGACCACCTGCTGTTCGACGTCGGGCAACGCCTCAACTGGCGCCCGACGCCGAGTCCGGTGCTGATCGTCGCCATTGACGAGGACAGTCTCGACCAGCTCGGTCGTTGGCCGTGGCCGCGCGAACGGCACGCGCGGTTGTTGCGGCTGCTCTGTGCGGCCCGGCCGGCAGCGATCGGACTCGACATCGCCTTCAGCGAGCCGGGCGACGATCTGCGTGCCGATCGCCAGTTGGCTGAGGCAGTGGCCGCATGCGGCAACGTCGTCCTGCCGCTGGTCATCGAAGTCACCCGCAGTGGCGGGCAACTGCTCGAATCGCCGCCGATCCGGACACTGGCAGCGGCTGCGGCTGGGATCGGCAGGATCGGCGTGCGTCTCGACGAGGACGGTATCGCCCGTTCGGTGGACCTGCGCGAGGGGCTTGGTTCGGCAACCTGGCCGCTGCTGGCCGAGGAGGTGCTGCGCGTCGCCCGGCAACTGCCGGCGGCAGCGGTGCCGACCGCGGCCGCCGCGGATGCCGCGCGCCAACAGGCGGCAGCGGCACCTGCCGAGGCGAGCCACCACCTCGTGCGCCAGGAACTGCGGCGCCTCAGCTTCGCCGGTCCGCCCGGCACCTTGCCGCGAGTCCCGTACGTCAGCCTGTTGCAGGGAAGGCTTCAGCCCGAACTGTTCAGCGGCCGGATCGTCCTCATCGGCGCTACCGCAACGGGTCTTGGCGATTTCGTGCCGACGCCGGTGTCGGCGAACTCGCAGCCGATGCCGGGGGTCGAGGTGCTGGGCAACGTCATCCTGGCGATGCGCGACGGGCATCTGATTCGCGACCTGCCGCCGCTGCCGGCGCTGCTGTTGACAGCACTGCTGGCAACGGTGCCGATGCTCTGGCTCCCGCGGCTGATGCCGCTGCCCGGCCTGCTCCTGAGCACCGCCTGGCTGGTTGGCATGGGACTGGCGTGCGCGCTGCTGCCGGTATTCTGCAACTGGTGGTTGGCGCCGAGTGGCGCCCTGCTCGCCGGCGTGTTCGCCTTTCCCGTCTGGGGGTGGCGGCGGCTCGAGGCTGCACGACGCCATCTCGACCAGGAGTTGCGGCAGTTGCGGGCGATCCTGCCCGCCAGCCGAGTCGGCGGCGCTGCTGACGAGATCGGCCGCCTCGGCTTCGAACAGCGGATCGCCCTGGTGCAGACCGCGCAACAGACGATGCAGGCGCTCGCCGCCGAGCGAAACGAAACGTTGGCCTTCATCTCGCACGATCTGCGCGCACCACTGGCAAGCGCGGTCAGCCAGCTGGAAATCGCTGGCGGAGCCGACGCCCGGCGCCTGCTACCACAGCTGCGACGCGCCCTCGGCATGGCGCAGTCCTTTCTCTGGCTGGCACGGGCGGAGGCGCTCGACGCGCGCCAGATGCGGCCACTCGATCTCGCCTTCCTGCTCCACCAGGCGGTGGACGAGATGTACGCACTGGCGCGGCAGCGCGAGCTGCGCTTGCGGCGAGAGATTCCGGACGAGGTCGTGTGGGTCGTCGGCGATTTCGAGGCGATCGAGCGCAGCGCCATCAACCTGCTCGACAACGCGTTGCGGCACGCCCCGGCAGGCAGCGAAGTCGCCATCGGACTGCAGCGGCTGGCCGCGGGCGAGCTTCGCTTCTGGGTGGACAACGAAGGCGCTGCGCCGAGTGCGGAGCAGCGCGAGCGGATGTTCCGCCGTTTCAGCCGTGGCGAAACGGTGCAACATGGCGCCGGCGCGGGCCTCGGCCTGTACTTTGTGCGCACGGTGGCTGAACGTCATGGCGGCGCTGCCGGAGTCGATGCTGCCGCCGGCCGGATCAGATTCTGGGTCGAGCTGCCGGCGGCCGTCGATGCGGCTCCGGAGGGGCGTGGCCTGGACGTCTGAGCGGCGCGTTTTTTTGGTAAGCTTCCGCGATGCGCATCGTCCAGCTTTCGGATCTTCACTTGAGCAGCCAGCCGCTCTACGGCGTGGTCGATACACTCGCTGCGCTGCAACTGGCGCTGCGGCGGCTGGCGGCGCTGCCGGCACCGGATCTGCTGTTGCTCAGCGGTGATCTGACGAGCGCGGGCCGCCGCGAGGAGTATGCCTTGCTGCGCTCGCTGCTCGCTGGGTTGCCTTTCCCCTGCGCACTGCTGCCCGGCAACCATGACGATCGCGACCAGCTGCGCGCCGCGTTTTGCGAGCAGGCGTGGGCGCCGCCGCCGTTGTGCTGCCAGCGGATCGACCTCGACGGTGGCACACTGCTGCTGCTCGACTGCATCGTTCCCGGCGAGGAGTGGGGTGAAGTGGCGGCGCCGCAGATCGACTGGCTCGAGAGCGCGTGCCCGCAGCGCCGGCCGGTGTTGCTGGCACTGCACCATCCGCCATTCTGCGTCGGCATTGCCGGAATGGACCGGATTCGCTGCCGTGGCGATGCGCCGCTGGCGGGCTGGCTGGCGCGGCACGAGCAGGTCGAGGCGCTGCTGTGCGGGCACGTCCATCGTTTCGTCAGTACCACTTTCGCCGGCCGGCCGGCAATCGTCGCGCCGTCGCCGGCGCACCAGATCGCGCTGCAGGATGGACCCCTGGCCTATACGCTCGAGCCGGGTGGTTTTCTGCTGCACGACTGGTTGCCGGGGCAGCGCCTGTGCAGCCATTGTCTGCCGGTGGCGGCGAGCCCGACGCAGTGCTACGGCGACGGCTAGACGGGTGCCGGCCGACCTGCGCTCCGCCCGCTGTCCGAGGGTGATCGACTAACTGTCCGGGGGAGGGGCCGATGGGAAAGGAAGTGGCAGGCGGCGGCTGCACCGCCGATGACTTCGAGCGCTTCCGGCGGCGGCTGGAAGAGGAAACCCGGCACGCGCAGGCGGCATATTTCCGGGGCGCCTTCGCCAATGACGCGCTGGTAGCCGGCTTCGAGCTCGAGGCTTGGTTGATCGGCAGCGACCTCCTGCCGGTGCCACGCAACGTGTCGTTCCTGGCGCGCCTGGACAGTCCGCTGGTGGTGCCCGAGCTGTCGCGCTTCAACGTCGAACTCAATGGTACGGCGCAACCGCTGCACGGAAACGCACTGTCACGACTCGAGAGCGAACTCACCGCCACCTGGCAGGAGTGCCAGCGCGTCGCTGCCGCCGACGATGGCGCGCTGATTGCCATCGGCACCCTGCCGACGCTGCGCGAAGAGGATCTTTCGCTGAGCAACATGTCGCCAGCGAGGCGCTACGCGGTGCTCAACGAGCAGATCTTCCGGCTGCGCGGCGGCAGCCCGTTGAGCCTGAACATCGCCGGCATCGACAACCTCGCCACGACCCACAGCGACGTCATGCTGGAAGCGGCGACGACTTCCTTCCAGGTACATCTGCAGGTACCTGCAGGCGAGGCAGCGCGGGCCAACAACGCTTCACAGATCCTCGCCGCGCCATTGGTTGCGCTGGCTGCCAACTCGCCTTTCCTGTTCGGGCGCGCGCTGTGGCACGAAACGCGCGTGCCGCTCTTCGAACAGGCCGTCGACTGCTGCGACCCGGGCTGCCCACAGCACATGCGCGTCACCTTCGGCTCGGGCTACCTGACCGCCGACCCGACCGCCTGTTTCGCCGAGAATCTCGCCAGTTATGCCGTGCTGCTGCCCTTCGAGATTCCCGGTCCGGTCGAGTCCTATGCCCACCTGCGGCTGCACAATGGCACCATCTGGCGCTGGAACCGCCTGCTCATCGGCTTCGATGACAGCGGCCAGCCGCACCTGCGCGTCGAGCAGAGGGTGATGCCCGCCGGTCCGAGCATCATCGACATGATTGCCAACGCTGCCTTCTATTACGGCAGCGTCCTCATGCTGACGAGACAGCCGCTGGCACCCGAGGCACAGCTCTCCTTTGCCCAGGCGCGCGAGAACTTCTATCTTGCCGCCCGCTACGGGCTCGACGCGCAGCTGCGCTGGTTCGGCGGGCAGCGCGTGTCGGCTGGCGAACTGCTCGAGCAGCAGTTGCTGCCGCTGGCACGCACCGGCCTCGAACGGCTCGATCTGTCCACTGCCGATGTCGCGCGTTACATGGAGGTGATCGCCGGCCGGCTGCGCAGCCGGCGCAACGGTGCCGCCTGGCAGTTGGCGCACCACGCCCGACACCACGACTTCGCCCGGCTGACCGCCGACTATCTTGATCTCCAGCGCCAACTCATGCCGGTGCATGAGTGGCCCATTTGAGCTGCAAACTTGATGCTGACCGTCCTCGAAACCCTGCCTGAGCGCTTTCTCGATACCCCCGCCCGCGAACTCCATCAGATCTTCACCGGACCGACGCTGATCCACCTCGCCGGACGGCGCCAGCCGGCGCTGTTCGTCTCGGTGCTGTTGCACGGCAACGAGGACAGTGGCGTCGTCGCCTTGCAGCGGTTGCTGCACCGCAATGGAAAGCGAACGCTGCCGCGTGCCCTGTCGATCCTTGTCGGCAACGTCACGGCGGCGCGTGACGGATTGCGGCGGCTCGACGGGCAACCCGACTACAACCGCGTCTGGCCGGGCGGGCAGGGACACGGTGATTCGCCGGAAGCCGAGGCAATGGGCGAGGTACATCGCCTGATGCGCGAACGAGGCGTCTTCGCCAGCATCGACATCCACAACAATACTGGCCTCAACCCGCACTATTGCGTCGTCAACCGCCTCGACCAGAAGGTCCTTCATCTCGCCCTGCTGTTCTCGCGCACCGTCGTCTGGTTCCGCGGGTTGGCCGGCACCCAGACGACGTCGTTCTCGCCAGTCTGTCCGGCGCTGACGGTGGAATGCGGCAAGCCGGGCAGTGAGGCCAATGCCGAACACGCGGCACGCTTCGTCGAGGCGTGCCTGCATCTGTCGCAGTTTCCGGCGCACGACGTGCACGAGCACGACATCGACCTCTATCACACGCTGGCCACCGTCCGCGTTCCCACCTCGGTCTCGTTCGGCTTCGGTGACTCGCTGGCCGACATCGACTTCGACCCGCAACTCGACCACATGAACTTCCGTTCGCTCGAACCGGGAACCATCTTCGGCCAGACCAGGCTGGCGATGCCGATCGGCGTCGTCGACGAAAGCGGCACTGACGTCGCCAGCGAGTTCTTCAGCTGCGAGGATGGGCGCATCACGCTGCAACGGGCCGCGACCCCGGCCATGTTGACCCTCGACGAAAAGGTGGTTCGACAGGACTGCCTGTGCTACCTGATGGATCGTCTGCCGCTGCCGAGCGGGCAGCCGCAGGCGCACGCGCTGTGTGTCAGCGTCTAGCAGCCGCGTGAGCGGGTCTGCCGGCCTTCTTCGCCATCGCCGCTGTCCGCTTGCGGCGGGCAGCCGGCAAGCAGGATGCCGGCGGCGCTGCCGGTGAGGATCGGGCACGGCAGCTGTCGTGCCCAGCGACGGCCGAGCTGCAGCAGGTGGCGGTCGCGCGTCAGCAGCAGGTCCGCGCGACAGCGCCGGGCGAGCAGCACGAACTTCTGGTCGTCTGCATCCCGGCATCGTGGCAGCGGCGGGTCCTCCGCACCGCCGTCGCCGTCACCGTGGTCTTCATCCTCGCAGGCGACGACGAAGTGCTGGTAGGCGTCGAGCAGCGCCGACTGCGCCGCTGCCGTCAGGCGAAACTGCGGATACGCACTCACCCGTTGCAGTTCCGCCAGGCAGTCGCGATCGGTGAAGCACTGCAGCCGCCGGCAGTCGATCGCTTGCTGCAGGCTGCGCAGGAGCGGGTCGCGGAAGTGCAGGAGGTCGAGAACGATGTTGGTGTCGAGGACGGCGCGCACGGCTCATTGCCCCAGCAGCTCGGTGGCGACGCGGTCGGCGATCGCGAGGCAGGCGGTCAGGCCGGGCGACTCGATACCGAACAGGTTGACCAGCCCGGCGACGCCGTGCTGTGCCGGACCCTGGACCAGGAAATCGGCGGCGGGCTCGCCGGGGCCAGCGAGCTTCGGCCGCACTCCGGCGTAGGCCGGCTGCAGGCTTCCTGCCGGCAGCCCGGGCCAGTAGCGGCGAATCTCCGTCGCGAAGGCGTCTGCCCGCCCGTTGCTGACGCGGTAGTCGAAGACGCCGAGTCGCACTCCTGGCGGCGGGTCGGGCAGCCACTCGACGTCCGGGCCGAAGCGCGCCTGCCCGGCGAGGTCGAGGGTCAGGTGGACTCCCAGGCCGGCACTCTCCGGCATAGGGTAGACCAGCCGCGAGAAGGGAGCGCGACCCGCGAGGGCGTAGTAGTTGCCCTTGGCGTGGTGCGTTGCCGGCAACGCCGCCGGCGGAAAACCGGCGAGCGACGCGGCGACATCGCTCGCCCAGGGACCGGCGGCGTTGATCACCAGAGGACAGTGCAGGAGCAGGCTGTCGTCACCGCCGCATTCGAGGACGATGCCGGTGGGCTCGATGACGCCGCCCCGCAGCGGGCTGCGGCGGGCGAGAACGGCGCCGGCGCGCTCGGCATCACCGAGGAGGGCGAGCATCAGGCCGTGACTGTCGATGATGCCGGTGGACGGCGAGAGCAGGGCGGCGGTACAGGCCAGTTCGGGTTGGAGAGCGCGGGCCTCTGCCGCACTGAGCCAGCGCAGGTCGTCGACGCCGTTCGCCTCGCCCTGTGCCTGCAGCGCCGCCAGCCGCTCCTCGTCGGCGCCAGCGGTGGCGACGATCAGCTTGCCGCAGTGGCGGTGATGGACAGCGTGCGAACGGCAGAAGTCATCGAGCTGGTGGCGCCCGGCGACGCAAAGCGTCGCTTTCAGCGAGCCGCCGGGGTAGTACAGCCCGGCGTGAATCACCTCGCTGTTGCGCGAGCTGGTCTCGGAGCCGAAGTTCTCGTTCCGTTCGAGAATCAGCGTCTCGATTCCGCGCCGTGCCAGAGCCCGCCCGCAGGCGAGGCCGATGACCCCAGCGCCGATCACCGCTGCGCCAATCCGTTCCATGTTCACCCCGCGGGCAAAAGGCGCATTGTATACGCCATGGCACCATGGCTTCGGCAGTCCCGGGCGTACAAGGCTTTGCCTCGTTCGTCGTCAGTCGTTACACTGGCGATCATCATCTCATCCGCGTTGCATCAGCCCGCGCCGGATCGCCAAACATGCACAGCCAAACCAGCCCGACCCGCGACGAGGTCATCGCCAGAACCCGGAACTGGCTCGAGCGCGCGGTGATCGGGCTGAACCTCTGCCCCTTTGCCAAGGGGGTTCATGCCAAGGGGCAGATCCGCTACGTGGTGAGTCCGGCGCACGACGATGAGTCGCTGCTCGACGATCTGCAGCGCGAACTGCTGGCGCTGTGCGCGACCCCGGCCGAAGAGATCGATACCACGCTGTTGATCCATCCCTGGGCTCTGACCGATTTCGCCGACTTCCTGCGCTTCCTCGATCTGGTCGAAGTCGTCCTGCGAACGCATCGCCTGCACGGGGTGCTGCAGGTCGCCAGCTTCCACCCCGACTACGTGTTCGCCGACAGCGCGGCCGACGACATCACGAACTGCACCAATCGCTCGCCGTTTCCGACGCTGCACCTGCTGCGCGAGGCCAGCCTCGACCGCGCCGTGGCGGCTTTCCCCGAGGCATCGTTGATCTATGAGCGCAACCTGCGGACGCTCCGGCAGCTTGGGGACGACGGCTGGCGGGCACTCGGGACCGGGTCCCCGCCACTGGCGAAGGAGTGACAGGCCGATGTCCGATCTGCCGGCACGCTTCGAACTGCGCGAGGAGGAGGTCGAGATCACCGCCGTGCGAGCGCAGGGTGCCGGCGGCCAGAACGTGAACAAGGTGTCGAATGCGGTCCACCTGCGTTTCGACATCGCCGCCTCGTCGCTGCCCGAAGAGCTGAAACAGCGCTTGCAACTCTGGCGCGACCAGCGGATCAGCGGCGACGGCGTGGTGATCATCAAGGCGCAGGAGCACCGCAGCCTGGAGCGCAATCGGCAGGATGCGCTGTCCCGCCTGCGCGAGCTGATCGCACGCGCAGCGTCCGTTGCGCCGCCGCGGCGGCCCACACGGCCCACTCGGAGTTCGCAGAAGCGGCGGTTGGACAGCAAGCGGCAACGCGGTGTGGTGAAGCTGCTGCGCGCACCGGTCAGCGATGAGCGGTAGCGGAGGCGTCGATGACCGCGGCAGAGGTTCTGCACTTTTGGTTTGAAGAGACGCAACCGGCGCAATGTCCCGATCGCAACGCGGTCCTCGGTCGGCCATCGACGGCGGCCGAGATCGAATTCCTCAGGACACCAGGGTCCGCCTTCTAGGCGCTGGCAGGAGAGAGCCAATGGCTTATCAGGACAGCTTCGACATCCACAGCCGCGGGCGCGGCACGACCGAGATCACGGCGCAGGTGGAGCGTATCGCACGCGCTGCGGCAGTGGCGACCGGCATCGCGCACGTTTTCGTGCTGCACACGAGTTGCTCGCTGGTGCTGACCGAGAACGCCGATCCCTCGGTCCGCCGTGACCTGGAAACCCTGGCTGCACGTTGGGCGCCCGACGCCGATCCGGCGTACCAGCACGACTGCGAGGGTGACGACGACATGGCGGCACACGGGCGCAGCATTGTCGCCGGGGTCTCGGTGACGGTGCCGGTCAGCAACGGCGCACTGCGCCTGGGAACGTGGCAGGGAATCTACCTCTGGGAGCACCGGACGATCGCCCATCGACGGCGGGTCGTCGTCACCATCGTCGGCTGACGAGGAGACGTTGCGGGCGGCGGCAGCGGGCCCGCCCGATTCTTGCTAGACTCGGCTCCGCGGTCGTTCGTGGTCAGGCGGCGTGGTGCGCGAAACGGGCAAGCGGCGGCGCGCAGCGCACGCCGCCCCGTACGCCCGCCCCGCCCGCGGAAGACGAAGCTCTGCCGGTCGCTGCAGAGACCACCAACACATGGAAGGGAAGTCAATGAGAATCGGATTCATCGGCCTCGGCATCATGGGGCGCCCGATGGCGCTCAACCTGCTGCGCGGCGGGCATCAGCTGACGGTCTGGGCGCGCCGGGCGGAATCGATGCAGCCCTTGCTCGATGCCGGCGCCAGCGGCGCAGCCAGTCCGGCGGCGCTGGCCGCGCAGGCCGACCTGGTGATCTCGATGGTGGCCGACGCGCCCGATGTCGAGCAGGTGATGCTGGGCGAGAACGGCGTCGCAGGCAGCGGCCGGACGGGACTGGTGGCCGTCGACATGAGCACGATCCGGCCGGCTGCAGCCCGCGCCATCGCCAGTCGGTTGTTGGCAAGCGGAATCGATTTCCTCGACGCGCCGGTTTCCGGCGGCGAGGTCGGCGCGGTTGCGGGCACGCTGTCGATCATGGTCGGCGGCAGCAGCGCCGCCTTCGATACGGCGCAGCCGGCGTTCGCGTGCATGGGAGGCAACATCGTGCACGTCGGCGATTCGGGCGCCGGCCAGGTGGCCAAGGCGGCCAACCAGATCGTCACCGGTGTCGGCGTCCTGACTGTCGCCGAGGCACTGAACTTCGCCGCCCGGAGTGGCGTCGACCCGGCGCGCGTGCGCGAGGCGCTGCTCGGCGGCTTCGCCTACTCGAAAATCCTCGAGAACCACGGCCAGCGGATGCTCGACCGCAACTTCAAGCCGGGCTTCAAGTCCTGGATGCACCAGAAGGACATGAACATCGTCATGCAGAGCGCGCACGAACTGGGCCTGTGTCTGCCGGTATCGGCGGCAACCGCGCAGATGTTCAACGCCATGGTCGGCTCGGGGCTTGGCGAGGAGGATTCGATCGCCATTCTCAAGCTGCTCGAGCGCCTGTCGGGGGGAGAGGGCTGATGCGGATCGGCTTCATCGGCTGCGGCGTGATGGGGCGACCGATGGCGCTGCACCTGCTGCGCGGCGGCCACCGCGTCGCCGTCTGGGCGCGCCGGCAGGAGGCCGCAAAGCCGTTGCTTGTGGCCGGCGCGGTGGCCTGCGCCAGCCCGGCGGCGGTGGCGGCCGCGGCTGAGGTGGTATTCACGGTCGTCACTGGCGACGCCGATGTCGAGCAGATAGCCTTCGCTGCCGGCGGATTGGCAGAAGGATTCGCTGCCGCCTCGATCCTGGTCGACATGAGCACCATCGCGCCGCTGACGGCGCGCTCGATCGCCGGCCGGCTGGCGACGCGGGGTGTCGATATGCTCGACGCGCCGGTCTCCGGTGGCGGCCAGGGCGCGATCGACGCCAGCCTGTCGATCATGGTCGGCGGCCGGGCGGCGGTACTGGAGCGCGTGCGGCCGCTGTTTGAACTGCTCGGCAGCACGATCGTGCATGTCGGCGACCATGGTGCCGGGCAGGTGGCGAAGGCGTGCAACCAGATGCTGATGGTGGCAACGATCCAGGCGGTTGCCGAAGCGTTGCACCTGAGCCGCGCCGCCGGCGTCGACCCGGCAAGGGTCCACGCGGCTCTGGCAGGCGGTTCGGCCGGCAGTCGCGTGCTGCAGGTCATGGGTGGCAGGATGGTCGCGCGCGATTTCGCTGCCGGTGTCGAGGCGCGCCTGCATCACAAGGACTACGCGGTGCTGATCGCCGAAGCGCACCGACTGGGGCTGCCGCTGCCGGTCTCGGCGCAGGTCTGCCAGCAACTCAACGCGCTGATGGCGCTGGGCTGGGGGCGCTGCGACACCGCTTCGCTGCTGCGCGTTCTCGAAGCCGGACAGCCGGGAACAGGCGGCAACTGAGCGGCAGCAACTGAACGACCGTCAGCGCAGCGCTTGCGGCAGCGAGCCGCGCTGCCTCACTTGTCGACGAACGCCCGCTCGATCACATAGTCGCCCAGCGCGCCGATATGTGGCGAAACGTGGAAGCCACGCGCGTCGAGCAGCGCGCAACAGTCCTTGATCATCGCCGGGCTGCCGCAGACCATCGCCCGGTCGCGCGCCGGATCGAGCGGCGGCAGGCCGATGTCGGCGAAGAGGCGGCCGCTGTCGATCAGTTGCGTGATGCGGCCCTGATGGCGGAAGGCTTCGCGCGTGACGGCAGGGTAATAGATCAGCTTTTCACGCAGCACCTCGCCGAAGAACTCGTGCTGCGGCAGTTCCTCACTGATGAAGCTGTTGTAGGCCAGGTCGTCGATCCAGCGCACGCCATGGATCAGCACGACCTTCTCGAAGCGCTCGTAGGTCTCCGGATCCTGGATCAGGCTGATGAACGGTGCCAGCCCGGTGCCGGTGGCCAGCAGGTAGAGGTTCTGGCCCGGGCGCAGGTCGCGCAGCACCAGCGTGCCGGTCGGCTTGCGGCTGACGACGACCTCGTCGCCGACCGCCAGGTGCTGCAGCCTCGACGTGAGCGGACCGTCCGGCACCTTGATGCTGAAGAACTCGAGGAACTCGTCGTGATTGGCGCTGGCGATGCTGTAGGCGCGGGTCAGCGGGCGCCCTTCCTGCGGCAAGCCGAGCATGACGAACTGGCCGTTGATGAAGCGCAGGGCGGGATCGCGCGTGGTGCGGAAACTGAACAGGCGGTCGGTCCAGTGGTGGACCGAGAGGACGCGCTGCGCGGAGTAGGTGCTCATCATGTTTCCCATCGTGTGTTCCTGACGAAGCCATCGTGCTCCGTCGTGATATATTTGTAAAACAGATTGTTCATATAAGTCTTATCGAGTGGAGCGATATGCGATTCACCTTGCGGCAGATGGCGGTCTTCGTCGCCGTTGCCCGACACGAGAACGTGTCGCGGGCCGCCAGCGACGTGTCGCTGTCGCAGTCGGCGACGAGTACGGCACTCGCCGAACTCGAACGTCTCTATGACACGCAGCTTTTCGACAGGTTCGGCAGGAGCCTGCGGCTGAACGAGCGCGGGCAGGCGCTGCTGCCGCAGGCCGTCGAGCTGCTCGAGCGCGCGGCGGCGATCGACAGCGTTCTCGAGGGCAGGGCGGGCTACGGCAGGCTGCGCATCGGCGCGACCCTGACCATCGGCAACTACCTCGCGACGTTGATCGTCGCCGAGTTTCTTCGGCGGCACCCGGAGAGCAGCGTGCAACTGAAGGTGCACAACACGGCGACGATCATCGAGCAACTGGCGCAGCACGAACTCGATCTCGGACTGGTCGAGGGGAGTTGCCGCCATGCCGACCTGGTTGTCGAGCCGTGGGTTGCCGACGAGTTGGTGGTCTTCTGTTCACCCGGACACCCGCTTGCCGAGAAGGGCAGCGCGACGGTCGCCGAGCTGATGCAGCAGCCGTGGATCGTGCGCGAAACCGGGTCGGGTACCCGCGAAACCCTCGACCGGGCATTGCGCGATGATTGCTCGCGGCTGCAGATCCGGCTCGAACTCGAGCACACCGAAGCGATCAAGCGCGCGGTCGAGTTCGGCCTCGGAATCGGCTGCATCTCGCGCCTGGCATTGCTCGAAGCGTTCCGCCGTCGCAGCCTGGTGCCGATCGCCACCCCGGAACTCGACCTGCGACGCCACTTCCACTTCCTCTGGCAGCGGCGCAAGTTCCAGACCGCGGGCATGCGCGAGTTTGTTGGCCTCTGCCGCTCGCTGACGGCTGGCGTCGAGCGGAGCGATCGGATCGAGTGGTCGCTCGTTCCGTAATTACGGGCAGGGCGGCGCCGACGCGGCACTTTCCGCATTCGTAGCGCGATTCACTTGACGTGCCACCTTGCTGCGAAGCTCTGTCGGAAAATCTTACACAGGCAGCAACAGCAGCTTCTGAGCGATCAACGGAAAAAACGTTAAATCAGCGTGCTTCGGAACAAGGCACGGATCGTGCTTTAGGTTTCGCGGAATCACGTCGGGGACGGTTGGGCGGCGGTTGGATGCGATCTCGAATCGGGAGGGGGTCGGAGATCCGGCGTCGGCGGACTGCGGTCGTCTGCTTGAAGTGGTTACAACCTGCGGGTTCTCGTTTCGGGGGAGGCTGTCATCGTTGCTACTGTTCGGGACGATGGTTTGTCGTCGGCAGTCGCACATTGCTCGCGCCGTCTGGGAACCTTCCAGGTCGTACCGGGGAATCGCCGATCGCGCTCCTGCGGCGCACCCCGCTCATTCTCCTGATCGCTGGCAGGTGCCATCCCTCTTGCGCGGCACTTGCTCCTTGATTCATTGATACTTGCCCAGGATGAATACCATGACCACCATACGTGTCACCTCATCAGCCACCAATGCAGCGGGAACTGCCTTCGGCCAGCAGGATGACCTGCTCAAGCCCAGCTATTTCGACTTGTACGTCACCAATAGCACAGACGCTCTGCTGCCGGATGGGACGTACGACGCCTACTGTCTGAATCCAAAGGAAAGGATCACGGTGTCGCCGACGACGTACACGGCACAGAGTTATGCGGGCGAAAGCGAGGCCTCGTACGATCCAGTTGGTCTGGCAGCGATCACGCAGACACAGGTCGACCGGATCAACTGGCTGCTGGCGCAGAACTTCACTTGGGATCCCAAGTTTGCCGGGCAGTTCAACTATGGTGAAGTGCAGGCGGCCCTGTGGACCCTCCTCGGCTTCTCCGTTTCTGATCCTGACACCGATCCTTGGCTGAACGACAACACCCGCAACACCGTCCTGCAGGGTGACATCGATTTTCTCGTTTCGGCGGCACAGAGTGCCGTCGCGAGCGGCCAGGGCGTCTCCCCGGTGAGCGGTTCGTTTTCACGGGTAATCGACCCGGCAGGGACGGTACAGCCGCTGATCGTGCAACTGCAGAGCGCCAAACTGGGTAACTTCGTCTGGCTGGACGCCAATGCCAACGGGGTGCAGGACAGCGGAGAGGCTGGTATCGACGGAATCGTCGTCAAACTCTATGACGGCTCCGGGAACTACTTGGCCAGCACAATCACTGGAGACGACCACAGCACGGCAGCGATCGAGTACGGGTATTACCAGTTCGTCGGTCTACAGGCGGGAAGTTACCAGGTCGAGTTCGTCACTCCAGGCTACCGGCTGGCGGCGCAGGACGTCAGCACGACTGACGACACCCGCGACAGCGATGCTGATGTCAGCTCTGGCCGCAGCCAAGTGGTCCCGTTGGCAGTCGGTGAATCGAATCAGACGATCGATGCCGGCGTGTACCAGACCGCCAGCCTGGGCGACCTGCTGTGGGTTGACACCAACGCCAACGGCAAGCAGGACGACGGCGCGACCGGCATCAGCGGGCAGCTCATCACCCTGATCGGTGGCGGCACCGACGGCCTGATCTCGACGGTGGGTGACAACACCACCGCCACCACGACCACTGGCTCGGATGGCTTCTACCAGTTCACCGGACTGACCCCGGGCGTCGAGTACCAGGTGCAGTTCAGCAAACCGACGGGGTACGTCTATACCGGCCAGAACCTCGGCGGCGACGACACGCAGGACTCCGACGTCGACACTACGGGGCTCAGCCAGATCGTCACGCTGACCTCCGGCGGCAACGACCCGACGATCGACGCCGGCGTGTTCGCCCGTGCCTCGATTGGCGACCGGGTCTGGCTCGATTGCGACGGCGACGGGGTTCAGGACGCCAATGAAGTCGGGGTCGCAGACGTCACGGTCAGGCTGATCAACAGCACCGGGGCGGTGGAAAGGACGACCACGACCAATTACACAGGCAACTACCTGTTCGACAACCTGCAGCCGGGCGACTATTCGATTCAGGTCGTACGACCGGACGGCTACCTGTTCACGCTGGCCAACCAAGGAACTGACGACGAGAAGGATTCGGACGCCGATGCGACGACCGGCAGGACCACCGTTACCAGCCTGAGTTCGGGTGAGAGCGACCGGAGCTGGGACGCCGGTCTGACCACGACCGCCGTCTGCCTGGACCTCGATCTGACCGGCAATACCAATGCCGGTGGCAACGCTGCAGGCAACATCCGCACCATCAGTCAGGCCGGGCTCGATGTGCATGCCAGCGCCTTCAGTCGTGTCAAAGCGACTGGCGAGTGGTCACAAGCGTATCTTGGAAGCTATGGCGGCGGGCTTGGTGTGACGGACGGCAGTGAGGGCGACGGCAGCAACAACACCCACACGGTCGACAACCTTGGCGGGCGCGACAACTACGTCCTCTTCGAGTTTGACCAGACGGTTCTCCTGGACGAGGCCTTCCTCGGTTACGTGGTGAACGACAGCGACCTGCAGGTGTGGATCGGAACCTTTGATCGACCATTCGACAACCATCTCGCGCTCAACGACGGCGTGCTCGGCAGCATGAGCTTCACTGAAGTCAACACGACCACCCTGACCGGTGCTCGCTGGGCAGATCTGAACGCCGGCGATCATGCCGGCAACGTGATCGTCATTGCCGCCGACACGACCGACAAGAGCCCCGAGGACATGTTCAAGATCGAGATGCTCAAGCTGTGCACACCGGCCTGCGGCCTGACTGCCCGGATTGGCGACCGTGTATGGGAAGACAGCAACTACAACGGCATTCAGGACAGTGGAGAGATCGGCATCGCCAATGTCACGGTCAAGCTGCTCGATGCCAGTGGCAGTGTCCTGCGGACCACGACGACCGGTTCGAGCGGCTACTATTCCTTCGATGTCGACCCGGGTTCCTACAAGGTGCAGGTAGTCCGGCCGAGCGGCTATCATGCGACGAAGGGCAACCAAGGCAGCAATGATGCGGTCGATTCGGACGTCGACGGATCGGGCCTCACCCAGCTCTACACGGTCAGCGGTGGCCAGACCAATCTCACCATCGATGCGGGCCTCTACCGCAAGGCGTTGGTTGGTGACAAGGTCTGGGACGACATGGACCATGACAACATCCAGGACGCCAGCGAGCCAGGAATCAAGGGCATCACGGTCAAGCTTCTGAACGCGTCGGGGACGGTCCTGCAGACGAAGACGACCGATGCTTACGGCAACTACAAGTTCACTGATCTCAATCCCGGTACCTACCAGTTGCAGTTCGACAAGACCAACGTTCAGTATTACCAGTACGGGCAGTGGAACAATATGAGCAACTGGAAGTGGGCCGTGAAGGACGTCGGAAGCAACGATCAGATCGACTCGGACGTCACTGGCAACGCGGTGGATAAGACGAATGTCACGAAGACGAGTACGTTCACGCTGAAGTCCGGCCAGAGCGACATGAGCCGGGATGCGGGCATCACGCCGATCGTCATCGACCTTGACGGCAACGGCATTCAGACTACCAGCCGTGGCGATGGCGCGGGCACTTTCGACCTTTTCGGCAACGGGTCGGCTGTTGCGTCGGGCTGGATCAGTGGTGGCGACGGCTTCCTGGCTGTCGACAGGAATGGCGACGGTCACATCAACGGTGTGGGCGAGCTGTTCGGTGGTACGGCCAAGGGAGCGGGTTTTGCGCAACTGGCCGCCTACGACAGCAACGCGGATGGCCTGATCAGCGCGGCCGACAGCGGCTTCGCCGACCTGCGGATTTGGCGGGACGCCAACGGCAATCGCGCGACCGACGATGGCGAGCTGATGACGCTGAGCGAGGCTGGCGTCATCTCACTGGATGTCGCTTACACCGAAGTGCCCTTCCTCGACCGGCAAGGCAACCTGCATCTCGAGCGCAGTAGCGTCACGATGGCGGACGGTCGCTCAGCGGACATGACCGACGTCTATTTCGCTGTGGCGGCCGAGGACGCCGCCGCTGCCGGCATTGAGCTTCCCGATCTCGCCAGCCTCATCGAGGGGAACCAGGCGGCGCCGGTCAGCGACGCCGGCTGGTTGTTCGTGTAGCAGCAGGACGCACGACATGCCGGCCCACCGAAGGTGGGTCGGCAGTCGCCACCACGCTGCTGGCAGTTCAGGTAGAATTCTTCCCGGGTCGATAGGGTGGGTGTTCGGGAGAGGTTCGAATGGACAGGGTGCGGGACATCGAGGAAGCAATTGGCGCCCATGCGCGCTGGATGTCGGAACTCCGGCAGGCCGTTCTCGATGCTCACTCCGGCGCGGACGTGGAAGCGATCCGTGCCGATGATCGCTGTGACTTCGGGCAGTGGCTGTACGGCCCGCGCCTGTCAGCGGAGGACCGTGCAACTGAGAGCTACGACGAAGTCCGCCGCCTGCATGCCGAGTTTCATCAACTGGCTGCCACAGTCGTTGAACGTGCCGCGGCAGGCGAGGCTGCCGAGGCCTACACGCTCCTCTACGGCGACTACGTGACGCTGTCAGGGCGGCTTGCGCTGGCCATGCGTGCATGGCAGGCGCGTCTGCTGCAGGGAATCGTCAGCGACGCGTAGTGCACCGGGCAGATTGCCGGTCCGCGTCAACGCCGCAGGGCCAACGGCACGCAGTCCAGACGGGGAAGCCGTCTCCGTGACGGCAGCTCCATGAGCGACCTCGAACCTCGGGAAGGGCAACCAGTTCAATCGGCTGTCGCGGGTGCAGCGACAGACGGCGAGCGTACCGCCAGCTCATCGATACAGCGCAGGCGACGGCTCAGCTCCCGGGCGAGGTTCATGACGATGATCGTGAAGGTCGGCAGGTCGGACTCGTAGATCTGGAACAGGCCGCCATTGCTCAACGCCAGGACGCGGACAGGCTGCAGCGCGCGGATTCTGGCCGAGCGGCGCTGCATGTCGATCAGCTCCATTTCGCCGAAGACGTCTCCGACGTCGAGGACAGCGATTCGCTTGCCGAGGGGGTCGGCCGCTGTCGGGCACGCCTTGAGCACTTCGACTGTGCCGCTGCAAATGACGAAGAGCGAATCACCGTCCTCGCCTTCGTGCACGATCACGTCGCCGGCCGCGAACTCCTGCGGCCGCATCAACCGCATGATCGCCTGCATCGCAGCGTCGCCGACGCCGCCGAACAGCGGCTGATCCTGCAGGAATCGGACCATTTCCATCGCGTTCTCCGTCGCCAAGGGTCGAAAGTGTATTTTGCAGCGGCCGATCGCGGAACAGAAGGGGGCTGTGGGAGGCTGTTGCATGGGTGCTGCCTGCCGGCAGCGGCATGCGGCTACCGCAGTCTCCGGGATTCAGAGACCGGCCGGATCCTGTGCTGCGAGGTCGCCGACCAGCGCCACCAAGCGAGGCAGGGTGCGGGTAGCGAGATCGAAGTGGTCGACGATGTCACGCCGCGCCTGCGCGCGCAGTGGCCTCGTCGACTCCGGGTCAGCAAGCACGGAGACGATCGTTGCCGCGAGCGCAGCAGGCGAGAAGAAATCGACCAGCAGTCCATTGTGCCCGTGCTGCAGCACTTCGCGGACCGGCGCTGTGTCGGAGGCGATCAGCGCACAGCCGCAGGACATTGCTTCGAGCAGGGACCAGGAGAGGACGAAGGGATAGGTGAGGTAGACGTGCGCGGTCGACAGGCGCAGGACATCGATGAAGCGCGGGTAGGGGATCTTGCCGAGAAAATGGACACGGCTGGCATCGATTCCGCTGCCGAGTTCGCGCAGGTAATGCTCGCGGTAGCTGGCGCCGCCGGGCAATGGGCGCCCATAGCTGACCTCGTCACCGCCGACGATCAGCACCTGCAGTCTGGGTCGCGCAGCGAGGACTGCCGGCAGTGCCCGCATGAAGGTGTGAAAACCACGATACGGCTCGAGGTTGCGGGCGACGTAGGTCAATACCTCGTCACCCGAGCGCAAGATCCCGCGGCCCTCGGAAAGGACGAATCCGGCAACGTCGCCCGGGCAGGCGAGATCGCTGCGTATGCCGTCGTGAATCACCTCGATGCGCTGCCGATACACTTCCGGGTATTGGTCGCGCTGCCAGTGCGTCGGGCTGACGCCGGCATCGCTCGCGTCGAGGCTGATCAGTTGCGTCGTGTTGCGGGCACGGACGCGGCAGCGGTCGTCGAAGGAACTCGGAAACTCGGGGTCAAAACCGACGTCAGAGCCGCTGCCCCGATAGAAGAACTCGAGATAAAGCAACAGGCGTGCGGCAGGGAAGACATCCTTCAGGAACAGCGCTTCGCCCCAGGCGGGATGGGCGCAGATGACGTCAGGAACGAAGCCTTGCCGGCGCAGTTCGAGTGCCAGCCGCGCTACCGACTGACCGCGCCGGACCGCCGCCTCGCTGCTGCGAAGGTAGTGGTGTGTTTGCCGCGAGGCACCCTGCGGCTGCGGGTAGCCAAGCAGACGGACGCGCGGATGAAAGCCCTGCATGCGCCTGATGCTGGCTTCCTCGCCAATGGCGAGCACCTCGTTTGCCGGTGAATCGGCGAGGGCAGGCGCCAGGTGGCGGTACTGGCCCGGGAAATTCTGGTGGACGAAGAGGATTCGCATTCCGGCTCGCCTGGATGACTACGGGTCACGAGTGTGTGACCAGGATGTTACCGCATTGGCGCCCGTGCATTCGCGGTTGCGCTGCCGCCAGCGGTGCCAGCCTGCCACTCGCCCGCCAGATCGCTGCGCGCCACGTTGGTCGTGACGCGCCTCCGGTCCGCCCTCTGATGTCGGATTTCTTTACAGTGGGCTGCCTTGGCCTTGGTCGATACACCCATGCGCCGGATTGAAACCCTATTAAAGCATACAGTTGGATATATCTCATCACACCTGGAACAATTCGTGCTTATGTTGCCATCGCGCACGGGCTGGCGGTGTGTTCCGGGCGCGTGGCGGGGTGTCTGAACACGGTACAAGCTGCCCAAGGCGCGTGTCGCGGGGCCGAGAGCATGTGGGGCCATCTCGTCACCGCGAAGAAGATGGCAGCCCGTGTCGAAAACACAGGTTGGAAAGGGGCTTGCACCGTCGTCGGCTGCTCGGTGGTCCGACGACGGGCAGGTGGATGCAATACCGAGGGAGTCCGGTCGTTCGGGAAGTCGCTGTGCTGATCTGGCCACGACCCCAGGGCGCCGCGACCTCGGTCAATTCTTGAGGTGGATCAATGAGCGAAGAGCATTTCAGCAACGGTCAGCGGGAGCAAGGGCCGGAGAACGAAGCAGTGGAGCCGAAGAAGATGTCGCGCCGGGAAGCGCTGGCCTTGGTCGGCAAGCACGCGGTTTACACGGCGCCGGCTGTCCTTGCTGTCCTTTCGGTGACCAAGTCGAACAGCGCCCATGCTGTCGGCAGCTTGAACTAACCGCCACTGAGATTCGTTGCGCACCTTGGCTTTGGTGTTGCGATTGCCGCGACACCAAGGGGTCCTAACGGGTCCGCGTCTGGGCGGGCCGACGCCTGAGATGCGGCCACCAGACCCCGTGTGTGGTTTGGCCGTCGGCTGCGGGTGTGGTCAACCAGGCGGTGCCCGGCCTCAGTTGCTGGGGATGAACGATGCCAGGTCGACCGGTTCTTTTTCTCCTGCCTGAATGTCGAGCGGCGGCATGGTTTCCGAAAGGCGCGCCGGGCAGTAGCGGGGGTGCCGGCCTTTGCGGGGTAAAGATGTGAGCGGCCTCGAGACGACCGGCGACGAGCCCTTTCTCCGCCCTTTTGGCGAACATTGGGTTCTCTACTTCCCCGCGGCCGACCGGCTACTGGTGCTCAATCCAAGCGCGAAGGCGGCGTGGCAGTTGCTGGCGCAGGGTTATGGTCGGGATGAAGTCGCGGCGTTGTTCGCGGAACACTTCGGCGTACCGATCGAGAGGGCCGGTCGGGATGTCGACTCGCTCCTGAATGACCTGGCGGGAGCCTGCCCACCTGACCAGCGCGAGACGCAACCGTCGCCAACGCTCCGTGGCTGGAACGAGTTCCCGGGGGCTGGCGAAGCATCGTGCGAGGATTGCGGCACCTATCGTTTCGGCGACAGTGTGCTGCGCATCGTTTCAAGCGTCCCGGAAGGGGGCTCCGGCTTCTTTGCCCGCTTCCAGCACCGCGCAGTGCACGGCGTGAGCAGTGCCGAGCTTCTGCAGATTTCGGAGACGGCAGCCAACTATCGCTTGCGCTTTCGGGGAAGCACCGTTGAGGAAGCGACGACGACCAGGCTGATATCCCGTGTCGCGCGCCTCGTTCTGGCTCTCGAGCATCCCGATGCCGAACCGATGATGTTCTGTCATGCTGCCGCGGTCAGCCGGAACGGAATGGGGCTGTTGATGCCTGGAGACAGCGGCGTTGGCAAGTCTACGCTGTGCGCGTTCCTGGTCGCCCACGGATTTGCCTACCTGGCGGATGACAGCATCGCCATCGGCGCTGAAGACGCAAGGCTCCTGCCCCTGCCCACCTGCCTTTCGGTGAAATCCGGTTCGTGGAGCGTTCTCGAACCCTTCTTTCCGGTGCTGCCGGAGCTGCCGGTCATCGATCGCTATGGCCGTCGCCTGCGGTATGTGCGACCGGATGGTAATTTCGCAACGATGCATTCGGCACCGGCGCCAGTGGCGCTGGTCTTCCCGGCGTTCGCGACGGGCGAGCAGACCCGCTTGAGCCGTTTGCCGGCACTGCAGGCCATGATCCGTCTGGTCGGTGCCCATGCAGCGCTGGCCCTACCGCCAACCGAGGACAAACTGGAACGACTGATCCGTTTCGTTGAAGAAACCCCGGCCTACGAATTGCGCTATTCCAAGCTCCCGCAAGCCATGCTGGCTGTCGAGGATCTGCTTGCCACCTGCCACTAGGAATGCCTTCCGCTATCTCTGCTGGTGCCTCTCCAGGGCGCTTGTATCATCGCGCGCCTGCACCGATCTGCCGGCAGGTCAAAGCGAGTGGGAGGGACTTCTGCGCCTCTCGGGCGAGCACCTGGTCGTGCCCCAGTTGCGCTGGGCGCTGCGTGAGCAGGGCTTGTGGGCAGCGCTGCCGGCCGAAGTTGCCGACTACCTCGATGCGGTCTACACGCTGAATCTGGAACGTAACTGCGGCTGCGAAGAGCAGTTGCGGGAACTGGTCACCCGACTGAACGGGATCGGCGTCGTACCAGTGCTGCTGAAGGGAGCGGCGGCGCTGATCGATGGTCTGTACCCGACTGCCGGTGAGCGGATGATGTCGGATCTCGACGTTCTTGTTCCGGCGAACAGGCTGCCCGAGGCCTTGCACGCTCTGGCAGCAGTGGGCTATCGCCCGACCGTTGATGCCGGAGAACGGTTGCCCGATCCAGTCGGTTATGACAAGGTCGTGCACCACTATCCTGCGCTCATTTCCAGCGACTGGTCGTGCCGTGTCGAACTGCACGTCCATCCGGTTCATCTGCCCTTCGCCGGGCTGCTCCCGAGTGACGAGGTGTTCGCCGATGGACGGCAGCCGGATTGGCGCGGCGGGTGTTGTGCGCTCCCTTCAGAGACGCATTTCCTGATGCACAACTTGATTCACAGCTTTCTCAACAATACGCTGCTCAGACTGCAGCGCGTGTCGCTGCGACAGCTCTTCGAGTTCGTCCTCGCCAGCCAGCGGTATGGCGGCGCGATCGACTGGCCCAAGTTGCACGAGCGCTTCGCTCGTCACGGCTACGAGAACGAGTGCCGACGCTACCTGGCGCTTGCCCAGGAGTGCCTGGATTTCGCCCCGCAGTACGCAGGAGAACCGGCGATCGACAGCCGCGACCGCAATGCCAACGCTTGGGAGATCTTCCGCCTCGAGGCCGACAGTCGCGGGCTCGAGTGGACGCTCAATGCGGCCGCCCAGATCCGCGCACGTCTGGAGAGGGTACGCCGGGAACCTGGGCGGATCAGGATGTTGACCAAGGCCCGTTTCTACTCGAACTTCTTCCGCAGCCTCGGCCGCTGACCGGCGGTGCCGGTGCGGCGGGTTCCGGGGCTCGGCCAGCAGCCTCGTTGCAGTACAATCGCTGGCGATGAACGACGAATTCTTCATGCGTGAGGCGATCTCGCTCGCTCTAGCTGCCGAGTGCCTGGGCGAGGTGCCGGTCGGCGCGGTCGTCGTGCAGGCGGGGAGCATCGTTGGGCGCGGCTTCAATTCGCCGATCGGCGACCACGATCCGACGGCGCATGCAGAGATCGCGGCCTTGCGTGACGCGGCGCGCAATCTGCGCAACTATCGACTGCCCGGGTGCGAACTGTTCGTCACGCTCGAACCCTGTGCGATGTGTGCCGGTGCCGTTCTGCAGGCACGTCTTGCCCGCCTGGTGTACGGAGCGCGCGATCCGAAGACCGGCGTGCATGGCAGCGTCGTCGACCTGTTTGCCGTCGAGCGGCTGAATCATCACACCGAGGTGGTGGGCGGCGTGCTGGCGGCAGAGTGCGGACAGCTGCTGTCGGCTTTTTTTGCCCAACGACGTGGCCGCAGCGCAGTTGGAGGGGAGGGCGGACGTGCGCATCGAGATCTCGATCGCTAGGCAGACACTGAATCTTCTCGACGACGCGGAGACAATCGTGCGCAGCTATTCGGTGTCGACGGCGACACGCGGTGCGGGCGAACGGAAGGGCAGTTTCTGCACGCCGCGTGGCCGGCACCTGATCCGCGCCAAGATCGGTGCGCAGCAGCCAGCGAACACAGTGTTCATCGGCCGCCGGCCAAGTGGTGAAGTCCACTCGCCTGAACTGGCCGAGCGCTTCCCGCAGCGCGACTGGATCCTGACGCGAATCCTCTGGTTGTCCGGTTGCGAGCCGGGCCGCAACCGTCTGGGCGACGTCGATACCATGCGCCGCTACATCTACATCCACGGCAGTCCCGATACGGCGCCGATGGGCCGGCCCGGATCGATCGGCTGCATTCGCATGCGCAATGCCGACATCGTCGAGCTTTTCGAGCTCGTACCCCCCTACACGCCAGTCAACATCAGCGAGGACTGAAAGCTCGTGCAAACCTCGCCGATCGGCGTTGCGCCAGCGCCGTAGCTGCGTTCGTGGAGGGTGACCAGGCCGTCGCGCCGTCTGGTCAGCAGCGTCGATGCGCGCGTTCCGTAGTTCCCCGAGCTGACGAAGACGGCCGAGAGGATGCGTTCCCATTCGAGCGGAACACCGGTCTCCGGCAGGTGCGAATCGGGAACCACCTCCCCGTCGGCGAGCAGGGTGAAAAACGGCGCGGCTTGCGGCAGTGTCCGCAACGCCGCGGCAAAGGCGGCCCTCGCGCTTGCCAGTTTCGGCCAGGGCGTGTCGAGCAGGTGGTTCGACAGGCCGTAGATGCCGGGGAGCAGCCAGCGCACCCTGCGTGCGTCACGGTTGCTGCAGTAGCCGAGCTGGTCGGCGTCGCCGACGAAGAGATTGAAGCCGTTGTACTCGCCGGCCAGGACCGCGACCTCCTCGAGGTACGCTTCCGGCGTCTCGCGGCCGACGAGGAAGTCGGCCACCAGCGCGCCGCGCGACCGTGCCCCCGGGCGCTGCCCGCCACCTTCGCGATAGTTGGTCAGGGCGGCAAAACGCAGCTCGCGACTGACCCCGAGCCAGGTGCCGCCCGCTTCCAGGTCGCGACCGGCGAGCACCTGCGGTGCATCCGCCCAGAATGCGACGGCTGCCGAAGGGCGCGTGAAGAACTCGTCACGGTTGGCCGCGACGATCAGCGGATAGTCCGGGTGCGCCTGCCAGGCAAGCAGGATCAGGCACATCGGCGGCCCTGGTCAGGGTGTCGCCGCCGGCGCCACGACCGGCTCGACGTCGATCGCGGCACCACCCGGGTTGCCCAGTTGCAGCCCGCCGACCGCAGCGAAGCTCTCCTGGATGATGGCCAGGGCATCGTGGCCGCCGGCGGGTGCTGCCGCCGCGTTGGCGATCATGCCGCAGGGCTGCTGCGGACTGCTCGCCGAGTAGATCGCCTGGCCGGCCGTCATCGGGCTGGCACAGTGGGCGCGGTAGAGGTGGCGCTTCACCTTGCCGAGGTACTGGGTACGGGCAACGATCTCCTGCCCGGGGTAGCAGCCCTTGCGAAAGCTGACGGCTCCGAGTCCCTCGAGGCCCGCCATCTGCGGAACGAACTCTTCCCGGGTCTGCTCGTTGATCAGCGGCACGCCGGCCTGGATGTCGAGCCACTGCCAGGCAGCCGCTCCGACCGGGCGCGCCTGCGCCTGCAGTTGCCGCCACAAATCCGGGGCGGCATCGAGGCTGGCGATGAACTCGAAGCGAAGGTCTTCGAGGCGGACGACCAGGCCGCTTCCCGTGGCGGCGACGGTCAGCGGGGCGGCAGGAACCGGCAGGCCGGCCGCGCGCAGCGCGCCCTCGGCCTGCGGACCTGCGACACCGATCACCTGGCGCTCGCCGGAGCGGTCGTTGATGCTCAGCCTGCTGCGCAGGACGAACATCGACAGGCGTTTGTGAATGAACGGCAGCAGGTCGGCAGACAACTGCAGGATGTAGTCTGGGTCGCAATGAAGGAGCAGGAAGCTGGCCAGCATCCTGCCCTTGGCCGAGCACCAGGCCGAATGCTGCGCACTGCCCGCGGCGAGGTGCCTGACATCGCTCGTCAGTTGATTGTGCAGGAAGCTCGCCGCATCGGGCCCGCTCAGTTCGAGCAGGCCGAGATGGCTCAACGGCGCAATGATGGTCGCCTCGCGCGCTGCGGCCAGTTCGGCCGCAGCGTCGCCAAAGTCAGTGATCTGGTCGTGGTCGATTCGTGCCCCCGAGGCACGCAGGAATTCCTGCCAGTTCGCGTTCATCGTCGTCTCATCTGGTTGGCCGGCGGACCGGCGGTCGATCCGCCGCGGAGCACGGCCGGCAGCGGTTGCCGGCCCGGCATGCATTCGTGGTCCCGGTTGGCGGGGCGAGTTTCGGCTATTATAGGACGACTCGACGCCCGTCCTGCGACCCAATCCACCACCCGCGCAGCAGCCCGACGGCTGCTCAGGCCCGATGCGCAAGACCTTTCGCCTGCTCCTCGCCTTCGCCTTCCTGACGCTGATTCTGGTCGCAGCAGCCGCCGCCTACGTCGCGCTGCTGCCGATCAGCCTGCCGCGCGAGCAGGTCGAGTTCACGCTCACTCCCGGCAGCAGCCTGCGCGCAGCGGCGCGCGAGATCGCCGCCAGCGACGTCGGGATCGAGCCGTGGGTCCTGATCGCTCTCGCGAGACTGATGGGCGTCGAGGCTTCGATCAAGGCGGGAAGCTATCAGATCAGCCGTGGCACGACGCCACTCGACCTGCTGCGCAAACTGACGCGCGGTGACTTCACGCAGGCCGAGCTGGCTTTCATCGAAGGCTGGACCTTCCGTCAGATGCGCCAACGACTCGATGCCCATCCCGATCTGCGTCACGAAACGAGCGCCTTGCCGGATGGCGAGATCATGCGCCTGCTCGGTGCTCCGGAACTCGCTGCCGAGGGAGCCTTCTTTCCCGACACCTATCTCTTTGCCAAGCGCAGCACCGATCTCGAGCTGCTGGCGCGCGCCCACCGGGCGATGCAGCGACACCTGCAGCAGCAATGGCAGGCGAGGGCGGACCGCCTTCCGCTGCGCGACGCCTATCAGGCGCTGATCCTCGCCTCGATCATCGAGAAGGAGACCGGGCGTGATCAGGATCGCTCGCAGGTGGCTGCGGTGTTCATCAACCGCCTGCGGCTGGGGATGCCCTTGCAGACCGATCCGACGGTGATCTACGGCCTCGGTGATGGTTTCGACGGCGACCTGCGCAAGCGCGACCTGCTCGCCGACACGCCGTACAATACCTATACGCGTCGCGGCCTGCCACCGACGCCGATTGCCATGCCCGGGCTTGCTTCGCTGCAAGCGGCGCTGCACCCGGCGGCAAGCGACGCGCTCTACTTCGTCGCGCGCGGCGACGGCAGCAGCCAATTCTCGCGCACGCTGGCGGAACACAATCAGGCGGTGCTGCGCTATCAGAAAGGTGGCAGACCTTGAACCACGAACACGCGCGGTTGCGCGGCCGCTTCATCACCTGCGAAGGCATTGACGGCGCCGGCAAGAGTAGCCATATAGCCGCCATTGCCGCGTTTCTGCGCCAGCGCGGACTGGCGGTCGTCAGCACCCGCGAACCGGGGGGCACACCGCTCGGCGAGAAGCTGCGTGCGTTGCTCCTGCACGAAACCATGCATCTCGAGACCGAGGCACTGCTGATGTTCGCCGCCCGCCGCGAGCACATCGCATGTGTCATCGAACCCGCACTCACGCGCGGTGACTGGGTTGTCTGCGACCGCTTCAGCGACGCCACCTACGCCTATCAGAGTGGCGGCCGTGGCCTCGACCCGGCGAAGTTCGCGCAACTCGAGAGCTGGGTACACCCGCTGCTGCAACCTGACCTGAGCTTGCTGTTCGATCTGCCGGCCGCGGTCGCGGCCGGGCGCATCGCTGGCCAGGCGCGCGACCGCGATCGTTTCGAGCAGGAGCGCCTCGATTTCCACGAGCGGGTCCGACTCGCCTACCTCGAGCGGGCGCGGTCGGCGCCGCAGCGAATCACGGTCATTGACGCCGACCAATCCCCGGAGAGAGTTGCCAAACAGCTCGAAGAAGCGGTTGCAAACCTATGGTGATGAAGACTATTGACTTGCACGATGCGGTCTGGCAGCAACTCATGGCGCGCCGCACGCGACTGCCGCACGCGCTCCTGCTGTGTGGTCAGCAGGGGATCGGCAAGTTCGACCTTGCCGTTGCCTTCGCCGCCTCGCTGCTCTGCGAGAAGCCCCGGGATGCCGGAGAGGCTTGTGGTCAGTGCCTCGCCTGTGGCTGGCTGAGGCAAGGGAACCACCCGGACCTGCGCCTGCTGCAGCCGCAGTCTCTCGCCACCATGGCTGGCGATGCCGGCGAGGGCGACGACGCGGCGGGGACGAAAAAGCCGAGTCAGCAGATCACGATCGATCAGGTACGGGCACTCGACGATTTCCTGCACGTCGGCACCCACCGTCACGGCGCGCGCGTGGTTCTCCTGAACCCGGCCGAGGCGATGAATCGTGCAACCGCGAACGCTCTTCTCAAATCACTTGAAGAACCAATCACAGATACTCTGTTTTTATTGGTTTCCAGCGATCCGTATCGCTTGCTGCCGACAATTCGGAGTCGCTGCCAGACAGTCAGCGTGCCGCTGCCGCCGCGAGCAATCGCGGCCAAGTGGTTGCACGACGCCGGCGTGGCCGAGGCTGACGACTGGCTGGCACTGGCTGCTGGCGCGCCGCTCCTGGCGCTCGCCCTGAGCGGCAGTGGCGAGCGGACCTTGCTCGAAGCGCTCCTGGCCGAGGTCAGCGGTGGCGGTGACGTCGATCCGCTGGCATCCGCAGCCACGCTTGAGCGGGTCGTCAAGGCCGAGAAGCGTCCGGCGCCGCTGAAGAGGCTGCTCGAGTGGGCGCAGAAGTGGCTGTTCGACCTGCATCTGGCGGCGGAGGATTTGCCACCGCGCTATTTCCTGCGCCAGGCGGTACTGCTGCAGGAACTCGCGAGAGGAACCGACAGCCGCAGGATCTTGGCATTCAGCCGAATGGCGCTACAATACAAGGCCCAGTGTGAGCAGCCCTTGAACAGTCGTCTGTTTCTCGAGGACTTCTTCCTCGGCTACGCGCGGGTTTTCCGAAGCACCTGAGGGCAGGTGAGCTGCGCCGCGACAGGGCGCGCAGCACGCCCTGCGGCCGGTTGTCTCTGGTACGGCGGTGTGACTCCCTTATTGGGTGATGAAC
Source organism: Candidatus Accumulibacter conexus (assembly GCA_017592775.1). Classification (GTDB taxonomy): domain Bacteria; phylum Pseudomonadota; class Gammaproteobacteria; order Burkholderiales; family Rhodocyclaceae; genus Accumulibacter; species Accumulibacter conexus. Next base: position 4,563 of record JAGFNJ010000006.1, on the reverse strand, counting down.
GAGTGAGGTATCAGCGAGTGAGCAACGGCCTGCGCTCAACTGGGCGACCGATCGGTTCCGAGTGAAGATGGCAGAGACTGACATCGGCAAGCCAGCGCCTGCGGCGCCGCCGCGCCCCAGTGTGCTGTCGCTGAATATCAACTCGAAATCCGCTCTATACGCTGCGTACATGCCACTGCTGCGCAATGGCGGAATCTTCATTCCGACCACACGCAGCTATTCGATCGGCGACGACGTCTTCATGCTGTTGTCGCTGATGGACGATCCCGCCAAGCTGCCGATTGCCGGTACCGTCGTCTGGATCACTCCGGCGGGGGCCCAGAACAGCAAGGCACAGGGGATCGGCGTGCAGTTCAAGAGTGACGAGAGCGGTGCCGAAGCGCGCCGGCGCATCGAGAGTCTGCTTGGTGGCGTCATGCAGTCCGGCCGTCCAACGCACACCATCTGATGGCGGCCTGATGCTGGTCGACTCGCACTGCCATCTCGATTTCCCGCAGCTGGCGGCCGGCATCGAGCAGATCATCGCCCTGATGCGGGCCAATGACGTCGGCTGCGCGCTGTGTATCGGCGTCACCCTGGAAGGCCTGCCCGGGGTTCTTGCGCTCGCCGATGCCTGGCCGATGCTGCTGGCAACGGTCGGCGTGCACCCGGAGGAAACGGGAGTCCGCGAGCCAACGGTCGACGACCTGGTGGACCTCGCCGCACACCCACGCGTGGTGGCGATCGGCGAGACCGGGCTCGACTATTACTGGCACAAGGATTCTCCGGAATGGCAGCGTGCGCGCTTTCGTACGCACATCAGGGCTGCCCGTGCAGCGCGCAAGCCGCTCGTGATCCACAGCCGCGAGGCGGCCGCCGACACGCTGCGGCTGATGGCGGAGGAGGGCGCCGGTGAGGTTGGCGGTGTCATGCACTGTTTCACGGAAAGCTGGCCGGTTGCCGAGGCGGCACTCGATCTCGGTTTCCATATTTCGCTCTCCGGCATCGTCACGTTCAAGAAGGCGCTCACCGTCAGGGAGGTCGCTCAGCGCGTGCCGCTGGATCGCTTGCTGATCGAGACCGACTCGCCCTATCTGGCGCCGGTACCCTACCGTGGCCGGACCAATCAACCGGCCTACGTCCGGCACGTCGCAGAAGAGGTCGCGCGCCTGCGCGGCCTCAGCTACCAACAGGTCGCCGACGCCACGACGGCCAATTTCTTCGATCTCTTTCCTGAAGCCCGCACGAAGGTTGCCCAATGAAAATCCTTGCCCTGTTGTTCGCCTTGTGGATCCCGACCATGGCCGCGGCCGGTGCCTACGAAGACATGGAGGAGGCCCTGATCTCCGGCAATACGGCCTGGGCCATCCAACTGATCAACCGCGGCATGGACGTCAATTCGGTCGATGCCGCCGGCAACACGCTGTTGATGCAGTGCGTCCAGCGCGAGAACATGGACTTTCTCGACCATCTCGTGCAACGGCGGGCACGGCTGAACACCCGCAACCGCAACGGTGAGACTGCCCTCAGCCTGGCTGCCTACAAGGGCCTGCTGCCTTTCGTCAAGCGTCTCGTCGAGGCGGGTGCCGATGTCAACCTCTATGGCTGGTCGCCACTGGTCTACGCGGCGTTCAGCGGCCGCACGGCTGTCGTCGAATACCTTCTCGCCAAGGGCGCGGAAGTCAACGCGACGACCCCGAACGGGTCGACGGCGCTGCTGTTCGCCGCCCGCTTCGGACACCTCGAGGTCGTTGAACTCCTGCTGCGCAACAAGGCCGATCCGAACATGGCCAATGACCGTGGGGCGACCGCAATCGACTGGGCACTGAAGTCCGACAACACCGACATCGCCGACCTGTTGCGCAAAGCTGGCGGTCGCGCCGGCACCCCGCCGGCGGACGCGGCGTCAAGGTGAGAAGGCAGTCAGGGGGCGGACGAGCACCTTGCCGGCGCTCAGGAAACGGCTGACGATCCGATAGACCTCCGGATCGAAATCCTCCTGGCTGGGTCCGGCAGCCAGCAGCGCCTGCAGCTCTGCTTCGTTCTGCACCGTGCCGAGAAGCCGCCAGCGGTCGATCAGGTGGATGTCCTGGCGCATGCCGAAATCGTCGCGCTCGATCACTGCAACCGGGCCCCGGTAGGGCCAGCTCCTGATTCTTACACGGGCGAGCGCGCTCAGCAGGCGCGCGCCATGCTGCGCCGCCGCCTCCTTGCCGATGCAGGCGCCGCGACAGTTCTTCTGCCGGTAGGCACTGCACGCGGCAACCGCCTGCTCGATGCCGAGCTGCTTGTGACAGAGCTGGTGCGCGTCCGCCAGGACGCGCAGCGAGCGCTGCGCCTCGCGGCGGTTCGTGTATATCCCGAAGAGATCGTTGGCGACGGCGAAATCCAGTTCCTCGCCAAACACCAGCCGCGGCCTGTAGTCGCCGGGGGCGTGCGGCTGCAGTTGCCAGGAACAGAGCTCATCGACCGGCAGGCGCCGCGGTGTGGCCCCTTTCGCCGACGCCGGCGGCGGCGGCGCCGAGCGCTTGAAGCGCAGCTCGTGCAGACGCGCGCCCAGTTCGCCGGCCGCGTCGCGCCAATCGATTCGCCAGGTCTCGCGGCGAATCGCCTTGTCGCGGCTGCCGGCAGCGAAGTGACCGAGCACCTCGCGACGCAGGTTGACACTGCGGCGCGTCAGCAGGAGGCCATCGTCCTCGCCGTAGAACGCGTAGGCGCCAGCCGCCTCGGGCAGGTCATCGAGCGCCGACGCGTCGAGTTGCGGCGGCAGATCCGGCCGGCCGACGATCGCTCCGACTGCGTCACGTATCGTTGACGCCGGCAGCTGACGGTGCCAGCACTGCCAGAGGCTCCAGAGCAGGCGAGCGTCGGTCAAGGCTCGATGACGCCCGCCGCCGGCAGCCAGGCCATGCCGCTCGACGAGGGTATCGAGGTTGTGCCGGTGATGTTCGGGGTAGAGCTTGCGCGACAGCTTGACGGTGCACAGGCTCGGCAAGCGAAAGTCGACCCCGAGCCGGCCGAACTCTCCCTTCAGGAAGCCATAATCGAAGCGGGCGTTGTGCGCGACGAACAGCCTCCCACGCAGGCGATCGAGCAATTCCTGGGCGATTTCGCGAAAGGTCGGTGCCGGGCGCAGCATGGCCTCGCTGATGCCGGTGAGGTTGGTGATGAACGGGGAAAGCGGCACCTCGGGATTGACCAGCACACTCCATTCCCGGACACCGTCCGGGTCGACCTCGACCAGGCCGACCTCGATGATTCGATCGTTGGCGAAGTTGGCACCACTCGTCTCGAGGTCCACGAAGACCATTGGCTCCGGCGCGAGGATGCAGGACTCATCGCTGGGCATCCAGGCGGCCACTCAGCGCTGGCTGCGGCTGGCGACCGCGGCAATGGCGTCGGCGAAGACATCGGTCAGCGCGAGCGGGAAATCGTGCGCCATCCCTTCGATGACGCGCAATTCGGCACCGGGAATGTGCGCTGCCACATCCTCGCCGCAGGCGAGTGGGATCAGCGGGTCGTCAGCGCCGTGCAGGACGAGTGTCGGGACCTTGATCGTCGCCAGCAGCCCGCGCCGGTCGCCGCTGGCAAGGAAGGCCGCCAGTTGTCTGGTAACGCCGCGCGGATGGAAGCCGCGCTCGTGCTCCTCGACCAACTGACTGCGCAGGCGATCGGGGCAACTGGGGTACTCCGGGCTGGCAACCGCCAGCTGGCGCCTGATCGCATCCTCGACCAGGCTCTCCCTGTCGCGTGCCGCAGGCAGTGGCGCGAGCAATGCCTGCGCAGCGTCCGACGTGGGCGGCGGCAGGTCGGGATGGCTGCTGGTCGACATGATGCTGGTCAGCGACAGGCTGCGCTGCGGGTAGCGGGCGGCGACGATCTGGGCGATGGCACCGCCCATCGACGCGCCGACCACGTGCGCTGCCATGATTCCCAGTGCGTCGAGCAGGCCGATGCAGTCCGCCGCCATATCCTCGAGCGAATAAGGCGCGTCCGGCGGCACGCCGCTGCGCAACGCCCGGCCGATGTCCGGAACTCCTGCCTCGTCAAGCTTGCTCGACAGGCCGCAGTCGCGGTTGTCGAAACGGAGCACGCGAAAACCGCGGTCAACCAGCGCATCACAGAGTTCGATGCTCCAGCGGTTGAGTTGGGCACCCAGTCCCATGATCAGCAGGATCACCGGGGCGGCATCGCTGCCGAAGGATTCGTACTCGATCTGAAGCTTGTTGGCAGTCACTGTGGGCATGGCAAGAGTCCCCGCAAGCGGGTGTGGCAAGGAAATCGATGGAAGGCGAATCTACCACTGATTCGAAGGAAAGCGAACCGGATGGGCCGGCGACGCAGCAGCAAGTGCAGACTGACCACGGCACCATGGTGTCTCGCGAGTCGCTGCCGAGTACGCAAGGAACCCGACGCAATCGGCGAAGCCGCCGGCGTGTGCGAACCCGCCATGCAATTACTGATAATTTGCGATTATGTTAGGCGCAAGCTATCGCATGGCAAAACAGTATTACGAAAAATCATCACCCGCTGGGAACTAAAGCTACCGCGAGTTCCAAGCCTCGCTGTCAAAACGTAGTCGCC
>JAGFNJ010000059.1 GCA_017592775.1 Candidatus Accumulibacter conexus | reverse complement strand
AACGCGAAAGCGCTGGGAGACGGATCGGTGACGATCGAGGACGGCGGCACGCTGGAGATTGCGAACGTTGCGCTGGCGCTGGGTTCGTCGGCGAAGATCACGATCGAGGATGACACGCCAGCGACGGCGGGCTCGGTCGGAGGCACCCTGTCCGGAACGGGGGGCGTCTTGGCGAGCTATGCAGGGGCGCTTGAGCTTTTCCGGTACAGTCCGGGCGGCGGGGGCAGGACCAACGTTAATGTGGACGCCGGCGCCGTGCTGACCCTGGACGGGGCGATTACGGGTGCTGGTCGTCTGACCAAGGTCGGTGCCGGGACGGTCGTTCTTGGTAATGATGCCAGTGACTACAGCGGCGGAACGACCGTTAGTGACGGGACCTTGAAGACGAGCAAAGCCTTGGTGATGCCGGACGACCGGGCTGTGAGCGTCGGCACGGGCGGTCGTCTCGACTTGCGAGACAACGACCAGTTGATCGGTACGCTCACGGGTACGGGCAACATCGAACTTGGGACAGGGACCCTGACGGTTCGCGATGGCGACTTTGCGGGCCATATGGGTGGCAACACCGGCCGCCTCCGCAAGACCAGCGGCGGGACGCTGATCCTGAGCAACTCGAACACTCACGGCGAGACGACGATCCAGGAAGGCACCCTGACCGCCCGGCACGCGCAGGCACTGAACCAGGGCAAGGTCACGGTTCAGAGTGGCGGCACGCTGAACATCGACAACGTCAGCCTGTCGCTGGCCAACGGCCTCGACCTCTCGGGTACCGGAGTGACCGGTGCCGGCGCGCTGACCGGCACCGGCACGGCCGCGTACACCGGCGGCGTTACCCTGATTGCAGATTCTCGCATCGGCGCCGCGACGACCGGCGACCAACTGACGCTGGGTGGAGCGATCACCGGCGCTGGCCGCACTCTGGAAAAGGTGGGCGACGGCACAGTGGTCCTTGGCAACGCGGGCAACGGCTACAGCGGCGGCACAACGATCAGCGCCGGGACCTTGGCGACGAGTGTCGCCTCGGCGTTGCCCGACGACCGGGCCGTGAGCGTCAGCACGGGCGCTACCCTCGACCTGCGGGGCAACGACCAGTCGATCGGCACCCTCGCGGGCACGGGCAACGTTGAACTTGGGACAGGGACCCTGACGGTTCGCGATGGCCACTTTGCGGGCCATATGGGTGGCAACACCGGCCGCCTCCGCAAGACCAGCGGCGGGACGCTGATCCTGAGCAACTCGAACACTCACGGCGAGACGACGATCCAGGAAGGCACCCTGACCGCCCGGCACGCGCAGGCACTGAACCAGGGCAAGGTCACGGTTCAGAGTGGCGGCACGCTGAACATCGACAACGTCAGCCTGTCGCTGGCCAACGGCCTCGACCTCTCGGGTACCGGAGTGACCGGTGCCGGCGCGCTGACCGGCACCGGCACGGCCGCGTACACCGGCGGCGTTACCCTGATTGCAGATTCTCGCATCGGCGCCGCGACGACCGGCGACCAACTGACGCTGGGTGGAGCGATCACCGGCGCTGGCCGCACTCTGGAAAAGGTGGGCGACGGCACGGTGGTCCTTGGCAACGCGGGCAACGGCTACAGCGGCGGCACAACGATCAGTGCCGGGAGCTTGGCGACGAGCGTCGCCTCGGCGTTGCCCGACGACCGGGCCGTGAGCGTCAGCACGGGCGGTACCCTCGACCTGCGGGGCAACGACCAGTCGATCGGCACCCTCGCGGGCACGGGCAACGTTGAACTTGGGACAGGGACCCTGACGGTTCGCGATGGCGACTTTGCGGGCCATATCGGTGGCAGCATCGGCGGCCTCGCCAAGGCCAGCACCGGAACGCTGATCCTGCGCAATTCGAACACCCACGGCGAGACGACCATTCAGGAGGGCACTCTGATTGCCAAGCACGCGCAGGCGCTGAGCCAGGGCAAGGTCAGCGTCGCGAATGGCGGCACGCTGAACATCGACGAGGTCACCCTGTCGCTGGCCAACGGTCTTGAGCTGTCCGGAACGGGAGCCGGCGGCGTGGGCGCGTTGACCGGCACGGGGACTGCCGGTTACACGGGCGGTATCAGCCTTCTCGCGGATGCCCAAGTGACGGCCAACACGTTGAACGACCGGCTGACCCTGAATGGCCCGATCAACGGTGGCGGCAAGGCGTTCACCATCTGGGGTTCCGGGACCGTCGTCCTGGTGGGAAGAGTGAGTGATGCGGGGAGCATCGAGCAACCGGCAACCAGCAGGATTGACTTGGGGTCGGGTCAGACGGTCGAGACGAGGTTCGGGCAGGTCTACCGCGGAGTCGTCACCGGAACCGATGTCCGTCTGACCAGCACTCAGGGCGGGTCCATCGAGGCGGACAATGTCGGCAACGACTTCAGTGGCCGCCTGACGGTCAGGGGGCAGGACGTGACACTACGTGATGCCAATACGCTCGCCCTCGAGGGCCAAGTCAGGGGCAACCTTCTGACCACCACCGGCCAAGGGCTGCGGCTGGGTGCGACGACAGTGGACGGCACGGCAGTGCTCGACGCCCGCGGTGCGGTGACGCAGGATGGCGACGTGCAGGTGATCGGCACGACGACGATCAACGCTGCGGGCCAAAGCGTCCTTCTCGACCGTTCACGCAACGACTTCGGCGGCCGCGTGACGGTCAGCGCGCAGGACGTGACGCTGGGTGATGCCAATACGCTCACCCTCGAGGGCCAAGTCGGCGGCAACCTCTTGGCCACCACGGGTCAGGGTCTGCGGCTGGGCGCGACGACGGTGGGCGGCAAGGCGGAGTTCAACGCCACAACTGGTCCCGTGACGCAGGACGGCATCGTCGACATCAGCGGCACGACAACGATCAACGCCGCCGGTCAGAACGTCACCCTTGATCTGGCGAACGACTTCTGGAGTCGCGTGACGGTCGTCGCGCAGGACGTGATCCTGCGCGATGCCACTGCCCTCGAGCTTGCGGGCACCGTCAGCGGCACCCTGAGCACCACCAGTCAGGGCCTTTTGCTGGGCGCAACGACGGTCGATGGCATCGCACGGATCAGTTCCAGCGGTCCGGTGACGCAGGACGGAGACCTCCTGTTCAAGTCCGCGGCGACGATCAACGCACCCGGGCAGTCGGTCACCCTTGATCGTCCGCAGAACGATTTCGCCGCTCCGTTGACCATCACCGCCGGCGAGACGGATCTGCGGGACAGCAATCTCCTCGAGGCGCGGCTGGACACGACGAATACCCAGCTCACAGCCGGGCAGCTCAAGCTCGAAGGCCTGGTCCGCCTCGCAGGCACGTCGCTGTGGAGCAGCAAGACGACGATCGAACTCGGCAATCTGGATTTCGTCGGTTCAGGTACCGCCAGTCTGGTTTCGAACGGCGATTCGGCCGCCATGCCGACGACCAAGGTCGAGGGGGTTTCGGTGCAGGACGCGGCTGGCACGCCACTCGAACTCTTCATCTACGGTGCCGGAATCTTCCAGAGTGCGGGAACGACGATCGCCTCCGATCCCGGCGTGACCCTCATTCTGGATGCCGGCAAGGCGTCGATCGACCTGACCGCCGGCGCGAAGGTTTCTGCCAAGCCGGCTGGCCTGGTCGGCCTGGTCGAGGCCTTTGCAATACCCGTCGATGGCCAGGAGATCACGCATCCCGGAGGCAACACCAACAGGCTGCTCGGGCCGGTGACGGCATCCACCAGCACCGATTCAGCGCAGACCGGGGGCAAGAAGAGCATCGTCGCGATCGCCTCGGACACCATCCGCGTCGCGCCGAGTCCGACGCCAGCGGTGAACTCGGACACCGTGATGCTCCTCGGGCGCGTGATCGAGGGTGGTGGCGGCAGCATCCAGACCTGGGTGGCAGCCACCCAGCGACGCGGCGGCGGCAACATCGCGACCGATCCGGCCGGGGTCAACGACAACGGCTTCTCGATCCTGCCGTCGATCTTCCTGATCGCCGATTCCCCAAGCGGCGCCGGCAACTTCTATTACGGATCGGAATTCTCGCCGATCGCCGTCAGCTTCGGTGGCACCGGCACTGCCGGCAACAGCACCCTGCAGACCATCGCACCGTATCCGTTCCGCAAGACGGGTGGGCCTGCCGGTCCAGTGCCGATCTACCTGAGTACGATCAACAATGGTGGCGTTGGACCGACCGGTACCGTCCAGGTCTTGCTCGCCCGGCCGGCGGCCGTCGCGCTGTCCGACGTGCGTACGGTGGTGATCGACGGCAGGATGATCGTTGACACGTCTGCCTACCAGTCGATCCAGTCGGCGAACGCGGCGATCCTGAATCAGTTGCGGCTTGAGCAGTTCGAAAGCGGTTTCTCGAACGAGAACGTCGCCGCGCAGTTGCGCAAGGGCGTGATCACCGAAACGGGTGTCGGCGAGGCTGCGGTCGACAGGTTCCTCGGTGTCGCCGGCGCCGAAGCCTGCGATGGTGCCGTTGCGAGCGGAACGCTGGGCTGTGTTGCGGCACCGGATGCGGCGAACTGACGCCGTTCCGGGGCGATGCGCGTGCGCTCGACGCCGGCACGGGGTTGTGGTTTCCGGCCGCGAGGCGATAGGGGAGCGATGGAGTGATGGAACATGACGCTTGATGTCTGGCTGCAGCCGGTCGCCGGCGAGGATCCATGCGGCGAGAACCTGGAGTACGACGCCGAGTTCCAGCAGCTCGAGGACGCGGCCACCGAGAAACGCGGCGAGGAGTTCGGCCGCGACGGTGGCGAGGTCATGCGGATCGAGGGCAAGGCGGTCAACTGGAACGAGGTGCGGACGCTCGCCGAGGATCTCCTCGCCCGGTCGAAGGATCTGCGGGTGGCGGTGTACCTGACGCGCGCGCTGCTGCATACGCAGGGTTTTTCCGGCATCGCCGACGGTCTGGCGTTGATCAACGGCCTCTTCGAGAACTTCTGGGAAGGTGTTCATCCGCAGCTCGAAGAGGAGGGGCAGGACGCGACGATTCGCGTCAACGCCCTGGTGCCGCTCGGTTCGCTGGATGCAGTCGTGGCCGACGTGCGTGGCAGCCTGGTCATCAAGTCGAGACGATATGGCCAACTCGCCGTGCGCGAGATCGAGATGGCGCAGGGCCGGCTGAAGCCGCCAGCCGATGCGAAAGTGCATTCGGAATCCGAGCTGGGCGTGCTGCTGGCAGCGGCCGTGGAAGAGAATCCCGAACTGCGGCGAGTGGCCGCGCAGGCTCTGGCCAGCGTCAAGGCCGTGACGGCGATCATCTCCGAGCGTGCCGGCGAGTCGTACGTCGTCGACTTCAAGGCCTTGCAGACGGTCCTGTTCAACGTCGATCAGGCTTTCGCCAGCGCCGTACCCGACGATCCGGCGGCCGATGCGGCGACGGCTGCTGCGGACGAAGGACCGGGCAGCCCGGATCTGCCCACGGGCAGGGCGCGCGCCGCGGTTGCAGCCGGCGAGATCAACTCCCGCGAAGACGTGGTGCGAATCCTCGGGCGTTTGTGCGATTATCTCGTCCGGCACGAGCCGACCAATCCGGTGCAGATTCTGCTCCGGCGGGCGCAGCGCATGATGAACATGTCCTTTCTCGAGCTGATGCACGATATGGCGCCGGATGGCCTCGAGCAGGCGGAGACGGTGGTTGGCGAAAAGCTGAACAAGGAAGAGGAATAGCCCTGCGGGTCCGTGTCCGGCTCGGCCGGGCTGCGTTTTTGTACCATTCATCGGGAGGCCACAATGGCAGACAGCAGTCAGAAGTTCATCGCGCGCAATCGCGCACCGAGGGTCCAGATCGAGTACGACGTGCAGGTGGGCGATGCGCAGAAGAAGGTGCAGATTCCGTTCGTCATGGGTGTCCTCGCCGACCTCTCGGGCAAGCCGGCAGACCCCCTGGCGCCAGTCGATCAACGGCATTTCGACAGCATCGACGTCGACAACTTCGACAGCAGGATGAAGGCGATGAAGCCGCGCGTTGCCTTCCAGGTACCGAACACCCTGACCGGTGACGGCAACCTCAACGTTGAACTGACCTTCTCGTCGATGGACGACTTCTCGCCGGCGGCGGTGGCGCGCAAGGTGGACGCGCTGAACAAGTTGCTGACGGCCCGGCAGCAACTTTCGGGCCTGATCGCCTACATGGATGGCAAGAGCGGCGCCGAGGAGTTGCTGGCGAAGGTATTGCAGGATCCGGCGCTGCTGCAGGCGCTGGCGGCCAACCCGCCGCCGCCGGCAGAGGCGGCAGGAGCGTGACGCTGCGGCGGCAGCGGCAGTGACTTGGCGCGTGGTTGTGGCAGGAAAACGCATCAGCATTTTGGAGAAGCTCTGAATGGCAGATACACAAGTTCAGTCCGACCTGGCTGCGGGCGCAGTCGTCATGGAAGGCAGCGATTTCGCTGCGCTTCTGCAGAAGGAGTTCAAGCCGAAGACCGAGCAGGCCAAGGACGCCGTCAGCGTCGCCGTGCAGACCCTCGCCCAGCAAGCACTGGCGCAGACGAAGCTGATCAGCGACGATGTCGTCAAGTCGATCGAGGCGATCATTGCCGAACTCGACCGCAAGCTCTCCGAGCAGGTCAACCAGATCCTGCACCACGCCGACTTCCAGAAGCTGGAGGGGGCCTGGCGCGGTCTGCACTACCTGGTGAGCAATACCGAAACGGACGAGAACCTGAAGATCCGCGTGATGAACATCTCGAAGGCGGATCTCGGCAAGACGCTGAAGCGGTACAAGGGGGTCGCCTGGGACCAGAGCCCGCTGTTCAAGAAGATCTACGAAGAGGAATATGGCGTGCTCGGAGGCGAACCCTTCGGTTGCCTGATCGGCGACTACTTTTTTGACCAGGGTGCTCCGGACGTCGAACTGCTCGGCGAGATGTCGAAGATCGCTGCCGCGGCACATGCGCCATTCATTGCCGGCGTCTCTCCCAGCCTGTTCCAGATGGGGTCCTGGCAGGAACTGTCGAATCCGCGTGACCTGACGAAGATCTTCCTGACCCCGGAGTATGCCGCGTGGCGTTCGCTGCGCAACTCGGAGGACTCGCGCTACATCGGGCTGACGATGCCGCGTTTCCTCTCGCGCCTGCCCTACGGCTCAGCGGTCGGCACGCAGCCGGTCGAGGAGTTCGATTTCGAGGAAGACACCGGCGCGGCGGACCACACGAAGTACACCTGGGCGAACGCCGCCTATGCGATGGCGACGAACATCAACCGCGCCTTCAAGCTTTACGGTTGGTGTTCGCGGATTCGCGGTGTCGAGTCGGGTGGCGTCGTCGAGAACCTGCCGGTGCACACCTTCCCGACCGACGACGGCGGGGTCGACATGAAGTGCCCGACCGAGATCGCCATCAGCGACCGGCGCGAGGCGGAACTGGCGAAGAACGGCTTCATGCCGCTGATCCACCGCAAGAATACCGACCTGGCGGCATTCATCGGCGCGCAGTCGCTGCAAAAGCCGGTCGAGTACGACAATCCGGACGCGACGGCGAATGCCAATCTGGCTGCGCGGCTGCCTTATCTGTTTGCTTGTTGCCGTTTTGCCCACTATCTTAAATGCATGGTGCGCGACAAGATCGGCTCGTTCAAGGAGCGGGCAGACATGGAGCGCTGGTTGCGCGACTGGATCATGAACTATGTCGATGGTGACCCGGCGCATTCGACCGAGCAGACCAAGGCGCGGCGGCCGCTGGCGGCAGCCGAGGTGGTCGTCGAGGAGATCGAGGGCAATCCGGGCTACTACTCTTCGAAGTTCTTCCTCAGGCCGCACTATCAGTTGGAGGGGTTGACCGTCTCCCTGCGGCTGGTTTCGAAGCTGCCGACGAAGTAGGGGCGCAGCGCGTGGTTTGTTGGGAAGCATGGCGTTCGCCGTGTGCTGGCCGCACGCTGCGGAAGCCTGTCTGGTAGTGCTGGGGTCCTGCCCGTGCAGGACATGTGGTGTTTGGGCCAACTCTGAAGGAGAAAGACATGGCCGTTGATATGTTCATGAAGATCAAGACGATTGAGGGTGAGTCGACCGACAAGACGCACGCGAAGGAAATCGATGTCCTCGCCTGGAGTTGGGGGATGTCGCAGAGCGGCACCGCGCATATGGGCGGCGGCGGCGGATCCGGCAAGGTGTCGGTGAATGACCTGTCCTTTACCAAGTACGTCGACAGCGCGAGCAACGCGCTGATGCTCGGCGCCTGCACGGGCGAGCATTTCGATGACGCGGTACTGGTGATCCGCAAGGCCGGCAAGGAGCCTCTCGAGTACATCAAGCTGACGATGAAGCAGGTGCTGATCAGTTCCGTCAGTACCGGCGGTAGCGGCGGCGAGGATCGCCTGACCGAGAACGTGACGCTGAACTTCGCCGAGTTCAAGTTCGAGTATCAGCCGCAGAACGCCAAGGGTGGCAAGGAAGGTGGCGCCAAGATCGCGGCCTGGAACATCTCGCAGAACGCGGCTGCCGGCTGAGTGCCGCAGCGGTTGGCGCGAGTTGCTGTGTGCGTTCGCGGCAATCTGTGGTTGCCGCAACGAGAGCCGGAGGCATGGTGCGGCGCGGACCCGGTGAGCATGCTCACCGGGTCCGCGGTTCCGGCGTGCGCCATTGTCGGGGCGGTCGTACGAGTGGGGACTCGGGAGGTGGCTGATGGCTTTGCGTGACATGTTTCTCAAGATCGACGGTGCCAAGCAGGGGCCGATCAGGGGCGAAGCGAGCGATCCCAAGCACAGCGGTGAGATCGAGGTCATGTCCTGGTCGTGGGGAATGCAGAGCCCGGGCGACCCCTTCGCTGCGGCGACGGCGCGAACCTCGTTCGAGGTTCTGCGAATCACGAAAAGGGTGGATTCGGCGACGACGGCACTGATGTCGGCGCTGCGTTTCAACGAAATGGTCAAGAAGGCGGTTCTCACCGTGCGCAAGTCCGCCGGTACTGAAGCGCTCGAGTACCTGACGATCACGCTCGAGAAGGCGCGGATCGTCCAGCATCAGGTGGGCGGCGGGCAGGGCAGCGATTCGGCGGAACTCAGCGAGGACTTTTCCCTGAGTTTCCAGAAAGTCACGGTCGAGTACGTGCCGCAGGGCCGAACCGGCAGCGGCCGTGGCACGACGACTTTCCAGACCGAGATCAATTCCTGACATGGACAAGTGCTGGGGAGACCCGGCGCGCGAAAGGTCATCAGCATGAATACGAGTTCGTCCGCCGAGCAGGCTCTGCGCGAGGGTGATGTCGACCGGGCGCTGCAGCTTCTGCAGGCGAGCGTTCGCAGTCGCCCGGGCGATGCCGCCCTGCGCACCTTTCTCTTCCAGTTGCTGGCGGTGCTCGGGCAGTGGGAGCGGGCGCTGGCACAGCTCAACACGGTGGCCGAATTGCAGGCGGCGGCGCTGCCGATGGCCCAGATGTACCGGGAGACCTTGCGCTGTGAGTCGCTGCGAGCCGATGTCTTCGCCGGCAGGCGCTCGCCGTTGATCCTCGGCGAGCCGGAGACCTGGCTGGCGCTGCTGATCGAATCGCTTCTCACTGCCGGGCAGGGTGACCCGAAAGCCGCGGAGGATCTGCGCCAGAGGGCGTTCGATCTCGCGCCGGCGACGTCCGGGACGATCAACGGTCAGCCCTTCACCTGGATCGCCGACGCCGACATGCGCCTGGGGCCGGTCTGCGAAGCGGTGATCAACGGGCACTACTACTGGCTGCCGTTCGCGCGCCTGGCGCGCATCGTCATCGACGAGCCCGCTGACCTGCGCGATTCGGTGTGGATGCCGGCGCAGTTTCACTTTGCCAACGGCGGTGACGGTGTCGGCGTCATCCCGACGCGTTATCCGGGTTCGGAAAGCCACGCCGACCCGTTGCTTCGCCTGGCGCGCAAGACCGACTGGCAGGAGGTGTCCGCCGGCGTCTTTCATGGCTTGGGGCAGCGTGTGCTGGCGACGGATCAGGGGGATTTCCCGCTGATGGACGTTCGCGAGATCGTCATCGCCAGCGACGGCGACTGCGACGCCGAGGCCTGACGGTGGCCGAACGCATTCCTCCCGAACGGCTGCAGCCGTCGTTGCTCGACCGCCTGCGTGATGACCAGCGCGGGACGACGAAGGAGCCGCTGGAGGCGCGCATTCTGTCGAAGAGGCAGTTGCGCGATGACGTCAAGGACAATCTGCACTGGCTGATGAACGCGACGCGACTGTCCGTGTCGACGGACCTCAGCGGCTGGCCAGAGGTCGAGAGTTCGGTTCTCAACTTCGGCCTGCCGGCGTTTTCCGGCGAAACGGCTTCGTCATTGAATGTCCTCGACCTCGAGAACGCGATCCGTGACGCCATCATCTGCTTCGAGCCGCGCATCCTGCCGACCAGCCTCGAGGTGCGGGCGGACGAGAACGTTCTCGATTGCCACAACGTCGTCAGTGTACGCATCTCGGCACAGGTCTGGGCGCAACCGGTGCCCTTCGAACTCCTGTTGCGGGCGGAAGTCGACCTGGAGACGGGGCTGGTGACACCGCTCGAGTTGCCGCATTGAAGCCCGCCCGCGAATGAACGCGCGCTTCCTCGAATTCTACGAGCGTGAACTGCGCCATCTCAGGACGATGGGAACCGAGTTCGCGGCTGCCTTCCCGAAGATTGCCGGGAGGCTCGATCTCGGTGGCTTCGAGATTCGCGATCCGTATGTCGAGCGCCTCCTGCAGGGGACCGCCTTTCTCGCGGCGCGGATCCAGATGAAGCTGGATGCCGAGTTCCCGCGTTTCTCGCATCGACTGCTCGAGATGCTGTATCCGCATTACCTGGCGCCGACGCCGGCGATGCTGGTGGCGCAGTTCCAGCCGGTTCTGGCGGACGCCAATCTGGCCGCCGGAACGGCCATCGTCCCCCGCGGGACAGCACTGCGCGCAGCTTCCGGCAGGGCCTCGGGGACGAAATGCGTGTTCTCGACCGCGCAGCCCGTGACCCTGTGGCCGATCGAGCTGGTCGAGGCGAGTTACTTCAGTTTTGCCGCCGACCTGCCGCTCTCGCGCCTGCCGCTTGCCGAACGCTGCAAGGGCGGTTTCCGCCTCAAGCTGCGCAGCACCTCGGGTCTGCGTTTCGCGCAGACGGCGATCGACTGCCTGCGCTTCCATCTCGGCGGTGCCGACGAGGCGTACCGGCTGCATGAACTCCTGGGCACCTCGGTTCTCGGTGCGCTCTGTATCGCCGGTGGTCCGCGATCCGAGTCTTCCTACAGCTTCCTGCCGGCCGACCGGGTGCAGCTCACGGGCTTCGACGACGAGCAAGCATTGTTGCCGGTCCCGGCGCGCAACTTCGGCGGTTATCGCCTGCTGCAGGAGTACTTCAGCCTGCCGCAGCGCTACCTGTTCTTCGACGTGGCGGGCCTCAGCGAAGCCGTGCGGGCGAACAACAGCAACGAACTCGAACTGGTCGTCCTTTTTTCGCGCGGCGAGGCCGGGCTGGAGAAGCTCGTCGACGCGAGCAACTTCCTGTTGCACTGCTCGCCGGCGATCAACCTTTTCGAGAAGGTGATCGACCGCATCCACCTCACCGACAGTGCGCATGAATTCCACGTCGTGCCGGACCGGACACGGCCGACCGACTTCGAGCTTTACGACCTGATCAAGGTCGTTGGCTATGGCACCGGGGCCGACAACGAGCAGGTCTTCCGGCCGTTCTATGCCGACCATCATGCCGCGGACCGGCAGTCGCAAGGCTACTTTTCGCTGCGGCGGGAGCCGCGGCTGCCCTCCGAGAAGCAGCAGCGGGCTGGTACGGCAGGCAGCGGATACATCGGCAGCGAGGTGTTCCTGTCGCTCGTCGATCCGAATGAGGCACCGTACCGGACGGAGTTGCGACAGCTTTCGTTGCGTGCCCGCTGCACCAACCGCGACCTGCCGCTGTACATGCATCTTGGCGGTGGCAAGAGCGACTTCTCGCTTGAGATCGCCGCTCCGGTGGAAGCGATCCGCTGCGTCCAGGGACCATCGAAACCGTATCCGGCGGTCGTCGATGGCGCACAGGCGTGGAGCTTCATCAGCCAGTTGTCGCTGAACTACCTTTCCCTGCTCGACACCAGTCCCGATGAGGGTGCGGCTGCCCTGCGGGAGTTGTTGAGCCTGTACGCGACGACGGCGGACGAGGGCATGCACCGGCAGGTCGAGGGCCTGCGCTCGATCAACTGCGAACAGGTGGTCAGCCGCCTGCCGCTGGTCGGCCCGCTGTGCTTCGGCCGCGGCATCCGGATCGGCCTCGAGATCGATGAGTTGTGTTTCGAAGGTGGCAGCGTTTTCCTGCTCGGCAGCGTGTTGGAGCGTTTTCTGGCACGCCACGTCAGCATCAACAGCTTTACCGAAACCGTGCTGCGCACAGTCAGGCGCGGTGAGATCATGCACTGGCCGGCAAGATGCGGACTGCGACCGATTCTGTAGAGCGCCTGCAGGCTCTCTTCGCGGCCATCGCGCGCGAGCCCTGGGCGTGGAGTTTCTATCAGGTGCTGCGGCGAATCGATTGCCTGTGCCAGGATTCGCCGCGCATCGGCACCGCCGACCTGCCCCGGCATGAGGCGATACGGCTTGGGCAGGAGCCCGCTCTGTCGTTTGCGCCCGCCAGCCTGTCGGCTTTCGTCAGCAACGAGAAGGGTCTGCCGCCGCGGCTCGAGGTTCGCTTTTTCGGTCTCTTCGGTCCCAACGGACCGTTGCCCCTGTACCTCACCGAGTACGCGCTGGGCCGCATGCGGCACCACAACGATCCGACGCTGGCGCGCTTTGCCGACCTCATCCACCACCGCTTCCTGAGCCTGTTCTACCGCACCTGGGCACAGGCACAGCCCTGCGTCAGTCTCGACCGGCCGGCCGAGGATCGTTTTGCTGCCTATCTCGGTTCGCTGGCGGGGATCGGCCTGCCGGCATGCCGCGATCGCGATGCCTTGCCCGATTTCGCCAAGCTGCACCACGCGGCGATACTCAACCGGCAGGTCCGCAATGCGGAAGGACTGGCGCAGCTCGTGGCGGGATTCTTCCGCCTGCCGGTCGCGGTCGAGCAGTTCGTCGGTCACTGGATGAAGATCCCGCGGCGCGATCGCACCCGGCTTGGCGTCGCGCGCCATTGCCTTGGGCGCAGCGCCGTCGTCGGCAGGCGGGTCTGGGATCGCCAGCACAAGTTCCGCCTGCGCATCGGGCCGATGGGTTTGCAGCGCTATGTCGGGCTGCTGCCGGGCGGCCAGGCGATTGCCGAACTGGAAGCCTGCGTGCGCAACTACGCCGGTCTGGAGTACGCCTGGGACGCGCAATTGCTGCTGCACGCGGCGGAGGTGCCGGCGTTGCAGCTCGACGGGGCCTGTCGATTGGGCTACACGACGTGGCTGGGAAAACGTGGCGGCGATGCCCCCGCCGACGATCTGGTGCTCGATGTGGAAATGGCGCTGCAGCGCCACCGGTCGGTGGCAGCGGCAACGAACTGCCGCAGCAGCAATTCTTGACGAGGAAAGAAGAATGAGTGAGATCAGCCGGGTGGCGCTTTTCGGCAAGCTGAACAGCCTCGCCTACAAGGCCATCGAGGGTGCGACGGTGTTCTGCAAGCTGCGCGGCAATCCCTACGTCGAACTGGTGCACTGGATCGAGCAGATCCTGCAGACGCAGGATTCCGACCTGCATCACATCGTCCGTCACTTCGAACTCGACACCGGCAAGCTGGCGGCCGACATGACGGCAGCACTCGATCGCCTGCCGCGCGGATCGACTTCGATCTCCGACCTGTCGGCGCAGGTCGAGAACGTCGTCGAGCGGGGCTGGGTCTATGGCTCGCTGATGTATCGCGAGACGCAGGTGCGGACCGGGCATCTCCTCATCGGCGCGCTGAAGACCTCGACGCTGCGCAACTCGCTGTTTGCCATTTCGCGCCAGTTCGAGCGCGTTCGCGCCGATACCCTGACCGATGAGTTCGGCCGCATCGTCGCCGGTTCGCCCGAGGAACTGCTGTTCGCCACCGATGGCTCAGGGCGCGGGGCCGCTCCCGGCGAGGCGAGCGGCGCCATCGCGCCGGCCGAGATGGGCAAGCAGGAAGCCCTCAAGCGTTTCACGGTCGATCTCACGGCGCAGGCGCGCTCCGGCAAGATGGACCCGATCGTCGGTCGTGACGAGGAAATCCGCCAGGTCGTCGACATCCTGATGCGCCGCCGCCAGAACAATCCGATCCTGATCGGCGAGGCGGGTGTCGGCAAGACGGCGGTGGTCGAAGGCTTCGCGCAGCGCGTCGTGCGCGGCGACGTGCCGCCGAGCTTGCGGGATGTCCAACTGCGCACGCTCGACGTCGGCCTGCTGCAAGCCGGCGCCAGCATGAAAGGCGAGTTCGAGCAGCGCCTGCGGTCGGTGATCGACGAGGTGCAGGCGAGTGCCAAGCCGATCATCCTGTTCATCGACGAGACGCACACGCTCGTCGGTGCCGGCGGCGCGGCGGGGACCGGCGATGCCGCCAATCTCCTGAAACCGGCGCTGGCGCGCGGCACCCTGCGGACGATCGGCGCCACGACCTTCGCCGAGTACAAGAAGTACATCGAGAAGGATCCGGCACTGACGCGCCGCTTCCAGTCGATCCAGGTCGCCGAGCCCGGCGAGAAGAAGGCGACGCTGATGATGCGCGGTGTGGCGGCGATCATGGAGAAGCACCATCAGGTGCAGATTCTCGACGAGGCGCTCGAGGCCGCGGTCAAGCTCTCGCACCGCTACATCCCGGGGCGCCAGTTGCCCGACAAGTCGGTGAGCCTGCTCGACACCGCCTGCGCGCGCGTCGCCGTCAGCCTGCACGCGACCCCCGCCGAGGTGGACGACAGCCGCCGGCGGATCTCGGCGCTGGAAACCGAACACGAGATCATCGCGCGAGAGAAGGATATCGGTATCGATGTCGGCGAGCGCGAGGCGCAGGTCGAAGCCGGGCTGAGCGCGGAAAGGCTGCGGCTGCAGGAGGTCGAGCGTCGCTGGGAGCAGGAGAGGGCGCTGGTCGATGAACTCCTCGCGTTGCGTGCCCGGCTGCGGAGCGCTTCGCAGGCGGCAGGGGCAGCGGCGGGCGAGGCCGGCCCGGCGGTCGCGGCCGACGCCGCGGCGACAGCCGGGACGGCTGCGGCCGAAGCACCAGCGGACGAGGCCGCGGCGGCAGCCGCGACCACCACTGCCGAAGCACCAGCGGACGACACGACGGCGGATCGCCAGACCCTCCTGGCGCGTCTCGAGGAGGTGCAGCGGCAACTGAGCGAGCTGCAGGGCGAGCACCCGCTGATCCTGCCGACGGTCGACTACCAGGCGGTGGCGAGCGTCGTCGCCGACTGGACCGGGATTCCGGTCGGCCGCATGGCGCGCAACGAGATCGAGACCGTGCTCAGGCTGCCGCAGATCCTGGCGCAGCGGATCATTGGCCAGGACCACGCGATGGAGATGATCGCCCGCCGCATCCAGACCTCGCGCGCCGGACTCGACAACCCGAACAAGCCGATCGGCGTCTTCATGCTCGCCGGCACCTCGGGCGTGGGCAAGACCGAGACCGCCCTGGCGCTCGCCGAGGCGCTCTACGGCGGCGAGCAGAACGTGATCACCATCAACATGAGCGAGTACCAGGAGGCGCATACGGTGTCCACGCTCAAGGGGGCGCCGCCGGGCTACGTCGGCTACGGCGAAGGCGGCGTGCTGACCGAAGCCGTGCGGCGACGGCCGTACAGCGTCGTGCTGCTCGACGAGGTGGAGAAGGCGCATCCGGACGTGCACGAGGTGTTCTTCCAGGTGTTCGACAAGGGCTGGATGGAGGACGGCGAAGGCCGCGTCATCAACTTCAAGAACACGCTGATCCTGCTGACGACCAACGCCGGCTCGGAGCTGATCAGCAGCCTGTGCAAGGATCCGGATCTGATGCCGGACGCCGAAGGGATGGCGAAGGCGCTGCGCGAGCCGCTGCTGAAGGTGTTTCCGCCGGCCCTGCTCGGCCGGCTGGTGGTGATCCCCTACTACCCGCTCAACGACGCGATGATCGGCGCGATTGCCCGCCTGCAACTGGGCCGCATCGAAGAACGCGTCCGCGCCAATCACCGCATTCCGTTCACCTACGATGATTCCGTCGTCAAGCTGATCGCCAGCCGCTGCACCGAACTCGAGAGCGGCGGGCGGATGATCGACGCGATTCTCACCAACACCATGCTGCCACGCATCAGCGCCGAGTTTCTCACCCGCATGCTCGAAGGCAAGCCCGTCGAGCGTGTGCATGTCGGTGTCGAGGGGGAGGATTTTCAGTATGGGTTTGAGTGAACGGTGTCGCCGGCTGCTGGCCAGCGGACTTCTTGCCACGTGGCGCGAGAGGGCCATTCCTGGCGAGATGCGCGCGGCTTCCCAAGAGGCAGTTGTCGGTGGAGTGTGGCCGCTTGTCTTCGCCAGCTTGCTTTGCGCGATGGCGCCGCCAGCCCTTGGCGGTTCCGAAGGCACTCCGCCGAGCAAAGGCAACTGGCTAATCGGCCAGTGGGCTCGCGAGCCAGATGCGTGCCGCAAACCCGAATTCACGTTCCGCGCTGAGAGCGCGATGATCTTTCTCGAAGCGGATGGGGAGCCCAGCGTCTTTGTGTACCCGGCTGTCAGCTACGAGATCAACGGCCCGAACATCACCGTTTCATTGGGCAAGCGCCATCCCATGGCCAAGACGCTTGGGAAAACGGAGCTGCAGTTCAACCTCAAGCAGAATGATATGGCGTTACTGCAGCTCTTGAAGGGAAAGGTGACGCCATACCAGCGTTGCCTGTCGGCAGAATCCAACTAGCTGGGGGACTGAGTCATGACGAAGTTAAGCAAACACTTCACCTTGGAGGAACTCACCAGGACATCGGTGCCTGATGGCAATGTACTGTCGGCCGAGGCGCTCGAATGCTTGCGGACCGTATGTTCCAGTGTTCTGGAGCCAGTGAGGGAACACTATGGGCGCCCTGTTTTGATCCACAGCGGTTATCGTAGCGCGGCGGTCAACAAAGCGGTTGGCGGAAGTCCATCGTCACAGCACATGAAGGGAGAAGCCGTTGATTTTCACGTCAGTGGACACACGGTGTATGACGTGGCCGTCTGGATTTCCGACAATCTGGACTATGACCAGTTGATCCTGGAGAACTTCGTGCCGGGGATCGGCGCGTCAGGGTGGGTGCATTGTTCGTTTGCGCGGAGGAATCGAGGCAACGACTTGACCAAGTTTCGCGGTTCCAAGATCTACTACCCAGGGATCGTGCTGAGTCCGCAGGGTTGACGACAGTCTGAAGGTGTACCCATTCGATGAAGGTTCCAGCGAGTCCAGTGCAGAACACACAACAGCAAGCTGTTGGCGTAAGGTGGGCCGATGTCTGAGGTGTTGCAACCCACAGCCGAGCCGGAAGCCGGCAGCGAACTGAGCATCCCGGAGGCGATCGTCTATGCGACGCGACTGCAGCGCCAGCGGCAGCTCGACGGTGCCGAGGCGCTGTATGGCCGCGTTCTCGAAGCCGTACCCGGGCATCCGGATGCGCTGCATTTCCTCGGCCTGCTGCGGTTCCAGCGGGGTCGGCCGGAGGAGGCGGTGGCGCTGCTCCTGCAGGCGATTGCGCAGGCGCCCGACTTTGCCGATTTCCACGGCAACCTGGGCAACCTCTACACCGCGCTCGGCAGGCTGGCGGAAGCCGAGGAGAGCTATCGCCGAGCCGTCGCGCTCGACCCGCAGCGCGCCGATTTCCACAACAACCTCGGCGTCCTCTATCGCGTGACGGGTGACCAGGAGCGGGCGGAAGCCGAACTGCAGCGTGCGGTGGAACTCGACCCCGGGCATTTTCGTGCCTACAACAACCTGGGCATGCTTTATGCCGCCCAGGACAAGCAGCAGCAGGCGGTCGAGCACTACTGCCGGTCGATCACCCTGATGCCCGAGCATCCGGATGGACACAAGCTGCTCGGCCTCGCCTATTACACGATCGGACAGATCGATGAGGCCGCCGAGGTCTTCCGTCAGTGGCTGGTGCAGCAGCCGGACGATCCGCTCGCACGCCACATGTACGCTGCCTGCTCCGGCCGCGATGTTCCGACACGCGCTGCCGACGACTACATCGTGCAGACCTTCGACAGCTTTGCCGAGAGCTTCGAGGAGCAGCTGCAGACGCGGCTTTCGTACAAGGCGCCGGAACTGGTCGTCGGGGCACTGAGGCGGCATCTGCCGCCGCCGGCGCGGCAGTTGCAGGTTCTTGACGCGGGCTGTGGCACCGGCCTGTGTGGTCCGCTGATCAGCAGCCACGCCGCCCACCTGACCGGTGTCGACCTGTCGGTGGGAATGCTGCAACGGGCCGAGGGGAAGGCCTGCTACGACCGGCTCTACCGGATGGAACTGACCGCCTTCCTCAACCTGCCGGAGCAGGCAGGGGCCTGGGATGTCGTTCTTTCGGCCGACACACTGTGCTATTTCGGTCCGCTCGATGGGGTGTGCGCGGCAGCAGGCCGGGCGCTGCGCGCAGGCGGCTGGCTGGCATTCTCGGTCGAGGACGGTGGCGAGCGGGCGTTGGCGGCCGGTCACCTGATCAATCCGCACGGGCGCTACGCGCACAGCGCCGGCTACGTCCGCAAGTGCCTCGAGGATGCCGGTTTCGTCGTCGTCGAGCTGCAGCCGGCAACCCTGCGAACCGAGGGCGGGCGTCCGGTGGTCGGGCTGATCGTCGTCGCGCAGGCAGGCCGGGCCGGCGGCAGTGGGGAGAAATCGCGCACGTCATGATCTGACGGGAGCGGAATCGGACTGCATGCGCTATCATGAGCTTGCAATGGTCCGGGAGGGAATGCGGAGGACGCGATGGTCCAGGCGACAGTGGTAAGAAGACTGGTGAAGGTTGTCACCGCGCTCAAGGACGAGCTGTCGTTCATGGCCCTGGACGGCAGTGATGGCCTGTCGCGCAACGGCGAGTTCCGCGTTTCCGTCCTCTCGGCGCGTGGTGACATCAAGGCGGACGAAGTGCTCGGCAAGAGTGTGTCGGTCGTACTGAGCACGCCACGTACCACCCAGCGTGAATTCAATGGTCTGGCAGCGGCTTTCTTCCAGCTCGGCCCAGAGGGGCGGTACCACCGCTACCTGATCGTCGTCCGCCCGTGGACTTGGCTGCTGACGCGCACCAGCGACTGCCGGATCTTCCAGGACAAGACGGTGCGCGAGGTGATCGAGGAGGTGTTCAAGGAACACCCGTACGCCGATTTCGAGTTCCAACTCACCGCCAACTACCGGACGTGGCGCTACTGCGTGCAGTATCGTGAGACGGATTTCAATTTCATTGCCAGACTGATGGAGCAGGAGGGGATGCATTTCTTCTTTCGCCATCAGGGAGGAAAGCACACTCTGGTGATTGCCGACGGGTCACACGCACACGTTCCGGCGCCACATTATGAATCGGTGCCCTATCTGGATCCCGAGGCACAGGAAACGCGTTACGAGGAAGGCATCCGCCATTGGTCGCATGGCTGCGAGATACAGCCGACGAGCTTCATGGCGCGCGATTTCAACTTCGAAAAGCCCCGCGCCGACATGCAGGCTGACGCAGCGCCGGCGCGCCCTCTCGCGCATCAATACCAAGCGCAGTTCGAGATTTTTGACTATCCCGGCGAGTACGCTGAGCCAGGCGAGGGCCAGCGGTATGCGCGTGTCCGCGTCGAGGAGCTGCGCCACCAGTTCGATCTGTTCAATGGCGAGAGCAATGCGCACGGACTGGCCAGCGGTGGGGTCTTCAAGCTGCTGCGTCATCCGCGTGTCGACCAGAATCAGAAGTACCTGATCGTTGGCGCCGACTATCAGCTCGAGGAAAGCCCACACGAGTCTGGCGAGGGCAGCGGCGAGGTATTCAGCGTCCGCTTTCGGGGAATCGCCGCCGCACAGACCTTTCAACCTCTCCGGCTGACCCCGAAGCCGATGGTTCAAGGGCCGCAGACGGCCATCGTCGTCGGCGCCCAGGGCGACGAAATCTACACCGACAAGTACGGCCGGGTGAAGGTCCAGTTCCACTGGGATCGCTATGGCAACAACGACGAGAACAGCTCGTGCTGGATTCGGGTGGCACAGAACTGGGCGGGCCAGAACTGGGGAATGATCGCCATTCCGCGGGTCGGGCAGGAGGTGATCGTCGACTTCCTCGAGGGCGATCCGGACCAGCCAATCATCACCGGGCGCGTCTATAACGCCGATCAGATGCCCCCGTACGACCTGCCCGCCAACATGACCCAGACCGGCATCAAGAGCCGATCCAGTCAGGGCGGCGGGGTTGGGAATTACAACGAGATCCGGTTCGAGGACAAGACAGGCAGCGAGCATCTCCTGATTCATGCCGAGAAGGACCAGATGATCGAGGTCGAGAACGATGAGACCCACTCGGTCGGCCACGATCGCAAGAAGACCGTCGACAATGACGAGACGACGGAGGTCAAGAACAACCGCACCGAGACAGTCGGCAACGACGAGACGATCACCGTCAAGAACAACCGCACCGAAACAGTCGGCAACGACGAGACGATTACCGTCAACAACCACCGCAAGAAGACGGTCCAGGGCAACGAAGTGACCTCGATCACCGGGAATCGGGTCGAGGAGGTGCAGGGCAACGAGTCGGTCGAGGTGACCGGCAGGCTTGCGCACACGATTGCCGGAGCGGCGAAGTACACGTCGGACACTTCCATCACTCTGATCGTTGGCGGGTCGACGGTCGAGATCAAACCGGAGCAGATCACCCTGACCTTTGGCGGGTCATCGATCAAGATCGACGCGATGGGGATCGCCCTGATGGCACCCAAGATTTCTCTCAACGGGTGAATCTGGCGTGGCCCTGAACCCGGTCGAACGGCGGCTTGCCCATCTTTGTGGCGAGTGGATCACCTTCAGGGAGAATCGGGCTGCCCGCCTGTTGCTGTGGCAGGTGGAGAATGATTGCCTGCGATTGCTGCAGGCCTTCTTCGAGTCCCAGAAACACGATACGCCGTACCGGTCCGGTGACCTGTTCATCGTCTTCGATGCACCGTTCGAGCATTCGATCCAGTATTCAAGAGTGCTCAAGCAGTCGCTCGTCGGGCAGTATGAAGCGAGCCGGGATGAGCTGGCGACCCAGGGCGAAGCGACCGACTGGATGCCGGGACCGGCCAGCGCTCCGCATTCGCCGGAAGGATTCGTCTCTGCGCTGTGTTCCCTCGGGTCGAGATACCACCACAGCGTCGGGACAGTGGTGGCTGTCCTGCTGCCGCAGTTGGTGATGGACGAGGCTGCTTTCGTCTCCTGGGTCGAACGGGCGCTTGACAGGGGCCTGCCGGAACGGATGCGGCTGATCCTTGCGGACACGCTGGGGACGCCACAGAACCAGGAGTTGGCGACGCGTGGTGACCCGCGCATCGTCGTTGCACAGCCGCAGGTCAATGCCCTCAACATGGCGCAGGAGACCTTCGCGCAGGAAGCGACTAGCGGCCCTGCCGGGGTGTTCCGCAACCACCTGATCGGGCTTGCTGCCCTGCTGGAAAAAGGCTCGGCCGATCAGGTGAAGGCGAAAGCGCTCGATGCGCTGGCCTTCGCGCGCGCGCAGCAATGGTCTGACCAGGAGGTGGTCCTGCGCCTGATGGTTGCCGGCGCCCTCCTGAAGGAGGCGCGTTGCAGCGAGGCGATCCAGGTGTACGAGGCTGCCCGACTGGCGGCGGAAAAGACCGTGGCGGCCGAGCATCCTGCTGGCCGCAAGCTCGTCCTGCAGACCTGGTTCGGCCAGGCCGGGGCGCATCTCGCAGATGGCGACGAAGCACAGGCCGTCGTCTGCTATGACCAGGCGACGGCGGTGGCACAGCAGGATCGCAATCCGATCCTCGCCATCGAAGCGCAGCGCATGGCGGGTTACTGCCGCTGGCGGCAGAGCGATGTCGACGGCGCTCTCGTCGGTTACGGACGCGCCCTCGCCATGGGGGCTCAGTTGCGTGCCGAAGTCCGGGGAATGACGACCCTGCCGCTGGCGGCAGTCGATATGCTGCGCGCCGTCGACCCCGAAAGGACGGCGTCAGTCGAAGCGGTGAAGCTGCGCCTGGATCGGCAACTCGAGCAGGACAGACGGGAGGCCGGGGAACAGGCAGCGGCGGCAGGCGCGACGATCTCCGAGGCGTCGGCGCTGCAGATCGAAAGCCAGCTCGATGAGTCCCTGGCGCGATCGCGCCAGGCGGCCGAAGACGAACTGCAGCAACTGGTTGCCGACGGTTCGGGTACCTTCGCTGCCTGCTTTGCCAATTCCCGGCGGCTGCTGGGTAGCGACTGGCCTCTGGTCGGCACGGCCGCCTTTCCCGGCCTTTCCGGTGGTCCCGGGCTGGCGGCGGCAGACGGGAGCGCAGCATGACACTGGCGGCCAAGCACGGCGACCCGCAGCTCGGCGTCGATATCCACCTATGCACGGTGCCGCCCGGCACACCCGTGCCCTTGCCGACGCCGCACATGTCGATCGTCTTCGATCCGTTCGACTACGTGCCCTTCATCGGTGCGACGATCACCGTCTGCGGAATGAAGCGCGCGACAGCGGGGACCAGCGGCAAGGTCGTGCACATTCCACCCGGTTTTCCCTTGATCCCAAAAGGGCCCGAGCGCGAGGACGAGCTGTTCATGGGCAGCATGACGGTGATTGCCGACGGCGATCCCTTCTCGTATATCGGCTTGCCGGTGCTCGCCTGCCAGGTGGCGGGAATGCCCAGTCCGGGAAGGGCCAAGAAGAAGGGTGCGCCGAAGGCCTGCCTGCTGCCGACGATTTTCAACTTGGCGATCCCGACCAACGTGTTTGTCGGTGGACCGCCAACGATCAACATGATGGGCCTGGCTTTCAAGGCTGGTTTCAGTGCGCTGGGGAAGTTCGCCAAGTCGGGCCTGTTCCAGCGGATGCGGCAGAAGCTCTTCAAGAACATGAAGCCGGGCTTCCTGAAGTGCGTCATCCTGCGTGCTGAACCGGTCAACATCCTGACCGGCGAAGTGTCGGTCGAGCACCAGGATTTCAACTTGGCCGGCCGCCTGCCGTTCGAGTGGTTGCGGAACTACTCTTCCGGGGCAAAGAGGGAGGGCGTGTGCGGGGTCGGCTGGGAGACACCAGCTGATGGTCGGCTGGAAATCGATCCCGGCAGCGGCGTCGTCAGCTTGCACCACCCGGGTGTCGGGCCGCTGTACTTCGATCGCTTGCCGCTGCAGCCCGGACGTGCAGCCGCCGAGCTGGAGTTGATGGATGGCGCTCTGCTTGCCGATGGCGGCGAGCATTACGCGGTGCGCACGAAGGAAGACCGCACCTACCGTTTCCCCAAGGCCGGCGAACTGATCCGCCCCGACGGCACCCGCGAACTGCCGTTGGCCGAGGTCGCCGATCTGGCGGGCAACACGCTGCAGTTCATCCGCCAGAGTGGGCATTTGACCGGAATCGTTGAAGCTGCTGGCCGGCGCCTCGAACTGGAGATCGTTGACGGCCGTTTGCGGCAGGTCGCGTTGCAGAGCAGCGACAGGCAGCAGCGGCACGTCTTGGTGCGCTATCGGTACGACGCGGCTGGCGACCTCGTGGCGGCCATCGACGCCCTGGGTGCGCCTTACGTCTTCGCCTACGATGCGCACCACATGGTGCGCCACACCGACCGCAACGGCCTGTCTTTCCACTATGCCTACAAGCGGAATGGTGAAGACTGGCGCGTGGCGCATGCCTGGGGCGATGGCGGGCTGTACGACTACCATTTTGCCTACGTCGACACGATCAATGAACGCCGCATCACCGACTCGCTGGGTCATGTCTCGGTCGTCAAGCTCAACGAACAGGGGCTGCCGATCAACGAGATCGACCCGCTGAACGGCATCACGATCTACGAATACGACGACTGCGGTCGCACGACCGCAGTCGTCGACCCCGGGGGGCGACGCACCGAATACGCCTACGATGAACGAGGCAACCTGCTCAAGCTCACCCGGCCCGACGGCGCCAGCATCCAGACCGAGTTCGACGCTGCCAGCAAGGCCATCGCCATCACCGACCCGAATGGCGCGCAATGGCAGCAGAGCTGGGATGGCCGCGGCCTGCTGATCGAACAGACCACGCCGCTGGGCAGTGTGTCGCGTTACGAATACGATGCATACGGCCAGCTTGTCGCCTTCACCAACCCGCGCGGCGCGCGCACCGAGTTGGCGTTCGACGCGGTCGGCAATCTCGCCAGTCTGACGGATGCGCTGGGTCACCGTACCCGCTTCGCCTACGACGCGCTCGGCAACGTCACCGGGAAGCTTGACCCGCTCGATCACAAGACCCTCTACCGCTACGACGCCAAGAGCCGGCTGACCGATGCGCGCCTGCCCTCGGGCGCTACCATACGCTGCGGCTACGACGCGGAGGACAACCTGACGCGCTACGTCGATGAGAACGGCGCCGAGACGAAGCTCGAGTACTTCGGCCAGGGCGAGATCGCGAAGCGCATCCAGCCCGACGGATACAGCGTCCAGTACCACTATGACACCGAAGAGCGGCTGATCGGCGTCACCAACCAGCGTGGCGAAACCTATCAGCTCAAGCGCGACGCGCTGGGTCGCATCATCGAGGAGGTGGACTACTGGGGGCAGGCACGGCGCTATGCCTACGACGCGAGCGGCTACCTGAGCTCCTCCACCGACCCGCTCGGGCGCACCATTGGCTACGCGACCGATCCCCTGGGTCGTATCGTCAAGAAGATGCTGCCCGACGGTTTCGTCGAGACCTTCGCCTACGACGCGAACGGCAACCTGGTCGAGACCGCAAACCCGCATGCCGCCATCAAGCGCCAGTTCGACGCCGAGGGCCGGCTGACCGAGGAGGCGCAGGGCGTCTTTACCATCAGGAACAGCTACGACGCCAGCGGAAATCGGGTCGCCCGCGAGACCAGCCTGGGCAATGCGGTCGCTTATGAGTTCGATGCGCTCGATCAAGCCGTGGCCGTGCGCATCAACCAGGACGAGCCGATCCGCATTGAGCGGGATGGCGCCGGCCGGATTGCCCGCGAGCAACTCAGCCCGCATCTCTCGCGCCAGTTCGGCTATTGCCCCGACGGCTATCTTACGGAGCAAGCCGTCTCGACCAATGGGTCACCGCTATTCGCCACCCGCTTCGAATACGATCCGGCGGGCAACCTCACCCAGCGCAGCGACAGCCAAGATGGCGTCGATGTCTATCGTTACGACCCGCTCGGCCGCATCACCGAGCACCTCGACCCGCAGCGCCGGATCTCCCGCTACCTCAATGACCCGGCAGGCGATCGGCTCAGGACACGGATCGTGGAGGGCGGGCGCCGGCGCGTGGCGGGTGGCGGGGTGGTGGAGGGCGAATGGAGCCGCGAGGGCGAGTATGAGGGGACTTACTATCGATTTGATCGGGCCGGGAATTTGGTTGAGCGGCGGGATGGGGAGCGCTCTCTGCATTTGGTGTGGGATGCCAACCAGCGGCTGGTCGAGAGCTATGCTAATGGGACGGTGACCCGATATGGCTACGACCCCCTTGGTCGGCGGCTTTTCAAGGAGATCGGGGAGAAACGCACGCTGTTCTATTGGGATGTCGACGCTTTGGTAGGGGAGTCGGTCGTTGTCCTCAACCAGACAAAGGAATCTGCGCGCGCGATCGAGGCCAATGTCTTCGCCATCGCCGAGCGGCGAGAGAAAGCCCAAGCCGCGATTCCGCAGAAGGTGCGGGAATACGTCTACTACCCGGAAACCTTCGAGCCATTGACTCTAATTGAGGGCGCGGGAACTGCCCGACACGTTTACCACTATCACAATGATCCGAATGGGTGTCCGACGAGGTTGATTGACGCTGGCGGCGAGGTTAGGTGGGGAGCCAGCTATACGGCGTGGGGCGCGATTGCGACGCTGCATGTTAACGAGGTGGAAAGTCCGATCCGGTTGCAGGGGCAGTATGAGGATCGGGAGACCGGGTTCCATTACAACAGATACAGGTACTACCTCAGCGCAATAGGTCAATACGTCTCACCAGATCCCATAGGTTTAGCTGGTGGCAGCAATCCGTTCACCTATGGACACAATCCAGTAGGCTGGATTGATCCACTCGGACTGGCGGACCTTCCGGTCTCCGCAAACACCGCCCTGCCTGATGTATTGACAAGGGGTGTTCACGTAAACGTTCACGACGTACCTGGGCATGGGTCTGTCCATGTCGGTGTGCGTCCCGATCACCTCGGAGGAATCAAGCTCGTGCCCGCAGATCCCGCAACCAAGAGGATACTTTCCACTGATCCCAGTCTATGGAAGAAGATAAGTGGGTCGGTTGAGAGGTGGCTCGGGGTTGCGGCTCACCGCGCTAAACTAGCCGCAGTGGCCGATGCCGCGAAGAAGGCATTCGCGCAACGTGGTGCGGAATTTGCGCACCTTGCGCGCAATCTAAAGAAGGGATGTGGAGGTTGATATGAGTGCTGAGGTTGCTGGCATCAAGCCTCGCGACATTTGGGCTTACATCTCAAGCGGTGGACTAGCGAATGACTCGGAATACTCGATATTGACGCAGTTCGACGTTGCGGAAACATACCACGATGAAAAATGGGCAAATAAACATGGGACAATCTTCTCGATCTCTGACAGGTATTGGTCGCTCGACATCCTATTCGACAAGAACAAGGTTTATAAGGGAGATCAACTCAGGTTTTCAATACTGAGCGTGTTTCCTTCGAACAGCTACTCACAGAAGGCAATTGCAGAATTAACCCAGATTTGTTTCTTTGAAGATGCTGTCCTCCAGCTTAGGGCTAGGGGACTTTTCGGCGAATCGGAGGTATATGAGGACGCCCATGAAAGGGTTATTTTTCTGAGAAACGGGGCGAATATGCATTTTTCGAGGGTAGCGGCAACCGCAGACTGGGTGATTGATAAGGTCACATCCGCAAGTACGGAGAGCGAGGCCACTCGAGGTCTTGTCCGACGATTGATGAAGGCGATCTCGGGATAAAAGGGGGCAGACCCAGGGATAAGGGGTCAACGTAGTCACGAAAAGGAGAATGGGGGTCACGGGGTCTACCATCGGATTTGCAGGTAGTCGGTAGACCCCGACGAGGGTAAGCTGGCGTTGAGACGAGAGTTAAAGGGGCCAGGCTCGATTAAATCAACGTTTCGGGCGGAATATCAGGGACGTATCGCGACGGAGACGGTCGCCCCGTTGGCCGGTCAAATTCCCCCACCTTTGGTCACTTCAATAGCAGCAATAGGGGACAGACCACGTTTTTGTGGCGCAAATGGGACCGGACACACGGAAGCCAGGACAGCGAGAGTTTCCGGGAGAGGCGCCTCGGAGGTTAGGCGCGACCGCGCCCGAGGCGACCCCTGAGGGGATCGTGCTCCGACCAGTGGAGAGTGGGATGGGAGAGTACATGACGGTGGCCCAGCCGGTAAAGGCGTGGCGACGGTGTGGCGACAGCAATGCCTGCGGTGGGAAGCAATGGCGAGAGCCAGCGTTGATGCCGGCCCTGGGTCAACTGCGCTTTGTGCAGTACGACAAACAGCGCTATCGGCCCGGCGGGAAGCTATGGCAAGGACGTCTCAGCTCGTGTCTGACCGAAGAAGGTAGCGGATCGGGAAGAGGAGAAAATAGGGGACAGACCACGTTTTTGCGCAGCGAAAGCAGAGGAAAAAGCGGCCAAGCTCTGTTTTCTTGGGGTTGAGAGTAACTGAGTAACGTTACAGACCAATGGAAATAGGGGGCACGCATTGTTGGCAACGACGGGAAGTCAGGTCTTGCTTCTTGCCATGACTCAATGGCCGAGCTTCGGCATTTAGGGCACGCGTTCAGGCCGCTCTGGATGCGCTGAGGAGCAGCCGAGGCCTGCGGCGGGGAAATAGGGGACAGACCACGGTTTTGAAACGCGCGGCAAACACGGCCTATCACCCGTTTTCGGTTGACGCGTCCGCACCGTGGTGTGGGAGGGGAGCCGTGAGGATTTTCCCTCTCCCGACTGGAGTATGGCACGAGACCTTGCAGTTTTCTTAGGAGAGAGACATGGGTTATCATGGTGAAGTGCTTGATCAATGTGGATTAATTGACATTGATTGCTCTCAGATCGCTGTAGTCGCTGTGAGCGGAGATGGGCCAAATGTTTGTGGACATCTTCTTCTCTATACAGGGCCTTCTCGAGGAGGATACTATTTTCATGTTGCAGGAGAGTGGAAGGGGCATCCTCGTTATATGAGCGAAACAGGCTACAGACGGTACCTGCGAGAGGCAGGGAAGGTTGAATTGAGGCGTATATATTTGTCTCTGCCTAACGCTCGGGGTGCCTTGCAGTATCTTGAAGGCCTAATGGCAAACACGTGGACTTGGCTGGTACTACCCAATAACTGCGTTTCATTTGTCGAAGAAGTGATCAAAGCTGGTGGTGGCACTTGGAGTTCTTATACCAACTGCCCAGCCGTTGCCACACAGGATACACTCCGCGAACGTATTGAGCGCTTTGTTGGTCAGTTGGAAAATGCCATATACAAACTCTATGGAGTTCCAATTTTTTAGGTCGGCATAGAAAATCGGGGACAGACTACGTTCTTCTGTGATGACTTTAGCTGATTCTTCCTCGACCGCTTTCCCCATGACTCGCCGCGCTCGCGTCCATCTTCCGGAAGTTCCGCTGCATATCATCCCGCGCGGGAACAGCCGGCAGGCGTGTTGTAACCGTTCACCCCCCCCTCGCCGCCGATGGGCCACCAACCCCCGCGGCCGTGCCTGCGGACGAACGACGGAGTTCGTGACCGCTGTGCGCCGGTGCGCATGCCGTCGTGGGCGATCAGACAATCC
>JAGFNJ010000058.1 GCA_017592775.1 Candidatus Accumulibacter conexus | reverse complement strand
CCTCCCGCCGTACCTTCTTCGAACACCTGCGCGCCTTGCTACAGTACCTGCCGTTCGATGACTGGGATCACCTCAT
Source organism: Candidatus Accumulibacter conexus (assembly GCA_017592775.1). Lineage (GTDB taxonomy): Bacteria > Pseudomonadota > Gammaproteobacteria > Burkholderiales > Rhodocyclaceae > Accumulibacter > Accumulibacter conexus. The sequence goes on along the minus strand of JAGFNJ010000058.1, from coordinate 28,895 downwards.
GCGCTTCATGCAGCAGCGCCTCGCTCCCAACGCCCCAGACACCGGCTGATTTACCCCTTCCAACAGTCTCTACCCTCACCACCCGCTACCATGGAATCTAAAATGAGAACTGCTGGCGCCGATCCCCGGCGGCGCTGGCCTTCTGCCGAAGGGGGTGATGATGCACCGCGATCGCGTGCCGAACCGCTGGCAGATGCCGGCGGCAGGGTCTATGCTGTGGACTCTTTCCGCAACAACCCCTGCCGGCTCTCCGAGCCTGCCTCCGGACCACCCTCGTCATGCGCCAGACATCCCGCCCCTCGTTGCTGTCCGCCGCCCTGCTCGCCATCGGCTGCCTGCTCGCCGCCTGCCACAGCGTGCCACCGCCGGCACCCGTCCCGGCGACCGGTCTCGTGCTCCACATCGCGCACATCAACGATCACCACTCCAACCTCGAACCGCTGCCCGACTTCGAGTTGCGACTCGACGGCGTGCCGACACGCGTCGAGGCCGGCGGCTTTCCGCGCCTGACGGCGCTCTTCAAGGCCAGCTCCGGGCTGCCGAACCTGCTGAAGATCCACGCCGGCGACGCGATGACCGGCACCCTCTACCACACGCTGTACAACGGCGAGGCGGACGCCGCGCTGATGAACACGGTCTGTTTCGATGTCTTCGAACTCGGCAACCACGAGTTCGACGAAGGCGATGCCGGGCTGCGGCGCTTTCTCGATCACCTGCGCCAAGGGCCGTGCCGGACCACCGTCCTCGCCGCCAACGTCGAGCCGGCCATCGGCTCACCACTGGCGCCGGCGAGTGCCAACGACTACCTGCAACCCTACCTGGTGCGGCAGTTCGGCGACATCGGCGTCGGCATCGTCGGCATCGAGGTGCGCGGCAAGACGATGAACTCCTCGCGCCCGCTGCCGAGCACCCGCTTCCACGACGAGGTCGAGACGGCGCAGAGGATGATCGACGAGCTGCGCGAACGGGGCATCCGGCACATCGTTCTCGTCACCCACCAGGGCTACGAGGCCGACAAGGCGATGGCGGCCCGGCTCAGCGACGTCGATGTGATCATCGGCGGTGATTCGCACACGCTGCTCGGTGATTTCTCGGCGATCGGCATTGCTTCTGCCGCCGGCCCCTACCCGACCGTCGTCCGCAACCGCGATGGCGATCCGGTGTGCATCGGACAGGCCTGGGAATACGCCAAGATCTTCGGCCTGATGGCGGTCCGTTTCGACCAGCGCGGTGCGGTGGCGAGCTGCGGCGGCTCGCTGACCCTGCCACTCGGCGACGACTTCCGGCAGCCCGACGGCAGCGGCACCTTCGTCGCCGTCAACGCGGCGGCGCGTCAGCGGATACTCGCCGCGCTGCAGGGCTCGGGCGCCCGGTCCGTCGCTCACGATCCATCGGCGCAGGCCGAACTCGCCCGCTACGCCAGCCGGCTCGACGACATGAAGCGGCAGCGGATCGGCACCGCCAGTGAATCACTGTGCCTCGTGCGCGTCCCGGGTGAAGCGACCAACCGCAGCGGCGGCGTCAGTGGCTGTGAAAACGCCAACCAGCTGGCGCGGGGCAGCGACATCGCGCAGGCGGTTGCCGAAGCCTATCGCCAGGCCAGCAGGCTCGCCGACTTCGCGCTGCAGAATGGCGGCGGCATCCGCACGCCGCTGCCCCGGGGCGAGGTCACCTATGGCACGGCCTACACCGTCCTGCCGTACACCAATGTCCTCTACGAACTGCAACTGACTGGTCGCCAGCTCGCCGAGGTCCTCGAAGATGCGGTCGGCAACCATCTCGACGACGGTGGCTCGGATGGCTCGCACCCCTACGCTGCCGGCCTGCGCTGGCACCTTGACCTGCGGCAGCCTCGCGGCAGCCGCTTCAGCCGGATCGAGGTGCGCGCCAGGGATCGCGACGCCTGGCAGGCAATCGACCCGGAGCGCAGCTATACCGTCGTCACCAGCGATTACCTGGCGACCGGCGGTGACGGTTACGCCACGCTCGCCCGGATCAACCAGGCGGGCCGCAGCGTGAACACCTATCTCAGCTACACGCAGACCTTCGTCGACTACCTGCAGGCACGCGGCACGGTCGCCCGTCCGCCGGCAGCCGATTACAGCCACCAGCGCGTGATCGGACGCGACGGCAAGCCGCTGCCGTGAAGCAATGGCGGCGCCGGCGAAGCAGCGACCGGCAGCGGTGCAGATCGCCGTAGCGGCAGGCGCAACACGACCCGTGCTGCGCGCCACCAGCCACCGGCGCGGGCGGCGCACCGCTACTTGCTGAGCAGGCGCATCCCCCGCTCGAGGCCGTCGAGCGTCAACGGGAACATGCGGCCGCCGAGCAGATTGTGGATCAGCGAGGTCGATTGCCGGTACGGCCACGAATGCTCGGCTTCTGGGTTGAGCCAGATGCTGTGTGGCCAGGTGTCTGCGAGGCGACGCAACCAGGCGGCGCCGGGCTCGACGTTGTTGAACTCGATGCTGCCGTTCGGCTGCAGCAACTCGTAGGGACTCATCGAGGCGTCACCGACGAAGATCAGCTTGTAGTCGTTGCCGTAGCGGTGCAGGACGTCGTGCGTCGCGATCCGCTCGCTGTGGCGGCGGCGATTGTCGCGCCAGAGGTAGTCGTAGACGCAATTGTGGAAGTAGTAGTGTTCGAGGTGCTTGAACTCGCTGCGGCAGGCGGAAAAGAGTTCCTCGCAGACGCGGATGTGATCGTCCATCGAGCCGCCGATGTCGAGCAGCAGCAGCACCTTGACGGCGTTGTGGCGCTCCGGCCGCAATTTCAGGTCGAGCCAGCCGGCATTCCGCGCCGTGCCGGCGATCGTTCCTTCGAGGTCGAGTTCCTCGGCAGCGCCCTCGCGCGCGAAGCGGCGCAGGCGGCGCAGGGCGACCTTGATGTTGCGCGTGCCGAGTTCGACGCTGTCGTCGAGGTTGCGATACTCGCGCCGCTCCCAGACCTTCACCGCCGACCGGTTCTCGCTCCGGCCGCCGAGCCGGATCCCTTCCGGGTGGGTGCCGCCGTGGCCGAAGGGCGAGCTGCCACCGCTGCCGATCCACTTGCTGCCGCCGGAGTGACGCTCCTTCTGTTCGGCCAGTCGCTGCCGGAAGGTCTCCATCAGCTTCTCCCAGCCGAGCTTCTCGAGCCGTGCCCGCTCGGCGTCGCTGAGGTGTTTCTTCACCGCCCGCCGCAGCCATTCCTCCGGGATCAGTACCTCCATTCCAGGCAGCGCCTCGACCCCCTTGAAATACTCGCCGAAGGCCCGGTCGAACTTGTCGAAGTGGCTTTCGTCCTTGACCAGAACGGCGCGCGAAAGGAGGTAGAAATCGTCGATGCTGTGCGCGATGACATGCTGCCGCAACGCCTCGAGCAGGGTGAGGAACTCCTGGATCGACACCGGCAGGCGGCTCGCCTTGAGGTGCAGGAAGAAGTCGATCAGCATCGTCGGCGGTCGTCGGCGCCACTCACGGCACAGGCGGCTTCATGCCGGCGTCAGCGGTTGTGGCGCGCCATGAAGATCAGGCGCTCGAAAAGGTGCACGTCCTGCTCGTTCTTCAGCAAGGCACCGTGCAGCGGCGGGATGGCTGCCTTCTGCTCCTTGCTGCGCAGCACTTCGGGCGGAATGTCCTCGGCCAGCAGGAGCTTCAGCCAGTCGAGCAGTTCCGAGGTCGAGGGCTTCTTCTTCAGGCCGGGAATCTCGCGCAGTTCGAAAAAGACCTCGAGCGCCTCGCGCAGCAACGCCGGCTTGAGACCAGGGAAATGGACGTCGACGATCGACTGCATCGTCTCCTTGTCCGGAAAGCGGATGTAGTGGAAGAAGCAGCGACGCAGGAAGGCGTCGGGCAGTTCCTTCTCGTTGTTCGAGGTGATGACGACGACCGGCCGCTGGCGGGCGCGAACGGTCTGCCGCGTTTCGTAGACGAAGAATTCCATCCGGTCGAGTTCGCGCAGCAGGTCGTTGGGAAACTCGATGTCCGCCTTGTCGATCTCGTCGATCAGCACGACCGATGCCGTCTCGCACTCGAACGCCTGCCACAGCACGCCCTTGACGATGTAGCTGCCGATGTCGGCGACCCTCGCCTCGCCCAGTTGCGAGTCGCGCAGGCGCGAAACCGCGTCGTATTCGTAGAGGCCCTGCTGCGCCTTGGTGGTCGACTTGATGTGCCACTGGAAAAGCGGCATGCCGAGCGCGGCCGCCACTTCCTCGGCGAGCATCGTCTTGCCGGTACCCGGCTCGCCCTTGATCAGCAGCGGCCGTTGCAGGGTGATGGCGGCGTTCACCGCCAGGTTGAGGTCGCGGGTGGTGACGTAGGTGGCTGATCCGGAGAAGCGCATGGTGAAATTCCTCGGCAAGTGCGGCCGATTGTACCCGCAATCGCGCCCCGCGGTCAGCGCTGCGCGGCGCTGCCGGACGGAGCCTCAGCCGGCGGCAGCCCGCCGCACGCAGTCGAGGTAGGCGTTCGCATCCATCGCCTGACCGTGGCGTTCGGCACGCCAGATCGTCTCGCCGAGGCACTCGAGGATGGCGTGCGCCGCATCGTGATCGCCGACGCGGGCGCGCAGCACCTGGTAGGCGGAGCGAATCCCCGGTGGCTGGTCGATGCTGATCTGCTCGGCGACTGCCAGATGCAGCGAGAGATGCAGGAAAGGGTTCATCTGCCCGCTTTCGGGACCGAACTCCTGCGGGATCGCCGTTGCCGGGTCTTCGAGCAGCGCATGGTACTCGGGGTGCTCGAGGATCAGGTCGGCGGCCGTCACCTCCGCGCCTTCGAGGACCAGGCGCTGGCGATGCTTCTGCCAGGCCTGGCAGAAGAACTGCCGGACCTGTTCACGCGTCGGGTTGAACATCGCTCCTCCTTGCTGTTTGTCTGATCAGGGCAGTGACGACGGAATTCTGCAGCAGCCGGTTGCCGCCGCGCCGGACGGGCGCCATCTGCCCGGTGCCGTAGGCGCCGATCAGCGGCAGCTGCGGCAGGAGTTCGTGCAGGCAGGCAAGATCCTCGTCGGCAGCACCGTAATGATAGGGCCCGCGACCAATGCACGAGAAAGCGATCGCCGCCAGCGGCGGCGGCACCAGCGGCAGGAGAGCGGAGAGGCTGCGACGCATGTCGGCGGCGCTGGCTTCCGGCAGTCGTATCGCCCACAGCAGGTGGCTGCCGGCAACGACATGCTGCGCCAGCGTCAGCGATCCGTCGGCGTTGGCGGCAATGATTGCCACCGGCGGCAGCAGACCATCGGCGAAAGCCTGCTGCCGCGCGCTGTCGCTGGTCATTCCCGGATCGTCGAGCAACACCGCGCACAGCGATGCCAGCGGCAGCCGCGCGGCAGACTGCTGTTGCGGCGGCAGGCTGCGCCGCAGGTGATCGAGCGCCGGCTCACCCTGCAGTTCGAGCAGGTCGAGCGCCCGGCTGCCGGTCACCGCCGTCGGCCGGCCGAGCAGTCGCCAGCCCCTGGAAACGGCGAGATCGACGCGCGCTCCCTGCAGCTCGACCGCGCACTGGTCCACCAGGCGACTCTGCTGCCAGGCGATCGCGTCGGACTTTCCGGGACGGCCGGCAAAGCAGCCGCCGAAACGGTCGCAGCCGGGATCGCTCCCGGTGCGGGGCAGGCTGCTGCCGCCGTAGCAGAGGATCGCCCCGGCACGGTCACTGGCGGCCGGCCGGTGCGGTCGCAGCGCGAGGTCGCCGGCAAAGACCATCACCGCCGCTGCCGGACGGTCGAGCACCCAGCCCTCATCGCTGAAGACGCCGGCGGCGATGCCGCCGGCGACCTCGGTACAGCGCAGCGCGCGCGCGACGGCAGTCACCGCCGCCTGCGCCTGCGCGGTGAACTCGGCCGAGAGGAAGAGCAGGGCGCCGCGTGCCGGGCAACTGCCGACCTTCTCCAGCGCCGCGCTGGCGGCCGCTGCCGCCAGCGCGGGCACGGCATCGTTGCCCGCCAGCAGCGCACTGGCAACGCTCATCGGCGGGCGCCGGCGGGCGCCGCGCTGCCTTTCTCCGGATGGTCACAGAGGTCGGCGATGGCGCAGCGCCAGCACTCCGGCTGCCGCGCCTTGCAGACGTAGCGCCCGTGCAGCAGCAGCCAGTGGTGGGCAGACTGCCTGAACTCCTGCGGCACCACCCGCAGCAACTCGTGCTCGACTGCCAGCGGCGTCTTCCCCGGTGCCAGGCCGGTGCGGTTGGCGAGGCGAAAGATGTGCGTGTCGACGGCGATCGTCGGCTCGCCGAAGGCCGTATTGAGAACCACATTGGCGGTCTTGCGGCCGACCCCGGGCAGCGCCTCGAGTTCGGCCCGTTGCCGCGGCAGTTCGCCGGCGTGCCTCTCGAGCAGCTGGTGGCAAGTGGCGATGACGTTTCGCGCCTTGCCCTGCCAGAGCCCGATGCGGTTGATGTACGGTGCCAAGCCGCTTTCGCCGAGCGCCAGCATGGCCTGTGGCGTCGGCGCGTCGGCAAACAGCCTGCGGGTGGCGAGATTGACGCTCCTGTCGGTCGCCTGCGCCGACAGGATGACCGCGATCAGCAACTGGAACGGGGTGGCGTACTCGAGTTCGGTCGTCGGCAGCGGATTGCCGGCGCGCAACCGGGTGAAGATCGCCTCGGCTCGCGCCGCGGGCGAACCGTTCTGGTTCACCGGCGCCTCAGGCATGGTCGGTCAGTGGCGCTGGCGGCGTCGGCAGCGAGCGCTGGCCCGAATGGCGCGCGGCGGCACGCGCCTCGACCCAGTTCTTCCAGGCGATCAGGCAGCCGAGCAGGATGAAGGCACCCGGCGGCAGCATGGCGAGCAGCAGTCCGGGGTAGTCGGCGGGCAGCAACTGCAGTGGCTGCAGCCCGGGAAAGACCATGTCGATGCCGGAGAACAGCGTGCCACCGCCGATCAGTTCGCGCAGCCCGCCGAGCAGTGCCAGGGTCCACAGCATGCCGACTCCCATGAACACGCCGTCGAAGGCAGCTTGCAGCGGCGGGTTCTTGTTGGCGAAGGCCTCGACCCGCGCCAACACGATGCAGTTGGTGACGATCAATGGAATGAAGATGCCGAGCACCAGGTAGAGTTCGTGCAGCTGGGCGTTGAACAGCAGATCGACGACCGTCACCAGCGCGGCGACGATCAGGATGAAGACCGGAATGCGAATCTCGTGCGGGATCAGGTTGCGCAGCGAGGCGACGGCGACGTTGGCGATGGCCATGACGATGATCGTCGCCAGCGACAGCATGACGCCATTGACGACGTTGGTCGTCACCGCCAGCAGCGGGCACAGGCCGAGAATCTGCACCAGGCTCGAATTCTGCTTCCAGAGACCGTTGTCCCTGATCTCGCTGAGTTCATCGCGACTGATCATTTCCCTGCTCCATCTGCCGTGAACAACTGCTGCCGGTTTTCGGCGACGTATTGCAGCGCCCGGTGCACGGCCTTGATGACGGCGCGCGGCGTCACCGTCGCCCCGGCCACCGCATCGAAGCGGCCGCCATCCTTACGCACGCGCCACGCGCGGTCGCCGACGGCCGCCAGCGAGAGGCCGTCGAACTGCCTGATCCATGGCCGTTCCTTGTTGCGGTCCTTGCGCGGCTCGATGTAATCGCCGAGGCCGGGCGTCTCCTTGTGCTGCGTCACCCGCACCCCGAGCAGGGTGCCGTCAACGGCAACGGCGAGCAGCAGCCGGATGCGGCCCGCATAGCCGTCGGCGGCGGCGGCCTCGAAAACCAGCGCGCTCGCCCTGCCGCCCTTGCGCGCGAGATAGGCCGTCGATTCCTCCTCCAGTCCGAGCCCGGCAGCCGGTGCCAGGCGGCGGCTGTCGGCGAGCAGGTCATTGTCGTACAGACCGGGCGGCAACACCTCGCCGATCAGTTTCATCTTCTCGGCCGCGGCCGCTTCCTCGATTGCTGGCCGTGTCCACAGATGGGCTGCAGCCAGCAGGCTGGTGAACGCTATGACGAAGATCAGCAGGATGACCGCCGTCCGCAGGGCCATCACCGGTGCCGTCGGTGTCTTCACCGGCGGTGTCATTTCGGATTCTTCATGCCGAAGATCGGCGGCTGCGTGTACATGTCGATCAGCGGCACACAAAGGTTCATCAGCAGCACGGCGAAGGCGACGCCGTCAGGGTAACCGCCGAAGACGCGGATGACGTAAGCGATCGCGCCGGCAAGAAAACCGAAGATCAGCTTGCCGCGGAAGGTCGTGGACCCGGAGACCGGATCGGTGACGATGAAGAAGGCACCGAGCAGCGAACCACCCGAGAAGAGATGGAACAGCGGACTGGCGAACTGCTGCGGGTTCCACGCCCAGAGGATGGCAGCCAGGAGCGTGAGACCGCCGACGAAGGCGACCGGCGTCTGCCAGGTGATGATCTTCCGCTGCCACAACCAGAGGCCGCCGAGCAGGTAGCCGACGCTGACCCACTCCCAGCCGCGGCCGGCGAAATTGCCGAAGACGTCCTGGTTTGCCAGCAGCGTCGGCACATCGACCGCCCCTTCGCCGAGTTTCAGAGCCGTCTTCAACGCATCGAGCGGCGTCGCGCCGCTCATCGCATCGATCCGCGGCGCCAGCCCGGCGATGATCTCGAACTGCTCGGCGAGGCTCAGCTTGAGACCCAGCGCCGGCCATTGCGACATCAGCGCCGGGAACGAGACGATACATGCGGCGAAGGCGATCATCGCCGGATTGAAGGGGTTCTGGCCCAGCCCGCCGTAGAGATGCTTGGCGATGACGATGGCGAAGAGGACGCCGACGACGGTCAGCCACCACGGCGAGAGTGGCGGAAAAGCGAGGGCGATGAGCCACGCACTGACGATCGCGCTGCCGTCGGTGAGAAACAGGAGCAGCGGCCGGCGGCGCAGCCGCAGCATCACCGCTTCGCCGAGCAGCGCCGCCAGCGTGGCGATCACCAGCTGCACGAGGATGCTCGGACCGATCAGCCAGACATAGGCGGCGATCCCCGGCAGCAGCGCGACCAGAACCTGCAGCATGACGCGGCGCACGCTGACGTCGGCCAGCAGGTAGGGCGGCGTCGACCAGGCCATCATTCGCCCCGCTGCGGCCCGGCCGGCGCGCCGCTCCCGGCGGCTCCTGCGGTGGCCTCCGGTGTCGCCGGCTGCGCCCCCCGGCGCGCCTCGACAGCGGCAATCTCGCGCTCCTGTTCGGCGCTCAACCGGTCGGTGTTCTTCGGCTGCGCCAGCTCGCGCTGCGCCCGAGCGCGCGCCATGGCCGCTGCGATGGCGGCCTTCCTGATCGCGTCCGCGTCGGTCGCCGCCGCTGCCGCGGGCTCGCCGGCAGCGGCCGCGGGCGGGCTGTCAACCGCGTTTGTCCGCTCTGGCGGCGCCTTCTTCTCGCTCGTCCTGGCGCTTGCCGCCCGCGCCAGGCGCTCGGCCTTCTCGGCCTGCTCGCGCTCGGCACGCGCGTTGCGCAGCTCGAAGCGTTCCTTGGCGGCGTCGGCCGCCTGCTTTTCGCGCTCGCGCGCCCAGATTTCGCTCTTGGCAAAACGGAAATACTGCACCAGCGGAATGTGCGACGGGCAGACATAGCTGCAGCAACCGCACTCGATGCAGTCGAAGATGTAATACTCCTGCGTCTTGCCGAAATTCCTTGCGCGCGAGAACCAGTAGAGCTCGAAAGGTTGCAGCTCGTGCGGGCAGACCTCGGCACAGGCGCCGCAGCGGATGCAGGGCATTTCCGGCGGCGGCGGCGGAAAGAGCCCGGGCGAAGCGGCGATGATGCAGTTGGTCGCCTTGACCACGGGCGCGTCAAGGTCGGGAATCTCGAAGCCCATCATCGGGCCGCCCATGAGGAAGCTGCCTGTGTCGGCCCGTGGTCGCGCGAGGGCCACCACCTCGCGCATCGGCGTTCCCAGCGACACCTCCCAGTTGCGCGGCCGCTCGACGTTACCGGTCAGCGTGACGATGCGCGAGAGTACCGGTTCGCCGCAGGCGAGCGCCCGGTAGGCGGTGTATACGGTGGCGACGTTGAAGCATTGCACGCCGAGTTCGGTCGACCGGCGGCTGGCCGGGACCTCCTTGCCGGTGAGCACGCGAATCAGCTGCTTGGCGCCGCCGGCCGGATAGCGCGTCGGCACGGCAACGACGCGGTAATCGGGCGCCAGGCGAAGGACCGCCTCGTGCATGGCGGCGATCGCTTCCTGCTTGTTGTCCTCGATGCCGATCAGCACTTCGCGCGCCGCCAGCAGCTCACGGAAGATGGCGATGCCGCGGACGATCTCGTCGGCGCGCTCGCGCATCAGCATGTCGTCGCAGGTCATGAACGGTTCGCACTCGGCACCGTTGATGACCAGTTGCTCCATCGCCACGCTGCGTGCCGGCGTCAACTTGGCGTGGCTGGGAAACGCGGCACCGCCGAGACCGACGACGCCGGCATCGCGCAGCAGCTCGCGCACGCGCTCGGGAGGCAGGCTCTGGTGGTCGACCGGCCGCCGCTCGATCCACTCGTCACGCCCATCCGGTTCGATGACCACGGAGAGCGTCGGCAGGCCCGATGGATGCGCAGCGACATGCTCTTCGACGGCCAGGACGCGGCCGGAGGTCGGCGCATGCACCGCGGCCGACACCCAGGCATCGGCACCACCGATCAGTTGCCCCTTGCGCACCGTGTCGCCGGCCTGCACCAGCGGATTCGGCGCCCCGCCGATGCTCTGGTGCAGCGGTACGAACAGGCGTGCGGGCAGCGGCGCCTGGGCGATCGGCTCCTGCACCGAAATCGTCTTGTTGGTTTGCGGTTTGACTCCGCCCTTGAAGCGGAACAGTTGCGCCAGCACCGTCATTGCCTCAGGCGGCACGCTTGATCTCGAAAACCGGGTACTTCCACTTCCAGTTGTCGATGTTCTCGGCGATCGGCTGCATGCTGATGCACTCGACCGGGCAGGGCTTGACGCACAGTTCGCAGCCGGTACACAACGGCTCGATGATGGTATGCATCTGCTTCGCGGCGCCCAGGATCGCATCGACCGGACAGGCCTGGATGCAGAGCGTGCAGCCGATGCAGGTCTGTTCGTCGATGATCGCGATCTGCTTCGGCTTTTCCTCGGCTTCCAGCGGCTTGACCTCACGACCGAGCAGGTCGGCAAGCTTGCGCACACCGTCCATTCCCCCCGGCGGACACAGATTGATGTCCGCCTCGCCGGCCGAAATCGCCGCCGCATAGGGCTTGCAGCCGGGATAGCCGCACTGTCCGCACTGTGTCTGCGGCAGGATGGCCTCGATTTTCTCGACCAGCGGGTCGCCCTCGACCTTGAAGCGGATCGACGCATAGCCGAGTGCCGCGCCGAGAACGATGGCGCCCAGGGCCATGATCGCCAGGGCGGTGATCACTGGTACCTGTCCAAACCGGCGAAGCCCATGAACGCCAGGCTCATCAGACCGGCGGTGACCATCGCGATCGCTGCGCCGCGGAAGTGGAGCGGCACGTCGGCGCCCTCGACGCGCTCGCGGATGCCGGCGAAAAGCACCAGCACGAACGAGAAACCGACGGCGCTGCCGGCGCCGAAGAGCAGCGACTCGACGAAGTCGTGCCGATTGGCGATGTTCAGCAGCGGCACGCCGAGGACGGCGCAGTTGGTGGTGATCAGCGGCAAGTAGATGCCGAGGACCTGGTGCAGCAACGGGCTGGTCTTCTGGATCACCATCTCGGTCAACTGGACGATGGCGGCGATGGTGACGATGAACGAGAGCGTGCGCAGGTACTCGAGACCGAAGGGCAGCAGCAGGTAGTGGTCGATGATGTAGCTGGCGCCGGTGGCGACGGTGAGGACGAAGGTCGTCGCCGCGCCCATGCCGAAAGCCGTCTCCAGCTTCTTGGAGACGCCCATGAACGGGCACAGCCCGAGGATCTTGACCAGGACGACGTTATTGACGAGGACGGCGCCGACGAGCAGGAACAGGTAGTGGGTCACGGCTGCGGGGAGTGGAAGGCTGCGCAATCGACAGCCGCGTGATTATCACCCGCCGCCAGAGCACATTCAACCACATGCGCGACGCCGTCATCGCTGCTCATGCCTGCCGTTGCCGGGCAATCGCGGCTGCCGCCTCGCCGACGAGCGCCGGTCCGCGGTAAATGAAACCGGTGTAGAACTGCACCAGGCAGGCGCCGGCGGCGATCCTGGCGGCCGCGTCGGCGCCGCTCATGATGCCGCCGACGCCGATGATCGGCAGTTCGCCGGCCAGCGCCACGGCCAGTTGCCTGGCAATGGCAGTCGATGAAGCGCGCAGCGGCGCCCCGGACAGCCCGCCCGCCTCGTCGGCATGCGGCATGCCCTCGACACCGGCTCGCGTCACCGTGGTGTTGGTGGCGATGACGGCATCGATGCGGTGCCGGCGAAGCAGGTCGGCAATCGCCCGCACCTGCGCCTCGTCGAGGTCGGGGGCGATCTTCAGTGCCAGCGGGACGTAGCGGCCATGCCGGTCGGCGAGCCTCGACTGCGCCGCCTTCAGGCTGCCGAGCAGCGCATCGAGCGCCGCGTCCTGCTGCAACTCGCGCAGGTTCCTGGTATTCGGGCTCGATATGTTCACCGCGACGTAACTGGCGGCGGCATAGACCCGGTCGAGACAGAACAGGTAGTCGTCGGCAGCCCGGTCGATCGGCGTATCGAAGTTCTTGCCGATGTTGATGCCGAGGACACCACCCTGGCGCGGGAAGCGCGCCGCGGCGACGTTGTCCAGCAGCCTGTCGACGCCATCGTTGTTGAAACCCATGCGATTGATGATCGCCTGCCGCTCGGGAATCCGGAACATCCGCGGCCGAGGATTTCCCGGCTGCGGCCGCGGGGTGACGGTACCGACTTCGATGAAGCCGAAGCCCAGCGCCGCCAGCGCATCGATGTGCTCGCCATTCTTGTCGAGCCCGGCGGCCAGGCCAACGGGATTGGGAAAGCTGAGTCCCATCACCGACACGGGATCCGGTGGCACCGGATTCGCCAGCAGGCAGCTCGCGCCGGTTGCCCGCAGCAGGTCGACGCCCGCCATGCCGATGCCGTGCGCGACTTCCGGATCGAGCGCGAAAAAGAAGTGGCGGAGAAGCGGATAGAGCATGAGCGCGATTCTACCGCATCGCAGCATCCAGCGCTGCGGGGCGCACGCCGGCTGGAGCCCGATCGCTACGGCCGCAGCAACTGCAGTGGTGGCTCGCCGGGTCGTGCACCGACGAGCCAAGCCGCCGCGACGGCGACTGCGAGCTGTCGCCGTCGCCTGGAACGCGCTTACTCGAAGCGTCGAAAACCCATGGTTCGTGCGGATCTGCCCTGGAGGCAATGCCGCTGGTCTGCCTCGCCCGGCGCACCCTCAGTCAGGAAGTTGCGCACGAATGCATGCCATCTCTATTGCGCTTTGGCCTCTGCTTTCACCCCCTGTTTCAGCGGCGGCCCGATGTAGCTCGCTTCTTCAAGTTCCTTCTGCCCTGTTGCCTCGTCTACGAGTTCCGGGTAAACCCGTCCGACAAAGAGGCCGAGGCCAATGACGGTCCGCACGTACCTTGTCTGACCGGGTGACGAGTGACCTCGCTCGCACATCCGCCAAGACCCAATGCCATCAGCAGCCATACACACGTTTTCTTCATGCCATCTCCCGCTCACCGCTTCGCCGCAGCCGGCGGAACCGCTGCTGCCAGCGGAATCCACTCTGGTCGATTTCCTGGCGACACTTCGACCGCACTTCCTCAATGGAATGTCAGTGACCGAACCTGCATGCGCCAAAGCTCCGCATGAGCCCGACCATCGGTTCGTGCGCAGCGACTCTCACTTGACCTGCAGACGGCTCAGGTAATCGACCAGTGCCAGCGTCCGTGCCCAGACGAAGAGCTTGGCGTTGTAGCCGTAATCGTCGAACTGCGGCTGCGCCTGCGCATCATAGACGTCGCCCCAGATCGGCATCTCACGGGTTCCATGCCCCTTGACGAGGGCGCGGCCGTCGATCGCCTCGAGTACCCGATTCACCGGAAAGAGACCGCCGTTGTTCCTGGTCAGTACGGTCAGATCGGGCGTCTTGACCCGCAGGAACTCGTTGAACGGGCCGTCCCCCTTGCCCTTCGGGCCGTGACAGGCAACACAGTTCGCTTCGTACTCCCGCTTGCCGATATCCAGGCGTTCGGCCGCCATGGCGCTACCGGCGAGTACTCCGGCAGTCGCTGCCGCAACGCAGATGTGAAACCACTTCCCGTTCATCGTCGCTCTCCTTGGTCAGTCCCGGGCTGCAGGAAAACCCCTGCCCCCGAATCAGTTTAGACCGTGATGCGGGCTGCGCAAGCGCTTTCTGCGGACCGTGTTCGCGCGCGGGCACGCGCGAACGAAGGCGGTTGAACGACTTGGCGGCGCAACGGCGGCACGCGTCGCTGCCGCCTCGTCGCTGCGGCGCCAAGCGTCGCGCGGCAGCGCGCGGGAGTTTGGCCGAGGGTCGATTTGCCGCTAGACTGCCGTTCGTTCGGCCAGCGCTGCGACTGGCCGAGACCTTGGCCAGGGGGACGGAGATGGGTTGGACATCGTTGCGGATGCTGCGCCTGCTGCTGGCGGGCTGGCTGCTGGCCGGCAGTTGGCTGCCGGTTCTCGCGGCCGACGTGTTGCGGCTCGCGACGACCACCAGCACGGACAACTCGGGGCTGCTGCGAGCCATCCTGCCGCAATTCGAGCGCCAGCACGGCATGCGCGTCCAGGTCATCGCGGTCGGCAGCGGCAAGGCGCTCAAGCTGGCGCAGAATGGCGACGTCGATGCCATCCTCGTGCATGACCGACGCGGCGAGGACGCCTTCGTTGCCGCCGGCCACGGTGTCGGGCGGCGCGATGTGATGTACAACGATTTCGTTCTCCTCGGTCCGCGCAGCGACCCGGCGGGCGTCCGCCGGAGTGGCGACGTGCTCGCCGCCTTCCGGCGGATCGCCGACAGCCAGACGCGTTTCGTATCACGTGGCGACGATTCGGGAACCGATCGCATGGAGCAGAGCTACTGGCAGCAACTGGCGCTGCAGGTCAGCGGCAGGCCATGGTACGTCTCGGCTGGACTCGGCATGGGCGAGGTGTTGATGATGGCGGGAGAAATGCAGGCCTACACGCTGTCCGATCGCGCCACGCATGCCACCTACGGCGCGCGCACCGGTCTCGAGATCGTCTTCCAGGGCGACCGCAGGATGTTCAATCCCTACGGCGTCATCGCCGTCAACCCGCGCAACCATCCGCAGGTCAATCACGCCGGCGCGCTGGCGCTGATCGACTGGCTGACCGGCCCCGCCGGCCGTGCCGCGATCAGCGCCTTCCGGCCGCACGGTACGCAGCTCTTCTTCGTCGCGGCCGACAACTGAGGGGCGCCGCTTGGGACTTCTGGACGCCACCCGGGCAGCCCTGCTGCTGCTCGTCTCGGGTGATCCCGAACTCTGGGGCATCGTCGGCGTATCGCTGTCGGTGACTCTGCGCGCCATGCTCGTGGCGACGCCACTCGGCATCGCCGCCGGCTACCTGCTGGCGACCGTCGTCTTTCCCGGCCGGCGGCTGGTGATCATCCTCACCCAGGGTCTGCTGGCATCACCCACCGTCGTCGTCGGACTGATCCTCTACCTGCTGCTCTCGCGCCAGGGCGTGTTCGGCCACCTGCAGCTGTTGTTCACCCAGACGGCGATGATCATTGGCCAGGTGTTGATCGCGCTGCCGGTCCTCATTGCCTTCTCGCTCTCGGCAATCCAGGGCGCCGATCCGCGCGCCCGCGAGACGGCGCTGGCGCTCGGCGCCTCGGCACCCCGAATCGCGTGGACGCTGCTGCTCGAGGTGCGCTTTGCGCTGATGGCGGCAGTCTGCAGCGCCTTCGGCCGCATCGTCTCGGAAATCGGCTGCGCGCTGATGGTCGGTGGCAACATTGCCGGCGTGACCCGCAACATGCCGACCGCCATCGCGCTCGAGACCAGCAAGGGCGACTTCGCGCAGGGCATCGCCCTCGGCATCGTCCTGCTGCTCGTCGCCCTGGGAATCAATACGGCATTCGCCTTCTTCCAGGGCGAAGCGCGACGATGAGCCTGCTCTCCGTGCGCTCCCTCACCAGATCGCTGGCGCAGCGTCGGCTGCTGGCGATCGACGAGTTGTGCCTGGCGGATGGTGAGAGCTGCGTGCTGACGGGTGAGAACGGCAGCGGCAAGTCCACCCTGCTGCGGATTCTCGCCGGCATCGATGCCCCTGACGGCGGCACTGGCTGCTTCGACGGGCGGCCGTTTGCCTGGCGTCCGTACCCCGACTGGCTGCGAAAACAGGTCACCTATGTGCATCAGCAACCCTATCTCTTCCACAGCAGCGTCATCGACAACATCGCCTACGGGCTGCGCGCCCGCGGCGTCCCCGGTGCCGAGCGCGAGCGACGGGTCGCTGAGGCGCTGTCCTGGGCACGCCTGAACCACCTGCTCGACACGCCGCCAGCCCGGCTATCCGGCGGCGAGAAGCAGCGCCTGGCGCTGGCCCGGGCCTGGGTTCTGCGGCCGCGGCTGCTGCTCCTCGACGAACCGACGGCCAGCCTCGACGCCGACTCGCGGCGACAGACCATCGAGCTGCTGCGCACTTTCGCCGATGCGGGAACGACGGCGGTCATCGCCTGTCACGACCGCGACGTCATCGAGCTGGCCGCCATGCGGCGGCTCGACCTGGTCGACGGTCGAATCATCACCGACTGAACCGGCAAACGCAGGCACGACGCATCGGCTGGCGCCCGGCAGTGCTGGCTACTTCTCCGGCGCGCCGAGGACTCGCCGCGGTTGCAGGTTGCCGCTGGCGTCGACCTCGCCGAGACCGAGCAGGCGGCTGCCGGCATAGACCCGGCAACGACCGGCCGTCGCGCCGACACCGACGCGGTTGCCGTGCAGGAAACGCTCGCCGCCGGCCTCGTCGAGCAGCACGCGGGGCAGGCCCTGCAGCAGCGCATCGGGAGGCAGGAGCAAGCCCTGGCGATCGTCCTCGGCCAGTGTTGCCAGCACGTCGAGGGCGACGGCATCGGCGATCTGCAGCGGGCCGACGGCGACGCGGCGCAGGGCGCCGAGATGCGCACCGCAGCCGAGCGCGGAACCGAGGTCCATGGCCAGGCTGCGCACATAGGTGCCCTTGCTGCAGCGCACCAGCAGACGACAGCGATCAGCCGAGAATTCGTCCAATCGCAGTTCGTGGATGCAGACTTCGCGCGGCGCGCGCTCGACCTCGACACCCTGGCGTGCCAGCTCATACAGCGGCCGCCCTTCCCGTTTCAGCGCCGAATACATCGGCGGCACCTGGCGAATCGAACCCCGAAGGCCCTGCAGAGCGTGCTCGAGTTCGGCGGCAGAAAAGCCCACCGGCGAACGCGTCAGGATGCGGCCATCGGCATCGCCGGTGTCGGTACTGATGCCGAAAACGACTTCGCACTCGTAGCTCTTGTCGGCTGCCAGCAGATCGGTCGAGAATTTCGTCGCCTCACCAAAGCACAACGGCAACAGGCCGCTGGCGAGCGGGTCGAGGGTTCCGGTATGTCCGGCCTTGGCAGCCGAATAGAGACGGCGGGCGACCTGCAACGCCGCATTCGAGGTCATGCCGCCCGGCTTGTCGAGCAGCAGCACGCCGTCCACGCGGCGCCAGCTCTTGCGCGCCGTCACTTCAGGAGCGCTCGGGATGCTCGGGGTGGTGTGTTTGCTCGGGATGCTCGGGATGCTCGCCGTGGTCGGAGATCGCCGCTGCCTCGCTGATCAGGCGCGAGAGCTGCGCGCCGCGTTCAAGCGACTGATCGAAAATGAAATG
Organism: Candidatus Accumulibacter conexus; assembly: GCA_017592775.1. Taxonomy (GTDB): domain Bacteria; phylum Pseudomonadota; class Gammaproteobacteria; order Burkholderiales; family Rhodocyclaceae; genus Accumulibacter; species Accumulibacter conexus. The sequence goes on along the minus strand of JAGFNJ010000058.1, from coordinate 11,182 downwards.
CAGCTGCGGTGTCATGTGGATGCTGATCCGCTTGCCAAGCTCAGTGCGCAGGAAGCCGGCCGCATGTTCCAGACCGGCCAGCACCGAGTCGAGCTGGTCGCTGCCGGCCAGACTGCTGAAGTACACCTTGGCGTGCGCGTAATCGGCACTGACGGCGACTTCCGTCAGGCTGACCATGCCGACCCGCGGATCACGCAGCTCGCTGTGGATCAGGTCGGCGAGTTCGCGACGAATCTGCTCGGCAACCCGCTCGCGGCGGGAAAAACTCCTGCTGCCGGCCACTCAGAGCGTCCTCGCGACTTCCGTGACGTCGTAGACCTCGACCTGGTCGCCCTCGACATAGCCGCTGAAGTTCTTCAGCGACAGACCGCACTCGAAGCCGCCGCGCACCTCCCTGACATCCTCCTTGAAGCGTTTCAGCGACTCGATCTCGCCGTCCCAGAGGACGATGTGGTTGCGCAGCAGGCGGGCACGCGAACTGCGCTTGACGACGCCTTCGAGAACGTAGCAACCGGCGATCGTGCCGATCCGGGTGGCGCGGAACACCTGCCTGATCTCGATCAGGCCGGTGATGTCCTCCCGTTTCTCCGGCGCCAGCATTCCCGACAACGCCGCCTTCACCTCGTCCACTGCATCGTAGATGATGTTGTAGTAGCGGATATCGACCCCGGCCGCTTCCGCCGCCTTGCGGGCACCGGCATCGGCGCGCGTGTTGAAGCCGATGATCACTGCCTTCGACGCCTGTGCCAGGTGAACGTCGGACTCGCTGATCGCGCCAACCGCGGCGTGGATGACGTTCACCTTGACCTCACCGGTCGACAGTTTGTGCAGCGACTGCACCAGCGCCTCCTGCGAGCCCTGGACATCGGCCTTGATGATCAGCGCCAGGACCTTCGCCTCGGCCTCGGTCATCTGCTCGAGAATGCTCTCGAGGCTGGCCGCCTGCTTGGTCGCCAGCTTGACATCGCGATACTTGCCCTGGCGGAACAGGGCGATCTCGCGCGCCTTGCGCTCATCCCCCAGAACGACCGCTTCCTGTCCGGCAGCCGGGACGTCGGAGAGACCGAGGATCTCGACCGGGATCGATGGACCTGCCTCCTTGATCACTTTGCCGTTCTCGTCGAGCATCGCCCGCACCCGCCCGAAGACCTGCCCGGCGAGGAGGATATCGCCCTGGTGCAGGGTGCCCGACAGCACCAGCATCGTCGCCACCGGACCACGGCCACGATCCAGGCGGGCCTCGATGATCAGCCCCTTGGCCGGCGCCTGGCGGGCCGCCTTGAGTTCGAGAACCTCCGCCTGCAGCAGCACGTTCTCGAGCAGTTCGTCGATGCCGGCGCCGGTCTTCGCGGATACCGAGACGAACGGCGTCTCGCCGCCGTACTCCTCGGGCACCACCTGCTCCGCCACGAGTTCCTGTTTCACCCGGTCCGGCTGCGCCCCCGGCTTGTCGATCTTGTTCACCGCGACGACCATCGGTACGCCGGCAGCCTTGGCGTGGTTGATCGCCTCGCGCGTCTGCGGCATCACGCCATCGTCGGCGGCCACCACCAGGATCACCAGGTCGGTGGCCTTTGCACCGCGCGCCCGCATGGCGGTGAAGGCCTCGTGACCGGGTGTATCGAGAAAGGTCACCATGCCACGTTCGGTCTCGACGTGGTAGGCGCCGATGTGCTGCGTGATGCCCCCCGCCTCGCCGCTGGCGACGCGCGTGCGACGGATGTAGTCGAGCAGCGACGTCTTGCCGTGGTCCACATGGCCCATGACCGTGACCACCGGCGCGCGCGGCTCGAGCGCAATGTCCTTCTGATCGACCGCGCTCTCGTCGAGGAACGCGTCCGGGTCGTCGAGCTTGGCGGCGAAAGCCTTGTGACCCATTTCCTCGACGATGATCATCGCCGTCTCCTGATCGAGAACCTGGTTGATGGTCACCATGGAGCCCATCTTCATCAGCGCCTTGATCACTTCCGTCGCCTTGATCGCCATCTTGTGTGCGAGATCGGCAACGGAAATGGTCTCCGGCACGTACACCTGGTGGATCACCGGCTCGACCGGCAACTGGAAGGAATGCTCCCCGTCGTCGTCGCTGCCGCCACGGCCGCCTCGCTTGCCGTGCTTGGTGTCACGCCAGCCGGTACCACCAATGGCACCGCGGGTCTTCAGGCCGGGGCGCTTGTTCGCGCCTTCGCTCTTCCACGGCCCCTTCTTGTCGGCCGCCTTCTTCTCCGGTGGCTTCTTGTCGGCCGCCTTCTTGTCGGTCGTCGCCGCTTTCGCAGCCGGCTTGTGCAGGGTCTTGTCCTCGGGCGGCCGATCGCTCGCCGTCTGTGCCGCGGCCACCTTGGCAGCACCGGCTGCCTTCGCCGCCACCGCCTTCTCTTCGGCTTCCTGCTTCAGCCGCACCAGGTCGGCGCTGCGCTGCTGCTTGCTCTTGAACTCCGCCTCCTGCCGCGCACGCAGCTCGGCATGACGGCGCTCCTCCTCGGCGCGCAGTCGCTGCTGCTCCTCGCCGATGATCGAGGCGCGCGTCACCACCTTCTTGGCGCCCGGCCTGACTTCCGCCGCAACGGTCTCCACCTTCGGCTCCTCGGCGACCGGCGCGGCCACCTCCGCCAGCGGCTCGGGCTCGCGCTCGGCAGCGCGCACCGGTGGCGCCGGCACGGGCACGGGCACGGGCTCGGCCGCGGCCTCGACGACCGGCGGCAGCTCGACGACGTGCTCAACCACCGGCTCAACGACCGGCTCGACCAGCGGGGCGGCGATCTCGGCGACCTCGGGAGGCGCCTGCCTGGCGCTCGCATCGGCGACATCGCGCTTGACCAGGACGCGCTTCTTGCGCACCTCGACCTGCACCGTGTGCGACTTGCCATGCGAGTCCTGCTGCCGAATCTCGGAGGTTTCCTTGCGCGTCAGCGTGATCTTGGTCTTTGCCTCGACCGGTCCGTGCGAACGCCGCAGGTACTCCAGAAGTCTCGACTTGTCCTGTTCCGACAGCACGTCATCCAGATGCTTCTTGGCGACCCCTGCCTTCTGCAACTGCTCGAGCAGCGAACCAGCCGGCATACGCAGCTGGCTCGCGAATTGGGAAACACTTGTTTGCGCCATTTGTACTCCTCTTTCCCGCTTACTCGAACCAGTGCGCACGCGCCGTGGTGATCAGTTGTGTGGCCCGCTGCACGTCGATGCCGGTGATCTCGACGAGTTCGTCGACCGCCAAGTCGGCCAGGTCGTCACGCGTCTTGACCCCGCTACCCGCCAGTTTGCCGGCCAGCGCCTTGTCCATTCCGTCGAGACCGAGCAGATCGTCGGCCACCTCCGCGAGCGTTTCCTCGGTGGCGATCGCCTCGGTCAGCAGGACGTTGCGCGCCCGTTCACGCAGCTCCTGTACCGTCGCCTCGTCGAAAGCCTCGATCTCGAGCATTTCGTGCAGCGGCACGTACGCCACCTCCTCGAGGGTCGAGAAGCCCTCCTCGATGAGGATGTTCGCCACCTCCTCGTCGACATCGAGCTTCTCCATGAAGAGAACGCGAATCGCTGCCGCCTCGGCCTCGACCAGGGTCTTCGACTCTTCCTCGGTCATCAGGTTGATCGTCCAACCGGTCATCTCGGAAGCGAGGCGAACGTTCTGGCCGCCGCGGCCAATCGCGATCGCCAGGTTCTGCTCGTCGACCACCACGTCCATGCTGTGCTTTTCCTCATCGACGACGATCGAGCTGACCTCGGCCGGCGCCAGCGCACCCACCACGAACTGTGCCGGATCCGCCGACCAGAGGACGATGTCGACCCGTTCACCCGCCAGCTCGTTGGTCACCGCCGTCACCCGCGAGCCGCGCATGCCGACGCAGGTGCCGATTGGATCGATGCGCTGGTCGTTGGATTTCACCGCGATCTTGGCGCGCATGCCGGGGTCGCGTGCCGCTGCCTTGATCTCGAGCAGTCCGTCATCGACTTCGGGAACCTCCAGCGCAAAGAGCTGGATGATGAACTCGGGTGCCGTACGCGACAGGATGAGTTGCGGCCCGCGCGCCGAGCGGTCGATCCGCAGCAGGAAGGCCTTGACGCGATCACCGATGCGCAGGTTTTCGCGCGGGATCATCTGGTCACGCGGCAGCAGGGCTTCCATCTTGCCGGTCTCGACGATCGCGTTGCCGCGCTCCATGCGCTTGATCGTGCCGGAAACGAGGTGCTCCTTGCGCGCCAGGAAGTCGCTCAGGATCTGCTCCCGCTCGGCGTCGCGGATCTTCTGCAGGATCACCTGCTTCGCCGCCTGCGCGCCGATGCGGCCGAAGTCGATCGGCTCCAGCGCTTCCTCGAGATAGTCGCCCACCTCGACCTCGGGATCCTGGGTCTGCGCTTCAGACAACGGCACCTGCTGCTCTTCGTCGAGAAAGTCGGCGTCGGCCACCACTTCCCAGCGACGAAAGGTCTCGAAATCGCCGGTCTCGCGGTCGACGGCAACCCGCACGTTGGCATCGTCATGGACACGCTTCTTGGTCGCCGATGCCAGCGCCAGTTCGAGCGCGCCGAAGACGATGTCCCGGGTCACGTTCTTTTCGCGCGCCAGCACATCGACCAGCAGCAAGATCTCGCGGCTCATTTCCTCATTACCTCCTAGACCGGCTTCCCGCCCGATTTCATTGTTTCGAATCTGGGCACCAGACGTGCCCGGTCAATGTTGTCCAGCCCGACATCCATGTCGCCCGCGTCCGTCCGCAGGCGCACCTTGCCATCGATGACGCCGCCCAGCGTGCCGCTGAAGTTGCGCCTGCCGCTCGACGGCAGCCGCAGTTTGAGCGTGATCTCGGCGCCGGCGAAGCGCTCGAAGTCGGACACCTTCTTCAGCAGGCGGTCCAGCCCCGGCGAAGAGACTTCCAGCTGGTCATAGTCCACATCTTCGACCATCAGTACGCGCGAGAGATGATTGCTGACCAGGGCGCAGTCCTCGACATCGACGCCGCGCGGCTTGTCGGGCCTGTCGATGAACACGCGCAGGACGCGCCCGCGCGGGCTTCGCTCGAAGTCGACCAGCTCGTAGCCGAGGCCGGTCACCGTTTTCTCCAGTATTTCGTGCACATCCATGGCTGCAAACAAAAAATGGGCGAAAAGCCCATCCCCGGTTAGATGCCCCCAGAAGGGGCGAGCGGAAAACCGTTGGATTATAACGAAAAAACCAGCGCGGGTAAATCAGCCTGCGGCCGCAGGAGAACAGCAGGGATCGATCAGCCTGGCCGCGACCGCGGCGGCGGGCGCCGTGGTCCCGCTGCCGCCATGCCGAAATCGACGAGCAGTTGCCGCACCACGGGCTCAGCCAGTTCCTCGACCCGGCCGCGCTTGAGGCCGGGCGGCAGAACGAACGGACCGTAACGAACCCGTATCAGGCGGCTGACGACCACACCGACGGCCTCGAACATCCGCCGCACCTCGCGATTGCGACCTTCGAACAGCGAAACGCGGTACCAGCGGTTGGCGCCTTCGCCGCCTGCCTCCTGGAAGCTGCCGAAGCTTGCCAGCCCGTCGTCGAGTTCGATGCCGTCGAGCAGGCGCTGCCGTGCCTCGTCGGGAAGATCGCCAAGGATGCGGACGGCGTACTCGCGCAGCAGCTGATAGCGCGGGTGCATCAGGCGGTTGGCGAGATCGCCGGAAGTGGTCAACAAAAGCAGCCCGCTGGTGTTGAAGTCGAGACGCCCGACAGCCACCCAGCGACCAGCCGCCATTCGCGGCAGCGAAGTGAAGACGCTCGGCCGATGCTGCGGGTCGTTGCGCGAGACGATCTCGCCTTCCGGCTTGTGATAGAGGAGCACCCGCGGCAGGCGGTCAGCGGAACGCAGCCGCACCAGCTTGCCGCCGATCTTGACGCGGTCACCCGGACTGACCGACTGGCCGATCTGCGCCGGCTCACCATTGACCGTGATGCGGCCGGCCGCGATCAGCTCTTCCATCTCGCGCCGCGATCCGAGGCCGCTGTTGGCGAGCAGTTTGTGCAGGCGCTCGGGCTTGCCGACCGGCTCGGCGCCCGAGCTGCGGTGCGGCGCGTCGGTCGACCGGGCGTTTCTCCCGGCCGGTCGACCGCTGCCAGCCGCCGCGGCCGACGGTTGCGGACTCGCCGCCGGGGGACGCCGCGGTGCTGCCGCGCCCCGGGACGAGCGTGGCGGACGAGCGGGATCAGCCGGCGGCCGGCGTTTGTCGTTGGGCATCGGAGAGGTCCAGAGAGGGGTTGATCTGTTCGAGCGCCGGCAGCTCGGCGAGGCTGCGCAGACCGAGGTCGTCGAGGAACTTCTTCGTCGTCGCCAGCAGCGCCGGTCGCCCGGGGGTATCGCGATGGCCGACGACATCGACCCAGCCGCGCTCCTCGAGCACCCGGATCACCTGCGTCGCGACCGTGACGCCACGGATGTCCTCGATGTCGCCACGGGTCACCGGTTGCCGGTAGGCGATGATCGCCAGCGTCTCGAGGACCGCGCGCGAGTAGCGTGGCGGCTTCTCGGGGTGCAGCCGTTCGAGATAGGGCATGAATTCGGCGCGCGTGCGGAAGCGCCAGCCGCTCGCCACCGACAGCAACTCGAGCGGGCGCCCCTGCCACTCGCTGCGCAGCTCGTCGAGCAGCGGACGCAGCACGTCGGCGGTGATCTCATCGTTGAAGACCTGGCGCAGTTCGAGCATCGAGAGCGGCTCCCTGGCACTCAGCAGGACCGCCTCGAGCACCCGCTTGAGTTCGTCGGCAGTGGCCGGCAGCCCTGGGCCGGCGGCCTTGTCAGGCACCATCGCGGACATCGACCAGGCGCAGGTAGATCGGCGCAAAAACCTCGGCCTGCGTCATTTCCAGCAGGTGCTCACGCGCCAGCTCGAGCAGGGCGAGGAAATGAACGACCAGCACCGGCGCTCCCTGGCTGGCGTCGAAGAGATCGACGAAGTCGACGAAACCACCGGCTGCCCGAAGACGACGCAGGATGACCCCCATGTGCTCGCGCACGGAGAGTTCCTCGCGCTGCACCAGATGATGCGTGTGCAGTCTCGCCTGTTGCAGGATGCCCCGCCAGGCGTTCTGCAGGTCGGCGACGCTGACCTCCGGCAGGCGCCGCCGCAGGGTCTTCTCGACCCAGACCTCGACCCAGTCGAAATCGCGCTCGGCCTGCGGCAGCTCGTTGATGGCATGCGCTGCGCGCTTCATCTGCTCGTACTCGATCAGGCGCCGCACCAGTTCGGCGCGCGGATCCTCGCCCTCGTCGCCGGCCGGCGCCTTCGGCCGCGGCAGCAGCATGCGCGACTTGATCTCGATCAGCATCGCAGCCATCACCAGATAGTCGGCGGCCAGCTCGAGATTCCGTGTCCGCATCGCTTCGACGTAGAGCAGGTACTGGTCGGTCAGCGGCGCCATCGGAATGTCGAGGACGTTCACATTGGCCTTGCGGATCAGGTACAGCAGCAGATCGAGCGGTCCCTCGAAGGCGTCGAGCATGACCGCCATCGCATCCGGCGGGATGTAGAGGTCGTGCGGCAGCTCCGCCAGCGGCTCGCCGTAGATTCTCGCCAGCGGACCGGCCATGCCGGCCGCTGCCGCAGCCGTGCCCTCGACGACGACCGCCGCATCGCTCATCGTTGCTCCGGAAGCGGCGGTGTCATTCAGATGTAGTCCAGCCCCAGCGCCTGGCGCACGTCGCGCATCGTTTCGCGGGCGAGATGACGCGCGCGGCCGTTGCCGTCGGCAATGATCTCGTTGACCAGACGCGGGTCATCGAGATAGGGCTGCGCGCGCTCGCGCATCGGCGCCTGCTCGCGCAGAATGCCGTCGATCACCGGCTGCTTGCAGTCGAGGCAGCCGATGCCGGCGCTGCGACATCCCTGCTGCACCCATGCCCGGCAGTCTTCATCCGAATACACCTGGTGCAGTTGCCAGACCGGGCAGTTGTCCGGCTCGCCGGCATCGCTGCGCCGGACGCGCGCGGGATCGGTCGGCATGCGGCGCAGCTTGTGCGTCACCGACGCCGCATCCTCGCGCAGCGTGATCGTGTTGCCGTAGGACTTGGACATCTTCTGACCGTCGAGCCCGGGCATGCGGGCGGCCGCCGTCAACAGCGCCCCGGGCTCGACGAGGATCATCTTGCCGGTCCCCTCGAGATGGCCGCACAGCCGCTCGCGATCGGCATGCGAGAGCTCATGCACCTCGTCGAGCAGCCGCCGCGCGGCTTCAATCGCCGCCTGATCGCCGCGCTCCTGATAATGCGTGCGCAATTCCTCGTAACGCCGCGCGCGTTTTGCGCCGAGCTTCTTCACCGCCTCGCGCACCTTCTCCGCGAAGCCGGGCTCGCGACCGTAAAGGTGGTTGAAGCGACGCGCGATCTCGCGCGAGAACTCGATGTGCGGCACCTGATCCTCGCCGACCGGCACCTTGGCGGCACGGTAGATGAGGATGTCGGCCGCCTGCAGGAGCGGATAACCGAGGAAGCCATAGGTCGACAGATCCTTGTGCTCGAGCTTCTCCTGCTGGTCCTTGTAGGTCGGCACGCGCTCGAGCCAGCCCAGCGGCGTCATCATCGACAGCAGCAGGTGCAGTTCGGCGTGCTCGGGCACCTTCGACTGGACGAAGATGATCGCCCGCCGCGGGTCGACGCCTGCCGCCAGCCAGTCGATGACCATGTCGCGGGCGGCACCGACGATCCCGTGCGGATCGTCATACTGGGTCGTCAGCGCGTGCCAGTCGGCAACGAAGAAGAGGCAGGGATACTCGTGCTGCAGCCTGACCCAGTTCTTCAACACGCCGTGGTAATGACCGAGGTGCAGGCTGCCCGTCGGGCGCATCCCGGAGAGGACTCGTTCTGCGTACATTCTGTCTGCGATCGCTCAGGAAGGGAGTTGGAAAAGGAACCCGACGAGTCCGCCGACGAGCTGCATCACCGGCGTCAGCAGCGAGCTGAGGATGCCGGTGAACAGCAACAGCAGCAGGATCGGGAAACCGAAGCGCTCGATCTGCGCAAAGCGCCAGGCGGCCGCCGGCGGCAACAGGCTGACGGCGATCCGACCACCATCGAGCGGCGGCAGCGGAAACAGGTTGAGCACCATCAGCACCAGGTTGATCGTCATGCCCACCTCGGCCATGCGCGACATCGGCAGGCTGAAGAAGTTGAACGGCAACAGCCAGGCGAGCTTCAGCAGTGCCGCCCAGAAGAGCAGCATGGCGAGGTTGGCCGCCGGCCCCGCCGCCGCCACCCACAACATGTCGCGCTTCGGATGCCGCAGGCGCCCGAAGTTCACCGGCACCGGCTTCGCCCAGCCGAACAGGATGCCGCCGGTCGACAGCAGGAGGATGATCGCCGGCACCAGGATCGTCCCCACCGGGTCGATGTGCTTGAGCGGATTGGCGGTGATGCGGCCCTCCTGCCACGCCGTCGGATCGCCGAAATGCAGGGCGGCATAACCGTGCGCCGCCTCGTGCAGCGTGATCGCCAGGATCACCGGCAGGGCGGCGATGGCGATCGTCTGGATCAGGGAATCCATGCGGCTCCTCTCAGTCGAGGCCGAACGGCGCCAGCGCGCCACGGCCTGCACGAACCAGCAGCGGCAGCGCCGCGGTCAGATCGACGACGGTCGTCGGCTCGACGCCACAGCGACCGCCATCGAGGATCAGGTCGATCTGCGCATCGAGCCGGTCCTGGATTTCCCAGCCTTCGGTCAGCGGATCCTCGTCGCCGGCGATGATCAGCGTCGAGGTCAGCAGCGGCTCGCCGAGTTCCTCGAGCAGTGCCAGGGTCACCGTGTGCGCCGGAACGCGCAGGCCGATCGTCTTGCGCTTCGGGTGCAACACGCGCCGCGGCAGCTCGCGCGTTCCTTCGAGAATGAAGGTGTAGCTGCCCGGCGTCGTCGCCTTCAGCAGACGGTAGCGGGCGTTGTCGACCCGCGCGAACTGGCCGATCTGTGACAGGTCGCGGCACATCAGCGTCAGGTGGTGGCGTTCGTCAACGCCACGCAGACTGCGGATGCGCTCGACTGCCGCCTTGTCGCCGAGCTGACAGCCGAGCGCATAGCTCGAATCGGTCGGCAGTGCGATCACGGCGCCGCGACGGACCGCCTCGGCCGCCATGTGCAGCAGCCGCTGCTGCGGGTTATCGGGATGAATCGTGATGTACTGCGCCATCGCCGGATGCCGCCCGCTCAGAACAGTTGCCAGACGGGCCGCAGCCCCTCGGGCAGCGGCGGCAGCCGGCCGAGGTCGACGTAGCTCTCGCCCGGACCATGAAAATCGGAACCGCGCGAGGCGGCGAAGCCGTATTCCCGCGCCAGCCGCGAATAGAGATCGACGTGCTCCGGCGTGTGACTGCCCGACATGACCTCGATCGCCTGTCCGCCGAGGTCGTGGAACTCGGCGAGGAAGCGCCGCATGTCGCCGCGCGACAGCTTGTAGCGCCCCGGATGCGCCACCGTCGCGACGCCGCCGGCGCCATGAATCCAGCCCAGCGAGTCGGCCAGCGTCGCCCAGCGATGATCGACATAGCCCGGCCGCCCGGGAACCAGGTACGACTCGAAGACGCTGCGCAGATCCTTGCACACCCCGCGCTCGACCAGATGGCGGCCGAAATGCGCCCGACTGACGAGGTTCGGATTGGCGGCCAGCCGCATCGCGCCGTCGAACGAGCCGTCGATGCCGACCTTCTCGAGTTCGGCCGCCATCCGCCGCGCGCGCTCGATGCGGCCGCAGCGAACCGTCTGCAGCCCGGCGTTGAGCGCGGCATCGGCGGCAGCGAAGGCAAAACCGAGTATGTGGATCTGCAGCCCCTCCCACTCGATCGAGATCTCGACCCCGTTGACGAAGTCCAGTCCGACCTCGACCGCCGCCGCGCGTGCCAGCGGCAGCCCGGCAATGTCATCGTGATCGGTCAGTGCCAGCATGTCGACGCCGTTCTCCGCTGCCCGGCGAACCACCTCGGCCGGCGCCAGAAGGCCGTCCGAACAGGTGGAATGGCAATGCAGATCGCAGTTGGGCACGGCGGGAAAGGTCCTCGGGGCGCGGCAGGACTGCGCATGATAGCACAGCCGCCGCCGCGCCCCGGCGACAGGCGCGCCCGGCAGCAGTTCTCATTTCAAACCCACGCAAGGCGGCTGTTGGCGTAGGTTGGCGCACGAGGATTGGCAGACTTGGGCGACGAAGATTGAGGAATACCCCAAATTTTCGGAAAATAATGCTGGTAAACAG
>JAGFNJ010000057.1 GCA_017592775.1 Candidatus Accumulibacter conexus | reverse complement strand
TACGAAGAACAACAGCGCCAACGAAATATCGCCGCACTCAAGCGCCGCGCCGCCGCGCTCGGCTTCCAGATTAACCCGTTGCAGGCAGCCGCATGAAAACGGTCGCCTTCAGTTCTGTTTCTTGAGAGGAACGACCCATGGACAGCCGCTTCAACGACATCCTCGATCTGCCGGAAAACAACATCTTCCGCGTCGTCTTCTACCCCGATCGCATCTACCACGCACAGCACCTCGAGGCGACGCGCAGTCCGCGTTACCGCTACAACGTCATGGAGGTGCGCACGCAGGCCGACATCACGGTCATGAAGGGCGAGGTCTACCGCGACGAACTGCTGCTCGGCAACTTCCTGCGCATCGAGTACCGGGCGCATCGCCTGACCGAACTGGCGCGCGAACAGGGTCGCCTGCCGGCGGGCGAGATCCTCGCCTTCGTCAGGCTGCTGCCCGACGGCGCCGCAGCCGCCGAAGCGACGCTGCGCCTGCATCATTCGCGACCGGTCGATGCCTACGTCGTCGAACTGTGGAGCACGCTCGAAGGTCCCGACGCCAGCCCGCACGATTTCACCGTTCTCGACCTGATGGGCTGGCAGCGCGAGATCACGCGCATTCCCGAGTTCGCCGCCGCGCTCGCCGACATCCGCGCCATCCGCCGGGTCGAGATCGCCTGCCGCGAGAACGACCGCGACCTGCCGTTCGGCTACCGCATCGGCAACCCGCAGTGGGACAACAACTACATGCGCAGCCACCAGGTTGCCAACACCACTGAACCGAGTTCGGCGGCGAACACCGTCGCAACCTTCAACTACCTGATCAACTTCCAGCGCGGCTGGTACCTGCGCAGCGCCGACGTCGCGCCGGTGCGCTATCGCAACCCGTTGATGGAGGACGGCGATCCCGACCGCCACGACGACAACGTGATCGAGATGCGCTGGCTGCTGCAGCGCGAGCTGGGCTCGAACCTCGTCTTCTTCCACGAGGTCCTGATCCCGCCGGGCAAGGTCGAAGGCACCCACCGCCACATCGGCAGCGAGGAGCTGTACTACATCGTCGAGGGTGATGGCATCGCCTACATGGGCGAGAACGACGATCCGGCGCTGGCGTCGTATCCGGTCGTCGAGCGCTCGATCTTCGGCATCGGCGCCAAGCGCTGCCGCGAACTGCCGGTGGCGCCCGGGCACGTCATCTACACCAAGAGCGGCGGCATCCACGGCATCCGCAATCCGGGCACGAAGCCGCTGCGCTTCGTTGCCTTCCTCTACCACAGTGCGTGAGGACGGCCCATGGAACTGATCCACTCCGACCAGGTCTTTCGGGTTGCTGCCGGCAGCCAGCCCGACTACAACCGGGGCAACACCCTGATCCGCCTGCTCGGCATCCTCGAGAGGCAGCGGCTGGCCTGCGGCCGCGAGCAGTACCTGAGCGAGACGCTGGAGTACCTCTTTCCCTTCGACTTCCTCGAACTCTACGGGCCGGCGGGGGCAGACGCCGACCAGCTCGACGCCCGCCGCCAGGACAGCAAGCTCGACTTCCAGAAGCAGAACCTGCGCGACTTCCGCCTCGGCGACGTCGTCCTCTGCCGCGGCTACGCGGCAGCGGGCGGGCAGGTCGTCCCCTTCCTGCGCATCAGCTACCGCGCCGGTCCCGATTCGCTGCTCTCGCGGCTGTCGGGCGATCGTCTCGGCAGCCATCTGAAGCTCTATCTGCGGGTCGGCACGAATCCCGTCGGCCAGGTCCTCGACGTCCCCTACGATCCGGCGAGCGCGCGCTATGCGCTCGAACTCTGGAGCTTTCCGGCGGGCAACCTGCGGCAGCACCTCGACAGCCGTGGGCGCGACGCGATCGACCGCGGCGAACTCGTCGTCCGCAACGGCCTGATCCAGGGTACGCGCGACGATTTCGCGCGCGACGGGCTAAACGACCGCTACCTGGTCGAGGTGGCACCGAACCATGCGCTGCATCCGATCCTGCCACTGCACGTCGAATGTGCGTGGGCGGATGCCAGCGGCACCTTCTGGGATTCGCGCGGCGGCAGCAATTACCACTACGAGTTCAGCATGATCGTCCGCGGCTGGGAGAACTTCCTCGCCGCCGGCATCAGCCCCAACCCGCACGGTGGCGTCGGTTTTCTCGAGTACCGCAACCTGCTCTCGAACTACGGCCGTTACGCAGGCCGCAACGAACTCGGGCGCGATTTCGACTCCTGGAACTTCAACGCCCACGGCAACAAGAGCCACGCCGCTGGCCGCGAGAACTTCTTCGCCGTCGATTACATGGACCTGCACATCCTCAAACCGGCATGCGGCATCGGCCTGCATCGCCACCGCGACAACCAGGAGGTGTTCCTGATGATGCAGGGGCGCGCCTACATGATCGTCGGCGACTGGGCGCGGCGCCCGTGGCGCGAGCGCGCCTTCGAACTGCGCACCCTGCGCGCCGGCCACTTCGCGATGCTCAAGGGCGGCCAGTTGCACGGTCTGATGAACCCGGGCGAGGAGGACATCTCGCTGTTCATGTTCGGCGGCTACGATTGACCGGGTCGGCGGCCAGCGGCCGCCGCTCCTGTCCTGCCGCCGAATCCTGAATCGTCGCCGCGACCGGGGAGGAACGAATGCAGCCTGGCACCGATGAGCCTTTCGACCGGATCAGCCGGCGCACGCGCAGCCTCCTGCTGCGGGCCGGCCTGTCAACCGTCGACGAAGTGATTGCCCGTCATCGCAGCCGGGAGCTGCAGCGGCTGCCCGGTTTCGGCCGGCAGACGATCGCGGAGATCGAGAAATTCTTCCCGGTCAGGCGGCTGCAGCAGCCGTACGCGACCGTCCCTCCCTACGTCACCGCCGATGGCTCGCTGATCCGCGAGCTGATGCACCCGGCCGTTCACGGCAACCGCAGGCAGAGCCTGGCCGAGGCGACCGTTGCCGCCGGCGCCGGCACCCTGCTGCACCGGCATCTGCGGACCGAGGAGATCTACCACGTCACGGCCGGCGAGGGCGAGATGATCCTGGGCGCCGAGTCGTTCCGCATCGGCCCCGGCGATACCGTCTGCATCGCGCCCGGAACACCGCACCGCGTCAGCGCATCGGTCAGTGGCGCGCTGGTCCTGCTGTGCTGCTGCTCGCCCGCGTACGCGCATGCCGACACCGAGCTGCTCTGATGCGCGGGCCGTGCGCGCTCTTGGGCCGGGTCTTCGGACTGGCTGCGCGTCTCTGCTGCCGGAACCTTGCCCTCTCGCCGAAGGATGGGAAATCCAACCAGCCCGCAGACAGGATGGTTGATGTCACGCGCAGCGTCGCGGCAGCGGCAGCGCGACCGGGTGCGCGCCGGGCGTGGCAGCCGGCCGCGGTTCAGTGACGGGTGAATACCTTCGCCTTGCCGTCGCTGCCGACCAGCAGCACATCGTACGGTTCCTTCCGCGCGCTCTCCATGCCGGGTGAGCCACCGGGCATGCCGGGCGCAGCAAGGCCGACGGCCTTCGGCTTCTGCCGCAGCAGGCGCTTCACGTCGGTGGCCGGCACATGACCTTCGATCAGGTAGTTGCCGACCTTCGCCGTGTGGCATGAGCCGTAGCGCTCGGGCATGCCGAGCCTGGCGCGGGTCGTCGGTACGTCCGCGACGTTGATCGATTTCACCCGGAAGCCGTTGTCGGTCATGTGCTTTTCCCATTCCGTGCAACAGCTGCAATACGGGCTCTTGTAGACCTCGACTTCGGGCAGGTCGGCGGCGCCGAGGGGCGTGCTGGCGAGGGTGGCGGTGGCGAGCAGGGTGGCAAGGAATGTTTTCATCGTGGACTCCTCAGCGCTGCGCAGGGGTGTCATCGAGTGCGAAGCGCAGCGTCTTCGGCGGCTTCCCCGGCACGTTGAGTGCGGCGACCGCCTTGGCGCCCTTGAGGTCGAAGGTACCCTTCGCCTCGAAACGGTTGTTGCCGGCCGGTGCCAGTGCGACTTCGGTCTTCTTGCCGCCGGCGAGCAGCGTCAGCCTGGCCGATCCAGCCGCGGTCGGCACCGGCGTGCCGTGCTCGGTGACATGGATGATCAGACTGTCGCTGCGGGCGACGAGTTCTGCCTGGTAGTGCCCGGCTTCGGCGACGACGCCGCCGAAGCGTGGCTTGCCATGGTCCTCGTGGGCGACCGTGGCGGTGGCCGCGACAAGCGCGGCGAAGGCGCTGGCAAGCAGTATCTTCATGCTGAGGTTCCTTTCGTCGGGAAGTTCGCAGGCTTTCAGAATGTTTCGCCCTGATGCGATTCGAGCAGCCGGTCGAGCGGCTTCTCGCCGAAGGCGAGGAACAGCGCCGGCGTCACGAAGGCGTCGAGCAGGGTGGAGGAAATCAGGCCGGAGAAGATGACGACTGCCACCGGGTGCAGGATCTCGGTGCCCGGCGCCTCGGCCTCGAAGAGCAGCGGCGCCAGCGCGAAGGCGGCGACCAGCGCCGTCATCAGCACCGGCGTCAGGCGCTCCAGCGAGCCGCGGATGACCAGCTGGCGGCCGAAGGTCTCGCCTTCGAAGCGAACCAGGTTGGCGTAGTGCGAGAGCTTGAGGATGCCGTTGCGGGTGGCGATGCCGGCGAGCGTGATGAAGCCGATCAGCGTCGCGATGGACAGTGGCTGGCCCGAGAGCCACAGGCCGATGACGCTGCCGATCAGTGCCAGCGGCACGTTGGCGATCACCAGTGCGGCGAGGATGGCCGAGCGGTAGCGGCTGTAGAGGACGATGAAGATCAGGCCGAGCGAGATCAGCGCCAGCACGCCGATGATGCGCGCCGCTTCCTCCTGCGCGCGGAACTGGCCATCGATGGTGATGAAGTAGCCCGACGGCAGATTCGTCTCGGCGATGACGCTGCGTACGTCGTCGACCACGTCGGAGAGCGGGCGGCCCTGCGCGTTGGCCGAGATGACGATGCGCCGGCGGCCGCTGTCGCGGCTGATCTGGTTCGGCCCGTCGCCGTCCTCGATGGTCGCCACGCGCGCGAGCGGCACGCGCCCGTTCGGCGTCTCGATCATCAGGTTGGCGAGTCCCGAGAGCCCGCGCGCCTCTTCCGGCAGGCGCAGAACCAGCGCGAAGCGGCGCGCTCCCTCGATCACCTGGCCGAGTTGCTCACCATCGATCAGCGTCTGCAGCTGTCGGAGCAGGGCGGCAGGCGAGACGCCGTACTGTTCGGCGCGCGCGTAGTCGATACGCACCTTGATCTGCGGCGCCAGGACCTGCTTTTCCAGCTCGAGGTCGGCGAGCCCCGGGATCGTCGCCAGCCGGTCGCGCAGCGCTGCGCCTTCGCCGCGCAGCACGTCGAGATCGTCGCCGACGATGCGGATGGCGATCTGCGCGCGCACTCCGGAGAGCATGTGGTCGATGCGGTGCGAGATCGGCTGGCCGATGCTGACCGTAGCCGGCAACGACGCGAGCCGCGCGCGCAGGTCGGCGTGGATCTGCGACGGCGGACGGCCGGGCTTGAGGCGCATGTCGAGCTCGGAGACGTGTACGCCCTCGGCGTGCTCGTCGAGTTCGGCGCGGCCGGAGCGGCGTCCGACGTAGGTCACTTCCGGCACCTCGCGCACGAGCTGCTCGGCGAGCGTGCCGATCTTCACCGATTCGGCGAGCGTGATGCCGGGGTTGAGGCGCAGGCCGACGAAGGCGGCGCCCTCGTTGAAGGGGGGCAGGAAGGTGGTGGCGAAGAAGGGGACGCTCGTCGCGGCCAACAGGGCAGCGACGCCAGCGGCACCGATGACGCGGGTGCGCTGGGCCAGCGCCGCTTCCAGCCCGCGTTGGTAGTGCGACTTCAGCCACGCGACGAAGCGCGTATCGCCATGCTTCGACGCCTCGCCATGGCGCAGCAGGTACCAGGCCAGCACCGGCGTCAGCGTGATCGAGACGACGAGGCTGGCGAGGATCGCCGTCAGGTAGGCGACGCCGAGCGGGATGAAGAAGCGGCCCTCGAGCCCGGGCAGGGCGAAGAGCGGCACGAAGACGAGGGCGATGATCAGCGTCGACACGACGATTCCCGAGCGCACCTCGTTCGAGGCGTTGACGATCACCCGCAACGGATGTTCCGGTGCCGGCTTCTGGCGGTTCTGGCGCAAGCGGCGGATGATGTTCTCGAGATCGACCACCGCGTCGTCGACCAGTTCACCGATGGCGATGGCCAGCCCGCCGAGCGTCATCGTATTGATCGATAGCCCGAAGTAGCGGAACACCAGCGCCGCGGTGAGGATCGAGACGGGGATCGCGGTCAGCGAGATCAGTGTCGCGCGCAGGTTGCCGAGGAAGAGATAGAGTACGGCGGCGACGAAGACGGCGGCGGCGGCCAGTTTCAACTCGAGGTTGCGGATGCTGGCCTCGATGAAGTCAGCCTGGCGGAAGGTGACGCGCGGCGCCGCCATGCCAACCGGCAATCCGCCCTTCAGCTCGGCGAGCGCCGCTTCAACCTGCCGCGTCAGCGCGACGGTGTCGGCCGCCGGCTGCTTCTGCACCGAGAGGATCACCGCCGGCTGGCCGTTGAGGCCGGCGTCGCCGCGCCTGATCGCCGGCGCGAAGCCGACCGACGCCACCTGCGCGAGCAGGATCGGCTGGCCGTTCCGGGCCGTCAGCGGCAGGCGCTGCAGGTCTTCCAGCCGGCTGGTACGGCCGAGGTTGCGGATCAGGTATTCGCGCGAATTGAGTTCGAGGAAACCGCCGCTGGTGTTGGCCGCGAAGCCACGCAGCGCGTCATCGACCTGGTCGAGCGTGATGCCGAGCGCGGCCATGCGCACGGTGTCCGGCTGCACCTGGAACTGGCGCACCTCGCCGCCGATCGGGACGACCTGGGCGACGCCGGGGATCGTCAGGAGGCGCGGACGCAGCACCCAGTCGGCGTACTCGCGAGCCGCCATCGCTGGCCGCTGGGCGGCTGCCGGCGCGGCACCTGCCGCGGGCTCGATCGCTGCCGCAGTGGGCGCTGTGATGGGGATCGCGATGAGCAGGATCTCGCCCATGATCGACGCCACCGGCCCCATGTGCGGCACCACGCCTGGCGGCAACTGCGACTGGATCAGCGACAGGCGCTCGGCGATCATCTGCCGCGCGCGGTAGATCTCGACCTCCCAGTCGAACTGCACGTAGACGATCGACAGACCGGCCGACGACACCGAGCGCACCGCGGCGACGCCGGCCATGCCGTTCATCGCCGTCTCGATCGGGAAGGCGATCAGTGCCTCGACTTCCTCCGGCGCCATGCCGCCAGCTTCGGTCATCAGCGTGACAGTCGGCTTGTTCAGGTCGGGGAAGACGTCGACCGGCGTCTTCTGCACGACCAGCGCGCCATAGAGGATGAGGACGATTGCCGCCGCCAGCACCAGCAGGCGCTGCGACAGGCTCTTTTCGACGATGGTCTTAAACATGGCGTTTTCAGCGCACCTGGTTGAGCAGTGCCGCACCCTGGACGACGACGCGCACGCCGCCCTCCAGCCCGTCGACGACGGCGACGCGCGTGCCGTCGAGCGGCTGCGTGCGTACCGGGCGCGGTGCGAAGCGTTCGGCGCTCGTCTTCACCCAGACGATTTCCTGGTTGGCGGAGTTCTTCACGACCGCCGCAGCCGGCAGCGGCACGCCCCTGATCGGCGAGCGTGTCTGGGCGATCACCCGCAATGGCTGGTTCAGTGCCAGCGTTGCCGTGCCACCGTCGACACGGAAGAGCAGCGGGATCGCCTGCTCGCGCAGCGAGCGGCCGGCGCCGACGAAGCTCAGCAGCACCTCCTGATCGGGTCCGGCACTCCCGTAGGCGCCGGCAATCTCGGCGGCCAGCCGCGGGTCGTAGGCCAGCGCTTCGACGCGCAGGTTGGCCGGGTCAATGATCTCGAACAGCAGTTCCCGCGCCTCGACCACCTGGCCGGCAACCACGCTCGCCGAGGCGACGACGCCAGCGACTGGCGCGCGCAGATCCTCGGGCTGCGAGAGGCTCCTGGTGATGGCGGCGAAGCGCTCACGCAGGCTCTGCACGTCGGCCTCGGCGGCATCGACGTCCTTGCGCGCAACGGTTGCTTCCAGCTCGCGCAGTCGCGCCAGCCGCCTTTCGGCGACGCCGAGCGCAGCGCGCAGTTCGGCGGCCTGTGCCCTCTGCCCGCCCAGTTCGAGCGGCGAGACGGCCGGGTGGACGCGGGCGAGCAGTTCCCCCTTTTTCACTGCCTTGCCGAGCGACGGAATGCCCCCCGCCGGCGCTTCGACGCGGCCGGGATTCATCGCTTGCACACGGCCGCCGCTGCCCGGATCGAGCACCACCTTGCCGGCGAGTTCGACGGTGACGGGATGCTCGCCGCTGCCGGTGATCTGCGTCCGCAGTGCCAGCTGGCGCTGGGTCGTCTTGGGCAGGAAGACGTTGCCGTCGGCAAGTCGCTGCGGGCCGTCGCCGCGGGTCAGCGCCGGCGCCGGCTCGTCGCCGTGAACATGGCCCTCGTGCGCCAGTCCGGCGCTGGCGACGAGGCTGGCGGCGAGGAACAGTGGCTGGAGCGTGCGTTGCAGAAGTGTCGGGGCGTTCATGCGGCCTCTCCCTTGCGCCGGCGCAGCCGGACGGCCACGACGACGCCAAGCAGCGTCAGTGCTGCGGCGATGCCGATCTCCTTGATGCCGATTCCGGCCGCAATGGCGCTGGTCACGGCAGAATCGCCGACGACGAGGTCGGTCGCGAGCAGGTCGCTTTGCTCGCCAGCGGTGACGGTGATCGTCAGTGGGTAGGTGGCCGGTGCGGCGAAAGGGGTGGCGTCGAGCGTGTACGTGCCGTCGGCCTGGGCCTCGGCAATGAGGGTGCTGCCGGCGAAGTCGATCTCGATCCGCGCGCCGGCGATGGGCTCGTTGCTCGCCCAGTCGTCGAGCGTCAGTGTCAGGCGACCGTCAGCGATGCGGCCGACCAGTTCGAAGACCTCGCTGTGTGCCTCGAAGGAGGGGCGAGCCGCCTCGGCGGCTGATGCCTGTGGGGCCGGGATGAGCAGTGCGGCCGCGCAGACGAAGGCGGCGATGGCGTGTCGCAGGGGATTCATGGCAGGACTCCGATGGCCTGGTTGTAGCGCGAGACGGCGCGTGCGGCTTCGAGGCGGGCGCGCGCGGCGGCGAGTTCGGCAGCGAAGGCGTCGGCATCGACGCGCAGACGCTGCGGCAGGTCGATGTTGCCGAGGGCGAAGGCGCGGGCGTACTCGCGGCGCATTTCGATGGCGAGCGTACGCCTGGTTTCGGCGTGGGCGAGTGCTTCGTCGGCCCGCTGCAGTTCGCGCCCGGCGGCATCGCGTTCCGCGTCGACGCGCTGTCGCTCGTAGGACAGGAGTGCCTCGGCCTCGACGAGTTCGGCGTTTGCTGCGGCAACCCGCGGGCGATTGCGCGCATCGGTGGCGAGCGGAATGCGGACGCCGACAATGGTCGAGCTCTCCCAGTCGGCGTCGGCAACAGGCCGTTCGCGACGCATGCCCAGCATGATCTCCGGCAGGTCACGGGAATTCCTGGCCGCCACGTCCAGCCGTGCGCGGGCGGTGGCGATGGCCGTTTCGAGTGCTGCAAGCTGCGGGTGCGGGGTCGTCGGAGCCTGCCGGCGCTGCTCGTTCATCCCGCTCGGAGCTGGCAGCTGCGGCAAGCCGGTGAGCGCGAGGAAGCTCCGCTCGGCGCGGTGGGCGCGCCCGTCCGCCTCGGCGACCGCCGCCGCCGCAGCGGCGTCGGCGGCGCGCGCCTGATGGCCATCCATGCGCGCCAGCTCGCCGGCCCGCACGCGGCGCTCGACGTCGTTCGCCAGATGGCGGGCGGCATCGCCGTGCGCTTCGGCGACGGCGCGTTCGTTTCCGGCAAGCATGGCCTGCCACCAGCGCTCACGCACCTCGCCGGCGAGCTTCCAGCGCGCCTGCTCGACCAGCGCCGCGTAGGCCGACTGCTCGCGCTCGATCAGTGCGAGGGTTCGCTCCTGGTAGCCGGGCAGCCAGAGCGGAAGAGCGATGCCGGCCTCCCATTCGCTCTGGCCGGCATCGCGCTGCAGGCGGTCGTTGCGGTTGGACAGCGTCGCCGTCGGTGCGCCGGACAGGAAGCTGTCGGCGGACTCGCGGCGGGCCGCGAACTCGTCGTGGCGGGCCGGCGCGGTGCGAGCCGCGGGGTGGCGCTCCCAAGCGGCGGCGAAGGCTTGTCCGAGCGTCAGGGTTTCGGCGACTGCCGCCGGAGCGGTCAGGCTGGCGGTGACGAGCAGGATGGCGGTGAACAGCCGCGACAGTGTCGATGGGGTGTCGTGCATCG
Organism: Candidatus Accumulibacter conexus; assembly: GCA_017592775.1. GTDB lineage: Bacteria > Pseudomonadota > Gammaproteobacteria > Burkholderiales > Rhodocyclaceae > Accumulibacter > Accumulibacter conexus. The sequence continues at coordinate 19,882 of JAGFNJ010000057.1, read as the reverse complement.
GATTCTCCGGTCGTGCATGGAAAGATCCGGCGGGGCGCGGGAAGCAGCCGCCGTGCGTACGGCGACGGTGATGAGTCGGTCCGGAAGGCCCCGCCGGTCAGGCGAGGCCGGTCCACTTCGGCCGTTCAGGCCGGGCGAGCGTGGGGGAGGGCTTGCCGCGGACGGCGGCGAGGATGATGGCGTCGCCGAGTTGGGCGATCGTCGGCAGGGGCGCCGGCCCGAGTGGCGCGCAGCAGCCACCTTGGCAACTGCTGCAGTGGTCGTCGGCGTCCTGGCATTGGCCGTGGTCGGCGGATGCCGCCAGGCCGGCACACGCCTCGCGCGAGTGGTGGTCGTGCTGGTCGTGCTGGTCCGGGATTGCCGCGATGCGCGGCAGTTGCGGGTCGGCCACCGTGCCGACGAGCGCCCACGCCGCCTGGAGCGGCAGAAGGGCGATCAGCAGGATGGCAACGAAACGACGCATGACGGTATGGGGCAATGCAGTGGTCGAGGCACGGACTCTAAAGCCGCGCGGTGTCAGGCGTCAAGGGCGTTGGCTGTCCTGTTCACTCGGCAACAGTCCGGAACCGGGCAGAGGGCGGGCTGCGGTTTGTCGCAGCCTGCCGCAGCGTCCTCTGGCGCAGCGGCGGGGCGACGAACAGGGACTGGCCATGCGGCGTGATACACTCGTGACGACCGGGAAGGTGACCGCGGAGTCATCCAGCCGCGGCAGCAGGGCGCATTCCGTGAATCTTGTGTCCATGCAGTGAGGCCACCGCGCCCTGCTCTCGGCGACCTTTCGGGTGCCGCAGACGATCGCGGCCGGGCGCCGGGTGACGGACGCTGGATCCATGGACAGTGTCGGCAGAGGGCAGCGGCGTTGGCGACGGAGCGGAGTCGGAGAGCCAAGCGAAGGCCCGAACGGTGTTCCGAGAGCAACTCGAAAGTGAGGACCATCATTGTCCAATGAAGACCGTGATCGCATTCGACTGAGTGACGAGGCGCTTGCAGCCGGCAGTGATCAGGCTTCGGGGTGCGGTCCGCGACAGTGGCGGCGGCTGCAGGGGACCGCTCGACTTGCCCCCCGAAACTGCCGAACCGCCGTGTATGTGACCTGTCCGCATGGTCGTGTGGGACGGGGGGCGCCGTGAGCCTTCTGCCTCTCCCGATCATGCGGCTCGTCGATGCCGCCAGGGGCATGGTCGCGGTTCTGCGTGCCAACTCGGCGATGGTCCGTGCCCATCGTTTGCAGGCACGCGGCAAGCTGACGGCGGCACTGGCGCTTGCCCAGAGCGGCCTCGCCGTTCTCAGGAGGCCTTATGTTCGCCGCCGCAACCCAATGGAAGGACTGGCGCTTGCTTCGCTGACGATCCTGGCGGAGGAGATTTCATCGCAGGTGCAAGCCAGCGGCGCCACGGCCGACGATCTGGCCGACGCCATTGCATACCTCAAACAACTCAGCGATGACCCACAGCCCGATCTGTGTTCATCCATCACGTTCCTCGAGACGCGTCGTGCAGCATCGTCGCGACAGCCAAACGCATGACGGGCCGCTGCCAGCTTCCCTGAGCGGCGTGCCGCCACTGCCGGCTGAATGGCCTTGGGCCATCCTGTCCCGGCCACTCGCGGCGCCGCGTTTTGCCAGCATCAGAGCCTTGACGCGTTCTGCACGCGTGATCGGCGCCGCTGTCTTGCGAGCAATTGATTGACGTCGCGCAGGCACATGCACGCCCGGCTTGGCGCTCTTCCTGGCGTTGCCCGCTCGCAGGATACCGCGCGAGAAAGCCGCGCAACGGCGGTTGGCGCTACGTGGTCGCTACCCCCACGCTCGCTTGACCCGAGGCGCGCGACGCTTACAATCCGCATCAGGTTCGCCGTCGAGGCGCTGCAGCTCCACTTGGCTCCTCTGCCGTGGTGCCGTGGATCAGCCAGCGGTTGGCCCCGTGGCTTTCGGCGCGGCGGATGAACGTCATTCGTTCGATGGGATAGGCAAGGCAGATGTTCGGACTGTTCAAGACCCCGTCGTTCCGGGATCCAGCGCTTGGGGAGCTTCGCCGCAAGGGAGGCATGTGGCGTGGAGAGATTTCGCTTGGCGAGATCACGGTACCGCTGGCACTTCCCGGATCCCGCGCGGCTCCCGATCCGCAGGCGCTCGACATCGCTCGCTCGATTGCGACCGACTATCCGCGCTGGTGCGCGGGAATCGCGGCGTCGCTGTTCGAGCATTACGCTCCGTACGCAGAGGCCGTTGCCACGGGTGAGCCCGAGGCTCCTGCAGAAGATCTGCCTCGCATCTCCCAGCCAGACCAAGTCTGGCAGCACGCCTCGGTCGAATTCGTTGCGGTCGTCACACTCGATGGCGAGCTGGGTGTCGAGATCGGCTACCGAGTGGCGTGGGACGAAGAACACACTCTCGGCGCACGGCTGCGGAACGGACGACTGCTTGAACTCAACGGCAGCGTTCTGCCGCCATGACGATGGCGGCCAACACGGCGCCCGGGACGCGCGGGCCCGGGACGCGCAGTCCTCCATCTGCGGCAGCAGCAAGCAGCGACGATGCACGGTGCCCTGCTCGCCGCCGTACAGGCGGTCAGTCGAAGTAGGTGCGCGCGGTCTCGAAGCGCTGTGCGTAGTAGCGGGCGCCGAGCTGGTCGATGCGCACGCGGCCGCTGCCCGAGGGCGCGTGCACGAAGCGCTCATCACCGATGTAGATGCCGACGTGCGAGAAGGGTGCGTTGCGCGTGTTGAAGAAGACCAGATCGCCGGGGCGCAGACCCGAGCGGTCGACCGCTCGTCCGCGGCGGGCGATGTCGGCGGCACTGCCGCTCACCCGGATGCCGGCGGCACGATCGTAGATGTACGAAACCATGCCGCTGCAGTCGAGACCGGCGTCGGGGTTCTTGCCGCCGAAGCGGTAACCGGTGTCGATCAGGCCGAGAGCGAAGATGACCACGTCGTGCGCCTTGTCGCTGCTCGCCGGCCGCGCCGCTGGCTGCTGTGCCGTCCGCCCGGGCGCTGGCGGTGTGCTGCTGCAGGCCAGCAGCAGCAGCGGGACGAGACAGGTGAGCAGGGTCCGGACGCGCATGGTGCACAGTATAAGCTGCAGCTTTCGGAATTTCTGGGGGAGAATCAGGGATCTGCATGATTCGCGCCGACTGCGGCGTCGCCGAGTCAGGCGCCCTGGCGGTTGGGTATGCGTCGTCACCGGGCACGTTCAAGTGTTGTCGGGTGCGGCCTGCGCCAGCCATCTGCTCAGCCCCCGCGGCGGCCGTGGGCCGAGACTCTGCTGGCGCAATGTTGCCCGCAGTTCGGCGAGACTGTCGCGATGATCCCGGTAGATCTCATCGCTCAGGCAGGCCGGGTTCATCCTGAACCACTCGAGTCGATGCTTGTTGTTGTAGCGGTAGAGGATCTCGATCAGCGGCCGGTAGTACCTCCCGTAGCGCTGGAAATAGCGCGTATTGATCCACCGCAGGTACTTTTCCCAGTTCTGGCCATTCGAATGGAACGTCAGGCGGATCATCGCGTTGAGGTCCATGTCGAAGTAGTCGTCCGGCACGCGGTCGGGGACGCCTGCGATCGGCCAGTACTGCTGGAAGAACGGGATGTATCCCTTGCGCCGGATGAAGCGGAAGCGCTCGTAGTCTTCGCTGAGACTGGTGTCGAAGCCATAGAGCATGATCACCGCGACGCCATGCCTGCCGAATCCCTTGAGCAACTCGGCGCGTTTCTCGAATTGCCGAATGTCTCGCGGGTGGTTCAGGCTGAAGTAGATCAGGCGCTTGGTGAATCTTGCGTTTCTCGAGTCCACCTGGCACAGGAGCCGGAATCTGGCTTCGTCGAGATAGGCAATGTCCAGGGTCTGACTGAAGTTGATGGCGTAGCGACGGGCGATCATCTCACCGAGCAGGTCTTCCACCCCCGGATACGCGAGCAGATTGTCGTCGAGCAGCAGAACGTTGCGCTGCCCGTCGGGGACGAAGTCGTCAAAGGAAGCTGCCTGGCGTTTCAGCCGGCCTTCCTTCTCCGGGACGACGCAGAAATCGCATCGCTTGTTGCAGCCGCGCGTCAGGAATCCGAGGGCGTAAAGCTTGTGGTCGTACAGGCTGTAGTCGGGGAAACAGCTTTCCACTTCCGGCGGCAGGCGCTTGCCCAGGTCGACCCCCGAACCGCCGAACTCGATCCGGTCGCCGTAGAGCGCCTGCAGTTGCTCAACCGCTCGCGCCGCAACCGGGGTGCGAAAGACCACGCTGGCCAGATGCTTGTCGGCGTCGAGTCTGGCCGCCGGCCGCGCACCGTCGCGCGCCCGGCTGAGAACGACGTGCCAGCCTTGCTGGCGATGGAAGGTGCTCAGCTTGAGCAAGGCCAGATTCGGGATGCGGCCATCGACGTCGTGCAGGACGACGGTCTTGCGGATTGCGTTCAAGATCGCCTGCCGTCGCGTCGATCGATGCTGCTGCCGATGACGATGGGCGGGCGCGGCGCGCATGCCAGTTCGCCCAGGTTGGCGACCACGGAGCGCCCGTCGTTCATCATCTCAGCCTGCATCCTGCACCGTTTGCGGCGGCGCGAAGGGTGCTTCGGTCCAAATCCGCGCCGCCGCCATGCCGCTGTGTTCGGCAGACCAGACGAGATCGATCCGGCCGGACTGCACCCACTCGGCCAGCGGTCGACGCGTGCGGGCGAGCAGGGCAGCGGCCGACTGTTCGTGGGCGGCGAGCGCTCCCAGTCAGCCATTGCGGCCGGTGCTCTTGACGGCGTCGATCGCCGCATCGGAAATATTGACCATCGCACTCCAGTCCGGCGCCCGCAGGCCATTCGACCGGCTGCTGCTCGCCCTGCGGGCGCGGTCGACGGAGCATGCTGGCAGACACTGCGTACCATCTGGCGGCGTTCGCCAATGCGTCCAGCCACTCCCGGCTCCCGAATATTCGTCACGCACGCAAGTGTATTTCATTCCGGGTAGACTGCGACTTTCGGGATTTTGGAGGGAAGAACCATGGATCTGGCCGATTCGCGCCTGCTGCGCGGCGAATGCTACGTCGACGGTCGCTGGCAGGCCGCCGATGACGGCCGCACGCTGGCGGTCAGCGATCCGGCGAGCGCGCTCGTCATCGGCGAGGTGCCGCTGATGGGCGCCGTCGAGAGCGGGCGGGCGATCGCCGCCGCCGCTGCCGCGCTGCCTGCCTGGCGGGGGAAGACGGCGAAGGAGCGGGCCGCCGTCCTGCGCCGCTGGCATGATCTGATCGTCGCCAATGGCGGCGACCTGGCGCAACTGATCACCGCCGAGTGTGGCAAGCCGCTCGCCGAGGCGGCAGGCGAAGTCGCTTATGGTGCCTCTTTCGTCGAATGGTTCGCCGAGGAGGGCAAGCGCGTCTACGGCGAATCGATCCCATCGCCGGCGAATGATCGTCGCCTGCTGACGATCCGCCAGCCGGTCGGCGTCTGTGCGGCGATCACGCCGTGGAACTTCCCGCTGGCGATGATCACGCGCAAGGTCGCGCCGGCGCTCGCCGCCGGCTGCACGGTGGTCGTCAAGCCGGCCGAGCAGACGCCGCTGACGGCGCTGGCGCTGGCGCTGCTGGCGCACGACGCGGGTCTGCCGGCCGGCGTGTTCAACGTGCTGACCGGCGATCCGCTGGCGATCGGCGGCGCGCTGACCGCCAGCCCGCTGGTGCGCAAGCTGTCGTTCACCGGCTCGACCGAGGTCGGTCGCCTGCTGATGGCGCAGTGCGCGGCGACGATCAAGAAGATCTCGCTCGAACTCGGCGGCAACGCACCATTCATCGTCTTCGACGACGCCGATGTCGCGGCAGCGGTCGAGGGGGCGATCATCGCCAAGTACCGCAATACCGGCCAGACCTGCGTCTGTGCCAACCGGCTGCTGGTTCAGGACGCCGTGTACGATCGCTTCGTCGAGCGACTCGCCGAGCGCGTGCGCTCGCTGCGGGTCGGGGCAGGCAGCGAGGAAGGCGTCACGCAGGGACCACTGATCGACGCCGCAGCGCTGGCCAAGGTCGAGGAACATGTCGCCGACGCGCTCGCACACGGCGCGCGGGTGGTCACCGGCGGCCGCCGGCATGCGCGCGGCGGCACTTTCTTCGAACCGACGGTTCTCGCCGACGTGACGCCGGCGATGCGTGTCGCCAGCGAAGAGACCTTCGGCCCGGTGGCGCCGGTTTTCCGCTTCAGCGACGAGGCGCAGGCGGTGGCCATGGCCAACGACACCGAGTCCGGTCTCGCCGCCTACTTCTACTCGCGCGATGTCGCGCGCTGCCTGCGGGTCGGCGAAGCGCTCGAGTATGGCATGGTCGGCATCAACACCGGGCTGATCTCGAACGAAGTGGCACCCTTCGGCGGCGTCAAGCAATCGGGGATCGGCCGCGAGGGATCGAGGCACGGCATCGACGAGTATCTCGAAATCAAGTACCTGTGCTTCAGCGCCGTCTGATCCGGTCCGTGGAGGAAGCGAGATGAAGCTGCTCGTCGGCCTGCTGTTCGTCGGCCTGATCGCCGCGATGATCCTCTGGTGGCGCGCCCTGCATCGTCACCGTGCCGATTTCATCGAGAACTACCCCTATGCGAAGTTCCTCGACGCGCGCCTGGCAGCGCGCCGGCCGGAACTCAGCGCGGCGCAGCGGAAACTGGTCTTCGAGGCGCTGCGCGACTACTTCCAGCTCTGCTACCAGGCGAAGAAACGGCTGGTGGCGATGCCATCGCAGGTGGTCGATGACGCCTGGCATGAGTTCATCCTGTTCACCCGCCAGTACCAGCAGTTCTGCCAGCGCGGACTCGGTCGCTTCCTGCACCACACGCCGGCCGAGGCGATGCGCTCGCCAACCGATGCGCAGGAGGGAATCAAGCGCGCCTGGCGGCTGGCCTGCCGGCGCGACGGCATCGACCCGCGCACACCGCAGTCGCTGCCGCTGCTCTTCGCCCTCGACGCGATGCTCGGCATCGCCGGCGGCTTCACCTACCAGCTCGACTGTCTTGCGGCAGCGCAGGCCGGCGCCGGCAGCGCCTACTGCGCCGGCCACATCGGTTGCGGCGGTGGTTGCAGCGGCAGTTCGGGCGACGGCGACTCGTCGTCGGGCGACGGCTGCGGCGGCGGTGGTTGTGGCGGTGACTGAGGCCGCTGGTCGCGGCGGGCGACCACGAGGCTAGTAGACCGCCTGCCAGCCGCCATCCGCGGCGCGCACGACGACCATTCGCGGCGGGAAGGCGGCAAACAGCGCAAAGCCGGCGCAGGCGCGGGCGTCCTCGCCCTTGATCTTCTCGAACTTCGCCGGATCGGCCGGACGGAAGAGGTCGCCGTTCGTCCGGCGCAGCACCACCTCGGCGTTGCCGGTCAGCGTCACCTCGAGCTGGTCCGCCGCCGGTGCGTCGATGCGCACGCCTGCCGCCCAGGCCTTGTCGAGACACTTCATCTTCCTGATGTCGTCGACGCGGATCTGCGGGTTGCCCTGCAGCGCCGCGTAGATCCCGTCGAAGTTCGGTTTGAAGCTGTCGGCGCGTGCCTTGACCAGCTTCGCGAGTTCCTGCCGGTCGGTGTCGCTGAGCGAGGTCACCGCCGCGGCGCGATGCCATGGATGTTCGCTGGCGAAGGGCGCATCGAACTGGCGCTCGATCCGCAGCCGGCCGGTGGCCGCCTTTTCCTCGACGCCTTCGCCGCTCTGGTTGGTCGATTTGAACTGCCCGCCGCTGCGCTCCTCGGTCACCTGATCGTTGACCTCGGCCCAGCGCAACTGCGCGCGGTAGCTGGCCTGCGCATCGGCGGGTTCGAATTCGACGCGCAGCGTATTGCGGCCCTTGCGCACCGCCGGTCCGGCGGAAGCCACCGGCAGCCACACCGCGGGGGCGATCTCGCGCGCCTCGAAGAGCACCGGCACGGTGCCCTTCCGCACCTCCTGTTCAGCGAAGAAGATGTTGTTGATGTACAGCCGAGCCTTGCCGGCGACGGTCGTCACCTGCTCGTTCTTCTGCGGGTCGCCGACGAAGGGGGTGAACTTGAACTCGACGTTGATCACCGCCGCCGAGGCCAGCGAGCTGCCGAGGCAGACGAGAAACGCCAGGATCGCCTTGCGCATGGGTTGTCCTTTCGCGAAAGTGGTGGCGCGTCGGCCGGAGATGCCGCCGCCGCCAGCAGTATAGCGACGACTGCCCGGCAAGTGGGGCGCCGGTCTTGGGCGCCGGTGGCACATCCACCTTGCGCGGCGGGACGCGCACGCTCGCCGCGTGCGTGCCGTCGGCCGGTCGCCGCGGTGTCGCGAACGTTGTGTATTCGCCTGCGGGCGGCGGGACGTTCAGCGTAGAATCCCGGCTTTGCCGCCACCGACCGTTGCCCGCACTGCCGTGCCCCTCCCATGGTTTTCCGCCGCCGAAAGCGCGACCGTGCTGCTGCTGCCGTTGGCGGCGGTCGCCGGGGTGGTGCTCGACCGTCTCTTCGGCGAGCCGCGGCGCGGGCACCCGCTGGTCGCCTTCGGCACGCTGGCGAACTCCTGCGAGCGGGTTTTGAACGCGGGCCGCGGCCGTCGCCTGCGTGGTCTGCTGGCGTGGACGCTGCTTGTCGTGCCGTTTGCCGGTCTGGCGCTGTGGGCGATCCCCGGCGGGTTGCCGGGCGCGATCGTCGACGCGCTGCTGCTCTACCTGGCGCTCGGTGCCCGCAGCCTCGACGAGCATGCACGCCGCGTCGCCGATGATCTCGCGGCGGGCGATCTCGGCGCGGCGCGCGAGCATGTCGGCTGGATGGTGTCGCGGCAGACGGCGGAACTCGATGCCGACGCGGTCGCCAGCGCCTGCATCGAATCGACGCTCGAGAACGGCAACGACGCCATCTTCGGCGCGCTGTTCTGGTTCGCGCTGCTCGGTGGTGCCGGCGCGATCCTCTTTCGTCTCGGCAACACGCTCGATGCGATGTGGGGTTACCGCAACCAGCGTTTCGCCGCCTTCGGCTGCGTCGCGGCGCGCATCGACGACCTGCTGAACCTCGTCCCCGCCCGCCTGACGGCGCTCTCCTACGCGCTGGTCGGCGATACGCGCACCGCCCTGCGCTGCTGGTGGCGGCAGGGTGCGCGCTGGAAGAGCCCGAACGCCGGGCCGGTGATGGCCGCCGGCGCCGGCAGCCTTGGCCTGGCGCTCGGCGGCGCGGCGACCTACGACGGCCAGCAGCAGCAGCGACCGCCGCTTGGCGAGGGCCGGCCGGCGACGGCCGCCGACATCGCGCGCGCGCGGATCCTGGTCCGGCGCAGCCTGTTGCTTTGGCTCGCGCTGCCGCTCGTCGGCGGCTGGCTGCGGTTCTGAGCAGCGATTGCCCGCGCGCCGGGCACGGACGCGCCTGCTGCACCGGCGCCGCAGCGGTCGTCCCGGCTTGAGCGAGGTCAAGGACGGGCGGTCCAGCCGGTAGCACAATCCGGCCATGAAACGTTCTCCGGCACTGATCGAACTGTCACGCGAGCACCATCAGGCGCTCAGGCTCGCCCTCGCCGCAAGGCGGGCGGCCGTCTCGGGTGCGGACGAGGAGGTCGCTGCACTGGCGCAACAGGTGCGCGCGCTGATGGCCAGCGAACTCGAACAGCACTTCTGCCGCGAGGAAGCCGACCTGCTGCCGCTGCTCGCGGCGGCCGGCCACGCCGAGCTGGTGACCCGGACGCTCGCCGAGCATCGCCTGCTGCGGCAGTCGGCGGCGGCGCTCGTCAGCCCGCAGCGCGGGCTCCTGCTCGCTTTCGCCGAGCTGTTGCAGGCACACGTCCGTTTCGAGGAGCGCGAGCTGTTCGAGGTCGGCGAGCGACTCGCGCCGTCGCCCGATCGCGTTGCCGCTGCCGCCGCCCCGCCCGGTGAGGCGGCAGCGGCCGCCGCCATCAGGGCCAGCGGCAGTCGCGGATGAGCGGGTCGCCGCGGCGACCGCAGGGTGCGGTGCTGCCGGCAAGCGGCTGCGGCGTGCCGTCGTCGTCGATGTGGGCAGTCACCGTGTCCCAGGCCAGCAGGCCGCTGCCGTCGAGCGTCAGGCGCAACATCCAGCCGCTCCGCGCGGCCGCGTAGTCGAAACCGTCGAAGACGAAGTTGCCGAGGCTGTAGACGATCAGCCGGCCGCGGTAGTACTCGACTCCCTGCGTGACGTGCGCGTGGCCGCCGACGACCACGTCGGCACCGGCGTCGATCATCAGCCGTGCCAGTCGTCGCTGCCGCGCACTGGCCTGCGGCTCGCGTTCCCAGCCCCAGTGCATGAAGGGGATCACCAGATCGGCGCCGGCGGCGCGCGCGGCGCGAATGTCGGCGACGACGTGGCTGTCCTCGCTCCAGGCGATTCCCGGCCAGTCGGCCCCGGCCTCGAACGAACGCGGCTTGAACTCGTTGTAGGCGAGGACGGCGATGCGCAGGCCACGGCGCTCGATCCACAGTGGCCGGTGGGCCTGCTCGAGGTTGCGGCCACCACCAAAGGTGGCGATCCCCTGGACCGCCAGGAGATCGAGGGTCTCGACGAAGGCTTCGCGTCCGTAGTCGCCGGAATGGTTGTTGGCGACGGCGAGCGCGTCGAAGCGTCCCGCCAGCACCCGCAACACGCGCGGGTGGGCGCGGAACGTGGCGATCTTGTTCTCGAGCGGCCTGCCGGTAGTGGCGATCGGACACTCGAGGTTGCCGATGCGGTAGTCGGCGTCCTGCAGCAGCGCGGCGAAGGGTGCCAGCGGATCGGCGCCGGCGGCGACCAGCCGCCCGGGTCCTTCGTCGAGCATGATGTCGCCGACGAAGACCAGACGCAGCGGTTCGGCGGCGACGACACCGGCAAGCGCGCAGCAGAGCGCCACGAGCAGGCAGCGCAGGCGGCGGGTGCTGCTCATGGCGCGCGTCCGGGTGCTGCCGACAACTCGCACCAGTACTGCAACTCGCCGTCGCGAACCGGTTCGTAGACGCTGTTCAGGCCGGTGAAGCCGTAATCCGGGTGGCTGGGCGCCGGCGGTGGGTAGGGATGGGTGAGCTGCTGGATCGGCACGGCGCCGCCATCTTGGGCGGCCAGGACATAGAGCTTGATCGCCGCGAGATCGGCCGGCTCCTTCTGCCAGACCATGCGGAACAGGAAGTACGAACCGATCGCCTCCACCGGCACCGCGTACGGTGAAGCGACGGGCTGCGCGCGCAGGATCCGCGTCTCGCCGCCGTAGCTGACGTGACAGAGCAGCATCTCGGCAGCGGCGGGTCGGGCGCAGAGCAGGATCGCGGCGAGCAGGCCGCACCCGTGGCGGCGTCTGCCGGCGGAAGCGAAGCGGTGTTGCAGCATGGGCGCGACGGATGCCGGGCGAAAGGGATGGACGGCGAGTATCGCGGTCCGCTGCGCAGCCGTCAACGCGCTTCCGGCGCTGCCCGCCGCCTGCTATATTGCTGCCGGCCGGCAGGGCTGATTCGCCTGCCGGCGATCATCGTGCCGGTGGCGCCGTTCGGGCGTGGTCGGACAGTCGGTCATGTGCAGTGGGTCGGGAGAGCAGCGACGATGAGCCAGACGGAAAGCGTTCAGGAAGTGCTGCAACGGTTGCTCGCGAGCCAGCGCTACGCGGTCCTGGCAACCGACGGCGCCGGTCAGCCGTATACCAGCCTGATGGCCTTTGCCGTCAGCGACGATCTGCGGCAGTTGACCCTGGTCACCGAGCGCGGCACACACAAGTACGCCAATCTGCGCGCGAATCCGCGCGTCGCCCTGTTCATCGACAACCGCGAGAACATCGGGACGGACACCCGTGACGCGATCGCGGTGACCGCTCTCGGCGAGGCAGAGGAGGTCGACGGCGACGAGGAGGTGCGCCTGCGCAACGGCTACCTCAGCCGTCATCCCTACCTCGAGTCCTTTGCCGGTGCCGCCTCGTGTGCCGTCGTCCGCGTCAGGCTCAGATCCTATCTCGTCGTGCGCCGCTTCGAGGAGGTTCTGGAGTGGCGTCCCGGTGACTGACGGCAATCGCCGCCGCCTCCTGCACGCCGCGCCCGCCGCGCCCGCCGCGGCGCCGGCGCTCGCCGGGAGGGCGACCGATTGAGCGACGCACGCGCACCACTTCTGGTCGTCTTCGACTGCGATGGCGTGCTCGTCGATAGTGAGCCGATCGCCAGTCGGGTCCTCGCCGAAGCGCTCAGCGAGATCGGCTTTCCGCTGACGGCGCAGCAGGCGATCGACCGCTACACCGGTATCAGCCTCGGCGCCGTCCTGGCGCTGGTCGAGGCCGAATGGGGGCGGCAACTGCCGGCCGATTTCGCCGACCGGCTTGGCGAACTCGACCGGGCGGCATTTGCCGCGGAACTGCAGCCGGTGAGCGGGGCGGCCGAGATGCTCGCCGGCCTCGGGTTGCCGCGCTGCGTCGCATCGTCGGGAACGATCGCGAAGATCCGCAGCAACCTCTCGCTCACCGGGTTGCTGCCGTACCTCGATCCGCATCTCTTCAGCGCGACGATGGTGGCGCGTGGCAAGCCGGCACCCGACCTGTTTCTCCATGCGGCGGCGATGATGGCCGTGCCGCCGGCGCGTTGCGTCGTCATCGAAGACAGCCTCGCCGGCATCCGTGCGGCACGCGCTGCCGGCATGCGCGCCTTTGGCTTCCATGGCGGCGGCCATGCCCGCCCGGATTCCGCCGCGGCGCTGCAGGCGGCCGGCGCGACACGCGTCTTCAGCCGCCTGCGCGAGCTGCCCGGCCTGCTCGCCAGCCCGGCGCCGGCGGTGGACTGAGGGCGCCGGGCCGCCGGCGACCGGTTCAGAGGCTGGCGTCGCCGGGACTGTTGGCGGCGGGCGCCACTTTCGGCAGCACGATGTCGAAGCGAACTCCCTGTCCCGGCTGGCCATCGACGGCGAGCGTGCCGCCGAGGACGCTGCTGACCAGATTGTGGCTGATGTACAGCCCGAGGCCGCTGCCGCCGCTGCCCAGCCGGGTGGTGAAGAAGGGATCGAAGATGCGATCCCGCACGCTGTCGGCGATGCCGTTGCCGTCGTCGCTGTAGCACAGCCGGATGTGCCGGTCGTCGATCTCGCCGGCGGTGAGCCTGATCAGGCCGCGCTCGACGCCGTAAAAGCCGTGCAGCAGCGAGTTGCTGACCAGATTGGTGAGCACCTGCTCGAGCGGGCCGGGATAGCTGTCGAGCTGCAGACCGGCGGGAATGTCCAGCTCGACGCGATGCTGGCGACCCTTGAACTGCGGCCGCAGGCTGGCGACCAGCTCTTCGACCGTCTGCCGCAGGTCGAAGACGCGGCGGCGGATGCTCGTCTGATCGATCGCCACCTGCTTGAACTGGCTGATCAGCTCGGCCGCGCGTGCGGTGTTGCGGTCGAGCAGCCGGGCAGCTTCCCGGCAACGGCCGACGAAGGCAGCGAGTTGCGAGCGACGCAGCGGGCCGGATTCGCAAGCGTGGGCGAACTCCTCCACCTGTTCCGCCAGCGCACCCGCGACGACGCGGGCATTGCCGAGCGGGGTGTTGAGTTCGTGCGCGACACCGGCGACCAGGTGGCCCAGGGCCGCCAGTTTTTCACTCTGCACCAGTTGGCGCATGGCCTGCCGCAACTCGGCAGTACGCTCGCCGACCAGAGTCTCGAGGTGCTGCCGATGCTTCTGCAATTCGGCTTCGGCCCGCTTGCGCGCACTGATGTCGCGAACGAAGGCGATGCTGTAGGCCTCCCCGCCGTACTCGAAATAGCTGGCCGAGAGTTCGACCGGCAAGGTTGAACCGTCCTTGCGGCGGCGCTCACTCTCGCTGGTCAGCGAGCCGGCCGCCCGCAGCGTCTGCCAGTGCGCCTGCCAGCGCGTCTCGGCGTCGGGCCGCGGATCGACATCGACCACGCGCATCTGCAGCAGCTCCTCGCGGCGGTAACCGAGGATGCGGCACATTTCGCGATTGGCGTACAGGTAGCGGCCGTCGGCCCTTGCCCAGGCGATCGCCAGCGAAGCACGATCGATGGCGAAACGGCTGAGCTGCAGCTCGTCTTCCGCCAGCTTGCGGGCGTGGATATCGACATGCGTGCCGACCACCCGCAGCGCCCGCTGTGTGGCGTCGCGCTGGCTCACCTTGCCACGGCCGTTGATCCATTTCCAGCCACCGTCACTGGTACGCATGCGGAACTCGATGCTGAAGTCGCTGCTGTGGCCGGCGATGTGGGTCGCGATCGCCGCTTCGGCTGCCGGCAGGTCGTCCGGGTGGACGCGGTCGCGCCAAGCGGTGTAACTGGCCGGGAACGCACCGGGCGTATAGCCGAGCATGGTGTACCAGCGGTCACTGAAGTACAGCTCGCCGGTCGCCAGTTGCCAGTCCCAGATGCCGTCGCTGGTGGCTTCCATGACCAGACGCAGGCGCTCCTCGCTGGCGTGCAGGGCACGGTCGGAGCGAGCGGATCCGGCAACGGGCCTTTTCATCCGCCGTCTGCCGGCGACCTGCCCGGAGGGTGCCGCCGTACGGGCGCAGGCCGCTGCCTGATGCGTCGCCGATCCGCTCGTGGCGCCCGGCACGGGCGTCTCAGCCCTGCTGCTCGATCCACGCGGCAATCCTTTCGGCGGCTGCCTGCCAGTGTGCGTCGAGCATCAGCGTATGGCCGGCGCGCGGAATCACGGCCACTTCGGCACGCCAGCGGGCGGCGGTGAAGCCGAGGACGGCGGGCGGAAACACGGCGTCCGCCTCGCCGCCGACGACGAGGACCGGCAATGACGGCAGCCGACGACCGAAGCGCATCGCCAGCAGGCTGAGATCGAGCAGCGCGCGGCGTGACTCGTCCTGGAACAGCGGCGCAAAGCGCAGCAGATCGTCGGTGCCGGTTTCGGCGGAGTAATAGACCTCGCGCAGCGTGCGCAGGCTGTCCGCCGCGTACTCGCCGCGCGTGCTGCGTGCCTGTTGGTCGAAGAAAGCTGGCTTGGTGAGGGCGATCTTCATCATCGCGCCGAGGATTCCGCCCGGCGGTACCGGCGCCATCAGTACCGCTGCCGGTGCCGCTTCGCGTTCGAGGTGGCGCTCGACGACGACGCAGCCCATCGAGTGGCCGACCAGTATCGCTGCCTGCCCCAGTTGGCGCACCACTTGCGCCAGGTCGTCGGCGTAGTCATCGACGCCGAAGCCGTGCAGGCTCTCGCGGCCTTCGCTGCGGCCATGACCGGCGAGGTCGAGGGCATGGCAATCGAAGCCGCGGTGGCTGAACCATGGCAGGAAGTACTCGCCCCAGCAGGCGGCGGTGGCGTAGCCGCCATGGACGAAAAGCAGCGGCGGCAGGCGCTGGCGGCCGACAGCCGGCTGGTGCAGGGTATGGATTCGTCGCAGTTTCATGGTTGCCGGCAGCAGTGCATGGCAGTTTGCGCCAGCGCCCCGGTTGCACGGCGATGACACGACTGCCTACAGTATCGCAGGCTGTGCCCGCAGTCGACAAGGCGGGCGCCAGCGATCCTCGGCGGCAGTTCTCCCGCCGCACGACACCGCGAGCGGGCGGGCTTCACCCAACCCGCCGCTCGCGCCCCTGCCAGTATGGCGCGCGCAGCTTGCGCTTGAGCACCTTGCCCGCGCCGCTCAGCGGCAGCTCGGCGACGAACTCGACGCTCTTCGGGCACTTGTAGCTGCCGATCAGCGCCCCGCAGTGCTGCTGGATCTCCTCCGCGGTGGCCTGCTGGCCGCTCTTGAGCACCACCACCGCGTGCACCCGCTCGCCCCATACGTCGTCGGGTACGCCGATCACGGCGCAGGCGGCCACCGCCGGGTGTCGGGCCACCGCCCGCTCCACCTCGGTCGAATGGACGTTCTCGCCGCCGCTGATGATCATGTCCTTGACCCGGTCGACGATGTAGAGGAAGCCTTCGTCGTCCATGCGGCCGCCGTCTCCGGTGTGCATCCAGCCGGTGTTGGGGACGCGCTGCAGCGCCTGCGCGGTCTCCTCGGGCCTGTTCCAGTAGCCGAGCATCACGCTGGGGCTGCTGACGATGATCTCGCCCACCTCGCCGTGTGGCAGGTCGCACCCGTCGGGGCCGACGACGCGCACCGCGACGCCCGGCAGGGCGACGCCGCCGGAGCGCAGCTTGTCGCGTGCGCGGCCCTCGGCGGAATGCAGCGCGGCCGGCAGCGCGGTGGCGCAGGGGCCGAGTTCGGTCATGCCGTACGCCTGGACGAAGTCCACCTGCGGCAGCAGTCGCTGCGCCCGGTCGAGTACCGCCTCGCTGATGATCGAGCCGCCATAGGCCAGCGAGCGCAGTGTGGAGAGGTCGTGACGCGCGGCGTCGGGGTGGTCCACCATGAGCTGGATCATCGTCGGTACCAGCACGGTCGTGGTGATGCGCTCGCGCTCGAGAGCCTGCAGCATGCCTTGCGGCGTGAAGGCCGGCAGGGCGACATGCGTGCCGCCCACCAGCCACAGCGCGTTGAACAGCGCGTGGTCGGCCAGGTGGAACATCGGCGCCGTATGCAGGCCGATGTCGCCGGGCCGCACGACGCCTGCGGACGCCAGGAGCACGCCGTTGAACACCAGCGCCTCGTGCGAGAGCATCACGCCCTTGGGGAAGCCCGTCGTGCCGCCGGTATAGAAGACACCGGCGAGATCCCTGCCGCCTCGACCGGCATCGGTCACCGCGGCGTGGCGCTCGATCAGCGCCTCGTACGGCAGCATTCCTTCGGGCGTCGGGTTGTCGCCCAGGTGAACGAGTGTCGCCAGGCTGCGGCTCCTGGCGCGCAGATCGGCGACCATCGGCGCGAAGTGGTCGTCCACCAGCAGCACGCGCGTGTCGCAGTCGTCGAGCGAGCAGGCGATCTCGGCCGCGCTCCAGCGCGTGTTCACCGGGTTGATCACCGCATCAGCCCATGGCACGGCCATGTAGGCCTCGACGTAGCGGTCGCTGTTGAGCGACAGGATGCCGACGCGGTCGCCGCTGCTCACACCCAGCGAGCGCAAGGCGCCGGCCAGGCGAGCAACGCGGTCGCGGAACTGGGTGAAGGTGTGGCGACGGCCGCCGCAGACGGTCGCGATGCCGAGCGGCTGGCGGGCGACGGCGCCGTGCAGGGCTTGGGTGAGTTGCATGGTCGGTCTCCTGTTGGCGAGGTTGCGCCGGCCGCGTGCGGGTGCTGTTGTGGGTGCTGTTGTCGATGGCGGGATGTTCGCCGTGGGCGCACGGCACGCAGCGGTCGCGCACGCCCATTGTGGATCCAAAGGCCCGCTCCTGCGCGCTGCGCAAGCGAGGCTGGCGGCATTGGCTGGCGCTCGGCGGGGGGCCGGACAGCCGCCTGCCGAGCAGCTCTGCGCTGACGTCGACAGGGCGCGGGATATACGATCCGCAAGTCGAGGTGCCGCATGGCGGCGTCGCGATTCGCGTTGTCCGACCATCCGCCCGGGTCATGCGTGCAGGTACGCGGTTGGCCGCTGTCCCGCCCTGATCCGACGCTCAGCGGCGAGGAAATCATGCTTCGCCAGTGTTCTCTGCTGGCCGGCTGCCGCTAGGCGCCGTCCGGCACGCAGCGACCGCTCCTCCTTCGAAGCTGCCCATCCCGCAAGAGTGGCCCTGCTGAGTATTGAATGGCGGATTCCGTGTTCTCGGGGAGCGCGCTGATTGGCTGCTTTCAACAGCCTCCACCGTCGGCTGTGGGTCGGTGGCTGCCAGTGGCCCGCGGGGCATGAAGGCTGCTGTCGATCTGATGCGGCCGTTGATGCGCGGCCTCGGCGGTTTCCCATCGAGCTGGCCGCTCCAGGACCACAAGCGGCCACTGGGTTTTCATGGTCTGCCGTCGGCAACCGACCCTCTGCAGTCATTCGTCTCACGAATGGTTCAACGGCGGGTTTCAAAGTCGAGCGGCCGTCTGGTGCCGCAGGCCACGGGCAAGTGATCCGCGGTCTTGATCCGCTTGTCGTGGAGGTCCAGAAACCACAGCTTGCCGTCGTGCCAGCGCGGGCTCTCGGTAAATTTCAGGCCGCGCGTCTTATCGATCAGTATCGTGCTGGTGTGCATCTTCATCTTGGTTCCCCTGGTCTCTGCGCTGCAGGTTTGATTGTCGGTGTGCTCGCTGCCGACTCACGAACTGGCACGATTGATGAAGGCAAGGCTGAGGTCGGTGATCGACCGGGTCACGTGGCCCTTGCCGCTGACGTCGTCGCAGTAGAGCAGGCCACCAGGACCCAGGCGTACGGTCAAGCCATCGCTGGCGGTCACCTCGCCCTCGCCGGAGAGAACGATGCAGATATAAGGCTGCGGCGCATTGTGGGCCGGCACCTCGGTCCCGCCTGGGACCGAGAACATGACGAGGCTACTGACCCCCTCGATATCTGTCATTAGCCCCATGGGGGTTGGAGGCGGCCCGAACGGTGCATCATGCTCTGGGCGGTCACAGACACCAATGTGCGTCTCGCCCTGTTCGTCGGCGTAGATACGCGGAAATTTCATTTCTGTCTCTCCTGCTATTGATGTTTGGTTTTTGTGCGTGCCGTCACCGGGAACGGCCCGGATTGATTGGAAACGCGCACCCCAATCAGAACTCGACCTCGATCCCCTTGGCCTTCGCGACGGCGAGGACCGCGTCAAAGACTTTCGCGTGGTCCCAGGGTGCGTCCGTGGCCTCGTTGCGGAACTCGCGGTAGGCCCGTTCGACGTTCATGAACAAGCGCGCCGGAGCCTTCCACCCACCGTACGGTCCGAAATCGATCTTCTTCGACGCCTCCAGAGCGCTCAGCCCCTGCCCAAAGCAGCGCCTCGACTCTTCGCGTACGTATTCGAGGTAGGCCTTCGTCTCTATCGCACCCTCGATCCCGCACACCGGTCCGTGTCCGGGGACGATGACCTCCGGGTCGAGCGAGATGATGAGATCGAGAACCTTGAGCCATTTTTCGTAAGTGCCGTTCCAGCCCATGGGGGTGCACTCGCGGAAGATCACGTCGCCGGCGAACACGACCTTTTCCTTGGGCACATGGATGAGCGTATCACCGATCTGGTGGCACGGCCCCACGTAGATGAGGTGAACTTCCGTGCCGTCAAGATCCAGCACGTACCGCTCCTCGAAGACTATCGTAGGCAACACCAGCTTGATCCCGTCGAAATTGTAGTCCTGCTGCAACTGCTGGGCGATGGCCAAAGCGCCCGGGTGCAGGGCCTTGAGCAGCATGCGCGTGAGGAAGCGATCAGCACCCTTGATCAGTTGCTGGGTCTCCTTCGGATCGGCTACGTGCGGCATCAGGTCCCTGACCGTGCGGTGTGCGATGATTTCGGCACCCTCGAAGAGCTGGTTTCCCCACACGTGGTCGCCGTCTTCGTGGGTATTGATCACGCGCTTGGGCATGTCGCGCCAGACCTTGCCGAACAGCTTGATCATCTGGCGTCCGTGCGGCAGGTCCGACTGTGTGTCGATCACCACGCCGCCGCCCAGATTGATGAGTCCCGAGTTGGCATCGCACACGAGGTTCTTCTCGTTTAGCACAGCGAAACAGTTGGCGCTTACTTGTTCCATTTCCATGTTGTCGTCCTCTTGTCGTCACGGTGATTGAGTATAGACAATCGATACCCGAACGCGCGCCCCCGAAGGGCAGGTCGCGTACGTCATCTTTGGCCCCCAGTCACAGTGTGCGGTCAATGGACTCCCGGTTCGCCCGAGGTTGATGCTTGCCGCCGTACCCGAGGCGGAGGCCAGATTCATCATAGATGCCGGCTGGGAAAGAATCACGTTGGCTATACGTAGAGGGCAATAGACGCGGACAAGACCAGCATCGCCTTTCGCCGAACACGCGACAAGGTCTGTGCAGCCGTAATGGCGGCAAACTAAGCGGAGCTGCCATCTGTATGGCGGGTTAGTGGCCACTGCGACCGGCCGCAACTGGCCGGTTGCCGCCAGACGCCATCCTACACCCACTGGCTGCTTTCCGGAGCGTAGCGGTCGGCCCGCCGAGGAAACTGACACCCCCAGCCGAATGACAGCTTACGGTTGATCGCCCCGGGTCAAC
>JAGFNJ010000056.1 GCA_017592775.1 Candidatus Accumulibacter conexus | reverse complement strand
CCTCCCGCCGTACCTTCTTCGAACACCTGCGCGCCTTGCTACAGTACCTGCCGTTCGATGACTGGGATCACCTCATGCGCTTCATGCAGCAGCGCCTCGCTCCCAACGCCCCAGACACCGGCTGATTTACCCCTTCCAACAGTCTCTACCCTCACCACCCGCTACCATGGAATCTAAAATGAGAACTGCTGATACATCACACTACTCATGATAACTTGACCTCCTCTTTGGTATTGTTTACGCCAATTTGCAGTGGTGTTGATCAGGTACAGACCAGACCATCCCCTTGCCGCGCGGAATACTAACCCAGATCAATGACTTGTTCAAACAATGAAGATGTGCAGGAACATGCGGATCGTCGCCCTGGCGGCGACGATTGCGATAGTCGCGGTGGCCGCGTGCCAGCCGCAAGCATCCCCGTCGGCGCAGCCGCCGGCGGCCCGACCGGCGCTGACGGTCAGCGCGGTCACACCGGAGCTGCGCGACTGGCCACTGACGCTGGCGGCGGGTGGCAACGTCAGCGCCTGGCAGGAGGCGATCATCGGCCCGGAGCTGAGCAATTACCGCATCACCGAGGTGCGCGCCAACGTCGGTGACCGGGTACGCAAGGGCGCCGTCCTGGCGCGCATCGACAGCGACGCGGTCGACAGCGAACTGGCCGAGACGCGGGCGGCGGTGGCCGAGGCCGCGGCGACGCTGAGCGAGGCGCGCGCCAACAACGAGCGCTCGAAACAGTTGCGCGACAGGGGCTTCTACAGCCCGCAGCAGGGAATCCAGAGCCAGACCGCCGCCGAAACGGCGCTCGCCCGGTTGCATGCGGCGCAGGCCCGCCTGCGCTCGGCCGAGCTGCGGCGCGCCAAGGCGGAGGTGCTGGCGCCGGACGACGGCATCATCACCGCCCGCACGGCCACGGTCGGTTCGCTGACGCAGCCGGGGCAGGAGCTCTTTCGCCTGATTCGCGGCGGCCGCCTCGAGTGGCGTGCCGAGGTCACCGCCGGCGAGCTGGTGCACTTCCGAACTGGCGTGCCGGCGCGACTGGAGGCCCCCGGCGGTACCCGTGTCGAGGGCAGCGTGCGCGCCGTCGCGCCAAGCGTCGATCCGCAGACGCGCAACGGCCTGGTCTATGTCGATCTGCCGCCGGCTGCCGCCGATGTCCTGAGCGCCGGCATGTTCGTCCGTGGGCAGTTCGAGTTCGGGCGCCGCCCGGCGCTGACGTTGCCGCAGTCGGCAGTGCTCCTGCGCGACGGCTTCAGCTACGTCTTCCGCATCGATGCGGCGGCCGCGGCCAGCGCCGACCAGCTGGCGACGGTGCGTCAGGTGAAGGTCGGCAGCGGCCGTCGCCAGGGCGACCGGATCGAGATCAGCGGCGGTCTCGCCGCCGGCGAGATGGTGGTCGCCAGCGGTGGCGCCTTCCTCGGCGATGGCGACACGGTTCGTCTGGTCGCTGCCGGAAAGGCGCCATGAACGTTTCCGCCTGGTCGATCCGCAACCCGATCCCATCGCTCCTGCTGTTCGCCCTGCTCACGCTGCTCGGCCTGATGGCCTTCAAAGGCATGGGCATCCAGCAGTTTCCCGACGTCGACCTGCCGACCGTTGCCGTCAGCGCCAGCCTGCCCGGAGCGGCACCGGCACAGATGGAGAACGAGGTGGCGCGCCGGATCGAGAACTCGGTGGCGACGCTGCAGGGCGTCAAGCACATCTACACCAAGGTGCAGGACAGCCTGGCGACGGTCACCGTCGAGTTCCGGCTCGAGAAGCCGACGCAGGAAGCGGTCGACGACGTGCGCGACGCAGTTTCCCGCATCCGCTCGGACCTGCCCGCCGACCTCAAGGATCCGGTGATCTCGCGGATCACTCTCGCCGGTGCGCCGATCCTGACCTACACCGTCGCTTCCAGCCGCCTCGACGACGAAGCGCTGTCCTGGTTCGTCGACAACGTGGTGACGCGGACGCTTCTCAGCGTGCGCGGCGTCGGGTCGGTCAGCCGCGTCGGCGGTGTCAGCCGCGAAATCCGCATCGAACTCGACCCCGCCCGCCTGCTCGCACTGCGGGCGACGGCGGCGGACATTTCGCGCCAGTTGCGCGCGGTGCAGCAGGAGGCCGCCGGTGGTCGCGCCGACGTCGGCGGTGCCGAACAGTCGGTGCGCACGCTGGCAACGGTGCAGTCCGCCGAGGAACTCGCGGCGCTGGAGATCGCCCTCGGCGACGGCCGGCGCGTCCGCCTGAGCGAACTGGCGACGGTCAGCGATACGGTCGCCGAGCAGCGCTCGGCGGCCCTGCTCGATGGCCAGCCGGTCGTCGGTTTCGAGATCGTCCGCGCCCGCGGCGCCAGCGAGGTGGCCGTCGCCGAAGGCGTGCGGGCGGCGCTGCAGGGCTTGCAGGCGGCGCATCCGCACATCAGCATCAGCGAGGCCTTCAACTTCGTCGACCCGGTGGTCGACAACTTCGAGGGCTCGATGTGGCTGTTGATCGAGGGGGCGATCCTCGCCGTGATCGTCGTCTGGTTCTTCCTCCGTGACTGGCGGGCGACGCTGGTGTCGGCGGTCGCCCTGCCGCTGTCGGTCATCCCGACCTTCGCCGCGATGTACCTGCTGGGCTTCACGCTCAATGTCGTCACCCTGCTGGCGCTGTCGCTGGTGGTCGGCATCCTCGTCGACGACGCGATCGTCGAGATCGAGAACATCATGCGCCACCTGCGGCTCGGCAAAACACCGTACCAGGCGGCGATGGAGGCAGCCGACGAGATCGGCATGGCGGTCATCGCGACCACCTTCACCCTGATCGCGGTCTTCCTGCCGACCGCCTTCATGAGTGGCGTCGCCGGCAAGTTCTTCGTCCATTTCGGCTGGACGGCGGCGATCGCCGTCTTCTTCTCGCTCGTCGTCGCCCGCATGCTGACGCCGATGATGGCTGCCTACCTGCTGCGACCGCCGCGCGGCAGCCAGCCCGAAGCAGCCTGGCTCCGGCTCTACAGCCGCTGGGCGACGGCCTGCCTGTCGCACCGGCCGGCGACCGTGGTCGCTGCACTCGCTTTCTTCATCGGCTCCTTTGCACTCCTGCCACTGCTGCCGAAGGGTTTTCTGCCGCCCGACGATCTCTCGCAGACACAGGTCTATCTGGCGCTGCAACCCGGCAGCGGCTTCCGCGAGACCGTCGCAGCCGCCGAAGCGGCGCGGCGGATCGTCGAACGGAACCCACATGTGCGCATGGTCTACACCGCCATCGGCGGCGGTGCGACCGGCAGCGATCCCTTTGCGCCGCGCGGTGCGGCCGAGGTGCGCAAGGCGACGCTGACGATCAACATGACGGCGCGCGGCGAGCGCGGCGGCGTCCGCAAGCAGGACGTCGAGCAGCAGTTGCGCGACGCCCTGACCACGCTACCGGGCATCCAGGTCAAGGTGGGTCTCGGTGGTTCGAACGAGAAGTACGTGCTCGTTCTGGCGGGTGAGGACGGTGCGCTGCTCGCCGAGCATGCACGCGTCGTCGAACGGGAACTGCGCAGCCTGCCGGGAATCGGCGCCATCACCTCGAGTGCCGGTCTGGTGCGCCCGGAACTGGTCGTGCGGCCGGATTTCGCTGCCGCCGCCGACCTCGGTGTGACTTCGGCGGCGATCGCCGAAGCGCTGCGCATCGCCACCGCCGGCGATTACGACCAGAGCCTGGCGAAGCTCAACCTGGCGCAGCGGCAGGTGCCGATCGTCGTCAAGCTGCCGGCGGCGGCGCGCCAGGATCTGGGCCTGCTCGAGCGGCTGACGGTGCCGGGAAAGAACGGTCCGGTGATGATCGGCCATGTCGCCAGCCTGAGTCTGGCCGGTGGCCCAGCCGAGATCGACCGCTACGACCGCCTGCGCAACATCAACTTCGAGATCGAACTGAACCAGCAACCGCTGGGCGAGGTCGAGGCGCTGGCGCTGGCGCTGCCGAGCCTGCAGAAGCTGCCACCGGGAATCCTGCAGACGACGGTTGGCGATGCCGAGGCAATGGGCGAGTTGTTCCGCGGCTTCGGGCTGGCGATGCTCACCGGTGTGCTCTGCATCTATGCCGTCCTGGTCCTCCTGCTGAAGGATTTCGTGCAGCCGCTGACCATCCTCGTCGCCCTCGTGCTGTCGGTACCCGGCGCCTTTCTCGCCCTCTTCGTGAGCGGGACGGCGCTGTCGATGCCGTCGATGATCGGCCTCATCATGCTGATGGGGATCGCCACCAAGAACTCGATCCTGCTCATCGACTACATCGTCCTCGCCCGCCGCGATCTCGGCCTCGACCGCTGGCACGCCCTGCTCGACGCCTGCAGCAAGCGCGCCCGGCCGATCGTCATGACGACCGTCGCCATGGGCGCCGGCATGCTGCCGATCGCCATCGGCCTCGGCACCGACCCCAGTTTCCGCGCACCGATGGCGATCGTCGTCATCGGCGGACTGATCACCTCGACCTTCCTCAGCCTGCTCGTCATTCCGGTCGTCTTCACTTACGTGGACGACGGCGTCGCCTGGCTGCACCGGCTGCTGCCCGGGCGCCGCTCCTGACTGCCGCGTCGCGTCGGCAGCCAGGCTAGCGCGCCGTGCTGGTCCCCCGGCGACGAGCACTCGGGGTATCGGCTTCATGTCGTTGCCAGACGCGGCGAAAGTCGCGCGCCGAGTTGAAGCCGCTCAGCTCGGCCACACGTTCGACCGACAACCGCCCATCGGCGAGCAGTTCGCGCGCCTGCGCGATTTGCAGGTGCTGCTGGTAGGCCAGCACACCGATGCGAGCGTGTTCGGCAAACAGCCGGCTCAGATGTCGCGCGCTGACGTGCGCCCGCGCGGCGAGTTCAGCCAGCGTCCAGGCGCGCGCCGGTTCCTGCGCGATGGCGTCCTGCGCACGATGCACGGCGGGATGCAGGTGGTTGCGGTGCGCCAGCCAGGGGGAGAGTTGCTGGTCGTGACCGCTGCGGCGCTGGTAGACGACCAGGCGGCGGGCGACCCTTGCGGCAAGGTCGGCGCCGGCATGGCGCTCGATCAGGTACAGCGCCAGGTCGATGCCGGTGGTGACGCCGGCGCTCGTCAGCACCGGCCCATCCTCGACGAAGACCCGGTTTTCCAGCACCCGGGCGGTCGGCGCCGCCGCGCGCAGATCGTCGATCAGGCTGTGGTGGGTCGTGCACCGGCGATGGTCGAGCAGCCCGGCCGCAGCCAGCAGCAGCGCGCCGGAACAGATGCTGGCCGTGCACGTGTCGGCGCGCGGCGCGCAGCGCAGCCAGTTGACGACGGCGTGTGCTTCCGGCCGCGCGTAGTCCTGCGCTTCACAGGCATTGCCGGTGACGATCACCAGGCTGTTCGGCGGCAGTTCGGGCGGCAGCGCGGACAGTCCGCCCAGCTCGACCGTCAGCGAGGTGCCGAGTCGTGGCGTCGGCGCGCAGTGGTGCAGCAGCAGGTCGCCGCCCATCTCGGCAGCCATGCGCAGGGCCTCGGCCGGTCCCGCGTAGTCGAGCAGCAGGACGTTCGGAGTGAGGACGAACCATACCGGGACGCTCATCGTCGCGCCCTCATCCACGGCAGCAGGCGGGCGCCGAAGAGATTGATCACCAGGCCGAGCAGCAGCAGCGCGGCGCCGGCGAAATGTACCGGCTGCAGCGCCTCGCCGAATGCCAGCCAGCCGGTCGTCAGCCCGACCAGCGGCACCAGCAGGCTGAACGGCGCCACCTGATTGACCGGGTAACGGCCGAGCAGGCGCGTCCAGAGGCCGTAGCCGAGCAGCGTCGCCGCCCACGCGAGATAGGCCACTGCCGCGAATGAGCGCAGGCTGAAGGCGCCGATCGCCACGTCGATCGCTGGCCAGCCTTCGATCAGCAGCGACAGGGCGAGGAAGGGCAGTGGTGGCACGAGGCTTGCCCAGACGACGAAGGCCAGTTGGTTGATCGGCCCGTGGCGGCTGACGGCCCGCGTGACGATGTTGCCCGTCGCCCACATCGAGGCGGCGGCGAGCGTCAGCAGGAAGCCCGTCAGTGGCATCTCGAGTCCGTGTGCCGAGCCGATCAGCGCCAGACCAGCCGCCGCCAGCAGCAGGCCGCCGATCTGGTGGCCGCGCCAGCGCTCGTGCAACCACACGGCGGCGAGGATCATCGTCACGAAGGCTTGCGACTGCAGCACCAGCGAAGCCAGGCCAGAGGGCATGCCGAGGTGGATCGCCGAGAACAGGAAGGCGAACTGCCCGACCGAGATGGTCATTCCGTATGCCAGATAGAGGCGCCACGGCACCTTCGGGGCGCGCAGGAAGAACACCGCCGGGAAAGCCGCGAGCAGGAAACGCAGGGCGCCCAGCAACAGCGGCGGAACCTCGGCGACCCCGCTCCTGATGACGGCAAAATTGAGTCCCCAGACGGTGACCACCAGCAGCGCCAGAGCCAAGTCACGTGGCTGCATCGTTCCCGGACTCGCCACCACCGCTGCCAGCGTCGGCCGCCGGCTTGCCGACGCGCCGCGTCGACGCCGGATGGCGCGCCAGCGCGTCCGCCGGTCGCCGCGGGCGGCGGACGAGTTCGCCACCGCAATTGGGGCAGCGACCGGCCAGTCGTGAATGCGCGCAGGCGGCACAGAAGGTGCATTCGAACGAACAGATCATCGCTTCGGTCGAATCGGGGGGCAGGTCGCGATCGCAGGCCTCGCAGTTCGGGCGCAGTTCAAGCATCGGCTTCTCCGAGGTCCCGCAGGCACTCATCGACACCGACCACGCGCGCAAAGCGCCCGGCGAGCACCAGTTCGCATCGTTCCTTGATTTCGGCCGGCGAGAAGCTCCGGCCGGTGCGCGGATGCGTCATGGCAAAGGTGAGCGTCGCCTCGCTGACGAAATCAACCTCGTAGCCGATGTCGGAGGCGACACGCGCCGTCGTCTCGCAGCATTGCTCGGTACGGATGCCGGCGATCAGCAGGCGGTCGACGCGCAGGCGACGCAAGTGCAGATCGAGGCCGGTATCGGAGAACGCGTTGTGCGCGTGCTTGAAGAAGCACGCGTCGGGCGGTCCCGGCAGCCAGTCGAGTGCGTGCACGTGTCCCGAGGCGGTGCTGAACGGACCGCTCGGCTCGACATGAAAGACGTGCACCACCGGCACGCCGCGTTGCCGGCAACCCGCTTCGAGCCGCAGCAGCGCCGCCCTGAACGACGGCAGGTCGACGTCCGACCAGTACGGCATGTGCCGGAACGACTCCTGGACGTCGATGACGACGAGCGCTGCACGGCGCTCACGCGAAGCTTCGGCTGTGGACATTTGTGGACTCCGGTTGATGCGAACACCCCCAGCTTAACGCCAGCCAGCCGGATTGACGATACCGGACGCGGACAGCAAGCGGACATCATCGGCCATCGACGCCAGATGGCGGCATGACGGCTGGACGGGTCGGCGAACCCGCGCTCGTCGTCGCCGCAGCATCCCGCCGACGCTCCGGCAGCGATTCGTGACGCGACGGCGCCCGCCGGTGACGCGATCGTCATCGTTTCGCAACCGCACCGACACCGTGCCGCAACACGGGCGGTGCATCCTTCGCCGCTCCGATCACCAGGCACTCCCAACATGACAGAAAAGCTCAAGATCGTCGGCGCGCTGGGCGAGGACGCACTCCTGCTGCCGGCGCTGGTCAACGACGCGCTGACCGCCAACGACCGTGCCAAGTACTACTTCTCGCTGCTGCAGAGCGCACGCGTGCGCGCCGACAACCTCGAGCGCCCCTTCTCCACCCTGCGCGACGAGCGCATCGCGTCGTCCGTCGACCGGCCGGAACTCGACCAGGTGGTGGCCGCGGCGCGGCGCAGTCCGGAAGGCCCCTACCTGATTCCCCACTCGGAGCAGATCGTTCACCAGTTGCTGGCCGCGGTACGCGAGATGATCGCACCGCTGGCGGCAGTCGCCGACGGCGGTGAGGCCGGTGGCTTCGGCGAACGCCTGGCGCTGGTCGCGGCAGCCGCGATCGCTGAAGATGACATGATCGAAGCGGACTGCATCGACGCCATGACGCGTGCCGACCGCCACCGCGGCGACAGCCTGCACCTGCTGGTGATGGACCTGCACAAGGAACTCAATGTCCTGCAGGCGGCGCTGGCAACGGAATCGGTAGATGGTGCGATGACCTACGGTCTGGCGGACGACGATCGCGAACTCGTCGCGGCCTTCATGCAGGGGGTCAGGCGCACGGCACCGCTGAAGTTCGATCATCCGGGACTCGGCACGACTGCCGCCCGTTCGGGCGGGGTGGTGGTGATCCAGAACGACATCGGCACGACCGACGCGCATGTCGTGGTGATCCGTGTCGACAACCTGACGGTGACGACACTCTACTCGGATGTCCACCTGCAACGGCTGAACTTCTTCGCGGCGCTGTTCTCGCGCTGGAAAGTGCGCTGGGACGACATCCTGTCGCGCCGCGACGGCAGCATGGATGATGGCCTCTACCACCTTGCGGTCGCCCGCCACGACGCCGGCGATCGCGCCGGGCTGCTCGATTTTCTCTCCTTCCTCGGTTCCCGGCTGGTCTTCCTGATCGACTGGAACAAGGCGCGCAAGCGCCTGCGCAGCCTGCTCGCCAAGGCCGACGCGGCCGATCTGCTGAAGTGGGCGGCCGACGAGGACATCGGACACATGGGATTTCTCAAGTGTGGTGGTGACGAGCTGATCTATCGCGGACTGGCACTGGCCGCGAAGGGCGACTACCGGCCGGGCCTCTTCCTGCACGACGTGCTGCCGCGCAATCTGGCGCGGCAGTTCATGCAGTTCGTCTTCCGCGCCGCTTCACTCGGACTGCGCGAAGGCAAGCAGATCCTGCTCATCGAGGACGAGGTCGTGGTCGAGTTGTCGCGCTTCTTTCGCGGTGCCGAGGAGCGGCTGCTGGACATGGCGGCCGAGCACGCTGCGCTGACCTGGGAGGTGGCTGCCGGCCTGCGCGATTGTCTGCTGCGTGCCCGCCTGTCGGACTGGCAACACCATTTCGGCCACAACGCCGAGCGCGCCAAGGCATGGGAATCGCAGGCGGACGAACTGGTCCAGGCGGCGCGACTGGCGATGCACCGCAGCGAGCCGGCGGCGTTCATCGCACAGCTCATCGAGGCGGCGGACGAAGTGGTCGACTGCCTGGAGGATGCGGCCTTCCTCCTGACGACGCTGCCGGTGGAAAGCAACGGCGAACTCTGCCGGCAGCTCGAAACGCTGGCGCGGCTGGTGCTGGCCGCTGCGCAGGAGTACGTCAAGGTCGTCGCCACTGCCCGCAGCGGCCGCGACCCCGCGTCGCGCGAGGACATGCAGGACCTGCTTGCCGGCGTGCACCGCATCGTCGCCCTCGAGCATCAGTGCGACGACGCCGAGCGCGCGGCGGAAGCCGCGCTGGTCGCCCGTGCCGGCAACTTCCGCGAGCTCTACGTGCTCGCCGAGACCGGCAAGAACCTCGAACAGGCAGCGGACGAGCTGATGCGCGTCGCCCTGAAATTCCGCGACCACGCACTGAGCGAAGTCGCTGCACACTAGGAGAAAGATCATGGCAGCAGCATCCGTATCGCCGCGACCGCTGTTCCTGTTCGGTGGCAAGGTGGCCGCGTCGCGACCCGGCAGCATCGACGAAATCGGTTTCAAGGCCTTCAACCTGATGGCGATGACCGCTGCCGGACTACCGGTACCGCCGGGCTTCGTCCTCACCACCGGTTTCGCCAGGCAGGCCGTCACCGCCGCCGGCGGGGCAACGAGCGAACTGCGCGCTGCACTCGCCGACGGGGTTCGCCACATCGAGCGCGAGAGCGGGCTCGGCTTCGGCGCGCGGCGGCGGCCGCTGCTCGTCTCGGTGCGCAGCGGCGCGCCGGTATCGATGCCCGGGATGATGGAAACGCTGCTCGACGTCGGCGTCAACGATCTGACGGTCGATGCGATCATCCGCAGCACCGGCAATCCGCGGCTCGCCTGGGACTGCTACCGCCGCCTGGTGCAGGGCTTCGCCGAGGTGGTGCACGATTGCCCAGCGAACGCCTTCGCCAGCGGTCTCGAGGAGTGCATGCGCGCCTGCGGCGCCAGCAGCCCGCGCGAGATCGATTTTCGCAGTCTCACCGCGCTGACGCGCGACTACCTGGCACTCTTCGAGGAACTCACCGGCGAGCCGTTTCCGCAGGATCCGATGCTGCAGCTCGAGCAGGCGGCGGTGGCGGTGGTTCGTTCGTGGCATTCAGAGAAGGCCGTCACCTATCGCCGGGCGCGCAACATCGGTGACTCGCCGGGGACGGCAATGACGGTGCAGCGCATGGTCTTCGGCAACGCCGGGGGCATGTCCGGGGCTGGTGTGGCCTTCACGCGTGACCCGTCCACCGGCGCCAACGAGCTCTACATGGATTTTCTCTTCAATGCGCAGGGTGAGGACGTGGTCTCGGGCCGGCACGCGCTGGCGGACGAAGTGCCGCTGGCGACCCTGTTGCCCGACACCCGGCGCGAGATCGAGGCGATCGCCGCCAAGCTCGAGACGGAGTTCGGCGACGCGCAGGAGTTCGAGTTCACCGTCGAGGACGGCAAGCTGTTCATGCTGCAGACGCGCGCCGCCAAGCGGACGCCACTGGCGGCGCTGCGCATCGCCGTCGACCTGGTGGCCGCCGGACTGATCGATCCCGCGGCAGCGCTGGCGCAGCTGCAGGGCATCGATCTCGCCACCGTCGAGGAGCTCAGGCTGGCACTGCCGGACGAACTGCAGCTCCTGGCCAGCGCAACCCCGGCGGGGATCGGCATCGCCGTTGGGCGCCTGGTTCTCGACGTCGAAGCCGCGGAGCGGCTGGCAGCGGCCGGCGACCCCGTGCTGCTGCTGCGCCACGAAACGGCGACGGCGGACATCGCCGGGATCGCGATCAGCGCCGGCATCCTGACCGCCGTCGGCGGCCGCACCTCACATGCCGCGGTGGTGGCGAGACAGCTCGGCAAGGTCTGCCTGGTCGGTTGCCGCGAACTCGTGCTTGACCTGCAGGCGCGCCGCTGCCGGATCGGCGGCCACGAACTCGGCGAGGGCGACTGGCTGTGCCTCGATGGCAACGCCGGTCACATCCATGCCGGCAGGCCGGAAGTGGTCGGGGTGCGGCCGGACGAGTTGTTGCAGGAGGTCGAGAAGTGGCGCCGCGGGCTTGCCACCGGGGGCGAGGTTGCGCGCGCCGCCTGAAGGGCGCCAGCAACGGCCGCAACGGCGAGCAGGTGCTGACGAACGGCCACCGATCGAGCGCGAAGCCGATGACTGTGCCGTCAGATACGGGCGGATCGGTGGTCGGCCGGTGAAGAGCGGCAGACACCGCGGTGAAGAGCCGGCGATTCTGCGCCGCCCAGGATGACCGGCCATGGCATCCGGGCGGCAGCGCCGGCTATGCGGGCTGCGGCGCCACGCGCAGATAGGGCTTCAGCGTTTTCCAGCCGCCCGGGTACTTGGCCTTGGCCGCTTCATCGGACACCGTCGGCGGAATGATCACGTCCTCGCCCGGCCTCCAGTTCACCGGCGTGGCAACGGTATGCCTGGCGTTGAGCTGGACCGCGTCGAGCGCGCGCAGCACCTCGTCGAAGTTGCGCCCGGCGCTCATCGGGTAGGTCATCGTCAGCTTGATCCTCTTGTCCGGGCCGATCAGGAACACCGAGCGCACCGTCGCGTTATCGACCGCCGTGCGACCGGCGGCGTTGCCGCTGGCATTGGGATGAATCATGTCGTACAGCTTGGCGACGACCAGGTCGGTATCGCCGATCAGCGGGTAATTGAGCTCCGCTCCCTGCGTTTCGGCAATGTCGCCGGCCCAGCGCTGGTGGTCGTCCACGCTGTCGATCGAGAGGCCGATGACCTTGGTGTTGCGCTTGTCGAACTCGGGTTTGAGGCGCGCCAGGTAGCCCAACTCGGTGGTGCAAACCGGTGTGAAGTCCTTCGGGTGCGAGAAGAGGATCGCCCAGCTGTCGCCGATCCACTCATGGAAGCTGATCATGCCCTCGGTCGTTGGGGCGTTGAAGTCCGGCGCTTCGTCGCCAATGTGAAGTCCCATGCTGTGCTCCTTTCAATCTGTGTCGGGACACCGGCTGCGGAAACATTCACGACCAAAGATCGATCCCAGCAGCCAGACGGGCGCCGCGATCGGTCGAGCCGGCGAAGCAGCAACCAGTGACATCTGAGCCTCCATTGCGCGGGGGGGTTGGTTCCGGCGCTCGCCGCGACGGGCATGCGCCACGATCGTGCGATTGCGCTCGGCAAGAAGCCGGGAGGCGCGGCGAGAAACCCGCGGCGCGGATGCAGCGCGCCGTTGCCCGCCGGCACCGTCGGCCCCTGCTCAGGCAGCACGCGTCTCGCCGCTGCTGTCGGAGGCGCTCGCCGCCAGACGATTGACGCCGTTCACCAGTGCCCTGATGGACGCGGTGACGATGTTGCCGTCGATGCCGACCCCATAGCACTCACCGCTGCTGCCGGCACGCGCCAGTTCGAGGAAGGCGCAGGCGCTGGCATCGCTGCCCTTGCCGGCCATCGAACGCTCCTCGTAGCTGCGCACCTGGACGCTGACGCCGATGCTGCGCAGGGCATGCACGGCGGCGTCGATCGGCCCGTTCCCTTCGCCCGCGAGCAGGTGGATCTGGCCGTCGATCTCGATCGTCAGGCGGATTCCCTGCGCCGCACCGTGCTCGACCAGGTGATGCTCGACATAGCCCATCGGCGTCTCGCCAGCGAGGTAGGTGCTGGCGAAAAGCAGCCAGATCGCGGCTGCGCTCATTTCGCCACCGTGGCTGTCGGTGTGTGCCTGGACGACGCGCGAGAATTCGACCTGCAGCCGACGCGGCAGGACGACGCCGTACTCGGCCTCGAGCAGGTAGGCGATGCCACCCTTGCCCGACTGGCTGTTGACGCGGATCACCGAGTCGTAACTGCGGCCGACGTCGGCCGGATCGATCGGCAGATAGGGAACGCGCCACTGGCCATCGGCGCGCTGGACGCCGAACCCCTTGCGGATCGCATCCTGGTGCGAGCCGGAAAAGGCGGTGAACACGAGGTCGCCGACGTAGGGGTGACGCGGGTGGATGGGCAGACGGCTGCAATGCTCGACGGTGCGCGCAACGGCGTTGATGTCCGAGAAGTCGAGTTGCGGCGAGATCCCCTGCGTGTAGAGGTTCAGCGCCAGCGTGACGATGTCGACGTTGCCGGTACGCTCGCCGTTGCCGAACAGGCAACCCTCGACACGCTCGGCGCCTGCCATCATCGCCAGCTCGGCCGCAGCCACCGCCGTCCCGCGGTCGTTGTGCGGGTGCACGCTGAGAATGACGCTGTCACGACGCGCGAGATGGCGGTGCATCCACTCGATCTGGTCGGCATAGACGTTCGGCGTCGCCATCTCGACGGTGGTCGGCAGGTTGAGGATCACCTTGTCGTCCGGGGTCGCGCCCCAGGCGGCAGTGACGGCATCGCAGATCTCGAGGGCGAAATCGAGTTCGGTGGCGGTGAAGGTCTCCGGACTGTATTCGAGCACCCATTGGGTCTGCGGCCGCTCGACGGTCAGCTGGCGGATCAGCCGTACGGCGCTGACCGCCATGTCGACCACTTCCGCCCGGCTCATGCCGAAGACGTTGTCGCGAAACGGCTTCGAGGTGGCGGTGTAGACGTGGACGATCGCCCGCCGCGCGCCGGCAAGCGAGTCGATGGTCCGCCGGATGAGGTGCTCGCGCGCCTGCGTCAGGACTTCGATGGTCACGTCGTCGGGGATGTGCCCTCCCTCGATGAGGCTGCGGACGAAATCGAAGTCGGTCAGCGAGGCAGACGGGAACGCGACCTCGATCTCCTTGAAGCCGATGTCGCAAAGCGTATGGAACATGCGCATCTTGCGCTCGATGTTCATCGGCTCGAAGAGCGCCTGGTTGCCGTCGCGCAGGTCGGTGCTCATCCAGATCGGTGCCCTGTCGATCGTGCGGCTGGGCCATTGCCGGTCACTGAGCCTGACCGGCGGGAACGGGGTGTATTTGCTGGCGGGATTCTGCAACATGTTGTGGCTCCTCGAGTGCTCTGCGGATGTCTTCGGACCAGGTGAATGCTACCTGCAGTGCGCCGGCAGGTGCTTGCGTTGTTGCCACGCGGATCGCGGCGAATTGGCAGATCATTGCGCGATCTGGACCAAGTGATAGTATTCATGCCTCTCAGAATTTTCCGCAGGCAATCAGATGCAACTCGATCGCTTCGACCGCCGAATTCTGCAGGTGCTGCAGGAGGACGGGCGGATCAGCAACCAGGATCTCGCCGAGCGCATTGGCCTGTCACCCTCTCCCTGCCTGCGGCGCGTGCGCGCGCTCGAGGAAGCGGGTCTGATCATCGGCTATCGGGCGCTCGTCGACCCGCGTGCGCTCGGATTGTCGCTGATGGCGCTGATCCACATCTCGATGGACCAGCACACGCCGGAGCGCTTCAGCCAGCTCGAAGCGGCGATTCGCGAGATCCCGGAGATCATCGAATGCCTGCTGATCACCGGCCAGGCCGCCGACTATCAGCTGAAGGTGGTGGTGCAGGACATGGATGCCTACCAGGACCTGCTGCTCAACCGGATTACCGGCATCAAGGGGGTGACGGGGGTGCACTCGAGCTTCGTCCTGCGGCGCGTGGTGGACAAGACGGCGCTGCCGGTCGGCGAGCGATGAGCATCGAGGCGCTGCTCTACTGGGTCGGCATGGCAGCGGTGGCGGTCAATGCCCTGACGGGTGTTCTCGATTCCGGCCGCAAGCAGATGGATCTCATCGGCGCGCTGCTGGTGGCGGTGGCGACGGCGCTCGGCGGCGGCACGGTGCGCGACCTCCTGCTCGACCGCAACGTCTTCTGGGTCGTCGACCAGGCCTACCTCGCCGCCGCCCTCGGCACTGCCGTCGTCACCTTCTTCGTTGCCCGTGCCTGCCGCGTGCCGCCGCGCCTGTTCCTGATCCCTGACGCCGTCGGTCTGGCGCTGTTCACCATCGTCGGCACGCAGGTGGCGCTGCAATGGCACGCCCCCTGGCTGGTGGCGAGCCTGATGGGGGTGATCACCGGCGCCGTCGGCGGCGTCCTGCGCGACATCCTGTGCAACGACGTGCCGTTGATCTTCCTGCAGGGTGAACTTTACGCCTCGGCGGCTTGGGCGGGGGCACTGGCGATGATTGCACTGCAGGAAACGGGCATCGCACCGGTCCACGCCTCCTGGGCCGGCATGGCGATCGTCCTCGGCCTGCGCCTGGCGGCGATCCGCTTTCGGCTGGTGCTGCCGACGCTGGCGCAACCGAGAAAAGGCTGAGTGGCGGGGCGGCCGGCGGGTTCAGTTTCCCGCGGGGGACGTGTCCCCAGCTGTCGGCGGCCGGTACGATGCAGCCTCCTGGAAGAGCCAGTCACGGAACGAGACGACCGCCGGCTGCTGCTCGTCGGCGGGGCGCGATAGAAAGTAGTACGAGAGTGGCGACTCGATGATGGTCGCGAACGGGCGCAGCAGACGGCCGCTCGCGAGATCGTCCACCGCCAGCGTGTGCCGCGCCAGCGCTACACCCTGTCCGGAAGCGGCGGCCATCAGCATCAGGCTCGAATCATCGAAGATGGCACCACGCTGCGGTTCTTCGATGACCAGCCCGGCGGCACTGAACCACGGTTGCCAATGCTCGTCCGGCGATCGCAGGAGGGGCAGTGCGGTCAGTTGCGTTGGGCTGCTCAGCGCATGGCGATGGTGGAACTCGGGCGAACAGACCGGGTAGTACCAGTCCTTCATCAGCAACCGGCAGTTCAAGCTGGGGTAGCGACCGTCACCGAAGCGCAGCGCAACGTCCGCTTCACCCCCCTTGATGTTGGCCAGGCGGGCGCTCGACTGCACCTCGACGTCGTATTCGGGATGGTGGGCAATGAAGTTGCCGAGCCGTGGCAAGAGCCAGCGGGCAGCGAAGGAGGGCATGCAACTGACCCGCAGGCGGCGGTATGCGCGACTCGCAAGCAAGCGGTCCGTTGCCTGGTCGATGTCGGCGAAAGCGCGAGCCAGTTCCTCGGCATAGGCAGCGCCGTGCGCCGTCAGCCGCAGGCCGCGGCCATGGCGCTCAAAAAGGGCGATGCCGAGGTGATCCTGCAACTGGCGCAACTGGTGGCTGACGGCACCATGCGTCAAATGGAGTTCTACGGCGGCGCCGGTGACGCTCTGGCTGCGCGCCGCAGCAACGAAGACGCGCAGGCTGCCGAGTGCTGGTGTGCGTCTGTGATCCGCCAATTTTCCTCACATGTCAGGTGAAAACATTTCGATTGTAACGGCGCCGCTGGCGGCTGAAAATGGCGTCGCCGGTGCCGCCTGCGCCGGCATCGCGAACAGGAAAGGAGAAGCTCATGGCAATCCGCACACCATCAATCGAATTCGCAGTCGGCGCTGCCGAGGCGATGTCGCTCGAACGGCTCGCCGGCTGGACCCTGACCGCGGTCAGCGACCGCATCTGGTTGACCGAGGAAAACGGCGCTCGCGACGTCTGGCTGTTGCCTGGCCAGCGCCACATCATAGCCGGTGGCGGCAGGGTGGTTGTCGAGCCGTGGCCCATGGACGGCGGCGCGACATCGCACGCAGCGACGATTCGGCTGCGGCCGCCGACGGGGTTCTGCTGGCGCCAGTGGCGCCTGCCCGGGTTGCGGCCCGGCAGCCAGGCCGTCGCCTGCGCCTGAGAGGTGCTGTGGACTCGTCGCCAGGGCTTGGCCGCGGGACCAGGAGTTAGCCAGCGGCGAGCGACAGCAGCCCGACAGGCTGCGGCTGCGGCGGGATTGCGCTGCGCGCCGCCGCCGGTCGGCGAGCCGGGCCAAGCCGTGGATCGGCCGTGGCAGATTCATCAACGCCTCTGCGCCTGTCGCGACCGGCAGTGAGCAGAGTCATTTCGATCGGAGACTGACGATGACGCAAACGACGAACGGCGGGCAACACCAGTTGCTTGGCCTCTACGACTCGCCTTTCGTGCGCCGGGTG
Organism: Candidatus Accumulibacter conexus; assembly: GCA_017592775.1. Classification (GTDB taxonomy): domain Bacteria; phylum Pseudomonadota; class Gammaproteobacteria; order Burkholderiales; family Rhodocyclaceae; genus Accumulibacter; species Accumulibacter conexus. Next base: position 13,821 of record JAGFNJ010000056.1, on the reverse strand, counting down.
GCGGTCAGCATGAAACACTACGGAATCCCCTTCGAGCATGTCTCGCTGTCGGTCTTTCGCCACATGGACGCGATGCGACCGCTCAACCCGCTGTTCAAGGTGCCGATGCTGACGCTGCCGAACGGCGAGAGACTGTACGAGAGCGCCTACCAGCTCGACTACCTCGATGAACTCGCGGTCGAGCGCAGCATCACCCCGCTGACGCCGCGCAGTGGTGCCGACCGCCGCCAGGTACAGCAGTTGATGGCGCTGGCGATGGTCGGGACGGAAAAGGCGGTGGCCATCGAGTACGAACGCAAACGGCCGGCCGAACTGCACTGGGCTGACTGGACGAGCCGCCTGCGGACGCAGATGCGGCAGGCGTTCACGATGCTCGAGGAGCGCCTCGACGGTGACTTCCTGTTTGCCGGCCGCCTGACGCAGGCCGACATCTCGGCGGTCGCCGGTATCGGCTTCATCCGCTACGTGCTGCCGCACGAATGGCCGGCCGCTTCCTACCCGGCGCTCGAGGGCCTCGTCGCGCGACTCGAGGCGAGCGAGGTCTTCAAGGCGGTGCCGATCGAGGAATAGCCGCGGCGACGATCCGTTCGCCGGGATGGTGGGGAGCGCGCCTTGCCGCGCGGGTTGGTCGCGACGCTCTGCCTGACGACCGCTCAGGCGTCGACGGCGGCCCGTTCCGGCTCGGCGAGTGCGGCAACCCATTCAACGATCTGGCGGTAGACACGGGCATCGGTCAGCAGTGCCATGTGTCCCAGCTTGCCCAGGGTCACCGTCTGCACATCGCCGGCGACCGCCTGCGCGGTGGCGCTGCCGACCGTCACCAGCCCGTCGCCGAGCAAGCGACCGAAACGATGCTCGACATCTTCAGCCAGGCTGCCACCGAGAAAGCGATAGGCAATGTGCCCGGCCGCCGGATGCGCCTGCGCGACGCCAGGCCCCTGCCGCAGATCCTGGATTCCCTGACTGCGCGCCGTGGCGATCCTGGCCAGCGGCTGCGTCACCGTCGATACCTGCAGCGCCATGGTGACGAGGTGACCAAGCCGCTCGAGGGGCGAGCCGAGTTGCGGCGCGCCGAGGCAGATCAGCAGGCGCGTCGCCTGCGGCCAGCGCATGCCGGCCGCAGCGGCCTGCTCACAGGCGGCGATCGCGACCAGGCCGCCCATGCTGTGGCCGATGATGATCAACTCGCTGTCGGCGTGCGGCCAGGCAGCGATCAGCCGTTCGAGCAACGCAGCCAGTTCGCCGCCGTTGCGGCTGATCGGCAGACCACTGTTGTAGCGCAGGTAGAGGGGCGTATAGCCCAGATCGGCCCGCAGTTGGCGACCGAAATCGACTGCCGAGACGGTGCTCGATGCCGCAGCGCGCGGCTGCCAGGAAGATTCGTCGCACGCCAGGCCGTGCACGAAGACGCACACTCGCCGGCCAGCAAGCGGCAAGGCACTGGACAGCGAATCGCCGTCCAGGCTGAGCACGGCGCCCGCGTGACGAAGCGTCATGGCGATCGCCAGACGGTTGTCGGTGGCGGCGAGATGATCGCCGAAGACGCCGTTCAGCGCGCCATGCATACGCGTCGCCAGTCGGCCCGGCGCCTTGCCCGGTGGCTGCTTCGATCGCCGGTCCTCGATCACCGCTGCGGCGTCAAAGAGGACGCCACTGGTGTGGTGAATCGCCTGGTAGACGCCGGCGACGATGCCATCGTGAGCCATCTGTACGAGTCTCGTCGGACCGGCCAGCAAGGGCACTCGCCGCAGAACGGAGAACGACTTGGCGGCGATCGCCTGATGCATCTCACGCACGCGTGCCGTCGTCTGCTGCACCGCTGTCTTGGCCGCGTGGCTGCTGCCGGCACGCGGCGGGCGGCTGACGGCCTTGGTCTTGACCGGTGGCATCGGGCTTTGTCCTTGACGTAGAGTTGCAAACCGCCTGCAGTATAGGGCAGCGCCGCCGCCAGCGGGTGCGCGATGGCTGATCGACGGCGTCAGCGCGACAAGCACCCTGCTTCGGCCGGCTCACAAGGTCTCCCTGTCTCTTCGTAGTGCGAAACGTCGTTAAATAGGTGCAAGCGGGCGCGTACGGCGCTCGTGAAGTCGAGGATGCTCAGCGCTGCCGGACTTTGCTCGAGGCGGTCACGATAGGCCCGCATGTCGAAGCCCAGCAGGCTGCTGATCAGCAATCGGTTGGTCCCCTTGTGGGATACCAGCAGGACCGTACGCTGGCCATGCCGCGCGACGATCGTGCGCATCGTGGGCAATGCCCGGTTGAGTACATTGGCACCGGATTCTCCGCCCAGGGGAGCGATGGCGAACGGATCTTCCTGCCAGAGGGCGTACTCGGCCTGAAACATGCTCTCGATCTGCGACCGACGCAGTCCCTCCCAGTGGCCGTAATCGATTTCACGCAGTCCGGGCTCGGCGATCGGCTTCAGACCGTGGGGGAGCGCCAAGGTACGCGCGGTTTCCATGGTACGTTGCAGTGGACTGGCGTAGACGGCGTCCAGCGTCGCTCGTTTCAGCCGCTCGGCCAGACACGCCACCTGTCTGCGGCCTTCGTCCGATAGGGGCACATCAGAGGAACCGGCGAACCGGTCTTCGGCAGTGAGATCGGTGGCGCCGTGGCGCACCAGGTAGATTCTGGTCGGCATTCGAGTCCCAGTGTTCGTTGTTGCCGGGTCTGTTTCCGGTCAAAGACGCTGCGCGTGGCGCGACAGCAGGCGGTCATGGATTCGGCCGGGTTGTGTCGCCAAGAGACGGCTTCGTCCAACGGGCACCGCACCCGGCAAGACAGTGACGGGCGCGTCGACCGGCATTCACGAGAAATCGGACAGGAACTCGCTCGATCATGTGCGGCATCAGTTCGAGGGTTTCAAGTCGTCAAGTAACGCGATCGGGTCGTCGCCACGGCCTCGGCGATGACCGAGTCTACCTCGCCGGCCTCGCTGCACGATCCTTGCAGGTCTTGCAGAAGACCGTCCTCCAGCCCATAAATCCAGGCATGCAGCATCAGGGGCTGGCGTCGCGTCCAGGCGTCGCCGACCAGTGTGGTGCGGGCGACATTGCGCACCTGCTCGATGACGTTCAGTTCACACAGGGCGCGCCAGCGGCTCGTGTCGTCCGGCAGCGCCGCCAGGAAATCGACGTGCCGATCGCGCACATCCTGAATGTGACGCAACCAGTTGTCGATCAATCCGAGTGCTGGCCCTTCGAGGGCCGCCCGGACACCGCCGCATCCGTAGTGCCCGCAGACGATGACGTGGCGGACCTTGAGCACATCGATGGCGTACTGCATCACCGACAGGCAATTGAGATCCGTATGCACCACGACGTTGGCGATATTCCGATGGACGAACACTTCACCCGGCTTGAGGCCGGTGATCTGGTTTGCCGGCACCCGGCTGTCCGAACAGCCTATCCACAAGTAGTCAGGATCCTGCAGACCTGCCAGTCCGGCAAAAAAGTTGGGGTCGGCCGCTCGCATGTCTTCGGCCCAGCGGGCATTGGCGACAAACAGTTGAGGCAAGAATTTCATGCTGGAGTCTTTCAATGAATGCGGCGCGCGCTGGCACCGACGTGCGGACTGCCCAACGCGACGCCCCGGTCGACGGACCTCGCGAGTGATCAGGAATCGCCGTTCCCTCACCGTAGAGCGCGAGTTCAGCGATCCCCTCGACGCGGCCCGCTCCCGAAATGGCCAAGCTGCGCCGCTGGCAGCAGATTGCCAGCGGGTGCAGCCGTACGGTCAACGACGGCGGATCAGTGAGCCTCGTGCGCCAGTTCCCATTTCTCTGGCGAACGCCAGAGCCGTGAGCGCAGCAGTTCACGTTCGAAGATGAACTCCTTGGGCAGGCGGTCAAAGAACATGTCGAACTGCTGTTCGTGAGCATGCGCCTCGGACGTACCCGCCTTGCGGCCGACCGACATCAGGTCGTAGAAGGTATCGCTCGGATAGTCGAGACCGCTCCATTCGATGTCTTCGTGGCGTGGCATCCAGCCCATCGGGCTTTCGATGCCAAAGCCGCGGCCATGCACCCGATCGACGATCCATTTCAGCACGCGCATGTTTTCACCGAAGCCCGGCCAGAGGAACTTGCCGTCCTCGCCCTTGCGGAACCAGTTCACGCGGAAGATGCGCGGCGGGTTGGGCACTTGGCGACCGACGTTCAGCCAGTGACTGAAGTAGTCCGCCATGTTGTAGCCACAGAACGGCAGCATCGCCATCGGGTCCCGACGCATCGCCGCTTGGCCAATGGCCGCGGCTGTCGCTTCCGAACCCATGGTCGCGGCCAGATACACGCCGTGGCTCCAGTTGAAGGCCTGGAAGACCAGCGGCATGTCCTTGCTCATCCTGCCACCGAAGATGAAAGCGCTGATCGGCACACCGTCCGGGTTTTCCCAGTCCGCGTCGATGCTCGGACACTGACTGGCCGGCGCCGTGAAGCGCGCGTTGGCATGCGCCGCGACGCGGCCGCAGTCGGGAGTCCAGTCGTCGCCCTTCCAGTCGATGGCATGCGCCGGCGGCGGACCGTCCATGCCTTCCCACCAGACGTCGCCGTCGTCGGTCAGCGCGGCGTTGGTGACGATGCAGTTCTTCTTTATGGTCAACATCGCGTTGGGATTCGAACTCATGTTGGTCCCGGGAGCAACACCGAAGAACCCGGACTCGGGATTGATCGCCCGCAGCTTTCCGTCCGGTGCCTTCTTGATCCAGGCAATGTCGTCGCCCACCGTGGTGACTTTCCAGCCCTCGAAGCCCTTGGGCGGAACCAGCATCGCCAGGTTGGTCTTGCCGCAGGCACTGGGGAAGGCAGCGGCGACGTAGGTTTTCTCACCCTGTGGCGACTCGAGGCCCATGATCAGCATGTGCTCGGCGAGCCAACCCTCATCGCGCGCCATGACGGAGGCGATGCGCAAAGCCAGACACTTCTTGCCCAGGAGTGCGTTGCCACCATAGCCCGATCCGTAGGACCAGATCTCATAGGTTTCCGGGTAATGCACGATGTACTTGCGGCTGATGTCCGCCTCGCACGGCCAAGGGACGTCCTTTTGCCCTGGCGCGAGCGGAGCGCCGACGGAGTGCACGCAGGGAATGAAGAATCCGTCGCTGCCGAGGACGTCGAGCACGGCACGGCCCATGCGGGTCATGATTCCCATGTTGACGACGACATAGGGGCTGTCGGTGATCTCGATGCCGATCTTGGCGATTGGCGAGCCCAGCGGGCCCATGCTGAACGGGATGACGTACATCGTCCGTCCACGCATGCAGCCGTCAAAAAGGCCATTCAGAGTGGCGCGCATTTCTGCCGGCGGGGCCCAGTTGTTGGTTGGACCTGCATCCTCCCGGTTGATGGAGCAAATGAAGGTGCGGTCTTCAACTCTCCCGACATCGGAGGGGTGTGAGCGTGCGAGGTAGGAATTTGGCCGCTTCTCCGGATTGAGACGGACGAAGGTTCCGCCTTCGACCATCAGGTTGCACAAGCGGTCGTATTCGGCTTGCGAGCCATCACACCAGACGACTTGCTCCGGCTGGCACAGCGCCCGCACCTCCTCGACCCAGGTGATCAGTTTCGCGTGGTTTGTCGGAACGCTGCTGGATTTCGTTGCGTTGCTCATGGTTCTCCTTTGTCGACAACAGTCGTAGTCGGTTGGCAGCAGCCGTCGCAAACACCCCTCTGAGCCTGGTCAAACAACCGGGTCCGGCGACGGCATGGAAATCCTGTTGGCTTGGATCTTACTGCGCTCGCCTACGACAAGTCAACCTATAATAAGCATGCTTACGATGTTGCCGCACTGCGCAAGGCCAGGCAGATGACTCTCCCAGGCGCAATCCAGCGACCGCTCCGCTTTGTCGGCGGGCGCCTGCACCTCGCTGCGTGCGGCAGAAACTGGGATAATCCACGGCTGACTCGCGCTGGAAACATGACCGGCGCCCGACAGCGGGGCGCCAATCCCTGGATCGTCACTGAGGCCACATCCATGATCATCGATGATTCCCAGCGGGGCTCGGGCTTCCTCCTGACGGAGTCCGCACGACTGCTGCGCAAGCTGATCGACCGGCGGTTGCAGCCACTGGGACTGACGCGTGCGCAATGGTCGATACTGGCAATTCTGTCAAAGCAGGAGGGGCTCTCGCAGTCGCACATATCGGCCAGACTCGAGATCGAAAAATCCACCGCCGGCCGCCTGATCGATCAGGTCGAGAAGAGCGGCTGGATCGAACGCCGTCGGGTTGCCGGCGACCGGCGCGCATGGGGCATCCACTTGACCGACCGAGCGCGGCAACTGCTGGCTCAGGTCGAGACGCTCATTCTCCGCAGTCGAACGGAAATGCTGCACGGACTGTCCGCCGAGCAACAGGAGCACTTGTCCGAGATCCTGCAAACCGTCAAGTCGAATCTCGCAGCTGCCCTTGAACTTGACCGGTCGGAGCCGCAAGCGCCGAACTCGGAAGAAGCAATCGACTGAATGATTGACTTTGCCTCGGTCAGTCCTACAATCCCGGCAAGTGCCGGGGGCGTGGCACCGTGGTCCGCCAGGCCCCAGCCGCCGCCGGATCACCGGATCACCGGACACCGGCCAAGCGGCCGGACTCGTTCCGCGGGAGCGAGCGGCAGTTGCCGCGCCCTGGTCATCCTGGAGAAGCACCCGCATGTCGCACTGGACCTACCTGGCGATTGCCATCGTCGCCGAAGTGATCGGCACCTCCTTCCTCAAGAGCGCGGAGGGTTTCACCAGATTGCTGCCGTCGGCGATCGTCGTCGTCACCTACGTGGTCGCCTTCTACTTCCTGGGACTCACCCTGAAGACGCTGCCAGTCGGCATCGCCTATGCGGTCTGGGCCGGCGCCGGCGTCGCCCTGATCACGCTGGTCGGCTACCTGTTCTTCGGCCAGGCGCTGGATGCGCCGGCGCTCATCGGCATCGTGCTGATCGTCGCGGGTGTGGCCGTCATCAACCTCTTTTCCGCCAGCATCAGACACGGCGGCGGCTAGGAATTGTGGGCAGGCGTGTCGGCGGCGGCGAGCAGCGCTTTGTTGATCAGCGCCCTGACGACCCGCTCGTGATCGACGAGGGCTTCAGGATGATGCGCCGATGGACCTGCCAGCACGCCGCCGGCGCGTCGCTCACGATTCCCCTGGTCGAGTCGAGCCCTCACTCGCCCGCTGCCAGGGCCAGCGACCCTCGAGTTCGACCTGCAACGCCGTGCTCAGGAACGTCCGGATGAGGACGATCAGGCCGAGGACGAGGACGCCCTCGAGCGTCGGCGTCACCGCCACGGTGCGGATGATGTCGGCGGCCACGAGGAACTCCAGGCCAAGCAGGATTCCTCGGCCGATGTCCTGGCGGAACTGCCGGTAGCGATCGGTTGCTCCTCTCTGGCAGACGACCAGCCGCGCCGCGGCGACCACGGTGCCGAGGACGATGACGAGAACGCCGAGGCCGTCAAACAGCAGGCCGACGATCTCGGCAACTTCATTGAACGATGACATCGAACACTCCTCCAGTGGCGCCCGCCTGCAGTCCCGCGAATCGGGGGGAGCCTGCTCCCGGCCCATCCGGCGGAAGAAGTGGCGGGATCGTGAGGCCATGACTGACCGCCGTCATTCTATCGCGCACACGGGAACGACCCCGATCGTTTCGCTCGCCAGCGTCAACTTCGAGTTGGGCGTGCAGATCATCGGGCGTCGCTGCCGACGGTGAGTCCTTCGAGCTGCGCGTGGTCCCGCGGCGTGCCGCCCGCCGTCTCCTACGGCAGGACGGGCGCAGCACGACTGCGCTGTGCAACGTCGGCTCGGGCCCTGCGGGTGGCGAGTTCAGCGGCCTGCGTGTACGGCATGGGATGCTTGCTGGTCTCGATCTCGAGCAACTTCGTCGCGCCGTTCAGCCGCACCGTGTACCGGCTCATGTTGGCCAGGAGATGCATGGCGAAGAGGTTGTCAAAATCCTCGTAATGACCCTGTTCGCGGTGAAAATCGTCGGACAACACCGAAGGGAAGCGGTTGGGCAGGTCCTTGAAGGCGACGTCCCCTTCCTCTCGCGGGTCGACGTGGCTCGAGCCTTCGTACTTCCTGTAGAGCACGACGTCCATCGCGTAGCCGCGCTGGTCCCACTCCCTGATGAGCTTGATCGCCATCTCGGTGGGAATATTGGCCGTTGCCGCGAGGACGATCCTCCTTCGGCGAAGAAGCTTGGCGCTCGTCACCTCGAGGTTCTCGTAGCCGGCGCCAAACCTGAACGCGGCGCCGATCGCCTTGGCGCAGTTTAGGCGCATATAGTCATAGCGGACTTCGCCGTCGTGGTACTCGGTGTTCCTGGCACGACGATGGTAATCGGCATTGATCCGTCTGAAGTAAGCGGCAACGGCCGTCCGTTCGCCCGCCGGCACATCGAAGACGCGCACGCCGATGACCGATCGCTTGTAGATCTCGCCAAAGTCGAGACCGAACGAAGCGCTGTCGGCGAGCGAGGACGTCGTCCCGAACAGGTACTCCTTCTTCGGAATGGCGAGCATCAGATCTTCGGTGTAGAAGCCGGTCACGTGCTGGCGCCTCCGGTCGGCATGGAAGTTGGCCGAGTGGACCAGGTCATCACCAGGGCTCTCGTCGCGGATCGCCAGGGCAAGGTGGCCGGCCGACCCACCCTGGGAGGTGCCGAAGCTGATCAGCAACTCGAGGTCGTAGGGATCCTGTCGCAGGACGCCGGTGATCTCGTCGATGTTGGCAGGCTCGGGTCCGCCCCGGGTTCCCAGGTCGCCAGCGTCGACGGCGGCAAGCATCGGCGACGTCGCGAAGAGACCGCAGACGACCAGGCAGCGAGCCAGCGCCGCCCGGAACCCGCGCGGTCGCGGCGAGCGGCGCGACTGCCCTGTCCTTGCTGCCGGTTCGCCACCTTCCACGGTGCCTCCTCTGATCTGCTCTGCCGAAGACGAATTCGCGTCCCGCGACCGGTACTTGCCGGGCAGCGCCAAGGCGCCGCCACCCAGCTCGGCCGGTTCGTTCAGTGTGTCTCGGCCCATGAGTGAAGGGGACAATGGGCCGTCGCGCTTGACTCTCTGGAGCGGGGACGAGAGCCATTCTACAACCCCCGCGTTCACCTGTCCCAGGCCCGCAGAGTGCTGGCCGCAGCCGCCGTTTGACGGCGGTCGCCGGAGGGCGGATACTCCGCGCGCCGCCTTCAAGGCCCAACCGGACTTCCTGATCTTGAGCGATCGAGGCAACGCGCGCGATTTTGTCTTCACCGATGTGGCGTTCCGCCAGTATCGGCGGCGTCGGGCCGAGCGCCTGCTGCGCACGGGGATCGGCTTCCTCGTCGCCTATGCCGCCACCTGGAGCATCGTCGCGCTGAGCCGTGACGACCTGCCGACGCTGCTGCTCCAGAGCGTTTCGTTCTGCGGTGCTGCGTGGGTGTGGTCCTGCCTCTCGCGAGGACAGCTCGGGCTCGCCAGCCACAGCTACTTCTGGGTCGTGATTCCCGTCGTCGCCGGCCTGATTGCACTGGAAGGAGTCGCCAGCCCGTTTCGCAGCATGAGCCACTATCATCTGCTGCCGCTGACCATCGGTGCCTACCTGCTGTTCTTCGAGCACGGCAGCCGGGCACGGGAACTGTACGCACTGGTCTGCCTTCTGATCTTCGTTGCCGTCGAACTCGGGTTGCTGTGGCTGCCGGCCGTCGGCCTGCCCTACTCGCTGGAAGCGCAGGAGACCGGTCGCTGGATACTGTTCTTCGCCGGCGTTTCCTCGCTGATGTACGTCGCCCGTCTTTTTCTCGCCGATCTCGCCGAAGCCGAACGACAACTGGCTGGCGCCAACGGGCGGCTCGAGGAGCTTCTCGAGAACATGCTGCCGGCGTCGATCAGCCGGCGCCTGCGTCGTGAAGGACGGACCTTTGCCGATGCCTTCAGTGACTGCAGCGTGCTCTTCGCCGACATCGTCGGCTATACCTCGCTCTCGGAGTCGGTGCCCAATGTCGTCGGCCTGCTCGATGCGATCTTCTCGAGATTCGACGACCTCACCGAGGAAGCCAGGCTCGAGAAGATCAAGACGATCGGCGACGCCTACATGGTGGCCGCCGGCATCCCGGAGGCGCGTGCCGACCACGCCGCAGCGCTCGCCGACCTGGCGCTGCGGATGCGGACGGCGATCAGGGAGTTCCCGGGGCTCGAGATTCGCATCGGCATCAACTCGGGTGCCGTCGTCGCCGGCGTGATCGGCAAGAAGCGCTTCATTTACGACCTCTGGGGTGACACGGTCAATATCGCCTCGCGCATGGAGTCACAAGGGATCTCGGGCGAGATCCAGATCAGCGAAACAACCCGCGCTCTGCTCTCGCCGGACTTCGTCTGTGAGGAACGGGGCGAGATCCAGATCAAGGGCAAGGGATCGATGCGCGTCTTTCTGCTCAAGGGACGTGCGGCCGCGGGCTGAGAGGTTGTGCGGACGGACATGGCGCGTCGTCCGCCCCGTCGCGCGTGGCATCTCAGCCGGCTCGCGACGATGCCTGCGTAACCTCTCAGGCAGCCAGCCTGCGCTGCAAGCGACGCATCAGCCAGCCGAGCAACGGCAGCTTGGCGTACAGCTCTTCGGCCGCGTCCCAATAGTCGCGATGCCAGCTCACCTTGCCATCGCCGGCAAAGCGCAGGTGCGACACGCCACGGATGACCTGCGGGGCACCCCCGCGACCGTGCGTCGCCAACCGGAAGTGCAGTTCCCAGACGAGCACCGCTGCCTGCCCATCGACGATGCGCTCGCCGACGATGAAGCGGGGCTCGCTGATCTGGGTGAACATGTGGGTGAAGATGCGCTCGATCGCCGGCACGCCACGCACGTCGTTGAACGGATCCTTGAAGCAGGCGTCCGCCGCATAGTGGTCGGCAAGCGAGCCCACGTTGTCCCGGTCGAGGTGCTCGAAGAACCGCACCAGTGCATCGACGGCGGCGCGCGTGTTCATGGCGAGCGTTCGCCGGCGCCGGTCAGCATGCGCACGAGCGGGAAGTAGAGGCGGTAGGGCAGATGCGCCAGCAGCTTCATGACGCGCGTGAAGCGCTTCGGGAAATGGATCTCGAATGCCCCGCCGGTGAAACCGGCGATGGTCGCCTGCGCCGCCTGTTCCGGCGTCAGCAGCGCCGGCATGGCGAAGTCGTTGGCGGCCGTCAGCGGAGTGGCGACGAAACCGGGGTTGATCACGCGCACGCCGATTCCCAGAGGCTGCAAGTCGAGGTAGAGGGCTTCGGCGAAGTTGATCAGCGCCGCCTTGGTCGGTCCGTAGATCAGCGACTTCGGCAGCCCGCGATAGCCGGCGACACTGGCGACGAAGGCGATCTGGCCCCGTTTCTGGCGCAGCAGTTGCGGCACGACGCAGTGGGCGAAGGCAACGGCGGCAACCAGATTGACATCGATCATCCGCCGCGCCTGCGGCAGGTCGAGGCTCCAGGCGCGCATCGGCCGATAGTCGGCGGCGACATAGATCGCCAGGTCGACGCTACCCCAGGTGGCCAGCAGGGTCGCCCATGCGCCTCGCAGGCTGTCCTCGTCGGCAGCATCGCAGGGCAGCACAAGCGCCCGTTCGGCGCCGACGGCGGCCGCATGCAGCCGCTCTGCGTTGCGCGCCGAGAAGGCGACGCGGGCGCCACGCTGCAGCAGCGCGCTGCCGAGCGCCGCGCCGATGCCACTCGAGGCTCCCAGAAGCCAGACGCGGCAGTCACGCCAGTCAGTGATCGCCGGATTGCTCATCGCTTGCGAAAGCTCAGGGTCACTTCACCGAGGTCGAAGCCGAACTTCGACATGCGTGCGCGGTTGAGCATCACCTGCTCATCAACAAGGAACATCCAGTCGTCGAAATCGACGTGCCAGACGCGACCATCAACCGGCAGCGCCAGCACGTAGCGCCAGCGCAACGCGTTGCCCGCGACTTCGCCCTCGGCATCGCCGACGACATCGTCGGCGCGCCCGACGTAACGCCCGTCGCCGCCGCGTGTGATCGTCCACACGCGCCGCGAGGTGCTGCCGTCCGACCAGGAGAAGTGCTCGTCGAGGGTGCCGACGGCGACACCATCCCGCGTCACCCAACTGGCGTCGATGACGACATGGAAGCGCTTGACGACCTGCCCGGAGCGATCCTGGAAAATGCCCCAGCCATCGACGGTGCCGTCGAAGTACCGCGCCAGGTCGAGCACCGGTTGCTCGCCGCGATAGCGATCCACCGCCACGCCGCCACAACCGCCAAGGCCAAGGACGCCACACGCGAGACAGAGGAGCCACAGCCCCTCCTTCATCGCCCCGTCTCCAGCGAGTCCCGCCAGCGCCAGGCGAGGAGCGCGGCGCCGCCCTTGAAGGCAAGCGGCAGCAGGCAGTACACGGCGACCAGACCGGCAGTGTCCCCGGCAGTGCCCGGGCGATAGCCGACGAGGTCCAGCAAAGGCAGCGAAAGGCCCGCGGCAAGGGCGAGATTGAGCTTGGCAACCAGATTCCACCAGCCGAAGTAGGCACCGGCCTGCGCCCGGCAGGGGCGTTCCCCGCGGCCTTCCGACGGCTGTTCAGAAATGTCGGCAAGCAGCGCCGGGGGCATCGTCAGATCGGCGCCGAGAGCGGCGCCGGAGAGCAGGCAGACGAGCGCAAACGGCCAGAGGTCACCGGCGCCGAGGCCGGCAGCCCAGACGAAGGAGGCGACGGCGACGAGCATCGACAGCAGCCAGGACCGGACACGCCCGAAGCGGCGCGCGAGGCCGACCCAGAACGGCAGGAAGGCGACGGCGCTGGCAAAGTAGAGAGCCAGGAAGGCACCGCTCCAGGCGTCCGCCTGCAGGACATCGGCAACGAAGAAGAGAACCAGCGTTGCCGGCAACGCCGCGGCGATGCCGTTGAGCACGAAGACCAGCAGCAAGTGCCGGAAGCGGCGGTCGCCGAGAACGCTGCCGAGGTCGACGAGGAGGCTGCCCCGCACCGGCGGCCGGCAGGCCGCCGCCGGCGTCGCCAGGAGCGTCCAGCTCGCCAGCAGCAGCAGCAGCAACGGGAAGAGCTTGGCAAAGCCCGAGAGCCCCTGCGCCAGATCGCTCGACAGCAATCCAGGCAGGGCCGCTGCGACGATGACACCGAGCAGGCCGAAGCCCTCGCGGCTCGCGGTCAGGCGCGTCCTCTCGCCGGTGTTGCTGCCAAGCTCCGCACCCCAGGCCTGGTAGGCGACGCTGGCGAGCGAGAAGGCGAAGTAGGTCAGCAGCAGTGAGGCCAGCAGCCACAGCGGGGCTGCCGTCGACGGCGGATTCAGCAGCGCCAGCATGCCGATGGCGAGGCCAGGCAGGGCGAACACGATCAGACGTTGGCGGCGGCGGGAGCGGTCGCTCCAAGCGCCGAGGAGCGGGTCGATGCCGGCGTCGAGGAGACGCGCGCCCAGCAGCAGCGCGCCCAGCAGACTGAGGCTCATGCCGGCGGCCTCCGCATAGAGGCGCGGCACATGGACGTAGACCGGCAGGGCCGCCATCGCCAGCGGCAGGCCGAGGGCACCGTAGGCCAGCAGGGCGCTCCGCGGCAGGGCGGCCGGGAGAGCGGCCGGCACGACGGCGCTGGCTGGTGATCGGCTCATGTCCCGGGCCGCCTGAGGAGCGCCGCGCGCAGCGCCGGACTGCGGGTGCGCGGATCGAGCCAGATGGCGAAGAAGTGGCGCGCGAAATCGGCATCGACCACCTCGCCGGTCGGGCGGCCGCGATGATCCTAAAAACCGCAGTTGCCAGCGTGCAAACCGGCTGAACCTCAGGCAATGTGTGGCTTGTTGACGGACGATAGAGGTCACCAAATGGGTGAGGCGAAACGGAAGCTGGAGAAGCACAAAGAAATGGT
>JAGFNJ010000055.1 GCA_017592775.1 Candidatus Accumulibacter conexus | reverse complement strand
ACCATTTCTTTGTGCTTCTCCAGCTTCCGTTTCGCCTCACCCATTTGGTGACCTCTATCGTCCGTCAACAAGCCACACATTGCCTGAGGTTCAGCCGGTTTGCACGCTGGCAACTGCGGTTTTTAGGATGAACAGGGACTCGGTCAGCTCGAGTTCGATCGCGTCGGTTGGCAGCCTGCTGCAGATCAGTGCCGCATGCAGGACGCTGAGGAAGTTCGGCGAGCCGAGCTGCAGGCGCGAGACATTGATCGCCACCTTGGTCCGGCTGCCCTGCTCACGCAAGCGAGCGGCGCAGCGCGCACCCTGCAGCAGGCTCCACTCGCCGAGGCGGACGATCAGCCCGGTCTTCTCGGCCACCGCGACGAGCTGCAGCGGGGAAAGCTGGCGGCCGCCGACGGCGCAGCGCATCAGCGCCTCGACCGCCTCGACGCTGCCGTCCGGGCGAATGATGGGCTGATAGTGCAGCTCGAGATCGCCGGTGGCGAGCGCCGCGTGCAGGACGCTCTCGATCTCCAGGTCCTGCCGTGCCGCCCACGACCCGGACGTCGCGGGTGGCGGCTCGGCGGCGATGACGACGAAGCGATTGCCGCCCTGACGCTTGGCTTCGCCCATCGCACGGTCGGCCCGCTCGAGCAGGCGCAGCGGATCATCGGCAGCGTGGCGCCAGGTGATGCCGATACTCACCGAAGGCCGGAAGAGGAATCCGCCGAGGGAGATCGGCTGATCGATGACGGCCAGCAACCGTCCGGCGATCCGCTCGGCTTCGGGCGTCTCGACGGCTGGCAGCAGGGCGGCGAATTCGTCGCTGCCCATGCGCAACAGCGTACCGCGCTCCCGGAGCACCGAGCGGATGCGGCCGGCGATGCAGGCGATGACGGCGTCCGCCTCGGCGTAACCGAAGGAATCATTGACCTGGCGAAAACGGTCGAGGTCGAGCCAGAGGGCGCACAAGGCTGCGTTCGCCTGCTCCGTCTCGGCAAACAGGCGCGCCACGACGCGCGACGCGGCGCTGCGCACATGGAACCCGGTCGTCTCGTCGCAAGCGGCAAGCCGTGCTCCGCTGACTGCCCCTGAAGGCGCCCGCTTGCTGCCGCTTTTCGTACCTTTCCGTTTGATGATCTCGCTCCTTTCCGGAACCAGGCGAACTGTGGTCTCGGCGATGGTTCCAGTGGCCCCGGTAAGCAAGGCTAGTGACCGGCAGGCCCGATTGCTTGACTCGAGGCGCCAATCACTTGACCATTGCGGCCGTCGGCAGCCATTCGCAGGGGAGCTGGGGAGCATGGACGGATCCGGAAGTACGCTGGCGACTGTCTGGTTGATCCTGCTGCGCCTCGTCGAGGTGCACGGGATCGATCCGGAACAGTTTCGCAAGACGCTGGGCATAGCCCGAGAAACGCTTCGCGACGAGCACGCGCGCCTGCCGGCTCATCTTGTCGACCGCGCCTTTGAGCTGGCCGCCGCGCAGATCGGCGACGCGGCTTTCGTGCTGCGTGCTGCCGAATGCTGGCATCCGTCCAATCTTGGGACGATGGGTTACGCCTGGCTCTCGAGTCGCACGCTGCATACCGGGTTGAAGCGACGGGAGCGCTTCTCGCGCCTTCTTGGCAGCCGGGCCAGGTACCGCTGTTGCGAGGAGCGCGACGGCGTGCATCTCGGCTTCGATCACGGTCGCGGCGATTCCACGCTCGGTCCAATGCTGGCCGACTTCTCGCTGTCAGTCCTGATCGCCATGTGCCGGGTCAATGGCGGCCTCTCGCTGAGCCCGGTGCGCGTCCAACTGCGCCGGCCAGAGCCCGCCAACCCGCAACCCTGGCAGGCCTTCTTCGGCTGCCCGATCGCCTTCGGCGCGCCGGCCGACGGTTTTGTGCTCGCCAGCGAGGTCGCGAACGCTCCCCTGCCTTCGGCCAACCTTCTGCTCGCCAACACCTTCGACGCGATCCTCACCGAACAGCAGGCGGGTCTT
This sequence comes from Candidatus Accumulibacter conexus, assembly GCA_017592775.1. Taxonomy (GTDB): domain Bacteria; phylum Pseudomonadota; class Gammaproteobacteria; order Burkholderiales; family Rhodocyclaceae; genus Accumulibacter; species Accumulibacter conexus. Next base: position 28,840 of record JAGFNJ010000055.1, on the reverse strand, counting down.
TTCGACGACGACATCGTCAGTCGCTGCAAGGCGCAGGTGCTGCGCCAGCTGACGTCGGGCACGCCGGCGGCACCGCAGGTGGCGCACGCACTAGGCCTCAGCCAGCGCACCCTGCAGCGCAGGCTGGCGGCGCTCGACCTGACGTTCCAGGGCGTCGTCGACGAAACCCGCCACGAGCTTGCGCGACGCTATCTCGACGATCCCGGCAAGTCGGTCACCGAGGTCACCTTCCTGCTTGGCTTCTCCGAGCAGAGCGCCTTCACCCGGGCCTTCCGGCGCTGGAGCGGGATGGCCCCATCGGCCTACCGTGGCATTGCGGGGACAGCATGCTGAATGGCGGGCGATGAGCGACGCGATTGAGCCGTTGATCATCTGAACGCGCGCCAGCGGCTCCGCAGCGGCGCAACGGGCGCCGCCGGCCCATCCTGCCACTGCGCGTGGCGCGTCTCTGCGACCGTCTGCTGGCGCCGACCACGGCAATGCGCCCGGCCGAACACGCAGCGATCCGGAAGACACTGCGCCGAGCCGGCGACGCGGCCGGGACGATCCTTTTCTTGCAACAGTGTTGCATTTGGCTCGCGAAAGAGGCAAGATGCGGCCTCCGCAGCAAAGCCCGGACCACACCGCCCTCGCAGCCGCCCATGTCGTCGACGCCCCGATCCGCAGTTCCGCCGCGCCCACCCACGCTCCCCGCCAGCAGTCCGGTGCTGTGCACCAGCGCCGTCACCCGCCTGGCGTCGGCCGCCGCGGCGTTGCTCCTCCTCTGGAGCGTCATCCTGTGGGCGCTCGCGTGAGCCACTTCGCCCACCGGCGGGGCGCAGCGCTGCTGCGCTTCGACAACCTGACGCTGGGCTACAACCGGCATCCGGCAGTGCACCACCTGCAGGGAGAGATCGTCAGCGGCAGTCTGTTGGCCATCGTCGGGCCCAACGGCGCCGGCAAGTCGACGCTGTTGAAAGCGATCGCCGGCGAGTTGCGGCCGTTGCAGGGCAGCATCGATCGGGGCGGTCTCGACCGCCGCCAGATCGCCTACCTGACGCAACAGGCTACCCTCGACCAGACTTTCCCGATCGTCGTCCATGACTTCGTCGCCATGGGGTTGTGGCGTGAGATCGGCGCCTTTCTCGGCCTCGGCCGCGAGCGCCGGCGGCGGGTGCACGAGGCGATCGAGCGTGTCGGTCTGCACGGACTGGAGAAACGCCCGATCGGCGCCCTGTCGGGCGGACAGTTGCAGCGCGCGCTGTTCGCCCGCGTCATGCTGCAGGATGCACCGCTGGTGCTGCTCGACGAACCCTACGGCGCCATCGACGCCGCCAGCGTTCGCGACCTGGCGACGCTGGTTCGCCTGTGGCATGACGAAGGGCGGACGGTGATCGCCGTCCTGCACGATCTCGCGCACGTTCGCCAGGAGTACCCGGAAACGCTGCTGCTGGCACGCGAACTGGTGGCGCGCGGCGAGACGGCGAGCGTCCTGACGGCGGCCAACCTGCAGCGTGCCCGGCAACTCGCCGAAGGACACGGCGACGGCACGGAGGCAGCCATCTGCCGCGTCGACCGGGATGCGGCATGAACGATTTCCTGTCGAGCTTGCCGCTGTTCTCGCCATTCGTCGAGTTCGCCTTCATGCGCCGGGCGCTCGCCGGCTGCCTCGCCCTGTCGCTCGGTGCGACGCCGATCGGCGTCTTCCTGATGCTGCGCCGCATGAGCCTGGCCGGCGACGCGATGTCGCACGCCATCCTGCCGGGCGCCGCCATCGGTTATCTGGTCGCCGGCCTGTCGCTGCCGGCGATGACCCTCGGCGGCCTCGTTGCCGGCCTCGCCGTCGCCCTGCTCGCCGGCGGCGTCGCACGCAATACGGTGATCAAGGAAGATACGAGCCTCGCCACCTTCTACCTGCTGTCGCTCTCGGCCGGCGTGCTGATCATCTCGCTGCGCGGCAGCAGCGTCGATCTGCTGCACGTTCTCTTCGGCAGCGTGCTGGCGCTGGACGATCCGGCGCTGCTCCTGCTCGGCGCCTTCGCCTCGCTGTCGATCGTCGCCCTCGCCCTCGGGCTGCGCCTGTTCGTCCTCGAGGCCTGCGACCCGTCCTTCCTGGCGCGCATCAGCCGCCTGTCGCCGCTGGCCCACTACGGCTTCATGGTCCTGCTGGTGCTCAACCTGGTCGCCGGCTTTCACGCGCTCGGCACCCTGATGGCGGTCGGCATCATGATCCTGCCGGCGGCAGCCGCCCGCCTCTGGGTATGCAACGTCGGCCCGCTGCTGCTGCTGGCCAGCGGCACCGCCTTTGCCGGATCGCTCGCCGGACTGCTGCTGTCCTACCACGCCGACCTGCCGGCGGGGCCGGCGATCGTCCTCACCCTCGGCGCGACGTACCTGCTGTCGCTGGCAGTCGGCCCGCTCGGGCCGCTGGCCAGCCGTTGGCGATCGAGCTGGCATTTCGAACGTTGAACACGCAAGGAGAAACGGGATGAACGGGAACCTGTTGGCTGCACTCGGATGGCTGCTGCGTGTCCTGCTGCTGTCGAGCCTCGGCGGCAGCCTGCACGGCAGCGCCAGCGCTGGCGAGAGATTGCCGGTCGTCGCCAGCTTCAGCATCCTCGGCGACCTGACGCAGAAGGTCGGCGGCGACCTCGTCGAGGTGCACACGCTGGTCGGTGCGGGCGCCGACGCGCACGTCTATCAGCCGACGCCGAGCGACGCGCGAACGCTGGCGCGCGCCCGTCTGGTGATCGTCAACGGTCTCGGCTTCGAGGGCTGGATCGACCGCCTGATCAAGTCGTCCGGCTATCGCGGCCAGCTCGCCGTCGCCAGCAAGGGCGTGCAGCCGATCCGCGAAGCGCACGACGAGGGCGGCAAGGGCCACCGGCACGGCGACGATGTCGACCCGCATGCCTGGCAGGATGTCGCCAATGGCGGCCAATACGTGGCGAACATCGCGCAGGCGCTGGCGGCTGCCGACCCGGCCAACCGCGCCACCTACGCCGCCAACGCCGCCCGCCTGCAGGAGGAACTGGCAAACCTCGACCGCGAGGCCCGCAGCGCCTTCGCCGCCGTGCCGGCCGCGCAGCGCAAGGTGGTCACTTCGCATGACGCCTTCGCCTACTTCGGGCGCGCCTACGGCATCCGTTTCATCGCCCCGGTCGGGGTCAGCACCGATGCCGAACCGTCGGCTGGCGAGGTCGCCGCCATCATCCGGCAGATTCGCCGCGAGAGGATCCGGGCAATCTTCGTCGAGAACATCACCGACCCGCGCCTCCTCGAGCGCATCAGCCGGGAGTCGGGGGCACGCGTCGGCGGGACGCTGTACTCGGACTCGCTGTCGCCACGCGGCACTGCGGGCGACAGCTACCTCGGCATGATGCGCTACAACATCCGCACGCTCGCCGCCGCGCTCGGCGACTGAGCGGTTGTGAAGAAATCGTCGCGAGCAGGCCGAGATGCAAGGCGCGATGGAGCGAACGACGAGACATATCAAGTGGATAGGCGAGGAGTGAGCGACTGAGCAACGCAGCAGATCGGTCGCGCAGTAGATTTATTCACAACCGCTGAGCCGGCCGGCAGCACGCTGCCCCGCACTGCCCCGGCGGGTCGCGCAGGCAGCAGCAAAGCGGGCAGGGATTCGGTAGTAAGATCCGGGTCCCCGACGACACCCTGGATCGCCACGCGGCCCATGAACGAGCCCTCATCCCTGCGCCGGCAGGAGTTCATCGCCGGCGTCCGCGACACGCTGCCGCTGCTGCTCGGTGCCCTGCCCTTCGGGCTGATCTACGGCGCCATCGCTGCGACTTCAGGGCTGTCGTTCGCCGCCGCCCTGGCGATGTCGGCCTTCGTCTTCGCCGGTTCGTCGCAGTTCATCGCCGTCGGGCTCGTTGCCGCGCAGACGCCGGTGGCGATCATCGTCCTGACGACGCTGATCGTGAACCTGCGCCACATGCTGTACAGCGCCACCCTGCTCCCCCATCTGCGCAGCCTGCCGCAGCGCTGGCGGATTCCACTGGCCTTCTGGCTGACCGATGAGACCTTCGCCGTCACCGTGCACCGCTTCCAGCGCGGCGACGCGTCGACCTGCAAACACTGGTACCAGTTGGGATCATCGATCGCGATGTACCTCAACTGGCAACTGTGCTGCTTCGCCGGACTGCTGCTCGGCAACCGCATCCCCGATGCGCAGGGCTGGGGCCTGGACGTGGCGATGCCGGTGACCTTCATCGGCATGATCATTCCCTTCGTGCGGACGCTACCGGTGGCGATCAGCGTCCTCACCGCCGGCGCCGCCTCGCTGCTGACGCTGGCGATGCCCTACAAGCTCGGCATCCTCGCCTCGGCCTTCGCCGGCATCGCCTCCGGCCTGCTGGCGCAGCGCCTGCTGCGGGCGCAAGCGGCGGTCGCCGAGCGATGAGCGCCGACGAGCTGTGGCTGATCGCCGGCATGTTCGCGGTGACCTTCGGCATCCGCTACCTGCTCTTCGGCCTCGCCGACCGGATCAGCCTCTCGGCCTGGCTGAGCGACTCGCTGCGCTTCATCCCGCCGGCGGTGCTCACTGCCATCACCGTTCCCGCCGTCCTGTTGCCCGACGGTCAATGGCAGCTCTCCGCCGCCAACCCCTACCTGATCGCCGCCCTGTGCAGCCTCGCCGCCGGCATCGTCACGCGCAACCTGCTGGCGACGATCGCCATCGGCCTGGCCACCTTCTTCCTGCATCGCCTGTGGTTGTAGACCGGCGACCGACGACCCAGCGGCACGGCCGCCGCGCGCGTCAGTTCGCGTCGCCGGCCCGCTTGCGCAGCATGTCGATGATCATCGACGCCGTCTGCTCGATCGAGCGGTGGCTGGCATCGATGATCGGCCAGCCGCGGCGGATGAACAGGCGACGGGCTTCCAGCACCTCCTTGCGCAGGGCATCGAGGTCGGCGTAGTCACCGTTCGACTCGTCCTGCAGCGCGCTCAGGCGAGCGGCACGGATCATCGCCAAGCGTGCCGGATCGACGGTCAGGCCGACGATCAGCGGCCCGTTCGCCCGCAGCAGCCCGACCGGCGGTGGCGCTCCCGGCACCAGCGGCACGTTGGCCGCCTTGATGCCGCGCGACGCGAGGTACATGCAGGTCGGCGTCTTCGTTGCGCGCGAGACGCCGACGATGATCACGTCGGCACCGTCGAGGTCGTCGCTCTCGACGCCGTCGTCGTGCGCGAGGGTGTATTTCATCGCCTCGACGCGGCGGAAATAGTCCTCGTCGAAGGCATCGCCGGAGCTGTGATGCGACAGGACGGCGGCCCCGGTGTATGCGGCGAGCTGGCCGATCAGCGGCTCGAGCGCGAACTGGTAGGGGATGCCGAGATGACGACAACCCTCCTCGAGGGCTTCGCGGACATCGCTGTGGCTGATGCTGTGCAGGACGTAGCCGGGGCTGGCGGCGAGCACGCCGAGGATTTCCGGCACCTGGTCGAGGCGGCGGACCATCTTCCACAACCGGCGCCTGACCTCGACTCCGGCAAGCTGGGTGACGGCGTTGCGCGCCAGCATCTCGACCAGTTCACCCGAGGCATGCGAGACCAGATAAAGCGCCACCGTCCTGCTCACCGGAGCTTCCTCCCCTGACGGCCGGGCAGAACCGGCTCAGCGATGATAGCCACCGTCGAGGCGCAGGACGCTGCCGTTGATCATGACGTTCTTGATGACGTGCAGGACGAGCATGGCAAACTCGGCGGGATCGCCGAAGCGGTGCGGAAACGGAATCTGCCTTGCCAGCCGTGAGTCGAGGTTCTTCTCCATGTCGAACAGCGTCTGCGTCCCGAACAGCCCCGGCGCGATGCCGACGACGCGGATTCCCAGCGGGCCGAGTTCGCGCGCTGCCGGCAGGATCATGCTGACGACGCCGCCCTTCGATGCCGAGTACGCGGCTTCGCCGCTCTGTCCCTCGTATGCCGAAACCGACGCAGTGGACAGGATGACGCCGCGCTCGCCGTTGCTCTGCGGTGGCAGGGCCGCCATGTCGGCAGCGGCGAGGCGAATCATGTTGAAGGTCGAAATCAGGTTGACCTCGACGAGCTTGCGGAAATCCTCGAGCGGCACCGGCCCGCCAGGCCCGAGAATGGGTTCGTTGTGGCCGCGACCGACACAATGCACGAGCACGCGCGCCGCACCGTGTGCCGCGCGCGCCTTGGCGATCGCCTCCTCGGCCGACCGCGAGTCGGCAACGTCGCAGTGGATCGCCAGCGCGCCGATGTCCTTCGCGACCCGGTGCACGCCGTCGGCGTCAATGTCGATCAGCGTCACCCGCGCCCCCGCTTCGCTCAGATAGCGCGCCGTTTCGGCTCCCAGACCCGATGCCGCCCCGGTGACGACCGCGGGGCATGCCCATAAATCCATGCCAGACCTCCTGCCATTGCCGACCGCAGCGGTCGGCGTCAGCGCGCATTATATCGGGCACCCGGGCCGGAACGTCTGCCACTCGTGACGGACTTTCCGCCACTGCATGCGACCGCCTCGACGAGTGCTGGCGAAATGACGCACCGGTCCGGCGCGCGGCAGTTGCCAGCCGGCAGCCTCGTCCGCAACGGCGGGCTGTCATCAAATCGTCAACAAGCGGTCACATACTGCGTGCGTCGGTTGCAGGCACCCTGGCGACGCTTGGGCGTGCGGCTCAGCATGCAGCAGCCAGCCGTACAACCCTGGCCCGGTACGATCACCTGCGACCCGCTCGCCATCGGCGCCAGCCAGCAACCCTGATCCATCACCTCATGCAAGGAGTCCGTCATGTCTTCATCCAGCAAGCCGGTCAACGCCGACCTCATCGCCGCAGCCGCCGAAGAACTCAAGCGCCGGCGGCTGTCCGCAGCTCCTGCGGCCACGCCAGCGCCGGCCAAGGGCAAGGGCAACAAGGCAAGCAAGACCAGGAAAGTCAAGGAGACGACCCGCAACTGCAAACTGCGGCTGCCGCAGCAGGAGTACCGGCAGTTGCGGCAGCTCAGGCAACAACTGGCGGCGGCGAGCATCCGCGCCAGCAGACAGGAACTCGTGCGCGCCGGCTTGCTGCTGCTCGTCCACCTCGATCGCGCGGAGCTCGTGCTCGCCCTGCGCGACATGGTGGCCGCCACGGCGGCGCCGGAGCGGACGGCCTGAGACGCAGCGGCAGCGGCCGGCACGACCGCCGACCCAGCGATCGCGCTGACCACTGGTCGACGGTTCGCCGCAGCGCGGCACGGCAACGCTCAACTGTCATCAGGCTGTCACAGCGGCGACGCACACTGCGGACTGCGATCACAACATACCAACAGGAGCCCATGATGAATCAGCCTGCACGCCAATCGACCGCCACTGCCATCGCCGTACTCAGTGGCCTGGTCCTCTGCCCGTCGGTCTTCGCCGCCCCGCCGGTGGTCAAGGTCGACGGCTCGAGCACCGTCTTCCCGATCACCGAAGCCGTCGCCGAAGAATTCCAGAAAGCCAGGAAGGGCGCGATCAACGTCACCGTCGGCATCTCCGGCACCGGCGGTGGCTTCAAGAAGTTCTGCCGCGGCGAAACCGACATCGCCAACGCATCGCGGCCGATCCTGAAAAAGGAGATGGACGACTGCAGCAAGGCCGGCATCCGCTATTATGAGCTGCCGGTCGCCTACGACGCGCTGACGGTGATGGTGAACCCGCAGAACACCTTCATCAAGAGCATGACCGTCGCCGAACTGAAGAAGATCTGGGAGCCCGGCGCCCAGGGCAGGATCAACAACTGGAAGGACGTCAACCCGGCCTGGCCGGACCAGAAGCTCAAGCTGTACGGCGCCGGCGCGGACTCCGGCACCTTCGACTACTTCACCGAGGCGATCGTCGGCAAGGCCAAGTCCAGCCGCGGCGACTACACGGCCTCCGAAGACGACAACGTGCTGGTGCAGGGAATCGCCGGCGACAAGGGAGCGCTCGGCTATTTCGGCTTTGCCTACTACATCGAGAACCAGAAGAAGCTGAAGGCGGTGCCCATCGACGGCGGCAAGGGACCGGTCGCGCCGACGCCCGAGAACGTCGATAACGGCAGCTATCAGCCGCTCTCGCGACCGATCTTCATCTACGTCAGCGAGAAATCGCTCGACAAGCCCGAGATCAGGGATTTCGTCGACTTCTACATGAAGAACGTGCGGCCGCTGGTGCAGGAGGTCAAGTACATCCCGCTGCCGGCGAAAGCCTACAGCCTCAACCTCGACCACATCGCCCGCAAGAAGCTCGGCACCGTCTTCGGTGGCCAGAACGAGACCGGACTGACGATCGAGCAACTGATGAAGCGCGAGGCGCAGCTCTGAGGCACGTCCGCACCCGGGCGACGCGCCTGCCAACACCGGCGGGGCGCCCGGGCCAGCCGCCGGCAGACCGCCGTCAACAGGAAGCCACACGATGAGCAGTATCCTTCCCCTGAAACATCCACCCGAAACCCTGGCGGCGACGCCAGCCGCCCTGCGGCAGGGATGGTCGTCGGCAAAGCTGCGCCGCCGGTTGGCTGAGCACGCGATCGAAACCCTGCTGTTGCTGGCGGCGATGGTCTCCGTATTCACCACCGCTGCCATTGTCGCGATTCTCGTCTGGGAGTCGGTCGTCTTCTTTCGCAGCGTTCCGCTGCTCGACTTTCTCACCGACACGCAGTGGACGCCGCTCTTCGACGACGCCCATTTCGGCATCCTGGCGCTGCTCTCGGGGACGCTGACGACGACGATCGTCGCGCTGATGGTCGCGGTACCGCTCGGCACGATTCTCGCCATCTACCTCTCCGAGTTCGCCCCGTTTCGCGTGCGCGAGGTGGCGAAACCCTTCCTCGAGCTGCTTGGCGGCATCCCGACGATCGTCTACGGCTACTTCGCGCTGCTCTTCGTGACCCCGGTGCTGCAGAGGATCCATCCGGAGCTGCCGGGTTTCAACATGCTCTCGGCCGGACTGGTGATGGGCATCATGATCATCCCCTACGTCAGTTCGCTGTCCGAGGACGCCATGCGGGCAGTGCCGATGCACATGCGCGAAGCGTCCTACGCCATGGGCGCGACGCGTCTGCAGACGGCGCTCTTCGTCGTCACACCGGCGGCGCTGTCGGGCCTCGCCTCGTCGTACATCCTCGGCATCTCGCGCGCCGTCGGCGAGACCATGGTCGTCGCCATCGCCGCCGGCATGCAGCCGAATTTCAGCTTCGACCCGAGCGAACCGGCCGCGACGATCACCGCCTACATCGTCCAGGTGGCGCTCGGCGACCTGCCGCACGGGTCGATCGGCTACCAGACGATCTTCGCCGCCGGCCTGACCCTGCTGCTGATCACCCTCGTGTTCAACATCATCGGCCACTTCCTGCGCAAACGTTTCCGCGAGGCCTACTGAGCATGATTCCGAAATCGATTGGCGCTTCCACCTCCGAAACCGGCGTTGCCGAACTGCGGCGCCTGATCGCCCGCCACAAGATGTGGGACTGGCTCTTCGGCCTGCTCGGCACGCTCGCCCTGCTGTTCGCGACCCTGGTCTTCGCCGCGCTCTTCGGCCAGATGCTGATCAACGGCGGGCCACACCTGTCGTGGGACTTCTTCACCAGCTTTCCCTCGCGTCGCGCGGCCAGCGCCGGCATCCTGTCGGCCTGGGTGGGGACGGTCCTGGTGATGCTGGTGACGGCGCTCGTCGCCGTGCCGCTCGGCATCGGTGCCGGCATCTACCTCGAGGAGTACGCACGCAAGAACCTGCTGACCGACATCATCGAGATCAACGTCACCAACCTCGCCGGCGTGCCGTCGATCATCTACGGGCTGCTCGCTCTCGGTCTCTTCGTCTACCAGTTCGGACTCGGCCAGAGCATCGCCGCCGCCGGGCTGACGCTGGCCCTGCTGATCCTGCCGGTGGTCATCGTCGCCACGCGCGAGGCGATCCGCACCATCCCGCAGAACATCCGCGAGGGCGCCTATGCCTGCGGCTCGAGCAAGTGGCAGGTGGTCTCGCACCACATCATCCCCTACTCGCTGCCGGGCATCATGACGGGGGTCATCATCGGCCTCGCGCGGGCGATCGGCGAGACGGCGCCGATCATCACCATCGGCGCGCTGACGTTCATCGCCTTCCTGCCGCCGTCGCCGTTCTCGAGCCCCGATCACCTGCTCTCCTTCGAGTGGCTGCTGGCACCCTTCACCGTCATGCCGATCCAGATGTTCAACTGGATCTCGCGGCCCGAGGAAGCCTTTCAGGCCAACGCCGCCGCCGCCGGCCTGGTGCTGCTGGTGATGACGCTGTCGATGAACGCCCTCGCCATCTGGATTCGTTATCACTTCCGCAAGAAGATCAAATGGTGAGCCCGAGGCTTGCCACGACAGGACCATCATCGTGAACACCCAGACCCCCCCGACCACGAAGCCCGGCACCGAACTGAAGGCGCAGGCAAAGGCGCTGAGCTTCTACTACGGCAGCTTCCAGGCGCTGAAGAACATCGACTTCCCGGTCGAGAAGAACCAGGTGACCGCGCTCATCGGCCCCTCCGGCTGCGGCAAATCGACCTTTCTGCGCTGTTTCAACCGCATGCACGACCTCTACCCGAACATGCGCTATGAAGGCGAGATCCTGCTCTATCCCGACGGCGTCAACATCGTCGACCGGCATGTCGACCCGATCGAGGTGCGCATGCGCATCTCGATGGTCTTCCAGAAGCCGAACCCCTTCCCGAAGTCCATCTACGAGAACGTCGCCTACGGCCTGCGCGTGCGCGGCGTCCGCAACCGCTCGCTGATCGACGAGAAGGTCGAGGAGGCGCTGCGCGCTGCCGCGCTCTGGGGCGAAGTCCGCGACCGCCTCGACGACCTCGCGTTCAACCTCTCCGGCGGCCAGCAGCAACGCCTGTGCATCGCCCGCGCGCTGGCGACCGACCCCGAGATCCTGCTCTTCGACGAACCCACCTCGGCGCTCGACCCGATCGCCACCGCCAAGATCGAGGAACTGGTGAGCGAGTTGAAGGAAAAGGTGACCATCCTGATCGTCACCCACAACATGCAACAGGCGGCGCGCGTCTCGGCCTACACGGCGTTCATGTACATCGGCGAACTAATCGAGTTCGACGACACCAAACGCATCTTCACCAATCCCTCATCGAAGCTGACCGAGGAGTACATCACCGGCCGCTTCGGTTAACCGCCGGCAGCACTGCGGCAGTGTGCGACGATCGCATCGAGCAGCAGCGCCTGCACGCCGGGCGCCAGGTCGTGCCCCATTCCCTCGATGATCTGCAGACGGGCGCCGGGAATGAGCCGAGCCGTTTCACGGCCGGCCGACGGCGGCAGCAGCGGATCGTCGGCTCCGTGCACGACGAGGGTCGGCACGCGGATGGTCGCCAGTTCGCGCCGCCGGTCGCCGGCGGCGATGACGGCCAGCAATTGGTGCACCTGTCCACGCGGATAGTGCGCGCGGCGCAGGCCGCGCTCGACCTGCCGGCGCAGCTCCGCCGCATCCGCAGGAAAGCCGGGGCTGCCGATGACGCTGAAGACGCGCAACAGGTGGTCGGCCTGGCTGCGCAGGCAGTCCGGCTTCGCCGGCCGGCTCAGGAGCTGGCGCAGCGCCGCCGGCTTGCCGAGCGCGACCCGCCAGTTGCCGGTCGCCGACATGATCGAACTCAGGCTGAGCACCTGCTGCGGATGGCGAGCCGCCAGGCACTGCGCGACCATGCCGCCAAGCGAGACGCCGACGAGATGCGCACGCGGCACCTGCAGGGCGGTGAGCAGGCCGGCGGCGTCGTCGGCCATGTCGGCGAGCAGATAGGGGGCGGTTACCGGCAGTCGCAGCAGGCCGCGGGCGATGGCGAGCAGGAGCCGCGGTCGCTGCCTCCAGACGATGCGCGTCGAACGGCCCGTGTCCCGGTTGTCGAAGCGGATGACGCGAAAACCCTGCTCGACGAGGCGAAGGCAGAACGCATCGGGCCAGGCGACGAGCTGCATGCCGAGCCCCATGATCAGCAGGATCACTGGTGCGCCGGGATCGCCGAGGCTCTGGTAGCAGATGTCGATGCCGTTGGCGGTGGCGAAGGACTCGCCGGCAAGCGCGTCATCCGCATCGCTGCCGCTCGACGCATCCGGCAGCGACACGACGGGCGGCATCAGAACCGGGCCCGGCGTCGCGGATCGGGGTAGAGGTAGCTCCTGAATCCCGAACGGTCGAACGGCTGCCAGGCATCCTCGGGCTGCGCCAGACGATCGGCAATCGCGTACAGCGTCAGCGGGTTCATCCCCATGCCGAGGTGGCTCGCCTGCACCTCGATGTTGTCGGTATGCGGGCTGTCGCGCTCGAGGCTGCACTGCCAGGCGACGACGCCGTCGCTGCGACTGAAGATCGATGTCGTCGGCACCGGCGGCGGCGTCCGCAGCGGCTCGTGCAGGTCCGGCGCGCCGATCTTGTGACCGGTCGCCCACTCATAGATCCGCCAGGCATTGGTCGCCTTCGGATGACCGGTGAACGGGGTGCCCATGGTGATCACCTGCCGCACGACATCCGGTCGTGCCTTCGCCAGTTCGCGCGCGTAGATGCCGCCCAGACTCCAGCCGACGAGGCTGACCGAGCGCCCGTGCTCGCGCGCCAGCCGGTCGACGAGATCGAGGCAGGCATCGACGACCCCATCACGCGGTCCACGGTTGATTCCCAGTCCCCAGGGGTACACGGCGTAGCCGCGACTGCGCAGATAGTTGCGCAACGGCAGGGTCGACAGGTCGCCGGTGATCAGGCCGGGAAAGACCAGCACGGGATGGCCGTCACCATTCGGCGCCATGCTCAGCAACGGTGTCGCCGCGATGCTCGCGCCATACTCCCAGCCGGCACGCATCTCGAGCGCCAGCCGCAGCCACCCGGGCGAGCGCAACAGACCGAGTTCATACCACTGATGGGGCTCGTACATGGCCTCAAGCTCCTCCTGTTGAAGACCTTCGGCGCGTCGTGCGGCCGGCAGCGGCAGGCATCTCTGCCGGGCTCGACCGGGTGGCCGCCGCCGGCCGGCGGGCACGCCGCTGCGGCGGCTCGGCTGCCGGCGGCGCGACCGACAGCTGCGCCAGCTCGTCGTAGGCTGCCTGCAACGCCGTCGCCAGCGACTGCACCTCCGGCACCGCCGCGCGCGCCACCGTCAGACCAAAATCGAGCGTGTCACAATAACTGAAAACCGTGATGTTGAGCCCGAGGCCGTGCGTGACGATACTCAGCGGCCAGCAGGCACGGATTCGTCCGCCAGCAAGATACAGCGGCTGTCGCGGGCCCGGCACATTGGAAATCGCCAGATTGGCAAGCGGCGTGAGGTGTGCGGCCAGCCGCGAACGACCGTAAAGCGACGCCAGCCCGCCGACGACCCAGGGCACGCCGAGCGACGGAAAATCGGTCGGGATGATCGATCGGGCGTGCCTGGTCAACGCCTTCGCCGCACCGGCGGCGGCGCGCACCGCCTGCAGTCGGCGCAGCGGGTCGGCGACATGGGTCGCCAGGCGGACCAGCGTCAGCGTCGCCTGGATCGTCATCTCGGTGTTGCCGGCGTCGCGCAGCGACACCGGCATCGTCGCCAGCAGCGACTTGCGCGGCACGCCACCGTGCGCGACGAGGTAATCACGCAGGGCAGCGCTGCACAGCGCCAGCACGACATCATTCAGCGTCGCCGCATGCCGCTCGGCGATCGCCCTGACGCCGGCAAGTGGCAGCGACACGGCGGCGAAGCCGCGCTCGGCAGTGATCGGCACATTGAGCGGCGTGCGCGGCCCGAAGCCCAGATTCTGGCCCATTCCTGCAGCCGGCCGCGTGCCTCCGCGACGGGCCAGCCCGGCAAGCAGCCGCAGCCCCGACGGCAGGTGGTGCAGCAATCGCAGCGACTGGGCAGCAGTGTGGCGCAGAGTGCTCGCGAGCCGCTCGCCGATGCCGGCGCGCTCCGCTTGGCCGACCAGCGCCCGCCAGTCAGCCGGCACCGGCGACGGCTCGGGGCTGTCGTCGAAGATCGACGCCGCCAGCCCGAGACCGGAGATGCCGTCGACGGCCGCGTGATGGACCTTGAGGTAGATCGCCACCGCGCCGTCCGCCAGCCCGTCGATGATCGCCACCTCCCACAGCGGACGGCGGCGATCGAGCGCCGTCGAGTGCAGGGCCGCCGCGCAGGCCTGCAGTTCGGCGAGACCGCCGGGCGGTGGCAGGACGATCCGCTGCAGATGCTGCGCGAAATCCGGAACCCCATCGTCAACCCACAGCGGATTGGCGAAATGCAGCGGCAAGGGCGCCAGCCGGGCACGAAAGAACGGCGACAACGCCAGCCTGGGCAGCAACTGGCGCTCGACCTCGCCAGCGAAGTCCGCCCCCTTGCCGGGCGGCGGCTCGAGCACGTAGAGCGCGGCGACGTGCATCGGCGTCGCCGGCGTTTCCAGGTGCAGGAACAGGCCGTCGAGACCGCTCATGCTTTTCATCGAAGACCTCGCAGCGCTGTCATTCCGTGGACCGGGCAGCCTATCGAAGGCGCGACTGTAGCCGGCCGGCGGCGATTTGGGAAGGGCGAAGCCGGCGGCGCCGGCAGGAAGCCAGTCGACCAGCCACAGCCATCGCGAGCCGCTTCTCGCGAACCAGGTGCGACCCGGGTCACGGCAGGAAGGCGTTGCGAAAGGACTGTTGCCATTGCCGAACGGTCCATCGTCCATCGAGCGGCGGCGCCCATCCGGATTCCGGGTACAATCGTGTGCTTGATTCGCGACCTTTGCTCACCACTGGCCATGTCGAGCAGGAACAGAACAACGACTCCCAGGATGCGCGCCGTTACCCCCGCCACCCCCGTGTCCCCTGAAGCACGTGCCAGAGAATGTTTCGAGGCGGGCAGGTATCGCGAGGCAATCGAACTCTACAAGGGATTGCTCAAGCAGGAGCGCCGATGTGAGTGGGTTGCCGGGCTGGCGGCGAGCTATGCGGGTCGAGCCCAGGAACTGGCGAGCAAGGGCATGCTGCCGGAGGCGCTGGTGGTTTGGCGCAATCGCTCCAGCCTGTGCGACCTGCCGCTGGCCGAAGGGCCCTACATCGGGTGGCTGCTGCGCGCCGGCGAACACCACGCCGCGCTCGGCTTGCTGACGACCGCTGGCGATGATGCGCTGACCACCGCTTCGGACCTTGAGACCCGTCTGGCCGCCGTGGCGCTGACCGCGCCCGACAGTGCTCTCGCACAACTTGCTGCCGACAGTCCGCTGCGCCGACACCGTGATGCCGCCTTGGCGGCCGTTGCCGCGTGCTGCCGGGGTGATTCGGCGGCTCTCGACGAGCAACTGCGCGCCATCCCTTTTCGCTCGCCTTATCGCGACCTGCGGCTCATCCTCAAGGCGATCCTGCTGCTCGGTGATGATCGCTCCCAGGCAGGCGAGCTGATTGTCCGGGTCGCTGCGGACGGCCCTTTCGAGAAGCTTGCGGCCGTCGTACGCGCTGGCGTCCTGCCCGGTACGCGCTGGCTTTCGGCGCTTGCCGGTCTCGACGATGAGGGCCGCCTGCTGCTGCTGGAACTCAAGGGTTGTCCGGAGAACAGGCGTTCGCTCGTGCTCGAACTGGCGGAACTCGCGCACGCCGGCGTGCCGCCGGCGCCGGCCAGGATCATTGAGCTCCTGCTGCGCCGCAACCGCAGTGTTCCGGCCACGGCGGCCAAGCTGTGCCGCCGTCTGCTGCCTTATGCGGACAAACGCCTGGCGGAATACCGGAATGCCTTCGGTCCGCTCGGCGCGGCGGAAGGCGAGACCATCATGGCCCTCGCCGCCGAGCTGCGGCGGGCTCCCGAGGTGAGTGAAAGGCACTGGCTGCGTGCCGTCACGCACCGTTGCCGGCCGCCTTGGTCCTGCGCCATCTCTTTGATCTGATCGTTGGCGATCGTGACGCCTCGGATTGCGATCGCGAGTGTACCCGATGGCTGGAGAGCAGCCTTGCGCTCGACCCCGACGACCGGGATGCTCACCTCAAGCTGATCAGGATCCACCGCCAGGCGCGGGACCCGAAAGCGGCGCGTGCGGCGATGGAGGCGGCGCTGGCACGCTTTGCCACCGATCCGGTGCTGCTGCTCGAAGCCGTCGACATGGCGGCGGCCGGTGGCGCCTTCAAGAAGGCCGTGACCCTGGCCAAGCGCCTGCTCGAGCTTGATCCGATCAACTCGAAGGTGCGGGCAGTGATCGGTCAGGCGCACCTGTCGCATGCGCGAAAACAGATCCGCGCCGGTCGACCGGACATGGCCAACAAGGAACTCGGCCTCGCCGAGGAATGGCTCGCTGCCGCCACTGAACGCAGCATCAGCAAACTGTTGCGAGGCCTGAGCGCCACTGATGCGACGGCGACTGCGCTGCTGCGGGAAGCAGCCGCCGAACTGGGGGGCGACCTGCTCGCTTCCTTCCACCTCGTGCTCGAGAGCGTTCGCATCGGCAGCCCGACTACAGTTGCGCTGCAGCGAGCCGGGGTGAGCCTGTCGGGAACGCCCGCCGATCGGGAAGTCCTGGCCGTCATGCAGGCGATCAACGTGCTTGGCAAACCCGACAGGCGGGCACTGGGAATCGTCCTCGACACCCTGCGGAAGAGGTTGAAGGACGCAGCCGGTGGCGCTTTCAGCGAAGCGGAACGGGTCTCGATCTGCGAGACGCTGCTGCGCCTCGACGAACGGGAACTCCTGCTGGCCCATGCCAATGCCGGTTTGAAGCGTTGGCCGGAGCGGCCGCTGTTCGTCTACCTGAAGAGCTTCGCGCGGCATGGCCCTGCGGCGGGCTTTGCCATGTCGGCACGCGAGAAGGCGGAGCTGGAACATGCTCTGGAACAGGCGGTCGCTGACGGTGATCAGCGCACGGTCCTGCGAATCCGCGGTCTGATCGCGCCGCGAGAGTTCTGTGCCGGCGACGATCCTGACGACTTCTCTGACCTGGATCCTTTCGACGCCCTGGGCGAGTCCCCGTTCGAGAATCCGCGTGCGCTGCTGGAGATGATGATCTCGCTTGGCAACGAACAGGGCTTGATCAACCTCGCCCGCGAGATCGTGTCCGAGAGCGAGTTCCGGCAACTGGAACGGGCGGCCGGCGGTGATCGGAAGAAGCTGGCCCGCATGCTGATTGACCATCTGCTCGAACTCGAAGGGCGCAGGAGCGATGGCTACCCGTCTGGCGAAGCGGCCAGGCCCGCGCCACGCGCTCCGAAGGCATCGCGAAACAAGGCGCCGGTCGCGGATGATCGGCAGAGAGGGCTGTTCGATGATTGACCCCTACCGCGTGCTTGGCGTCGATCTGACGGCCGGTGACGAAGCCATTCGCGCCGCCTATCTGGCGGCCATTCGCGAATCGCCGCCAGAACGCGACCGCGAGCGTTTCGAGAGCGTGCGTACGGCCTATGAGGCGATCAGCAACCACCGACGGCGACTTGCACACGAGTTGTTCGACTATTCCCGGCCGACCGTGGACGATGTATTGAGCGCCATCAGCAGCGATTTTGTGCCGCAGCCCCCGACAGAACGGCGGCTGCTGCGGGTATTGGGAGCAAAGTGAATCAGCCGAGAATGTTCCTCGACGCCGAGGAGCGCGCGCGGCTGGTCGAAGATTTCCGTGCCGCTCTCGAGCGCGCTGCAAACCAAGGTGAGCCCGACGGGCTGCCGGACGGCCACCAGCCGGAGAGCCAGGCGACGGTGGTCGACCTCGCCACCCTGCTTGGCGAGATGGCGGTCCTGAAGAACGAGTTGCGACTGCAGTCCCGACAGTTCAAGAACACGCTCGACGAGCTGCGGCTTTTCGGCAACGACCTGCGCCAGCACGGCGAACGGCTGCAGCGCGATCTCGACCGCGCGCGTGAGCAGGCGGCGACTGTGCAGGGTCAGACCGAGCGCCTGTTCCTGCTCGCACTGCTTGACCTGCGGGACCGACTGCAGAGTGGGGTCGAGGCCGCAGGGCGGCTTCCATCGTCGTTTCTGACCCGTCTGGTACGCGCTCCGACACGCTTTGCCGCCAGCTTGGCAGAGGGTCAGAGCCTCACCCTGCAGCGCCTCGATGAGCTGCTCGCCGGTCATGGCGTGCGGTCGCTGCAGGCGCTCGGCGAGGCCGTCGATCCGCACCGCATGCGCGTGGTCGGCGTTGAAGTCACCGACGCGGCCGCGAGCGTTGCCGAAGGCACCGTCCTGCGCGAGGTACAGCGCGGGTTTCTCCACAAGGGCGAACTGCTGCGCACTGCCCAGGTAATCGTCAGCAAGAAGGCAAGCAGAACATGAGTGAAATCATTGTCGGTATCGATCTCGGTACGACGAACTCCGAAGTGGCCATCGTCCGCGAAGGACGCGTCGAGGTCATTCCGGTTGCACCCGGCGTGCGCATTCTTCCCTCGGTTGTCAGTGTCGCCGATGACGGGACCCTGCTCGTTGGCGATGCGGCGCGCAACCAGTACGTGCTGCACCCCGAGCGCAGCGTGCGCTCGATCAAGCGCCGAATGGGCGAGTACACGGCGGTCCAGATGGCCGGCAAAGACTATAGCCCGCAGGAGATCTCGGCGATGATCCTGCGCCGGCTGCGGGACATCGCCGAGGCGCACATCGGTGAGCCGGTGGCCAAGGCCGTGATTACGGTTCCCGCCTATTTCTCCGATGCGCAGCGCCAGGCGACACGCGAGGCCGGTGAAATTGCCGGTCTGGAAGTGGTCCGCATCATCAATGAGCCGACTGCGGCCGCACTGGCATACGAACACGGCCATGGTGGTGCGCGCAAGGCGCTGGTCTATGACCTGGGCGGCGGAACCTTCGATGTTTCGGTCGTCAATCTCGAGAGTGAGGTCGTCGAAGTGCTCGCCAGTCACGGTAACAATCATCTCGGTGGCGATGATTTCGACCAGAAACTGATCGACTTCGCGATCGCTCACCTGCAAGCGCAACACGGCGTCGACATCAGGCAGCATGCACAGGCCATGGCTCGCCTGCAGCAGGCCGCCGAAGCGGCAAAGGTCACTCTTTCCGACGAGCCTTACGCCACCCTTGCAGAAGAGTACCTCCTCGAGAGAGACGGGCTACCGATCCACTTGTCGTTGGAAATTTCGCGCCAACACTACGAGGAGATGATCGAACCCTATGTCGCCGAGACGCTGGAAGCCGTGCATGTCTCGTTGAGCGGTGCCGGACTGACTGTCGCCGACATCGACGAAATCCTGCTGGTGGGCGGCGCGACACGGACGCCGCTCGTGCAGCACCGACTCGAAAGGGAATTCGGCATGCAGCCGCGCGCCGAAGTGGACCCCGATCTCTGTGTCGCCATGGGCGCCGCCATCCAGGCGGGCGTGGTCGCCGGCACCCAGGTGTCAGCAGTACTCGTCGATGTGACGCCCTATACTTTTGGTACCAGCGCGCTGCAATACGTCAATGGCGAAATGTATCCCTACTTCTACGTGCCGCTGATCCGCAAGAACACGCCAA
Source organism: Candidatus Accumulibacter conexus (assembly GCA_017592775.1). GTDB lineage: Bacteria > Pseudomonadota > Gammaproteobacteria > Burkholderiales > Rhodocyclaceae > Accumulibacter > Accumulibacter conexus. The sequence goes on along the minus strand of JAGFNJ010000055.1, from coordinate 9,452 downwards.
TTCCCGTCTCCAAGAGCGAAGGCTTCTGCACCGTTTTCGATGGTCAGAGCAGGGTGGACATCAACGTTTACCAAGGTGAGGACCCTGACGCACTGAACAACATCGAGATCGGACGTTTCACCATCGAGGGCCTGCGCGAGGCACCGGCCGGCAACCAGTTGATCACCACCTTCTCGCTCGACCTCAACGGCATTCTGCAGGTGACGGCGCGCGAGAAAGATACCGGTCTGCTGCAGTCGATCACCATCGACAACGCCATCAGCCGCTTCACCGGCGACAAGCTCGCGGAAGCACGGCATCGCATCGACGGACTGTTCCGTGATCAGGAGACGGGAGCCGATGGGCGATCCGCTGCAGGCGCCGCTGCTTCCCCTGTCGATGACAGCCGACGTCAGCGCGTCGAAGCCGCTGCCCTGATCGAGAAGGCCGAACGTCTGCTGGCCACCGCGGGCACCGAAGACGCAGAGGATCTGGTGAACGGCATCGAGGCAATCAGAGACCACATGGACGGACCCGACGCCGACCTGAAGACGGCGATGGATGCACTGGCTGACCTCCTGTACTACCTCGATGCCTGAAAACCTCGCGCATTGCAGGGCTTGTCGCGCTCGCCTCGCCGAGGACGGCATCTGTCCGCGATGCGGCTGCGATTTCTCGCTTGCGCGGCGGGCAATGGAACAGGCCGGGCAGCGGCTGGCGCATGCCCTTCGCGCGTTGGCCGCGGGCGAAGCGGATGTCGCCCGCAGCGCGGTCGACGCCTCGCTGGCGATGCACCGGCAGCCTCTGGCGCAGGCCATCAAGGACTTTCTGGAGTCTCCTGCCTGTCGTATGGAGGACCGGCGGCGCTCGCCCGGCCCCTTGCCGCCGGCGGCCTTGCCGGCGGATTCCGGGCGCGACAGCGCGCGGAGCGAATGCTCGAGTGAAGGATAAGAAATCCAACGGCACCGACGAGCGTATATGAGCCTTCAACAAGCAGCGTCAATGTCGAATTTGGACCCGGAAGCCCCTGAAAAGTCCTCTGAATTCCGCCTGCTCAGTGCCTGCGGTCATCCGCCGGAGCGGATGACCGCAGGCACGAGTCCTCTCACGACGGGCAATGGCAGCTCGTCTGGCTTCGAGCTTTGCGCTTGTGCGCCTGCACGCTCCCCGACACCTCTACCAGGCGACGCGCTGGTCGAATGGGTACTCCGGCGCCGACTGAGCCTGCGCTTCGTCCTCGCCCATGTTGGCGCCCTGCATCTCCCAGAGCGGGGGCGCACGGGCTTTCATCAAACGTGGCGGCGAGGTCGGTTCGCCCAGATGGCTCAGGATCTCGCGCACGGCAGCGGCGTCGGTGATGAAGGCGATGATTCGCATCTCGCCGCCGCAGCGTGGACAGACGAGCGGAAAGACCTCATGAATCCGCGCGAGCAGCAGCGCCCAGGCGTAACGGGCGGCGCGACGGAGGATCGCTTCCACTTCACCCGGTGCTTCCTCTGTCCCCTCGGACGACCGGTTCGGCGTGACGCTTGGCGCAGCGCTCGCGGCGATTGACTCGGTCTGGGCTGCCGCCGGCGTACCGTCTGGCACGCCGGCGAGCGCAATGACCTGCCACCGCAGCGGCGCGTTCGGCGCCTGCACCCCGTAGTAGCGATGGCGATGCCGGCGCGGCGGTGGAATCAGTGCGGCCAGACGCGCGATCAGTTCGAGCGGCGTCAGCATGACGCTGACGCCGCCGCCGGGACCCGGCTTGATGCTCTCATAGACCAGATGGTCGGCGTCGACTTCACGCAAGCGCTCCAGCGCAAAGGCCGGTCGAGCGCAGTAGCGCAGCAGCCGTTCCAGGCCCGGGCGGTCGGCGCCTTCGATGCGCACGCTGGCGTCGAGCGAGAAGCCGCCACCATGCGCCCAGTTTGCCATCGTCTCGGCGTCTTCCGGCTCAAGCACACCGCGTCGGGTCAGCGCGCACAGCAGACGGCGGCGGACCTTGGCCTGGACTTCGTCGAGCCACTTCTGGTCGGGGGCACGGCTTTCATGAAAGGTCGCGGCTCCCGACGTGTCAGCATCGAAAACGCCCTCGATGACGAGGCAGTGGAAGTGCTCATGCGGATTGAGCAGCGCGCCAAAGCGGTGGATGAAGGCCACCGCGCCGATCCGGGAATCGGGGCCCGCAGCCGGGCAGGCGCGGCGCAAGGCCTGTTCCACGACGCTCAGAAAAATGCGCAGCGCCAGCGTTTCGATCGCCGGATCGTGTTCGAGGTGATCACGCAGCCGCTTCGGAACCGACAACACCCACTGGCGGACCGGCAGTCGCGGGAAAACGTGGTCGGCCAGATGGGCGGCGGCTTCGACCATTCGCCGGGTGTTGCAAGCCGGACAGACACCACGGCCCTTGCACGAATGCACGCGTAGGCAATGAGAAAATCGTGACCGCACTCGGCGCATCGTGCGCGGGCAAAGCCATGCGCGAGAATGCCGCATTCGACATACCGGCGGAACTCGCGTTCGACATGGGCTGGGCCGGAAGCGCCCTGTCGACGGTCACAGCTGAGTTCGAGCCAGGTGGCGAGGTGCGTCTGCCCGGTGCGATAGAGCACGGTACGTTCGGGCCGGCGACGGCGATAGACGGCAGTGCGCGCAGGAGCACAGGCGGCAGACACGGGGATACGAGTCGGGCAATCGAGAGGCCACAACTGGACGCCCATACAGTTTTTGCCTCAATGCCTGCTGGCTGCGGGACGCGCGCCCTGGTCATGGGCGCAACCCTTTACCGCGAGCCTTCTAAAGGAAAGTTCAGAGCGCGGTCCGGATCGCCGGCGCCGACTTTCCGGGAAGACTGCGGCCTGCAGAGCAGGGCAACACATAGGCGCATTTGCTTGCAGCACCTGCGGTCTGCCACTTGCGCCTCACGACCGGCAACTGCGTGGCCGAGCTGGCATCAATCATTGCACCAAGTGATACAATAAGCCATGAGAGCATTCAAGACGCGGACCTTCCAGCGCTGGGCCGGCAAAGCCGGCGTGACGGATGCGTCGCTACTGGATGCCCTGGGGCACATGGAACGTGGCCTGATCGACGCCGACCTCGGCGGCAACCTTTACAAGCAGCGGCTTGCCCTGCCGGGACGCGGCAAAAGCGGTAGCACGCGCACCATCATCGCCACGCGCTTTGCCGGGGTGCTGTTCTTCCTCTACGGGTTCGAGAAGAACGCCCGCGACAACATCACGGCTAGGGAATTGGCACTATACCAGCGCTTGGCGCGCGAGTTGTTGGAAATGGACGATGCCCGGATTTCCGCTGCGCTGTCCGCGCAGGTCTTGATGGAGGTGACACGATGAGCCGGATGATCGACGAAGCCCTGGAGACGATGCGCGATCTGGAGCAGGTCGGCGCCGTCAGCAAGCAGACCCTGCGCGACTTCGAAGCGCAGGCCGTGCCGCCGCCAGCCTATTCGGCCGAGGCGATCCGCTGCCTGCGCGAGCATCTGCACGTGAGCCAAGCCGTATTCGCGGCCTATCTCAACGCCAGTGTTTCCACCGTGCAGAAGTGGGAAAACGGCGAGAAGAAGCCGAGCGGCGCTGCACTGCGCCTGCTGTCGGTGATCGAGCGGCGAGGGCTGGAAGTACTGGTTTGAACGCGGTGGGCGCAGAGAGCGTTTCACAAAGTCAAATGACTCTAACCCTTACCCTAACCCTTATTAATCGAGTGCGATCCGACTCCGCACAAAACAGCAGTAGCACGCCGGCGAGCGCAAATACCTGCCACCGCAGCAGCGCGTTCGGCGCCAGTACGCCGTAGTAGCGATGGCGATGCCGGCGCGGCGGCGGAATCAGCGCGGCCAGACGCTCGATCTGTTCGAGCGGCGTCAGCATGACGCTGACGCCGCCGCCGGGACCCGGCTTGATGCTCTCATAGACCAGATGGTCGGCGTCGACTTCACGCAAGCGCTCCAGCGCAAAGGCCGGTCGAGCGCAGTAGCGCAGCAGCCGTTCCAGGCCCGGGCGGTCGGCGCCTTCGATGCGCACGCTGGCGTCGAGCGAGAAGCCGCCACCATGCGCCCAGTTTGCCATCGTCTCGGCGTCTTCCGGCTCAAGCACACCGCGTCGGGTCAGCGCGCACAGCAGACGGCGGCGGACCTTGGCCTGGACTTCGTCGAGCCACTTCTGGTCGGGGGCACGGCTTTCATGAAAGGTCGCGGCTCCCGACGTGTCAGCATCGAAAACGCCCTCGATGACGAGGCAGTGGAAGTGCTCATGCGGATTGAGCAGCGCGCCAAAGCGGTGGATGAAGGCCACCGCGCCGATCCGGGAATCGGGGCCCGCAGCCGGGCAGGCGCGGCGCAAGGCTTGTTCCACGACGCTCAGAAAAATGCGCAGCGCCAGCGTTTCGATCGCCGGATCGTGTTCGAGGTGATAACGCAGCCGCTTACCATCGACGACAGTGGGATCTCCCAGAGGTAGTCGAAGAACGCTTCCTGGATCACAAGCTGCTCATCGGCCGGGAAGGCTGTGGCCACCGGGTGCTGGACCCCGAGGATGTACGGGACCTTGGTCCATACAAGGTGCTCCAGCGGGAACACGGCGTGGCCTGCGTTCGCGTGGAAGAAGTGCGCCACCTCCGTGGCAACGCGAGTCGGCTGCGGGCTGAGCGTCACTCCGCAACTCAGTTGATCGATCATTTCCGCCGTGGCGCTGCGAGTGGCCAGGTCCGTCTGCTTCATCAGTTCGAGGAAAAGGCATCGCTGATCGGGCAGATCAGCCTACCTGCTGCCACCCCGGCAGCGAGGGAAGCAAGCAGTTCCGACGCCCCCGGCGGGCTCCGCGAGTTGGTACGCGCCGCCCGCATGTGGATCCAAAAGCACTTGTCGAGGTAGATGCGCTCTCGCGCCGTCACCCTTTTGCCAAGTTCGACGACCTTGCGGCGAACGTGCTCGTCGATGGTGACGTCGGGGGGCGTGGCTCGGTGGAAGTTGAAGCTTTCAGCGATTGGGGCGGTGGTGGTCATGGGACTGTCGGCGCCGTAGTTCGCCGGTTCGATCGGGACCTCTCGTTAGCCATCCGTCGTCCGACATGCGACCCGCGGAGGCTTGGCGTTTGCAAGGCGGCGCCTGGGCAGCTGCCAACACTGTATAGGCATCCAGACTTGCTTTCCAAGCCATCAGGGCCAGATGCGTCGCTCCTTCTGATGTTCGCTGCGCAGCAAATGTAGCAAGCCTGACGAATATTCGCTACAGTAGACGTATTCACTGCGCAGCGGATAACGATGTCCAACCCACCCCCAAGCTACGTCGAAGCCCAACTGGTCCAGCAATTGGTGGACACCCTCCGCACCCTGCCCGAGGTAGAGGTCGAGGTTCCGGCCGCGGGCGCAGTGCCGGCGTCGCGCGACGCCGGCTATGACGCGAGGATCGACACCCACATCGCTGGACGGCCCGTGACGCTGCTCATTGAGGCCAAGAAGACCGTCTATCCGCGGGACGTGCATCAAACGCTGTGGCGGCTCAAACCGCTCATCAATCGGGGGCGGTCCCACAGCACCGTGGCGCTGCTGGCCGCCGGCTCGCTGTCTCCGGGGGCGAAGGAACTCCTGCGCGCCGAAGGCGTGGGTTACTTCGACAGTGGCGGCAGCCTCTACGTGCCAGCGGCGGGAGCCTACATCTACGTCGCCAGGCCATCTCCCAAGGCCGAGGCCTCCGTCATGCGTTCGCTGTTCACCGGTCGAAGGGCCCAGGCTATTCATGCACTGCTGAGTCGGCGCGAGCAATGGTTCGGCGTTAAGCAGCTCGCAGAGCTCTCCGAAGTGTCGCCGGCCACGGCGTCGGAGGTCCTGACCGAGCTGGAGAAGCACGATTGGATCGACACACGTGGCCTGGGTCCGACCAAGGAGCGCCACCTGCGCGAGCCGCGAGCCCTGCTGGACGCCTGGGCCTCCCAGGTGATTGCAAGCCGGCCCCCAGCCATGCGTCGCTACTACATCCCGGGACTGAAAGCTGACGCACTCGTCGATCGTGCCGCGCAGGCCTTCGAAGCCCGCAATGCCAACTACGCAATCAGCCACGAGGCCGCGGCACAGCGGTACGCGCCCTACCTGTCGAGCGTGGGTCAGGTGCGCTGCCGCGTGCTGGCGACGCCAGGGGCCGACGATTCGCTGGCGGACCTTGGCGCGCGTGTCGTCAACGAAGGGGCAAACTTCGTGCTCATCGAGATCAAATCGCCGGGAGACCTGCTCTTCCGGCAACGTGTGGGCGATGCATGGCTCGCCAGCCCCTTCCACGTCTACCTCGACCTTTTGAAGAGCGAGGGCCGGGCAAAGGAGATGGCGGAGCACCTGCGCAAAGAAAGGATCGGCTGCTGATGACCAAGCCCGCGACCCTGGACGGCTACAGCGACCAACACACGCTCGACTGCGAGCGGGTGCTGGTGACGCTACTGCGTGGGCTGGGCCCCTGGAAGAACTCGGTCTACCTGATCGGCGGACTCACGCCGCGGTACCTCGTGCCCACACGTCCGCCGGCAGTGCCGGCACACGCGGGCACGATGGACGTGGACATCGTGATCGACCTCCAAATCCTCGCGGACACGCAGGCATACCAGACGCTTGAGGAGAACTTCAAGAAGCTGGGGTTCGAGCGTTCAGTCAACGACATGCAGCAGAAACTGTCCTGGCGCTGGCAGACCAAAACCGAGCACGGCGCCGTCATGGTGCTCGAACTGTTAGCCGACGCACCGGAAATCGCCGGCGGCAGGGTGCAGGCACTTCCAACGGCCGGCACTATCTCCGCCCTCAACATCCCGCACTCGTCCATCGTCTTCGATCAGTACCAGGTGACGGAGATCCAGGCGGAACTGCTCGGCGACAACGGCGTCGCCACGGAACAGGTCAGGCACGCCAACCTCTTGAGCTTCACGTGCCTGAAGGCGCTGGCGTTCGACCAGCGTAACGAACGAAAGGATGCGCACGACCTGGTGTACTGCATCGAGCACGCCCCCGGAGGTGCCGACGTGGCCGCCGAGGCGCTCCGCAAGGAACTCGAAGGCAAACATGCCGATGTAGTGAGAGCGTCCCTTGCGATCCTGCGCACCCGCTTCGTGAGCGATGACAAGACCGAGGGACACCGCAAGGACGGTCCTGTGTCAGTCGCGAAGTTCGAACTCGGCGAGGGCGACAACGAGGGACGGCGAGACGCGCGCGTACTGCGCCAACGCGAGGTCAGCGACCTGATCGAGCGACTGCTGCGCCAGATCGAACCCGCGGGCGGTTCATGAGTGGCCTCCCCGGGCGAGCCGGATCCGGGCGGTCCGAGCGGCAGATATTCGACGAGCTCGCAGCCCTGTGTGTCGCGCCGGGCTACGCCCACGCCATCGCCTACCTCTGCTTTCGCGACAACATCGTTCGCTTCGTCGGCGAGATGAAGGCGGAAGACATGGCCCACATGTCGTCGATGAAGAACCTGTCCCGCACGGAGATCTCGACGCTCATCGGGCTGATGGTCAAGGCGCCGATCGACTACGCGATGCCGGCGCCACAGGCGATGCAGGACTACATCACGCGCACCGACGCGTTGCTCGCCGAGTTGCACCAGGTCATGTCCCTTGAGTCCTTCCAGATACAGGATTGGAAAAGGCTCGCCTCAGAGGGTGGCAGCCCGTTCCAGCAGGGACAGGCATATCGCGAACCGATCTTCTACGGCGGCGAGTCCGCGTACGTCTTCCAGTACCTTGACTTGGCAGGGCGTAAGTACGCCGCAGGCGACAGCTGGCTGCAGCAGACCAAGGGCTTCACGATCGGCGCGGCCCAGTCGGTGGTCCGAGCCGTAGGCGCGATCCAAAGCGGGAAGCTGCCGGCGCGTCTCGAGGCCATGCGACAGCTGCCGCCCGCCGACTGGACGATCCTGCCAGCTCATCTGCTCACCACGGCCGAGGTCGCGAAGCGATCCGGAATCGACGCCGTGCTCGTCGAGCGCGTCCTGGAGGCGTTCACCCTGCCCGATGGCGAAGCGAACCAAGCCTTTACGGCGCTGGATGACTTCAGCGTCGCGAACGCGCTGCCGCTGCTCCGGTTCGGCAAGTCGGAGTACCTGCTCTACCAAAGCTACCGCCTGGCGGAGGCGCTGTACGAAGCTCCGTTCTACTGGATGAGCGCGGACAAGACGTACCGAGCTGCCGCGATAAGCAACCGTGGGCGATTCGCCGAGGCTTTCGCCGCGGAGCGCTTGCGGCGAGTCTTCGGTGGGGCTCGCGTCCACACGAACGTCGACATCTACGAATCGAAGGGCCAGAAGTCGGGCGAGGTGGACGTACTGGTCGTCTTCGCCAACAGAGCCATCGTGCTGCAGGCGAAGTCCAAGCGCCTGACCCTGGAGGCACGGAAGGGCAACGATCAGGTCATCAAGGACGACTTCAAGAAGAGTGTCCAGGAGGCCTACGACCAAGGGCACCTGTCCGCCTCAATGCTCACCGACCGCAAGTTCCGGTTCGTCGATGCAACGGGTGCAGAGCTGGCCTTTGACCGCGGCTTTAGGGAGGTCTACATCCTCTGCACCGTCTCGGACCACTACCCGGCCCTGAGCTTCCAGGCACGCCACTTCTTGAAGCATCAGGAGACCGAGGTCATCAAGCCACCCTTCGTGCTCGACGTGTTCACACTCGACGCAATGACGGAGATGCTGGAGTCGCCGTTGCGGTTCCTGAGCTACCTGCATCGTCGCACGCTCTATGCCGATCGGCTGCATGCGTCGGAACTCACTATTCTTTCGTACCACCTCAAGAAGAACCTGTGGCTGGACGATGAGTACAGCATGGTCGTGCTTGGCGAGGACATCTCGGCCGACCTAGACATCGCCATGACGGCGAGGCGGGACGGGATCCCGGGCCGGACGACGCCCGAAGGGATCCTCACGCCTTTCGCCGGCACGACCTTGTGGCGCCTGATCGAAGACATCGAGGCTCGCGCGGACGCCGGCACCATCGATCTCGGCTTCATGCTGTTGATGCTCAGCGGGGAAACGGTCAAGGACACCAACCGCGCAGTCGACCAAGCTGTCGCGAAGACACGGCGCGACGGGAAGGTCCACGACATCACGATTTGCCTCGGCGACTCCGGCTTCACGGCTCACTGCAACGACCAGCCGCTAGCGATGGCAGCCGAAGCGCTCCGACGGGACTGCGAGGGCCGGAAGTACACAGAGAAGGCCGCAAGCTGGTTCGGCGTGTGCCTCGGCTCGAAGGACGCACGCATGCGCTTCGGTGTCAGCTTGGACTACCCATGGCAGCAGGACACGAACCTAGACCAAGCCACAAGGCAGCTCCCGAGACCTGCTCCCAACGTCAAGGTGGCCATGCATCAACCTAAAAACCGCAGTTAGCCGACTCCATCCGCATAATTTCCCAGCAACCGATGCGTTGGTGGCTCCTCGATACCAGCGAGAATCCGCTTGAGGTGATCACAGACGCGATGCCAAACGGATGGGGCGG
>JAGFNJ010000054.1 GCA_017592775.1 Candidatus Accumulibacter conexus | reverse complement strand
CCGCCCCATCCGTTTGGCATCGCGTCTGTGATCACCTCAAGCGGATTCTCGCTGGTATCGAGGAGCCACCAACGCATCGGTTGCTGGGAAATTATGCGGATGGAGTCGGCTAACTGCGGTTTTTAGGTTGAACGCTGGTGACGCTTTCTGCAGCGCAGACATCAGTGGACCATGGGACCGCTCTTCGGGTAGTGCTCGCGCAGCCACTCCCTGCCGCTGGCATCAGCATGATGCGGCTTCAGCACGAGTCCCTGACACGGGCCGTATGGCTGCTGTACTCGGCATCTGACGAGCAGATCGACCGCCTTGTCGCCCCGCTCGATGCTGCCGCCGAGAAGGCCGCCTCCAAACTGCCGATGGCCCAGACGATGCTCGACGAGATTGTCGGCAGATCACCGCACGCCGCGGTCGAGATGTTCACCCACTTCAAGGACGTGAATGTGCCGGCCCTACACTCCTTCGTGCACGGTGGCATCCACGTCATCCAGCGAGGCCTGAAGGGCTACCCAGTCGAACTGGCTCGCCAACGTAGTGCGCAGCTCCAACGGGCTCGACACGATGACCGGCATGCTGCTCGCCATCCTCTCGGGCGACGAGGCCATGGCCAAGCGCATGAGCAAGATCCAGCCGCGCTTCGCTGACTGCCTGCCACCGCTGATTGCGCCGGTGGCCAGGGCCAAAGTGTGATGCGCGCCACCATGCGGCCCACACCATCCGCGCCGACGACCCAGACCTGGGCATCGGGTGCCAGCGCGGACGGCGCCACCGGCGCCGCACCGTCATGGAAGACCGCATGCGACATCCGCCCGACGTGCCACAGCTGCAGGAATATCCGCCCGCCGGCAGCGTGCACCGCATCCGTCACCAGCTGCCAGCCAGCGATCTGCGCCTCGCCGTAGATGCCGGGTGTGAAGCTGTAGCCCTGCCCCTGCCTCGAAACCTGTGTCGCCTCGGTGATGATCAGGCCGGCACCGGCGCGCTGGGCGTAATACCGCGCCATGATCTCGTTCGGCACGTCGCCCGGCTGGGTGCTGCGCGAGCGCGTCATCGGCGCCATGACGATGCGGTTGGTCAGGGTCAACCCGGCCAGATCGAGAGGAGAGAAAAGGGTCGCGGTCGACATCAGGAGAAAACTCCAGGAAAGGGATGAATCTCGGTGAAGGGCGCTCACCCCTGAAGCGACGCCGGAAAAGATGGCTGACCCGCCATGCTTCCAGGCCGTGTGAAAACCGGTGCTCACCCCGGCGACGGCGCCCACGGGACGGCAAGCCGGGCTCGACCACCCGCTGTCGGCAGCCCCGGTCAGCTCACTTCAGGATCCCGAGCAGGTTCGAGAACCCGTCCGTCCACGCCGTGAAGCCGGCGCGCGGCGGCAGCGGCCGGGCGCCGGCGATCGCCGCCTGCAGGCTCGCCGCGCGCTCGGGTCGAACGATCAGCGCCCACAGCGAGCGGCGGCAGAAGACGTCGCCAGCAGCCGGCTCGAGTTCGACGACGAAAACGCTCAGCCCCAACTTCGCGGCCGCGCCGGCGACCACCGGCTGCAGGTCGAGGTAGCGGTTGGTGATGTGCACGGCGAGGATGCCGTCGCTCCGCATGTGCCGCAGGTAGGACTGCATCGCCTCGAGGGTCAGCAGGTGCGCCGGGATCGAGTCGCCCGAGAAGGCGTCGATGGCGAGCAGGTCGAAGGCCTGCGGTGCTTCGCTTTCGAGCATCAGGCGGCCGTCGCCGAGCACCGGTTCGATGCGCGCGCGGCTCTCGGCCAGGTAGCTGAAGTCGCTGCGCGCGAGATCGAGGACCTGGTCGTCGATCTCGTACAGCCGCATTTCGTCGCCCGGGCGGCCGTAGGTCGCAAGCGTGCCGGCGCCGAGGCCGACGACGCCGATCCGGCGCGGCCGCTCGGTCGGCAGGCTGAGCAGCGCCTGGCCGATTCCCGACTGCTCGCAGTAGTAGGCGGTCGGACGCCGGCTGTGCTCGGGGGCGATGAACTGCTCGCCGTGGTTGATGCGGCCGTGGAACATCCTGCGCTTGATGCCGAGGTCGTCATCGCTGACGTCGTCGATGCGCAACTGGCCGTAGAAGTTGCGCATGACGCGCCGGTAGTCCTCGACGTAATCGATCGATATTCCCGCCAGCCGGTAGCCGTAGATGGCGAGGGCGGCGAGCAGCAGCCAGCGCCAGATCGGCTTGACTTGTGGCCAGAGGATGATGATCACCAGCACGGCGCAGAGGAAGAGACCGATCGGCAACTCGAAGTAGGCGTTGAACAGCGCCGGCGCGAGCAGGCCGACGAAACTGCCGCCAAGCGCGCCGCCGATCGACAGCATCAGGTAGAACAGCGTCAGGTGGCGCACCGGCGGCCGCCGCCGCACCAGCTCGCCATGACAGACCATGCAGAAGACGAAGAGCGCGAGACAGAGCACGCTGACCAGCAGCGGCACCGGCATGCCGACTTCGGCGAGAACCTGGTCGAGGGCGATGAAGGCGATCGGCAGTGCGATCAGGAAACCGCGGCGATGATAGTAGCGCGGGGCATCGAAGCAGAGGATGAAGCTCAGCAGGTAGATGCTCAGCGGCACCACCCAGAGGAACGGCACCGGCGCGACGTCCTGCGTCAGGTGACGGGTCAGCGCCAGCAGGAGGATCGAGGCGGTCATCGCCAGACCGACCCACAGCAGGCACTCACGCAGCGGCGGCCGCGGCACCGGCTCCGAACTGGCCGGGCGGCGCTCGAGTTCGCCGGAGACGCCCTGCCACGACTGCCAGGCGCTGGCCAGGCAGGCGATGACGAAGAAGACGTAGCCGACCGACCAGGCGTTCGCCTGCTGCACGACGACGAAGAACGGTTCGACGAGCACCGGATACGAGAGCAGCGCGAGCATCGACGCCAGGTTCGACAGCGCGTAGAGGCGATACGGCATCATGCTGTTGAACGAGCGCGCATACCACGCCTGCATCAGCGGCCCGGTGGTCGACAGCAGCAGGTACGGCATGCCGACCGCCGTGCCGAGGACGACGAGCACGTTCCACGTCGGGTTGGCAAAGGCGGCGTCCTTCCAGGCCGGATTGGCGACCACCGGCAGCGTCGCCAGACTGAGCAGCAGCAGCGCGCAGTGCACGATGTTCTGGCGCCGGGGCGACAGCCACTCATGCAGCAGGTGCACGTAGAGGTAGCCGAGCAGCAGCTCCGCCTGAAAGAAGACGAGACAGGTGCTCCACACCGACGACGAACCGCCGAACCAGGGCAGGATCATCTTGGCGATGATCGGCTGGATCTGGAAGAGGAGAAAGGCCGACAGGAAAACGGTCAGGGCGAAGCTGAGCATCAGGGTGTTCCCGGCAGAAGGGACTGGGCGTGGGACTTGGCCGGGACCTTCACTGCGGGCGCTCGCCGGCTTCGGGCTCGGCGGGCGCCGCATGCCAGCTCTCGCGCGGGACGACGACGTTGTCCTTCGGCTGGACGACGAAATGCGGCGACATGATCTGCACGCCGTAGGTGTTGAACTGGTCCTGGATGTTGGCGTGCAGCGCCGAGAGCACCGGCACCCGTTCAAGCGGCTTGTCCATGTGCGCGAAGAGTTCGTATTCGACGTACCAGTCGGCGAGGCCGCGCTGATAGACGAAGGGCTTCGGCAGCGCGCGCAGGCCCGGCGTCTGCTCGGCCGCGGCGATGAGCATCGCGTGCACCTGCCGCCAGGGGGTATCGTAGCCAATCGTCACCTTGGTCGACACCAGCGTCCCGCGCGCGCCGGCGAGACGTGAGTAGTTCTTGATCGGACTGCCGACGAGCACCGCGTTGGGAATCGTCACTTCTTCGTTGCGCATGTTGATGACCTTGGTCGACAGCGCGCCGACCTCGCTGACGACGCCGACGGTTTCGCCGAGGTCGACGAAATCGCCGACCGAAAGCGCGCGCGAGTAGACGAGCACGAGACCGCTCATCAACTGGTTGACGATCCCCGCCGAGCCGAGCGTCAGCATGAAACCGAACATCACCGACAGCCCCTTGAAGGCGTCGCTGTCGGACATCGGGATGAAGGGGTAGGCAATGGCGATGCCGAGGCCCCAGACGATGATGGTGCAGATGCGGTGGGTGGCGTTGACGGTCTCCGGATGCAGACCGTGCACCTGCACGCGCCCGGCCCGTGCCGCCTTGAAGAAGTTGCCCAGGGCATCGTTGAAGGCCTTCGTCAGGAAGAGGATGACGAGGGCGGTGGTCAGCGACGGCAGGGCTTCGACGAAGCCGACGCCGATCGTCTCCAGCAGCCCGAAGAGGAAGGTGGTGAGGCGGTCGCCGAGCGGCTCGGTGAGCGGGAAGCGCGCGAGGACGAAGCTCAGCCAGAGGTAGGCGACGCTCAGCCAGAGAAAGCCCATCAGCAGTTGCGCGATCCGTTGCACCAGCGCCCAGCCATGGCGCGCCCAGCGGAAGCTGCTCGACTCGGGATGTGCGTCGATGACCTTTTCGAACTGACGAACGATGAACGCGGCGGCGCGGCGAATCAGCCACAGCAGCAGCACCGCGATGGCGGTCGCCGCCAGCGACAGGCCGATGCCCTTGACGAGCACCATCGGCCGGCGCTGCTCGCTGACCGCCAGCAGCGCGGCGCCGAGTTCATCGGCACTGCGACGCGCGGCAGCCTCGAGCGGAATCTTCTCCTCGGGATCGAGATCGCCCTCGAGGATGCCGAACAGCACCGCTTCGCCGATGTGCAGGCTGATCCCGCGCCGGTCCTCGACGACGAATGGCGTCAGCTCGATCGGCTGCTGCATGTGCCCCACCGGCAGTGCTTCGATGCGCGCGAGCGCGCGGCGCACACGATACTCCGGGCTGGCGCCGACGAAGGTCGCACGGAAGGTGACGATCGGCCGAAAATGGTAGTGCAGGGTCGCCTCCGGCGGCCGCAACTGATCGGCGGCGGCGGCGCCCGCGGTCAGGCTGACGAGGAAGAGGCTCGCGGCGACCAGGAAGAGCGTGAGGCCGGCGGGCAGCCGGCGGCAGAACGAGTTCGGGCTCATGGCGTGAAGTGGGCGATGGTCAGGGCTGTGGGCTGCGATTATAGCCCCTGCCCGCCAGCATGGCTTTGCCGCGAGCGCCGGTCACCGCCGGCCGGCAGTCAGGCCGTGCCGCCGACCGTCAGGCCGTCGATGCGCAGGGTGGGCTGGCCAACGCCGACCGGCACGCTCTGTCCCTCCTTGCCGCAGGTACCGACGCCGGGATCGAGGCGCATGTCGTTGCCGATCATCGACACCTGCGTCATCGCCTCCGGGCCGCTGCCGATCAGGGTCGCGCCCTTGACCGGGGTGGTCACGCGGCCGTTTTCGATCAGGTAGGCCTCGGACATCGAGAAGACGAACTTGCCATTGGTGATGTCCACCTGCCCACCGCCGAAATTGACCGCGTAGATGCCCTTCTTCACCGAGCGGATGATCTCTTCCGCGCTGCACTCGCCGTTCAGCATCGTGGTGTTGGTCATCCGCGGCAACGGCAGGTGGGCAAAGGACTCGCGGCGCCCGTTGCCGGTCGGCGCGACGCCCATCAGGCGCGCGTTGAGGCTGTCCTGCATGTAGCCCTGCAGGATGCCGTCCTCGATCAGTACCGTTCGCTGCGTCGGGTTGCCTTCGTCGTCGATGTTCAACGAGCCGCGCCGCCCGGCAATCGTGCCGTCGTCGATCACCGTCACCCCCTTGGCGGCAACGCGGCTGCCGATGCGACCGGCGAAGGTCGAACTGCCCTTGCGGTTGAAATCGCCTTCGAGACCGTGGCCGACGGCTTCGTGCAGCAGGATGCCGGGCCAGCCGGCGCCGAGGACGACGGTCATCGTCCCCGCCGGCGCCGGTCGTGCCGCCAGGTTGGTCACCGCCTGATGCACGGCTTCGCGCGCGTAGTCCTGCAGCACGGCATCGGTGAAGAAGCCGTAATCACTGCGGCCGCCGCCGCCGGCCGACCCCTGTTCACGCTGCCCGCCCTGCTCGACGATGACCGTCAGCGAGACCCGCACCAGCGGCCGTACGTCGGCCGCCAGGCGGCCGTCGCTGCCGGCGACCAGCACCACCTCGTACTCGCCAGCAAGATGCGCCATGACCTGCGTCACGCGCGGGTCGGCGGCACGCGCCAGCGCTTCGAGCCGCTCCAGCAGGCTGACCTTGCTGCCCGCGTCGAGTGAAGCCAGCGGATCGTTCGGCAGGTAGAGGCGGTGCCCGCTGCTTCTCTTCAGCGCCGGTACGCGCCGTTCCTGCCCGGCGCCGGCAATCGCGCGCACGGCGGCGGCGGCATCACCGAGCGCCTGGCTGCTGATATCGTCGGAATAGGCGAAAGCGGTCTTCTCGCCGGCCAGCGCACGCACGCCGACACCTTCGTCGATGCTGAAGCTGCCGCTCTTGACGATTCCTTCTTCGAGACTCCAGGCTTCGGAGCGGCTGTACTGGAAATACAGATCGGCATAGTCGACCTGATGCGCCATGATCTTGCCGAACACCGGCGTCAGATCGGCGACATCGAGGCCATAGGGGGTGAGCAGGGTCTTGCGTGCCTGCGCGAGGAGGGTCTGGGCCTTGGTGGTCATTGAATTTCCCTGTTTGCTGCGGTTTTCTGCCGCCGACGCCTACATGACACGGTGCGCGAGCGCCGGCAGGCTGGCGCGGACTTCATCCAGGCGACCCCGTTCGAGGTCGCCGACGACGATGCCGGGGCCCTTCTGCTTGCGATCGAGAATCGTCCCCCAGGGGTCGATGAGCATGCTGTTGCCGTGCGTTTCGCGGCCGTTCTCGTGCCGGCCACCCTGGGCGACCGCCAGCACGTAACACTGGTTCTCGATCGCCCGCGCGCGCAGCAGGATCTCCCAGTGCGCGCGGCCGGTCGTTTCGGTGAAGGCCGCCGGCACGACGAGCAAATCTGTGACACCGAGGGCGCGATAAAGCTCCGGAAAGCGCAGGTCGTAGCAGATCGACAGACCGACGCGGCCGAAGGGCGTGACGAAGGCGGCCGGCCGGCGGCCGGCCTCGATGGTCGTGCTCTCGTCGTAGCGCTCGCTGCCCTGCTGGAAGCCGAAGAGGTGGATCTTGTCGTAGCGGGCGACACGCCGTCCCTGTGGATCGTAGACCAGCGTCGAGTTGAGCACCTTGTCGGGACTGCCGGCAAGCAGCGGCAGCGAGCCGCCGATCAGCCAGACCGCGTGCTCACGGGCGCTGGCGGCCAGGAACTCCTGGATCGGGCCATGTCCATCGGCCTCCCGCAGCCGAACCTTGTCGGCGTCGGTCATTCCCATGATGGCGAAGTACTCGGGCAGCGCCAGCAGTTCGGCACCCTGCGCGACTGCTTCGCTGATCAGCGCCGCGGCCGTGCGCAGGTTCTCGTCGACGCGTGGCGTCGACACCATCTGCAGGGCGGCGACGCGCAGGACGCTGTTGGCTGGTGCGGCCGGCGGCCGCTCGTCGGGGCTTGGCTTCATCGTTGGCTCCACTCGGCCGCGTTGGCTTCGGTCATGGCGTCGTCCCGACAGCCGGCGGGCGCGAGAGGCGCTCGACCTTCGGGTCTTCCCACTTGCCGGTGACGAGGTAGTCGAAACTGAAGGCCTTGCTCAGGGGGCCCTGCAGGATCTTGTCGGCGAGCAGCGTCGCGACGCCGGCGAGCGGGTTGATCACCGCCACACCGAGCGCCGCGCTGCTGCCGAGATCGGGCTGGACGCTGACTTCGAGGCGCTGCGTTTCATTCTTCAGGTCGGCCTCGCCGCTCATCAGCACGCGCGCGGCGGGGCCGCTGATCTGCAAGCGATCGGTGTGCATGACGCCGCTCCTGACGCTGATGCTGCCATTGATGCTGTCGAAGGCGAAACCCTCGCTGAAGATGTCGCCGAAATCGAAGGTGAAGCGTCGTGGCAACCCCTGCAGGCTGATCAGTCCGAGCAGCTTGCCGGCGCCGGGATCGACCTTGAGGAACTGCCCCTTGCTCGCCTCGACCTGGATGTCACCACCGAGCGTGGCATGGTCGAGTTCCGCCGGCGCGCCGTTCCAGCCGATGCGGCCCTTCATCGTCGCCTTGCCGGCGCGCACCGCGCCGCCGTAGCCGAGACGGTCGAGCAGACGTCCGACGTCGCTGCTCTCGAGCGTGAAGTCGAGCTGCGTCCGGTTGGCCGCACTGAGCTGCCACTGGCCGCTGCCGGACAGGCTGCCATACGGGTTGCGCAGGTCGATCTTGTCCAGCCGCCAGATGCCGCCGTCGTTGTGCGCCTGCACCTCGAGGCGTCCGAAGCGCTTCTGGCCAATGGCGAAATCATCGACCACCACGTCCAGGGCAGGCAGCTCCTTGAGCGGCTCGGTCGCGGCGACATCGGCTCGCACCCTGTCCGGGCGGCGCCACTTGCTGAAATGCGCCTTCAACCGGCCGGCGCCGCTGCCATCCCACTGGAAGGTACCGGCCGCCTGTTCCGTTTCGACGTTGCCGCGCCAGCGGGTGGTGATGCCGGTGATGCCGACGCCGACGCCGGTGTAGGTCTGGCCGAGGACGACGACTTCATCGGCCTTGACGTCGACGGCGACGGGCAAGCCGGCGGCGCCGGCCTCGCTGCCCTTCCTGCCGCCGCCAAGGAGCTTGTGCCACTCATCGAGGTCGATGCGGCGCGCGCTGATGCCGAGATTCAGCCCGCGCTCGGGCAGCGCGCCGGCCGGCCTGCCGATCATGACCACGCCGCGCTCGACCTGCGCCTCGTTGCCCTGCTTGCGGCGAATCAGGTGCAGGCTGAGCGCGTTGCCGAGGGTGGCACGCACCTGGTCGCGGACGATGGCCTGGCCACCGGCGGTCGCCGGCACCGCCGGCAGCAGCCCGTTCTCGAAATGCAGCGGCATCGCTTCGCTGGCAGGCTTGCCCAGCGGCGCCGGCAGGGTCGAGGTGACGCCAACCAGATCGGAGTCGACCAGGACGTCGACATCGCGCTTGCGCACCCGGATCTCGGCGCGATAGCTGGCGCCACCTGCAAGGCCGGCGAGCAGCGGCGAGTCGATGTGCCGTCGCAGATCATCGACTGCCAACGCGCCATTGGCCAGCACCTGCACCCTGCCGGCCTGCGGGCCAGCGGTGATGCGCAACGGACCGCCGAACAGCCTGGCGTTGATCTCGGGGACGCGCAGCTCCTTTTCCGAGAACTGCAGCTGGCCCGTCACCTGCTGCAGCGGCGGCAGGGCGGGATCGACGACGACCTCGTTCGCCTTGAACGTGTAGGTGCCGTCGATCTTCGATTCGCCAAGCCGCGCCTCCTCGAGCGGAATGACCAGCGCGATCTCGAGGCGGCCTGCTCCACGCGCACTCATCTTCTCGGTGAAATGGTCGATCTGCGCTGCCACCGGGCTCTGGTCGATGTACTTGAGGAACTCGGCCGTCGGTCCGGCGACCTGTCCCTTGAGCTTGAGCGTGCTCACCGGCGCGTCGAAGTCCGGGATCTCGGCGCGCGTCTGCGTCAGCGTCGCGCCGAGGATCGAGCCGCGACGCGCCTGCACCACCATGCCGTTCCCTTCGAAGCGCAGGTCGGCATCGATGCCCCTGATCGGCGGCCAGCCGGTACCGTAGTCGAGGACGACATCCTGGGCCTTGACAGTGACCAGGAACTGTCCCTGCTTGCGGTCGAGGAAGGGAAAATTCGCCAGGTCGCCCTTGAGGATCAGCCTGGCCTCGCTGGCGCTCCCCTCCTGCAGTGCATCGCGCAGCCAGTGCCGGGCATCGACGTTGATCGCCGCCGGCAGGTAGCGCCAGACTGCGGTCGCTTCAGCCCGCGTCAGCGCTGCCGTCAGGTCGATGCTGCCCGGTCCCTCGGGATTGCTGCGGTACGTCCCCTGCGCCGAACCGGCGGCGTCGGCGCCGGCGAACTCGAGGCGCGACAGTTCGGCCTCGAGCTGGCCCTGGGCGATCTTCCACTTCGCCTGCGCGTTCAGTGTCTCGAGGGCGATCGCCGACTCGGGAAAGACCTGCGGCAGCTCGACACGCACCTGCTGCGAACGCAGTTGCACGGCACCGCCCTTCTCGCTGGCGTCGAGCGAACCCGAAAGGCCGCTGACGCCGGGGAACTGGCGTGCCGGCCGCAACGCCAGATTGGCGAACGAGCCCTGCAGCGAGTAGGCCTGCAACTCCTCGGCGCTGCCCCGCCAACTGGCGCGCAGTTCGCCAATGCGGCCGCGCGGTGCAAACTCGTCGAGCAGGCGGCGCGATTGCGGGTCGAGCGGCAGGTAGGCGGCGAGTCCGCCGAGGGCACCGAGGTCTACCACACTGGCGGTCGCGCTGCCGCGCAGCGACACGCTCGGCGGCTTTTCCTGCTGCCACTCGAGGTGGAAATCGGTCGGCTCGATGCGCAGTTCGGGCCCTTGCGCGGGTTGCCGGGATGCCGCGGCGGGAGCGCTGTCGGCAACCGCCGGCGTCGCCAGCGACTGCGCGAGGAGTTCGACGCGGCGGCCGTCGAGCCGCACGCCGCCGGGCAGGAACTGCGCCGCAATGCGACCGGAGAGCCGGTCCAGAGCCAGCTCCGGCAGGTTCTTCGCCAGCCGCAGATGGACGCTGGCGAGCGACAGGTCGGCGGTGAGTTCCTGCAGCGTCCCGGCGGCGAATCCGGCCCACGCCCGGATGGCACCGCGACCATGCGGCAGCGCGAACGGATAGTCGATCCAGGCTCGCCAGGCAGCGAGATCGACGTGGTCGACCTGGACGAAGGCCTGTCCTTTCCAGCTCGCGGCGCTCTCGAGATCCCGGCCGCGGAAGTCGCCGCGCAGGTCGATCGCCGACGCCAGTTCGGCGGGCGGCAGTGCGGTCAGTCCGAAGCGGTGGCGGCGGCCGTCGTTGTCGAGTGCCAGGTTGACGTTCTCGAGGACCAGCGGTGGGGCGTCGCGTCTGGCATCCTCCCAGAGCACGGTGGCGCCATTGACGCGAATCTGCTTCTGCGCCAGAACCCAATCGACGACGCCGCCATCGCTGTCGTCCTCGGTGACGGCGATGCCGGCGATGAAGAAGCGACCGTCGCTGTCGCGCCGCAGGTGCAGTGTCGGTTCATCGATGCGCAGCAGGCGCAGGCGCAACTGCATTCGCGGCAGCGAGGACCACGACAGGACGCTCTCGACGCGCGAGAAGGCCAATGCGGGCTGGCCCTGGGCGTCGGCGATGCGCACGTCGGAAAGGACGAGATCGGGATTGAGCCCGGCCCAGCTCGCCTCGATGCCACCGATGGCAACCGCAAGGCCGAGCGCCTCGCCGGCGGCGCGCTCGATCTCCGGCCGGTAGTTCTCGATGTTCGGCAGGATCAGGTAGCGCAGGCCGAGGACCAGCAGCACGAAGGCGAAGTAGAGCACGACGGCGGCCCGCAGCGCCCAGCGCCAGCCAGCGCGCACCGCCGGGTGCGAGACGAAGGGCACGAGACGGTGCAGGCGATGGTAGACCGCCGGGCGCAGTTCCTCCTGCCGCATCAGAATGGGCCAGCGCGGAGAGACTTTTGCCAACAGTCGGTGCGCGTCACTAGAATGTCGGGGTACCCGGTCGAATCGGCGAATGCCCCATTGTAACGGCTTTGCCGCCGTGCTTCAGCGCCCGTGGCACGGCGCCCGACGGGGCTCCCGACGAAATGAAGGAATGATGAACAGCTCCAGTGACCCCAGCGGCACACGGCCGCCCGATCTCGCCGCGGCGCGGCTGGCAGCGACGGCGCACAGCCGCTACCTGCGTCAGCTGCTGGCCGCACGCCCGGAAGTCGGCGCCTGGCTCGACGACAACGCCGAACGCCCGCTCACCGCCGAGCGGATGGGCAGCTTCCTCGCCGCTGCCACGCCGGCTTCCGAGGACGCGTTGCGGCGTTCCCTGCGGCAGTTGCGGCAGCGCGTCATGGCGACCCTGATGGTGCGCGACATCGGTGGCCTCGCACCGTTGTCCGAGGTGGTCGAGACGATGACACAGCTCGCGGATGTGACCACCAACTTCGCGCTCGACTTCCTCCACCGGCAACTCGCCGGGCAGTTCGGCGAACCGCTCGACGAGCACGGCCAGCCGCAGCGGCTGCTGGTCATCGGCATGGGCAAGCTCGGCGGCCGCGAGCTCAACGTTTCGTCGGATGTCGATTACATCTTCGTCTACCCGGAGGAAGGGCAGACCGGCGGCAGTGGTCGCCGCCTCGACAACTACGACTTCTTCCTGCGCCTCGGCAAGCGCCTGATCGGCGCCCTCGGCGATGTCAGCGAGGATGGCCAGGTCTTCCGTGTCGACATGCGGCTGCGGCCGAACGGCGATTCCGGGGCGCTGGTCGGCTCGCTCGGTTCGCTCGAGAACTACTTCATCGCCCAGGGCCGGGAGTGGGAACGCTACGCCTGGATCAAGGCGCGGGTGATGAACGAAGGGGCCAATCTGCAGCCGCAGTGGATCGAAGCGCTGCAGCGCATCTGCCGGCCATTCGTCTTCCGCAAGTACCTCGACTTCGGCGCCATCAACGCGATGCGCGACCTGCACGCGCAGATCCGGCGCGAAGTGGCGCGCCGCGACATGGCCGAACACGTCAAGCTCGGCCCCGGCGGCATCCGCGAGATCGAGTTCATCGCCCAGGTCTTCCAGCTCATTCGCGGCGGTCGCGACCCGGCACTGCAGATTCGCCCGACGCTGCGCGTCCTGGCGCTGCTCGCCGAGCGTCGGCTGCTGTCGGCAGAAGGTGAACGTGAGCTGGCGACGGCCTACGAGTTCCTGCGCCGCCTCGAGCACCGCCTGCAGTACGTCGACGACGCGCAGACGCATCGTCTGCCGGCCGGCGACGACGAGCGTCAGGCGATCGCGACGTCAATGGCCTGCACCGACTGGACCGCGTTCCTGACGCTGCTCGACGCGCATCGCGCGGTCGTCGCCCGCCACTTCGAGCAGGTGTTCTCCGAGCCCGAGGAAGGGCGGCACCCGCTGGCCGGAATCTGGGACGGCGCGACGGCAGCGGAGGACAGTCTGGAGCGACTGTCGGCGCTCGGCTTCCGCCAGCCGCAGGCGCTCCTCGAACGGGTGCAGGGCTTCCGCCGCAGCGGTCGCTACCTGCAACTGCCAGCGAGCAACCGCGAACGTCTCGACGCCCTCGGGCCGCGGCTGATCGACGCCGCCGCCGCGACGACGACACCCGACGCAACCTGGCAACGGGGCCTCGACTTTCTCGACACGATCAGCCGTCGCGGTGCCTATCTCGCACTCCTGCAACAGTATCCGCAGGCGCTGAAGAAGCTCGCCGAACTGATCGGCAGCTCGTCCTGGGCAGCCGACTACCTGACCCGCCACCCGATCCTGCTCGACGAACTGCTCGACTCGCGCATCTTCGACGTCACGACCGACTGGCAGCAGTTTCGCGACAACCTGCAGGCGCGCCTGGCGCAGCACGCGGACGACACCGAGCGCGAAATGGACATCCTGCGCGAAACCCACCATGCGCAGGTCTTCCATTTCCTGGCGCAGGACCTGGCCGGCATGCACACGGTCGAACACCTCGCCGACCGCCTCAGCGAACTCGCCGACATCATGGTGCAGACGACCCTCGATCTCTGCTGGCAGAAGCTCAGGCAGCGGCACCCGCGACCCGAGCTGCCGCCGCGATTTGCCGTCATCGCCTACGGCAAGCTCGGCGGCAAGGAACTCGGCTTCGCTTCCGATCTCGATCTCGTCTATCTGCACAATGACCCGGAGACCGACGCCGGCGAACTCTACGCCCGCCTCGGCCAGCGCATGAGCACCTGGATGTCGAGCCAGACCGCCGCCGGCATGCTCTTCGAGGTGGACCTGCGGCTACGCCCGAACGGCGACTCGGGAATGCTCGTCTGCCCGGTCGACGCCTTTCGTGCGTATCAACTGCACAACGCCTGGGTGTGGGAACATCAGGCCCTGACGCGCGCCCGTTTCTGCGCCGGCGACCGGGCTCTCGGCGAGCAGTTCGAGGCCATCCGCATCGAGATCCTGCGGCAGCCACGCGATCCGGCAACGCTGCGCCGCGAAGTGCTGGCCATGCGGCAACGGATGCTCGAACAGCATGCCTCGGGCAGCGACGAATTCTTCGACATCAAGCACGACCGTGGCGGCCTGATCGATGTCGAGTTCATCGTCCAGTACCTGATTCTTGGCCACGCGCAGCGGCACGCCCGGCTCTGCGGCAATCTCGGCAACATCGCGCTGCTCGGCATCGCCGCCGAACTGGGGCTGATTCCTGTCGCAGCTGCCGAAGCGGTACGCAATGCCTACCGCGAGTATCGCCGCATGCAGCACGTCCTGCGGCTGAACGCCGGCCGCCGCGCGCGCGTCGAACGGGCGACGGTCGGCCGCCGCATCGAGGCGGTACTGGCACTCTGGCAACAGGTGTTCGAATCGCCGTAGGCATCGGTTATCATCACGCGTCCCGTCGCGATGAAGGAAGCACATGCGCCAGAACCTGCCGGTGAACGATGTCGAGACGATGCTGCCCGAGCACGCGTTCATCTACTCCCGCACCGACCTCAAGGGCGTGATCGTCGAGGCCAATGAAGCGTTCGCCAGCGTCAGCGGCTTCGAGCGCCAGGAAATGATCGGCCAGCCGCACAACATCGTCCGCCACCCCGACATGCCCGGCGAGGCCTTCGCCGACCTCTGGCAAGAGCTGAAGAGTGGCCGTCCGTGGCGCGCGATCGTCAAGAACCGGCGCAAGGACGGCGGCTTCTACTGGGTGGTCGCGAATGTCTCGCCGGTCCGTGAAGGCGGCCAGGTCGTCGGCTATCAGTCGGTACGCAGCCGGCCGACGCGCGCCGAGATCGATGCCGCAGCCACCGCCTACCAGCGGATCCGGCAGGGAGATCAGCGGCTGACCATCGAGCAGGGGCGCGTGGTGAATCGTCGTGCTGCCGGGATCGCCCGCCTGCTCTCGTTGCCGGTGCAGCTGACGCTGATCGGCGTCGTCGCCCTGCTCGGCGCGGCCATGCGCCTCGCCGGCGCGCGCTTCACCGGCGGCGGTGTTGGCACGTTTCTCGACGTGCTGGCGGTTGCCTTTGCTCTTTACGGCCTGTTCTTCCTGTTCGCGTACGTGCCACGCCTGCAGGGCGACTTGCGCGGCTTCGCCGACTGGATCGGGCAACTGCTGACCAGCGGCAATCTCAGGCAACGAATCGATTCGCCACGCAGCGACGTGGTCGGCACCGTCATCCGCCAGACCGACCGCTTCGTCTCCTCGGTGCAGGCGACGGTGCAGGGGATGGCCGACGTCGCGGCGCAGGTCGGCGATGCGACACGCGATGTCGGTCGTGGCGTGCAGCAGGTCCAGGATGCGGCGAGCAAGCAGAACATGGCGACCGCATCGGCAACCGCCGCCGTCGATGAAGTGACCGGGCTGATCGCCCGTGTTGCCGAGAATGCGCGCGCGACGCACGGCGTCGCCAGCCAGACGGGGGGCGTCTCGCGCGCCGGCGCCAGCGAGTCCGAGGAAGCCTGCGCCGCCATCAGCTGCCTCGCCGAAACGGTCCGCCTGTCGGCCGAACAGGTTGAAACGCTCGGTCAGCGGTCGACCGAGATCAGCCAGATCACCTCGGTGATCAAGGAGATCGCCGATCAGACCAACCTGCTGGCGCTGAACGCCGCCATCGAAGCGGCGCGGGCCGGCGAGCAGGGGCGAGGATTCGCGGTGGTCGCCGATGAGGTGCGCAAACTGGCCGAGCGGACCGGCAAGGCAACGCAACAGATCAGCGACCTGGTCAGCGTCATCCATGCCGAAACCACGACCGCTGTCGATGGCATGCGCGCCGGAGCGACGCAGGTCGGCGAGGGCGTTCAACGGGTCACTGCGTCGAAGGAAATCCTGCAGCGGATCAAGGTCGAGATGGACGAGACGATCCGGCGCGTCGAGGAGATCTCGCAAGCGTCGATCGGCCAGAACGCGGCGATGGCACAACTGGCGGAAAACGTCAGGCAGGTATCGGCGATGACCGGCGCCAGCGTCTCGCTTGCCAGCCAGACCGACGCCATGGTGCGCGAACTGACGGCGATGGTCGATCGGATGGAGAAGTCCGTCGGCCAGTTCTCGGTCTAGAAAGCACCGCCGCGGCTGCTGCCGCTTGCCCTGCCGCCGGGCGGCCTGGCCGGCGAGTTCCGGCCGGTGGCCGGGGCGGCGGATCAGCCGTTTTTGCTGCCCGCTTCGTCGGCCAGTCCAGCGAAGCCGAGGATCCACTCGAGCGCCTCGATCTGGCAGCGGTTTACTGCGGCGAGATCGTGGCCGCAGGCCGCGGCCAGCGTTTCGATCGCTTCCTGGTCACCGCCTTCGCAGGCGATGGCGAGTTCCAGGTAAGGCGCGTGCCTGCCGCTGCGCTGCAACAGCGCGTCCGTCACCTCGGCCGGCAGGCTGAAGTTCTCCAGCGCTCGCGGCATGGTCATCGCAAAGATTCGGTCGATCATCGACAGGACGCCGACGATGAAGAGGTCGCGGCGTTCGCTTTCCGGCATCTGGCTGCCGGCGAGAAGCTCCATGAAACGACCGCGGACCAGGGCTGATTCGCGCCAGGCGTGCTCCATCGGGTGCCTGTCTTCCGGGCGCTGGCTCGAGAAGAGCAGCAGCGTCGCCCAGCGATAGAGTTCGTCGTGGCCGAGATAGGCGATCGCCTGTTTCAGGTCCGTGATCGGACTGCGCAGCCGGAAAGCCGGCGAATTGACGACCCGCAGCAGACGCAGGACCAGCGTCGGATCTGCCCAGGCCTTCTCTGCCAGTTCGTCGGGGCTGGCCTGCCGGCGAATCGCATTGAGCAACTCCATCGCCGCAACCTTGTACGGTGGCACGACGACATTGCTGTCCACCTGCTCGCGGCAACCGACGAACTCGCCATGGAAGAAGGCGAAGCGCAGCAGCCGGCAAGCCTCATACATCTCGAGAAAATCGACGTTCATGGCCACCAGGGGCTTGTGCTCGAGGCGTCCTGCCAGCCGTCGCTGGACCGCCAGGAGATCGGGCGGAGCGAGGCGTCCGGCATCGACCAGGATGTAGTCCACCAGCGCAGCAAGCCGCTCGTCGCTAGCGAGAAGTTCCTGCGCACAGGCAAGGGAAAAGCCCATTTCGCGCAGGCGGGACATGCCCGCAAAGAGCGTTTCCCCCTCGTCTGCCGGTCCCTCGTCATGCCACGCAATGTGGAGAACGACGTTGCGCGTCGGCAGAGCGGACAGCGCCGGATGCTCGAGAACGCTGATGCCCACCGGCAGAAAGACCAGCCGCTGCGCGAGCAGCGCCTCCAGCCGGGCGCGCGCAAAGTGCCAGAGAAGAGCGTCCGCGAACAGCCGGCGCGACGGCCCCTGCCACGGTACGGCGTGCGCCGGCCGCGGCCTCTCGACGGTCAGCTCGTGGGCCACAACGCGCTGCTCGCGGTCGAGCATCGGGCGATGTCGCAGGTAGCTGTCCTGCGCCACGGCGACGGCCGGCGGTGTTGGCGGCACTGTTGGCGGCGGCGGTGGTGCGGCGACGGTGCGTTCCACCTGCCGTGGGCGAAACAGGGACAGCAGGCTCTTGAACACTTCTCTCTCCCCCAAGAGTCGATGGCGCGGGCGCCAAGCTTACCGATCGGTGCCTGCCTGTCAACTGCCGCCGGCCGGTCGACCAGACCACGGGCATCGATCACGGCGGCGGCGCTCTCGGCCGCAGCCGCGCCGGCGAGAACGCCGACCGGCAGCAGAGCGCGGGCGATCGGCTCGCTGCCAGCCGCCGGACGGCACGGTTCAGGAGACGCGGCTGGTGGCGGGAAGCCGCAGCACCATGCCCTCGTCGGGTTCGAGGACCAGTTGCTCCAGTCTGAGCCGCCCTGGCGAAGTCATTGCCGTTGACAGCAAGAGGTCGGCCGCATCGCCGGACAGCGGCAGCGCCAGTCGCCGACGCTCGGTGCCGAAGTTGAGCAGAACGAGCAGGGCGCTGCCCGGATCGCCGCGCAGGTAGGCGAAAACATCCGGCTGGCCGGCGTCGAGCGACCGGTAGGAACCGTCGGCGAGCGCCGGCTCGGCTCGTCGCAGTGCGGTCATGGCACGGAAGAAGCCGAGCGGCGAGTTCGGGTCGGCCGACTGGCTGGCGACGTTGCGCGTCCTGCAGTCCGGCGCCAGCGGCAGCCAGGAGCGGACCCCGGCAGCGGCAAAGCCGGCGTTCGCCGAGGCATCCCACTGCATCGGCGTACGCTGCGGGTCGCGGCCGACGAGATGGGCGATTTCCGGCTGCCTGAGCGCCGGTGGGTCCTGCATCAGCGCCAGCGGCAACGGCACGTCGAGCATGCCGATCTCGTCGCCGTAGTAGCAGGTTGGCGTGCCGCGCAGCGTCAGCAACAGCATCGTCGCGACGCGTGCCTGGCGCGACCCGACACGGGTCGCCAGCCGCTTCTGGTCGTGATTGCCGAGCACCCAGTTGGGCCACGCGTGCTGCGGCAGCAGCGCCTCGTAATCGTCCACCAGGCGGCGGATGAGGGCGGCGTCCCAGGGGGCCCGGATGAGCTGGAAGTTGAAGGGCAGGTGGCACTCCGCGCCTTCCTCATCGCCGTAGTAGCGGACCAGCTCGGCATTCGGCAGGTAGAGTTCGCCGATCATCAGGCGGTCGTTCCAGCCGTCGAGAAACGCCCGCATCTGGCGAATCAGGCCGTGCACTTCGGGCAGGTTGGCCGTGTGCACGTGCAGCAGGCTCTGGTACTCGCGGACTCCGTTCCAGGCGGGGTTCGCGGGTTCATCACGGAACAGCGGGTCCTTCAGCAACATGCCGATGACGTCGACGCGGAAGCCGTCGACCCCCTTGTCGAGCCAGAAGCGCATGCAGTCCAGCATCGCCGGCAGGACCTCGGGATGGCGGTAGTTCAGTTCCGGCTGCTGCGGCAGGAACTGGTGCATGTAGTACTGTCCGCTGCCCTCGTCGAAGGTCCAGGCCGGGCCGCCGAAGTGGCTCAGCCAGTTGTTCGGCGGGCCGCCGCCGGGCGCCGGGTCGCGCCAGATGTACCACGCACGCTGCGGGTTGTCGCGGCCACTGCGGCTGGCGACGAACCAGGGATGTTGATGTGAACTGTGATTGGGAACCAGGTCGAGCAGAAGCCGCATGCCGCGCCCATGCACCTCGGTCAGCAGGCGGTCGAAGTCGGCCATGCTGCCGAAGGCGGGGTGGATGGCGCAGTAGTCGGCAACGTCGTAACCGAAGTCGTGCATCGGCGAGGGATAGATCGGCGACAGCCAGATGACGTCGACGTTGAGGCCGTGCAGATAATCCAGGCGGGCGCTGATCCCCGCCAGGTCGCCGATGCCATCGCCGTTGCTGTCCTGGAACGAGCGCGGGTAGACCTGGTAGATGATGCCGCGCTGCCACCAGGTGGCGGCCGCGCTCATGACCGTGCGGCGGCCGTGCAGGCGGCCGCCATGCGCTCGAGGGCGGTTGCGAGCGTCTGCCGCGGGCAGCCGAAATTGAGCCGAACCCAGCCCGCCAGGCCGAAGTCGGCGCCATTCGACAGTCCGACCCCGGCTTCCTCGAAAAAGGCCGACGGATCGGCAACGGCGAGACCGCGGGCGTCGATCCACGCCAGGTAGGTTGCCTCGACATGACGCATGGCAA
The DNA here is from genome assembly GCA_017592775.1 of Candidatus Accumulibacter conexus. GTDB lineage: Bacteria > Pseudomonadota > Gammaproteobacteria > Burkholderiales > Rhodocyclaceae > Accumulibacter > Accumulibacter conexus. Next base: position 14,304 of record JAGFNJ010000054.1, on the reverse strand, counting down.
GGCCGGGCATCGAGCGCACGGCGGCCTCAACGGCGTCGCGGTTGTGCCGCAGGGTGACGAGCAGGGCGCGCTGCCAGTCGTCGCAGTCGCGATAGGCGGCTTCGCATGCAGCGAGGCCGAGCACATTGACGTGCGGCACGATGCCGCGCATGGCGGCGCTGAAACGACGACGCAGCGCCGGGTCGGCGATGACCGCGAAGGCACAGCCGAGACCGGGAATGTTCCAGGTCTTGGATGGCGCCATGAGCGTGATCGTCCGCCGCGCCATCTCGTCGCCGAGCATCGCCAGCGGCAGGTGGCGGCGATGCTGGTCGAGCACGAGCCCGCAGTGGATCTCGTCGGAGCAGACGATGAGATCGTTGCGCCGGCTGCAGGCAGCGATCTGCTCGAGTTCTGCCGGCTCCCACGCGCGACCGACCGGGTTGTGCGGATGGCAGAGCAACAGCAGCCGGCTGCCCGGCAGCACGGCGTCCTGCAGCGCCGCGAAATCGAACACCCAGCGCTCGTCGACCTGGCACAGCGGCGCGGTCGTCAAACGCCGGCCGGACAGGCGCGGTGCGCTGAGAAATGGCGGATAGACCGGCGTCGCCGTCACGACATCACCGTCGACGGCGCGGCAGGCGACGTTGAGCCCAGTCACCAGTCCGGGCAACCAGAGCAGCCAGTCGGCCTCGACGTGCCAGCCGTACTCGCGCTGCAGGTTGCCGATGACGGCTTCGTGGAGCCCAGGCATCGGCTCGGCGTAGCCGAAACAGCCGTGCGCGACGCGTCGCTCGAGCGCGGCGATGATCGCCGGCGGCGCGGCAAAGTCCATGTCGGCGACCCACAGCGGCAGCACGTCGCGCCCGGCGTAGCGGTTCCATTTCAGCGAATCACCACGCGCGCGGTCGACGCCGCGCTCGAAGTCACCAGCCTGCACGTCGGCAGCGCCGCCGCTCACACTTCGAGGTGCGCGTAGAGCTGGGTCGTCAGGTAGCGCTCGCCGAAAGAGGGGACGATCACCACCGTCAGCTTGCCGGCGTTCTCGGGTCGGCGGGCGACGGCGAGCGCGGCCCACACGGCGGCGCCGGAGGAGATACCCACGAGCAGACCCTCCTCGGTTGCCATCCGGCGGGCGATGGCGAACGCATCGTCCGCACTGACCCGCTGCACTTCGTCGTAGATGCCGGTGTTGAGCACGCCGGGAACGAAACCGGCGCCGATTCCCTGGATCGGATGCGGTCCCTTGCTGCCGCCCGACAGCACCGGCGATGCTTCAGGCTCGACGGCGATGACCTGCAGCCCCAGTTTTCTCGCCTTGAGCACTTCGCCAACACCGGTGATGGTACCGCCGGTGCCGACACCGGCGACGAAGATGTCCACCTGGCCGTCGGTGTCGCGCCACACCTCCTCGGCCGTGGTGGCACGATGGATCGCCGGATTGGCCGGATTCTCGAACTGCTGCGGGATGAAGTAGCGCGCATCGCTGGCCGCCATTTCCTCGGCGCGACGGATCGCGCCACCCATGCCGTCAGGCCCTGGCGTCAACACGAGTTCGGCGCCGTAGGCACGGAGCAGCAGGCGGCGTTCACGGCTCATGGTTTCCGGCATGACGAAGCAGCACTTGATGCCGCGTGCGGCGCAGACCATCGCCAGTCCGATGCCGGTGTTGCCGGAAGTGGGCTCGAGCACCACCGTCTCCGGACCGATGCGACCGCTCGCCTGCGCCGCGTCGATCATGGCGACGGCGATCCGGTCCTTGACGCTGTGAGCGGGATTGTAGAACTCGAGCTTGACGCAGATGCTGCCGTCAATCCCTTCAGTCAGGCGGTTGAGCCGGACGAGTGGCGTGTTGCCGACCAGTTCGGTGACGTTGCTGGCGATGTTCATGGGCATGATGATGGACTCTCCTGGGAATGATCGACGATCGACCGGACCGTTCGGCAAGCGCGGCAACCGCAGATGCCGCCGGCAGCAGGTGGCGAAGCGGACTGTTGCGCCATCGCTTCGCCAGCGTCGCAAGTGCGCACCGCAGTCTATGCGGGAAATCCGCTGCAAGGCAAGGGCACCCGCAGGCCGGCCGCGAACCGGCAACCATCCCGCAGCTAGGCGAGAAAGAGCCGGTAGGCCTGGTTGCCGGTCTCGTCCCAGTGCGCGTAACCGAGCGTGCGCAGGAACTGCCGGAAGTCGCCCATCTCGTCCGGCGGCACCTGCATGCCGACCAGCACGCGGCCGTAGTCGGCGCCGTGGTTGCGATAGTGGAAGAGGCTGATGTTCCAGCCGGCACTCATCCGGTTGAGAAAGTTCATCAGCGCTCCCGGTCGCTCGGGGAACTCGAAACGGTAGACGATCTCGTTGCTGATCGCTGGCGAGTGGCCGCCCACCAGGTGGCGGATGTGACCCTTCGCCATTTCGTCATCGGTCAGGTCGAGAGTCGGGTAGCCATGCTTGCGCAGATGCTGCAGCAGGCGTACCGACTCGGCGCGCGAAGCAACCTGGATGCCGACGAAGACCTGTGCCGCATGCTGATCGTTGTAGCGGTAATTGAACTCGGTGATGCTGCGGGCACCGATCAGGGCGACGAACTGCTTGTAGGCTCCGGGGCGCTCGGGCAGCGTCACGGCAAAGACCGCCTCGCGCTGTTCGCCGATCTCCGCCCTTTCGGCAACGAAACGCAGCCGGTCGAAGTTGATGTTGGCGCCCGATGCGGTGGCGATCAGTGTCTTTCCCTGCAACCGATGCCGTGCCGCGTATTCCTTGGCGCCGGCCACCGCCAGCGCGCCGGCGGGTTCGAGCACCGCGCGCGTGTCCTCGAAGACGTCCTTGATCGCGGCGCAGATGGCGTCGGTGTCGACCAGCACCATTTCGTCGACGTAGGTCTGACAGAGGCGGAAGGTTTCCTCACCGACGTACTTGACCGCAGCGCCATCGGCGAACAAACCGACGTGCTCGAGCCGGACACGCTTGCCGGCATGCAGCGAACGCGCCATGGCGTCGGCGTCAACCGCTTCGACACCGACGATCCTAGTCGCCGGTCGCAGGCGCTTGACGTAGGCGGCAATGCCGGAGATCAGGCCACCACCACCGACGCAGCAGAAAATGGCGTCGATCGGCTCGGCATGCTGGCGCAGGATCTCCATGCCGATGGTGCCCTGGCCGGCGATCACATCCGGATCGTCAAAGGGATGCACGAAGCTCAGCCGCTCGCTCTTCTCGATCTCCAGGGCGTGCGCATAGGCGTCGTCGTAGGATTCGCCGGCCAGCACCACGTCGCCACCGCGCTGCCGCACCGCCTCGATCTTGATCTGCGGCGTCGTCGTCGGCATGACGATCACCGCCCGGCAACCGACCTTGGCGGCGGCCAAGGCAACGCCCTGGGCATGGTTGCCCGCCGAAGCGCAGATCACGCCGCGCTTCAGCTTCTCCTTCGACAGGTGGACGATCTTGTTGTAAGCGCCGCGCAGCTTGAAGGAGAAGACGGGCTGCAGATCCTCACGCTTGAGCAGCACCCGATTGCCGATGCGTGCCGACAGGGCAGGTGCCCGATCCAGCGGGGTTTCGATCGCCACGTCATAGACCCGGGCGTTGAGAATTCTCTCGAGGTAATCCGTGGGCATGGCGGCAGAAAGACCCCGTGCTTTGCCAAAGGGGCCGATTCTAGCAGGACAAGGCAGCGCGCAGGCACTGCCCGGCCAGCATCACCGGCGCGGCGGATACCAGCGCGCCTGTCGCGGCCTGGCGATCGCCGTCGCGCCGGCAACCGCGTCAGGCACCGCGATCGTTGGGCGTCAGCATGAGTTGCCGCAGGGCGTCGCCCATTGGCAGGTTCAGATTGCCGCCATGCGGCGGAATCGGCGAGGTGAACCAGCGATCATAGATGCGGGCAAACTCGCCACTCTGCATCAGGCCGGTCAGCGTCTGATCGACCAGCTTCTTGAACTGCGGGTCGTGGCGGCGGAACGCGATCGCGTAGGGCTCGAAAGCGAAACGGTCATCGAGCAGCACGAAGCGCTCGCGGTCGCTGGCGGCAAGCTGCAGCAGCAGGCTGCGCAGCGACGCGTCGTCGAGCACCAGTGCGGCAACCTCGCCGCGCAGCAGGAGCTGCAGCGCTGCGGCCTGATCACGGCTGCCGCGTTGGCGCAACTGCAGGCCCTGGCGGGCGGCAGCCGACGCCAGGTAAGCCGGCGCCGTCGTGCCGAAAACGGTCGCCACGGTCTTGTCCTGCAGGTCGGCGAACGAGCGGATGCCGGCATCCTTGCTCACCAGGGCCTGGATGCCGGCGACGAAGATGGTGGTGCTGAAGCCGAGGTCGCGCTGCCGTTGTTCGGTGTTGGTCGTTGCGCCGCAGTCGAGGTCGATGGTGCCGGTCTCGAGCATGATCTGGCGCGCACCGGGTGTTGTCGGCACCTGCACGACCGCCAGTTGCGGCAGCTTCAGTTGCGCCTGGATGGCGTCGGTGACATGGCGGCAGAGGTCGATGGCGAATCCGCCCGCCTCGCCCGCGGCAATCAGATACGAGAAGGGAACGGCAGCTTCACGGTAGCCGACGTAGACGGTCATCGCGTCGCGAATCTTCGCCAGCGTCGGCGACGCCGGTGCTTCCTCGGCACGCAGTGCAGGCGCCAGCAGGAACACGCAGGTGGCAGCCAGCAGCGCGCGAAGCACGGGACGAGGGTTGGCTTTCATGGCGAAACCTCCGCAGTCGGGCCGGCCTGCCGTCGGCAAGGGGGCAGCGCAGCCCGTCATCACCGGGCGATCGGCGCTCACTGCAGACCCGGCCGTGTTGCCGGCGACTCCCCGGGTACCGCCGGCAGACCGCGGCTGCCGACCAGGCCGGCCGCTGCACCCGCGCTGAGTTCCCGTGCGCGGCGCCCGAGGAGTTCGCGATCGGGCTGCGTGTAGGTGGGTGCCGCCGGCGGACAGAGCTGCGCCGGATCGACCGCCGCCATTTCACCGACCGCTGGCGCTTCGTCGCCATCCGCGCGCTTCAGGCCGAGCTTCTCGAGCAGGCGGCCCATGCCCGCGTAGCTGCGCAGATAGGCCAGCGCGAGATCGACCTCGGCGTTGACCTGCGTGCGGCGGGCATCGAAATACTCGTTCTGGGTGTTGAGCAGGTCGAGCAGCGTGCGCTGGCCGATGTTGAACTGGTCACGATAGGCGTTGCGCGTCTTCTCGACCAGTTCGACCTGCATGCCGATCTGGCCGATCTGGTCGCGCAGGCGAATCGTGTCGTGGAAGGCAATCGAAAGCGTCTGTCGGATGTCCCGACAGGACTTCTCGCGCTGGTCGAGAGCGATGTTCTTGCGTTCACGGTACTGGCGGTTGCGCGCCACATCCGAGCCACCATTGTAGAGGTTGTAGTCGACCCGCATTTCGACGACGCTGTTGTCGCGCGCCTCGCCGAGGCCCGCGAAGTCGCTGAAGCGCTCGCTGCGGGCGATCAGGTGCAGCCGCGGCATGAACGCGGCGCGCTGGACTTCGAGGTCGTACTGCGAGGCTTCGATGTTCTCGACCGTCGCCCGCAACGCCGGGTTGTTCGCCAGCGCGACGACGAGGGCGGGCTCGACGCGATCGGGAAGCGAACTGGGCAGGTTGGCTGGGGCAAACATGACTCGCGCCGGCTGCTCGCCGATCAATCGTAGATAGCGCGCCGTCACGTCATGCAGGTTGGCCAGCGCGGTGGTCAGATTGACGTCCGCCAGCGCCAGCCGGCTGGCGGCCTGGTCGACATCGACCCGCTTGCCGACGCCCGACTCCGCCCGCAAGCGGAGCTGATCGAGCGCCGCCTGATGCTGAATGTAATTCTCCTCGGCAAGATACACCAGGCGGCGATGGCGAACGACATCGAGATAGGCGCGACCGGCCTCAAGAGCCGTGTTCTCGGACGCATCCAGCAGCTCGAAGTAACGGACGAGCTTGCCCTTGCCCAGCTTCTTGACCTCGCTGGCAGTGGCAAAGCCGTCGAACACCATCTGCCGCAGGTTGATCAGCGCGTAGTTGCGGTTCCACGACGAGTCGGCCGCGGGGTCGCTGCGTGGCGTCAGCCTTTCGCGACCGACGCCCGCCGCGACGTCAACCTGTGGCAGGAAGCCACCCCGGGCAACGTCGACCTCCTCCCGCGATTCGCGAAAGGCATGCCAGCGCGCCTGCACTTCGGGGTTCCGCAGCACCGCAACCTGCGCCGCCTCCGGCAGTGAGACATGCTCTGGATCCGTGGCAGCGGCGACAGCGGGAACCGTGAGCGGCAGGATGGCCAGCAGCAGGACCAGCGCGGGGACCGGGGTTGGACCATGTCTCTTGTTGTTCATGACGGCAAAGTGGATCCGGGACTGTGAGGTTGGCGCATTATACTCAGCACTTGGACCGTTGCGACACACCCGCCCATGTCCCCGGATTGATCGCTCTTGCTCACATTCCCCAGCCTTGCACCGCCCCGGCGTGCGCCAGCGGCTCGCGCGGCCATCGTGCAGGTCTGCGTCGCCGCCACGCTGCTGCTCATCGCCAGCTGGTATGCAACCGCCGGCCCCGATCTGGCGCTCCTGCAGCAACAGCTCGTCGCCCGTTTCGGTCCCGCCCGGATCAACCTGCTGCACGACTGGGGTCGACTCGTGGCCTCGGCGAGCACCTTGAGCGATGCCGAGAAACTGCGGCGAATCAATGATTTCTTCAACCAGAACATCGGCTTCGACGATGATCGGGCGATCTGGCAGGAGTCGGACTACTGGGCGACGCCGCTCGAGACCATTGGCCGCGGCAGAGGGGATTGCGAGGATTTCGCCATTGCCAAGTACTTCTCGCTGCAGCTTGCCGGCGTTCCGGTCAGGAAGATGCGCCTGATCTACGTCCGCGCCAGCACGCCGACGGCAACCGGGACGGCACAGCAGGCGCACATGGTCCTCGCCTACTATGCGAACGCACGCGCCGAACCGGTCCTGCTCGACAACCTGCAGGGCAGCATTCAACCGGCGTCGCGGCGCCGCGACCTGCAGCCGGTGTTCAGTTTCAACGGCGAGGGGATCTACCCGGGCATTGCGGGAACGACCACGGCCAGCGCCGGGCCACTGGGCCGCCTCTCGCGCTGGGAGAGGCTGCTGCAACGGGCGCGCAGCGAAGGCTTTCATTGAGGGGCCGGACGGGAGGATCACGATCATGTCCATGTATCGCCAGTTCTGGCTTGCCATCGTCACCAGCATGCTGCTGGCTTTCGGAGGGAGTCTGGTCGCTTCGTTGCTGAGCGCGCGCGCCTACCTCGAAGCCGAACTCTCGATCAAGAACGCCGACAACGCAACGGCGCTGGCGCTCGCCATCAGCCTCAGCAAACCGGACGCGGCGATGGTCGAACTGAGCACGGCAGCGCTCTTCGACAGCGGCCGTTACGAGCTGATCCGGGTCGTCGACCCGGAAGGCGCAACTTTGGTCGAGAAGTCCGCCATCCCCGACGATCCGGACGCACCCGAGTGGTTTGTCCAGTTGCTGCCGATCGCGGCGATACCGGGTACGGCGCAGATCAGCAGCGGCTGGGAACAGGTGGGAACGCTGACGGTGATCAGCAACCGGCGCTTCGCTTACACCGCGCTGTGGCAGGGTGTCTGGCGGGTCGTCGCGGCACTGGCGCTGGCCAGCGTGGTCGCCGGAGGACTCGGCTGGCTCATCGTCGGCCGCCTCAAGGCGCCGCTGCAGGCGGTAATCGAGCAGGCGACGGCGATCACCGAGCGACGATTCGTCACCATTGACGAGCCCGGCGTGCCGGAATTGAAGCGGCTGGCGATGGCGATGAACGCCACCGTCCGGCGACTCGGCACGATCTTCACCGAGGAAGCGGCGCGACTCGAGCAGCTCCGTCAGGATGCCAACTTCGACCCCTTGACCGGCCTCGCCAACCGCAGCCACTTCATGGCCCAACTGCAGCAGTGGCTCGACGCCGAGCATGCCGGCCAGGGAACCCTGCTCCTGATCCGCCTGGCGCATCTGGCCGAACGCAACCGTCGCCTGGGCCGCTCGACGACCGACGAGTTCCTGCATCGCCTTGCGGCAACGATACGGGAGCACGCAGAGAGGGACGAGCAGGCTGTGGCTGGCCGGCTCAATGGTGCCGATTTCGCCGTCATGCTGTCGACCGGATGCGATCCGCAGGCGGCAGCTGCCGACCTGTTGGCGGCACTGCGCGAAGCAGGCGGACCCCATGCCGATGACGAGGCGTTCGCTTGGATCGGCTACGGGCGTGCGGGTCAGGGAACAGGGCTTGCCGATCTGCTCGCCAGGGTAGACCGCGCGCTGGCGGCAGCCGAGGCAAGCGGCAGCAGTTGCATCCGTGAGGCGGCAATCGGCGAAGCGCAACGACTGCCGCCGACTGCCGAGCAATGGTCGCAAGCGATCGCCCGAGCCCTCGACGGCCAGTGGCTGCGGCTGGCATCCTTCCCGGTGATCGACGCAGCCGGCCGCCTGTCGCACCGTGAGGGTCCGCTGCGGATGCAGATCGAGGAACATGGCGAGTGGTTGCCGGCAGGCGTTTTTCTGCCGGCGGCGGAACGGCTCAGGCTGACGCCTGCGCTCGATCTGGCGGCGGTGACCCTGGCGCTGCACGAACTGAGGGCGCACGCTGGGTTGCCTGGCCTGGCAGTCAACCTCGCCGCCAGTTCGCTGGCGCACGAGACCTTCCGGCACGCTCTTCTGCGCCTGCTCGCCGGTGCTGCGGGCGAAAGCCAGCGGCTCTGGCTGGAAGTGGGCGAAAGCGGCGCCCTGCGACATCTGGCGGCGTTCCGTGAGTTCTGCCGCGGCGCCAGGGCCGCCGGCTGCCGCGTCGGGCTGGAACATTTCGGCAACCGGTTCAGCCAGGTCGGCTCGCTGCACGACCTCGGGCTGGACTACGTCAAGGTCGATGCCAGCTTCATCGGCGGTATCGCATCGAATCGAGGCAATCAGACTTTCCTCAAGGGACTGGCAACGATCGCCCATGCACTGGACTGGCAGGTGTTCGCCGAAGGTGTGGCGACAGCCGACGAACTTGCCGCCATCGCCGATCTCGATTTCGACGGTGCGACCGGTCCGGCAGTGCAGGAGCCGGCAGCGAACCGTTACGGCGGCTGATCCGCGCGCAGCGGTTGCGCTGGCGAGGATGTCGTCGCACAGCGTGCGGGCCGCGGCAACCGGGGCGCCTCCTGCCACCCGGGCTGGCCAACTGTGGCAGCCCGGACGGGCGGAGGCGGTGGCATCGCCAGGCAGGCAAGCAGGGCAGGAGAACTAGTCGGTGATCAGCTTGTTCCTGTTGAGCAGATCCTGAATGATCAGTTGGTCCGTAGTCAGGCCACCGGCAGAAAGGTCGACGCCGGCGAGGACGATCTGCTGGTCGACAGCAGCAGCGCTGTAGCCGGCCGCGAAACCGCCTGAACTGCTGATGTCGACGATCGTTGCCCCGCCCTCGACGCGGAAGTGCAGGTAGTTGTCGAGGCTGCCCGGCGAGGAATTCTCCCCCTGCAGCAGATCACGCAGGTCGAGGACGTCGCCACCGGCCGCCCGCGGCGCGACCGAGAAATCGGTGATCGTGTCGACGGCCGGCGCCCCTGGCGCCGCGCGGTCAGCGAGACGCCAGGCGAAGACGTCGGCGCCGAGGCCCCCGCTCATCAGGTCGTTGCCGGCGCCACCCAACATGGTCTCGGCGCCGATGCCGCCAGCGAGCGTGTCGTTGGCGCCGCCACCCGTCGTGCTCACCGGTGGCGGGACTTCGCTGGCGCCATTGACCTGGACGGTCAGGGTGGCGGTATCGACTGCGCCGTCGGCGTCGCTGATCGTGTAGGTGAACACGTCGTTGGCAATCTGGCCGGCGCCGAGGCTCTGAACGACTGCTCGGGAATGGTCGAGGGCGTAGCTGTAACTGCCATCGGCGGCGATGGTGAGCGTTCCGTAGGTGCCGTTGATGACTGCACCCACCCCGGTTGCCGCAGGCGCCGGGACGTCGCCGGCAACGACACCGACCACCGCCAGCGTCGAGCCATCGGGATCGCGGTCCTGCCCTGCTGTCGTCGGCGTCACGTCACCGGTGATCGTCACCAGTGGGCCGCCCACAGCGGCGGCAGCGAAACCGTACATCTGTGGCGCGCGCGCCGTCGAAACACCGGTGCGGACGGCGGTTCCCGCAGCGAGATCGATGGCATACATCTGCCCGCCCGACGTGCTGCCGACATAGGTCCCGACGTCGGTCTGCGCGAGATTGTAGAGGTCGTTCGGCAAGCCGGAGACGGCGGTGGTGGCAATACCGGTCGCGAGGTCGAACTTGCGTATCGTCCCAGAGTCGGTCGACAGGTAGAGCGCATTGTTGGCAAACAGCAAGTCGCCCGCGGAAGACTGGCCGGAACCGAAGCTGCCGATCCAGGTCGCAGCACCGGTGGTGGTGGACAACTGAAACAGGTCGCCACTGCTTCCCGCGGCAAATAGCCGGCCATCAGGGCTGGCGACCAAAGCATTGACGAAACCTGCGCCGCTCACCGGTCCGATGCGCGTGGCGGCGCCGGTTGCCGGATTGATGCTGTAGAGCGCACTCGGGGTCTCGAACGAAATCCCGAACAGCGTTCCGGTCGAGCCCACTGCGATGTCACCGAAAACCCGGCCGGCATTGCCGATCAGCGTGCGGGTGCCGGTGGTCGGATCCACGGTGCCGATGTTTCCTGCGGAATCGTTGTAATAAATCCGCTGCGCGGGCAGTTCGTAGACCATTGACCGGTCATCGACCGCCACCGGACCGAGGCGATGGGTCGAGGTATCGGTCGCGGTGAAGGGATTGCCCGCAGCATCCGTGCCGCTGACCGTCGCCGTAAACTGGGTGCCGGCCGCCAGGTCGGCTCCGGCGACGTTGACGCTGAAAGTGTTGCCGGGAAGAACCGTGGTCACGTAGGAGTTGCCGTTGATCGACAGCACGACCGCGTCGCCCGGCGCGGCGTCACCACCGACCGTTCCGGTCACCGGAACCATCCCTGCGGCTTCACTGGCCGTCAAGAGGTCGTCGGCGGTGATGTTGTCCACCGTGATGGTCGCCGAGGCCGTGCGGTCGACCGTGTGCTCCGACAGGGCAGTGCCGACGAAGGGATTGCCCGCATCGTCGAAGCCGCTGACCGAGGCCAGGAAGCGGGTATCGACGGCGAGATCGGCACCGGAAACGTCGATGCTGAAGGTGTTCCCCGGCAGCACCGAGCCGACATAGTCGGTGCCGTTGATCCTCAGCACCACCCTGTCGCCGGGCGCGGCGTCACCACCAACCGCTCCCGTGACAGTGATCTGGCCTCCTGCCTCGATGTCGTTGAGAACGTCGTCGGCAGTGATCGGGTCAACGGCGATCGACGCCGCAGCACTGACGTCAACGCGGTAGCGCTCGCTGGTGGCAGCGCTGCCGCTGTTGCCAGCAGCGTCGGTGGTGCTGATGCTGGCGTCGATGGTGCGGTCGGGGTCGGCGGCGAGGTCGGCGCCGGGGATGGCGATGGCGAAGCCGATTCCGCCCGCCGTGTTGACGACCGGGCCGCTGTAGGTCTGGCCGTTGATGGTCAGGGTGACGATATCGCCGAGCTTCGCCTCGCCACCGACCGTGCCGGTGATGGTGACCGACCCACGGGCTTCGGTGGCGTTGAGGATGTCGTCGGCCGTGATGTTCGGGTCGAGGCTGATTGTCGGAACCGGGGCGGTGGTGTCCAGCGTGCTGAACGGTCTGGTCGCCGGCGTCGCCGCGTTGCCGGCGGCGTCCGAGACGCTGGCGGCGACGGTATAGCTGGCGCCGTCGGGCAAGGCCGACAGGTCGACACCCGGGATGTTCCAGACGTTGTTGCTGACGGTGGCGCTGCCGCTGTAGACGACGGTACCACCGCTGTCGCGCAGGGTGACGCTGACCGTCTGGCCGTTCTCGACGCCACTGGTGCTGCCCGACAGGGTGACGCTGTTGTCCTCGGCGTCGTCGATGACGTCGTCACCGGCGACGATGGCGATGCTGATCGTCGGCGCGGTGGTGTCGATCGTGCTGACCGGCCGGGTCGCCGGCGTGGCTGCGTTGCCGGCAGCGTCCGTGACACTGGCGGTGACGGTGTAGCCGGCGCCGTCAGGCAAGGCCGACAGGTCTACGCCGGGGATGCTCCAGGCGTTGTTGCTGACCGTGGCGCTGCCGCTGTAGACGACGGCACCTCCGGCGTTGACCAGGGTGACGCTGACGGTCTGGCCGTTCTCGACGCCCATCGTGCTGCCCGACAGCGTGACGCTGTTGTCCTCGGCGTCGTCGATGACGTCGTCGCCGGCGACGACGGCGATGCTGATCGTCGGCGCGGTGGTGTCCAGCGTGTTGACCGGCCGGGTCGCCGGAGTGGCGGCGTTTCCGGCCGCGTCCGAGACGCTGGCGGTGACGGTGTAGCTGGCGCCGTCGGGCAGCGCCGACAGGTCGACGCCCGGGATGCTCCAGGCGTTGTTGCTTACCACGGCGCTGCCGCTGTAGACGACGGTGCCGCCGGCATTGACCAGGGTGACGCTGACGACCTGGCCGTTCTCGACGCCACTGGTGCTGCCCGACAGGGTGACGCTGTTGTCTTCGGCGTCGTCGATCACGTCGTCGCCGGCGACGACGGCGATGCTGATCGTCGGCGCGGTGGTGTCGATCGTGCTGACCGGCCGGGTCGCCGGCGTGGCTGCGTTGCCGGCAGCGTCCGTGACGCTGGCGGTGACGGTGTAGCTGGCGCCGTCGGGCAGCGCCGACAGGTCTACGCCGGGGATGCTCCAGGCGTTGTTGCTGACCGTGGCGCTGCCGCTGTAGACGACGGTGCCGCCGGAGTTGACCAGGGTGACGCTGACGGTCTGGCCGTTCTCGACGCCGCTGGTGGTGCCCGACAGGGTGACGCTGTTGTCCTCGGCGTCGTCGATGGCGTCGTTACCGGCGACGACGGCGATGCTGATCGTCGGCGCGGTGGTGTCGACGGTGCTGACCGGCCGGGTCGCCGGAGTGGCTGCGTTGCCGGCCGCGTCCGTGACGCTGGCGGTGACGGTGTAGCCGGCGCCGTCAGGCAAGGCCGACAGGTCTACGCCGGGGATGCTCCAGGCGTTGTTGCTGACCGTGGCGCTGCCGCTGTAGACGACCGTGCCACCGGAGTTGACCAGGGTGACGCTGACGGTCTGGCCGTTCTCGACGCCGCTGGTGCTGCCCGACAGGGTGACGCTGTTGTCTTCGGCGTCGTCGATGATGTCGTTACCGGCGACGACGGCGATGCTGATCGTCGGCGCGGTGGTGTCCAGCGTGCTGACCGGCCGCGTCGCTGGAGTCGCGGCGTTGCCGGCAGCGTCCGAAACGCTGGCGGTGACGGTGTAGCTCGCACCGTCGGGCAAGGCCGACAGGTCTACGCCGGGAATGCTCCAGGCGTTGTTGCTGACCGTGGCGCTGCCGCTGTAGACGACGGCACCGCCGCTGTCGCGCAGGGTGACGCTGACGACCTGGCCATTCTCGACGCCGCTGGTGCTGCCCGACAGGGCGACGCTGTTGTCCTCGGCGTCGTCAATGACGTCGTCGCCGGCGACGACGGCGATGCTGATCGTCGGCGCGGTGGTGTCCACGGTGCTGACCGGCCGGGTCGCCGGCGTGGCGGCGTTTCCGGCGGCGTCCGAGACGCTGGCGGTGACGGTGTAGCTCGCACCGTCGGGCAGCGCCGACAGGTCGACACCGGGAATGCTCCAGGCGTTGTTGCTGACCGTGGCGCTGCCGCTGTAGACGACGGTGCCGCCGGCGTTGACCAGGGTGACGCTGACGGTCTGGCCGTTCTCGACGCCACTGGTGCTGCCCGACAGGGTGACGCTGTTGTCTTCGGCGTCGTCGATGATGTCGTTACCGGCGACGACGGCGATGCTGATCGTCGGCGCGGTGGTGTCCAGCGTGCTGACCGGCCGGGTCGCCGGAGTGGCGGCGTTGCCGGCAGCGTCCGAAACGCTGGCGGTGACGGTGTAGCCGGCGCCGTCGGGCATCGCCGACAAGTCGACGCCCGGGATGCTCCAGGCGTTGTTGCTGACCGTGGCGCTGCCGCTGTAGACGACCGTGCCACCGGAGTTGACCAGGGTGACGCTGACGGTCTGGCCGTTCTCGACGCCGCTGGTGCTGCCCGACAGGGTGACGCTGTTGTCTTCGGCATCGTCGATGACGTCGTTACCGGCGACGACGGCGATGCTGATCGTCGGCGCGGCGGTGTCGGTCGTGCTGACCGGCCGGGTCGCCGGCCTGGCTGCGTTGCCGGCAGCGTCCGCGACGCTGGCGGTGACGGTGTAGCTGGCGCCGTCGGGCAGCGCCGACAGGTCGACGCCGGGGATGCTCCAGGCGTT
>JAGFNJ010000053.1 GCA_017592775.1 Candidatus Accumulibacter conexus | reverse complement strand
CCGCCCCATCCGTTTGGCATCGCGTCTGTGATCACCTCAAGCGGATTCTCGCTGGTATCGAGGAGCCACCAACGCATCGGTTGCTGGGAAATTATGCGGATGGAGTCGGCTAACTGCGGTTTTTAGGTTGAAGCCACTATCGCGAGCGCATCCTCGACCGAGCACGCGAGCCGCATCCTGCCCTTCGGGGCAGGCTTCGTTGAAGCGGTGCCCTTGGTCTTGGCGTGCAGGGTGGCGTGCTCGCCGCATCCTGCCCTTCGGGGGAGGCTTCGTTGAAGCATCGTGAAGACCGCCTTGCTCGCCGCGTTCGTGAGCCGCATCCTGCCCTTCGGGGCAGGCTTCGTTGAAGCTGAAACTGGCGCCCGCAAAGAATCACCCCGCTGCGCCGCATCCTGCCCTTCGGGGCAGGCTTCGTTGAAGCCTGTTCGGCCTGATGGGCCTGCAGACGGACGGCCGGCGCATCCTGCCCTTCGGGGCAGGCTTCGTTGAAGCCTCTACAAAGCATTCAGCATCGGCGACTTCGCCGAAGCCGCATCCTGCCCTTCGGGGCAGGCTTCGTTGAAGCATCCACTACATCGTAGCCGCAGACACCGTCGACGAGCCGCATCCTGCCCTTCGGGGCAGGCTTCGTTGAAGCGCCTCCTCCTGCAAATGCCCCGGGCAAGCCGGAAGCCGCATCCTGCCCTTCGGGGCAGGCTTCGTTGAAGGAAGTGCGCGGGATCCTGTGGGTTGGGAAGCAGATGGCCGCACCTGCCCTTCGGGGCAGGCTTCGCTGAAGGCGCATCGATTCGCGCAGCCACAACGCCGCGCTGGCCGCTGGCCGCATTGCCCCGGACCAGGCCGTTGTGCTGATCGAGCGCCTGATCTGGACCGGGATCGACGAGCGCGTTACCATCGGCTACTCGCGCAGCGCACGGAGCGACCGATGACCAGCCCGCCCATCCCAGACCGTCTCGACGGCACCGAGAGCACCGAATCCACCTCGGCCACCTGCCGCCACTGCCGCCATCTGCGGCCGCCTGGCCGGCGCTGCGCCGCCTTCCCGGAAGGCATCCCGGACGCCATCTGGTGGGCCACCCGCGGCCACCGCGAACCCCACCCCGGCGATCAGGGCATCCAGTTCGAAGAACGCCCGCGCGTCGACCACCCGGCCGCGTACTACGACATCCCCGAGTTCCTGCGCAAGAAGCCGTCGCCGACGTGATCCAGATCGCCGCCATTGACTCCGGCCTCGAAGCCGAGATCGCCCGCCTCATCCGCCACTTCGACAACCCGCAGCCCGCGCTGCGCACCATCGGCGGCCGCGGCGGCCGCGGGGCCGCATCCTGCCCTTCGGGGCAGGCTTCGTTGCACGAAGATCGACCTGCAAGTGCTCGCAAACCGCAAGCGCTGCCAGCCGATCCGGGGATGGAGAGGTGGCCGGCAGTCCCACCATCCCCGTGTGGCTTGCGCCCTACGGGTGAACGGACGCCGCATTTCCGTTCGTCCTCCATCGCGTCGCATTTTAGGCGGCGCGCGACCCAAGCCGGAGCTCGTCGATTGGGTGATCCAGCAAACACGCGTCGAAGCCGAGCATCGGCGCCGTGAGGGTGGCCGAATCAAGTCGTTCATCCTTGTCGAGCGCTTCGTGGGGCAGTTCTTTGCCTTTGTGATTGGCGTCGGCGACGTCGCAGCGGGATCCTGGGTGGCGGCGCTGCACGAACAGCGCTGGGCTGGGGCCGGCATTGCCAGCCTGGCGCTCACGGGGCTGGGCATATTCTTGACGACATATGGATCGCAGGACATAACTCGCGCACCACTACGGAAGCGAAGGACTCCAGAGATGGCAAGAAGACTCGATGACGTAATGGCCGCACTGCCTGCAGAACGGCGGGAGGGTGTCGAGAAGCGCGCGCTGGAACTGCGGACGCTCAAGGACCTGTGCATCGCGGCCGACCAGACCCAGGCGGAACTGGCCGCGGTACTTGGCGTTGGCCAGGACACGATCTCCCGGCTGGAAAAGCGCAGTGACATGCTGCTTTCCACCCTGCGGCACCACGTTGAAGGCATGGGCAGCAAGCTGGAACTCGTGGCGCAGTTCCCCGACCGTCCGCCGGTCGTGATCGAACATCTCGGTGTCGAAAAGACACCTCGTCGGCGGAATTGATTGACGATCATCACCCCGCCAGCGATACCGGTTCGATAGAGCAGTCGGCGAGTCGGTTCGCTCGCCGACCGGCGCCTCGTGCTGGCATTGCCCGCCGTGGCGCTTTCGTCTCACTGCCGGTCATGAGACCCCCTCAGCGTTCGTCCTGACACCCCCCGATCGCCACCGCCGAACCCCCGCCCACCGCAGCGCGCGCGGCGCGCGTGACCGCCGGCGTGATAGAATCCCGGGCTCGAACAAGACGACGACATGGCCCCTGCAGTCGCGTCGCCAGCGGAAAGAAGATGGAAGCCTTCGCCAAGGAAACCCTGCCGATCAGTCTCGAAGACGAGATGCGCCGCTCGTATCTCGACTACGCCATGAGCGTCATCGTCGGGCGGGCGCTGCCCGACGCGCGCGATGGCCTGAAGCCGGTACACCGGCGCGTGCTGTTCGCCATGCACGAGCTGTCGAACGACTGGAACAAGCCGTACAAGAAGTCGGCGCGCGTCGTCGGCGATGTCATCGGCAAGTACCATCCGCACGGCGACAGGGCGGTGTACGACACCATCGTGCGCATGGCGCAGGATTTCTCGCTGCGCTACATGCTGATCGACGGGCAGGGCAACTTCGGTTCGGTGGACGGCGACAACGCGGCGGCGATGCGCTACACCGAGGTGCGCATGGCGCGCATCGGCCACGAGCTGCTGGCCGACATCGACAAGGAGACGGTCGATTTCGGGCCGAACTACGACGGCGCCGAGCAGGAGCCGCTGGTCCTGCCGGCGCGCATTCCGAACCTGCTGATCAACGGTTCGTCGGGCATCGCCGTCGGCATGGCGACGAACATCCCGCCGCACAACCTCGGCGAGGTGATCGACGCCTGCCTGGCGCTGCTCGACAACGCGGCGGTGACGATCGACGAGCTGATCGACCTGCTGCCGGCGCCCGATTTCCCGACCGCCGGCATCATCTACGGCGTCGCCGGCGTGCGCGAGGGCTACCGCACCGGCCGCGGCCGCGTCGTCATGCGCGCCAAGGTGCATTTCGAGGACATCGACCGCGGCCACCGGCAGGCGATCATCATCGACGAGCTGCCGTACCAGGTGAACAAGCGCACCCTGCTCGAGAAGATCGGCGAGCTGGTCAACGAGAAGCGCATCGAGGGCATCTCCGACCTGCGCGACGAGTCCGACAAGTCGGGCATGCGGGTGGTGATCGAACTCAAGCGCGGCGAGGTGGCGGAGGTGGTGCTCAACTGCCTGTACAAGCAGACGCAGTTGCAGGACACCTTCGGCATGAACATGGTGGCGCTGGTCGATGGCCAGCCGCGCCTGCTGAACCTGAAGCAGATGCTCGAGTGCTTCCTCTGGCACCGGCGCGAGGTGCTGACGCGGCGCAGCGTCTTCGAGCTGCGCAAGGCGCGCGAGCGGGCGCACATCCAGGAAGGGCTGGCGGTGGCGCTCGACAACGTCGACGAGATCATCGCCCTGATCAAGGCTTCGCCAACCCCGGCCGACGCTCGCCGCGGGCTGATGGGCCGCCTCTGGCACTCGCCGACGGTGGCCGAGATGCTGGCGCGGGCGGCGCTCGACGCGACCCGGCCGGATGGACTCGGGATCGAGTACGGACTGTCGCAGAGCGGCTACCTGCTGTCGGAAGCGCAGGCGCAGGCGATCCTCGAGCTGCGGCTGCAGCGCCTGACCGGCCTCGAGCGCGACAAGATCGTCGGCGACTACGCCGAGCTGCTCGAACGGATCGCCGACCTGATGGACATCCTGGCGCGGCCGGAACGGATCACCGAGATGATCCGCGACGAGCTGACGGCGATCCGCGCCCAGTTCGGCGACAAGCGGCGGTCGGAGATCGTCATCAGCACGCAGGACCTGGGGATCGAGGACTTCATCACGCCGCTCGACATGGTGGTGACCTTGTCGCATACCGGCTACATCAAGTCGCAGCCGCTTGCCGACTATCGCGCGCAGCGCCGCGGCGGCCGCGGCAAGCAGGCGGCGGCGATGAAGACCGACGATTTCATCGATCACCTCTTCGTCGCCAATACGCACGATTTCATCCTCTGCTTCACCAACCGCGGCCGCGTCTATTGGCTGAAGGTCTATGAGGTGCCGCAGGGGACGCGCACCAGTCGCGGCAAGCCGATCGTCAATCTCTTTCCCTTCGAGGAGGGCGAGAAGATCAGCGCCATCCTGCCGGTCAAGGAGTTCACCGACGACCGTTTCATCTTCATGTGCACGGCGCAGGGGACGGTGAAGAAGACGCCGCTGTCGGACTTCTCGAACCCGCGCCGCAGCGGCATCATCGCCGTCGCGCTCGACGCCGACGATGTCCTGATCGGCGCCGAGATCACCAACGGCGCGCAGGACGTCGTGCTGGTGTCGGACGTCGGCAAGGCAGTGTGGTTCGACGAGGAGGACGTGCGGCCGATGGGGCGCACGGCGCGTGGCGTCCGCGGCATGCGGCTCGGCGAGCAGCAGCAGGTGCTGTCGCTGCTGATCGCCGACAACGAGCAGCAGACGGTGCTGGTGGCGACCGAGAACGGGTACGGCAAGCGCACGGCGCTGGCCGATTTCCGCCATTCGGGCCGCGGCACGCAGGGGGTGATCGCGATCGCCGCCAGCGAGCGCAATGGCCGCGTCGTCGCCGCCCGTCTCGTTCGCGACGACGACGAGATCATGCTGATCACCACCGGCGGCGTGCTGATCCGCACGCGCGTGCGCGAGATCCGCGAACTCGGGCGGGCGACGCAGGGGGTGACGCTGATCGCGCTCGACGCCGGCGAGAAGCTCGCCGGTCTCGAGAAGGTCGTCGAGAGCGAGAGCGAGGATGAGGGCGCGCCGGGCGAGCCGGCGGCCGATGCGGCGGCGCCCGACGCGCCGGCGGCGGATCCGGACACGCCGGCGGCGGAATGACCAGGCTGCTGCCAGCGCCCGTGTGCTGCCGGCGGATGTCGCGGGCGGCGGCATGAGCGACGACCTGCAACGCGAGCTGGCGGCCGTCCGGCGGCAGATCGACGCGGTCGATGGCGACCTGCTGGCGCTGCTCAACCAGCGTGCGCGGCTGGCGCAACAGGTCGGCGAGATCAAGGCGCGGCACGGCGAGGCGGGTTTCATTTACCGCCCGGAGCGCGAGGCGCAGGTGCTGCAGCGAATCCAGGGGATGAACCCGGGGCCGCTGTCGAACGAGAGCCTGACCTGGTTCTTCCGCGAGGTGATGTCGGCCTGCCTGTCGCTTGAGCAGCCGCTCGGCATCGCTTTCCTCGGGCCGCTCGGCACCTTCTCGGAGAGCGCGGCGGTGAAGCATTTCGGCCATGCGGCGCGGCTGCTGCCGCAGATTTCGATCGACGACGTCTTCCGCGAGGTCGAGGCGCTGCATGCCGACTACGCGGTGGTGCCGATCGAGAACTCGACCGAGGGCGCGGTCGGGCGGACGCTCGACCTGCTGCTGACGACGCCGCTGAAGATCTGCGGCGAGGTCGTGCTGCGCATCCACCAGCATCTGTTGTCGAACGAGACGGCGCTCGCCGGCGTGCACAAGGTGTACTCGCACGCGCAGTCGCTGGCGCAGTGCCACGAGTGGCTCAACCGCTCGCTGCCACTGGCGCAGCGGGTGCCGGTCGGCAGCAATGCGCAGGCGGCACAACTGGCGGCGGCGGAAACCGGTGCGGCGGCGATCGCCGGTCAGGCGGCGGCCGAACGCTACCAGCTCCCCGAGCTGGCGAGCAACATCGAGGACGAGCCGAACAACACCACCCGCTTTGCCGTCCTCGGGCGGCACGATGCCGGAGCGTCGGGACGCGACAAGACCTCGCTGATCATGTCGGCGCAGAACCAGACCGGCGCCCTGAGCGGCCTGCTGGCGCCGTTCGCGGATGCCGGCGTGTCGATGACGCGGCTGGAGTCACGGCCGGCGCGGCACACGCTGTGGGAGTACGTCTTCTTCGTCGATCTCGACGGCCACCGCGACGACGAGCCGCTGCGCCGTGCGCTCGCCGAACTGGCGCGGCGGGCGCCGTACCTGAAGCTTCTGGGTTCGTACCCGATGGCCGCCTACTGACCGGCGCCCTGATCCGCGCCGGCACGGCCGTCGCTGGCCGGCGGTGCCGGCGACTTACTTGAGGACCGACAATGGCACTCAGCGAGCAGTCCCTGCCCTATGTGCGGGCGATTTCACCCTATCAGCCGGGCAAGCCGATCACCGAGCTGGCGCGCGAGATGGGGCTGGCGGTGACGCAGATCGTCAAGCTGGCGTCGAACGAGAACCCGCTCGGCATGAGCCCGAAGGCGCGCGCGGCGATGCTGGCGGCGGTCGACGACCTGGCGCGCTACCCCGACCAGTTCGCGCTGCTGCAGGCGCTGTCGGCGCGCAGCGGGCTGGGCGTCGAGCAGATCGTCCTCGGCAACGGCTCGAACGACGTCCTCGACCTCGTCGCGCGGGTCTTCCTCGCGCCGGGACGGTCGGCGGTCTTCGCCCAGTATGCCTTCGCCGTCTATCCGCTGGCGACGCTGGCCGCCGGCGCGGAGCCGATCGCCGTCGCCGCGCGCGACTACGGGCATGATCCGGCAGCGATGCGGGCGGCGGTCCGGCCGGACACGCGGGTGCTGTGGATCGCCAACCCGAACAACCCGACCGGCACCTTCCTGCCGGCGCCAGCGCTGCGGGATTTCATCGTTTCGCTGCCGCGCGACGTCGTGGTGGTGCTCGACGAGGCGTACAACGAGTACCTGCCGCCGGCCGAGCGGGTCGACACGACGAGCTGGCTGGCCGACCTGCCGAACCTGGTGATCACCCGCACCTTTTCGAAAATCCATGGCCTGGCCGGGCTGCGCATCGGCTACGCGCTGACCTCGCCGGAAATCGCCGACCTGATGAACCGCGTGCGGCAGCCGTTCAACTGCAACAACCTGGCGCTGGCGGCGGCGGTGGCGGCGCTCGACGACCACCGCTTCGTCGCCGAGAGCTACGCGCAGAACCGGGCGGGAATGGAACAGATCGTCGCCGGCCTGAAGCGCCTCGGTCTGACGCACATCCCGTCGCACGGCAACTTTCTCACCTTCCGCCTCGCCGACGCGGCGCAGACGAACCAGAAGCTGCTGCGACAGGGGGTGATCGTGCGGCCGATCGCCGCCTACGGACTGCCCGACTGGCTGCGGGTGACGATCGGCAGCGAGAGCGAGAACGCGCGCTTCCTGGCCGCACTCGAGGTGGCTCTGTGAGCGCCGGCAGCGGGGAACGGCGATGAGCGGCGCGGTGCTGCTCGAGCGCGTGGTGGTGTTCGGCGTCGGGCTGATCGGCGGTTCGTTCGCGCTGGCGCTGAAGGCCGCCGGACAGGTCGGCGAGGTGGTCGGTTTCGGGCGCACGCTCGGCTCGTTGAACCAGGCGCTGCGGCTCGGGATTCTCGACCGCGTCGGCTTCAATGTCGCGCAGGAGGTCTACGCCGCCGATCTGGTGCTGATCGCGGCGCCGGTCGGCCGCAGCGGCGAGATCATGGCGCGCATCGCTCCCTGTATCGGTCCGCAGACCGTCGTCAGCGACGCCGGCAGCACCAAGGAGGACGTGGTGGCGGCGGCGCGCGCGCATTTCGGCGAGCGCATCGGCCAGTTCGTGCCGGCGCATCCGATCGCCGGCGCCGAAAACAGCGGTGCGGCGGCGGCGCGCGCCGACCTCTACCACGACCGGCAGGTGGTGCTGACGCCGCTGCCGGAGAACGACGCCGCCAGCGTTGCCTGCGTCCGCAGCGCCTGGGAGGCCTGCGGCGCGATCATCCGCGAACTGGGGGCTGCCGAACACGACCGCATCTTCGCTGCCGTCAGCCATCTGCCGCACCTGCTGTCGTTCGCGCTGGTGCACGAACTGGCGGGGCGCGACAACCACGAGCTGCTGTTCGATTTTGCCGCCAGCGGTTTTCGCGACTTCACGCGGATCGCCGCCAGCCATCCCGAGATGTGGCGCGACATCTGCCTCGCCAACCGGCCGGCGCTGCTCGAGGAACTCGACCGCTACCGGGCGCAGCTCGATGGCCTGCGCGATTCGCTGCAGGCGGCCGACGGTGCGCGGCTCGAGGAGGTCTTCGACAACGCGCGGCGTGCCCGGCGCGACTGGGGCGAGCGCCGGGGCGGCCGATGAGTGCGGCTTTCCTCGACCTGCCGCAGTTCGTCTCGGCCGCCGGCACGCTGCGCCTGCCGGGGTCGAAGAGCATCTCCAACCGCGTCCTGCTGCTGGCGGCGCTGGCCAGTGGGCAGACCGAGATTCGCGACCTGCTGGCCTCGGACGACACCGCGCGCATGCTGGCTGCGCTGCGCACGCTCGGCGTCGGCATCGAGCCGGCGGCTGACGCTGCGCTCGTCGTCAGCGGCGTCGCCGGCGAACTGCCGGTGCGCGCGGCCGAACTCTTCCTCGGCAATGCCGGCACCGCTTTCCGGCCGCTGACGGCGGTGCTGGCGCTGGCCGGCGGCACCTACCGGCTGGCCGGCGTGCCGCGGATGCACGAGCGGCCGATCGGCGATCTCGTCGACGGCCTGCGGCAGCTCGGCGCCGACATCGACTACCTGGCTGGCGAGGGCTTTCCGCCGCTGCTGATCCGGCCGCCGCGGCGCTCCAGCGCCGCCGTCGTCCGCCTGCGCGGCGATGTCTCGAGCCAGTTCCTCAGCGGCCTGCTGATGGCACTGCCGCTGCGCGGCGTCGAGACCTCAGTCGAGATCGTCGGCGCGCTGATCTCGCGACCCTACGTCGCGATGACGCTGGCGACGATGGCGCGTTTCGGGGTTGCCGTGCAGCGCGACGGCTGGCAACGCTTCACCGTCGCCGCCGGCAGTGTCTATCGCTCGCCCGGGGTGTTGCACGTCGAGGGTGACGCGTCGTCGGCGTCGTACTTCCTGGCGCTCGGCGCCATCGGCGGCGGACCGGTGCGCGTCGAGGGGGTGGGGCAGGATTCGATCCAGGGCGACGTCCGCTTCGCCGACGCGCTGGCGGCGATGGGCGCCGAGATCACCGTCGGCGACAACTGGATCGAGGCCGCGGCACCGGCGGCGGGCATTGCCGATGGCCGGCTGCGCGGCATCGAGATCGACTGCAATCACATTCCGGACGCGGCGATGACGCTGGCGACGGTGGCGCTTTTCGCCAGTGGGCCGACGACGCTCGGCAACATCGCCAGCTGGCGGGTGAAGGAGACCGACCGCATCGCGGCGATGGCGAACGAACTCGGCAAGCTCGGCGTCCGCGTCGACAGCGGCGACGACTTCATCCGCGTCCATCCGCCAGCCGCGGATCAGCTGCTGCGGCCGGCGCTGATCGATACCTACGACGATCACCGCATCGCCATGTGCCTGTCGCTCGCCGCCCGTGGCGCACCGCTGCGGATCAACGATCCGCAGACCGTCGGCAAGACCTTTCCCGACTATTTCGCGCGTTTCGCGGCGATGACGCGGCCGGTGCCGGTGATCGCCATCGACGGCACCTCGGCATCGGGCAAGGGGACCGTCGCCGCGCGCGTGGCGCAGGCGCTCGGCTGGCACTACCTCGATTCGGGCGCCCTCTACCGGCTGACCGCCCTCGCCGCGCTGCGCGCCGGCGTCGGCTGCGACGACGAAGCGGCGGTGGCGGCGATCGCCGCGACGCTCGATGTCGCGTTCGCCGCGACGTCGATCCGGCTCGCCGGCGAGGAGGTTGGCGACGCCATCCGCAGCGAGGAGATCTCGCGCGCGGCGTCGCTGGTGGCGGCACTGCCGGCCGTGCGCAGCGCGCTCCTGTTCCGGCAGCGGGCGTTCCGGCGGCCGCCCGGACTGGTTGCCGACGGGCGCGACATGGGCACGGTGGTCTTCCCGGATGCGGCGACCAAGGTGTTTCTCACCGCCAGCCTCGCGATGCGCGCAGAGAGGCGTCTTAAGCAGTTGATCGACAAAGGAATCGCTGCTAATATCCGCGATCTCGTGCAGGATCTCGCGGAGCGCGACGCCAGGGATGGCGAGCGCAGCGTGGCACCGATGCTGCCGAGTACGGATGCTGAATTGCTCGACACGACGGATCTGACCATCGAAACAGCGGTGGCGCAGGTGCTGGACTGGGTCAACAAGGTTCCGGGAAAAGGGTGAAACGGCAGCCGCCGTTCGCCAGCAGGTGTCACCAGTCACAATGCGTCGTTGCGGTCTCCGCCGCCGGCACGGGCTTGCCCGGCAGGCACGGTCGATGCGTCGTCCCGCCTGTCGTCGCCGAGGGCGTGCGGCAACGGGCGAGGCTGGTGATCGTCATCAACTCACCCCGCAGTTTTGCGGTCAGGTCACTCAACACATATGTCAGCCAATCCCACCATGCAAGAAAGCTTTGCCGAACTTTTCGAAGAGAGCCTCGGTCGCCAGGAAATGCGGCCTGGCGAGGTCATCACTGCGGAAGTCGTGCGCATCGACCAGAACTTCGTCGTCGTCAATGCCGGCCTGAAGTCCGAGAGCTACATCGATCTTGAAGAATTCCTCAACGACCAGGGCGTCCTCGAAGTCAAGGTCGGCGATTTCGTCCAGGTTGCCATCGAGCAACTCGAGAACGGCTTCGGCGAGACCCGCCTGTCGCGCGACCGGGCGAAGCGGGTCGCCGCCTGGAACGCGCTCGAGCAGGCACTCAACGATGGCAGCCTGGTCAGCGGCACGATCACCGGCAAGGTCAAGGGCGGGCTGACGGTGATGACCAACAGCGTTCGCGCCTTCCTGCCGGGTTCGCTGGTCGACATGCGCCCGGTCAAGGACACGACGCCGTACGAAGGCAAGACCTACGAGTTCAAGGTCATCAAGCTCGACCGCAAGCGCAACAACGTGGTGGTTTCGCGGCGCGCCGTCCTCGAGGCGAGCGTCGGCGAAGAGCGCGAAGCGCTGCTGGCCGCCCTGCGCGAGGGCAGCATCGTCAAGGGCGTGGTCAAGAACATCACCGATTATGGCGCCTTCGTCGACCTCGGCGGCATCGACGGCCTGCTGCACATCACCGATCTGGCGTGGCGTCGTGTCCGCCATCCGTCCGAGGTGCTGGCGGTGGGCGACGAAGTGCAGGCGAAGATCCTCAAGTTCGACCAGGAAAAGAACCGGGTGTCGCTCGGCCTGAAGCAGCTCGGCGAGGATCCGTGGGTCGGCATTTCGCGCCGTTACCCGCCGACGACCCGTCTCTTCGGCAAGGTCACCAACCTCACCGACTACGGCGCCTTCGTCGAGATCGAACAGGGAATCGAGGGCTTGGTGCATGTCTCCGAGATGGACTGGACGAACAAGAACGTCCACCCGTCGAAGGTCGTCCAGCTCGGCGACGAGGTCGAGGTGATGATCCTCGAGATCGACGAGGATCGCCGCCGCATCTCGCTCGGCATGAAGCAGTGCGCCGCCAATCCGTGGGACGAGTTCTCGATGAACTACAAGAAGGGCGACCGGGTGCGCGGGGCGATCAAGTCGATCACCGACTTCGGCGTCTTCATCGGCCTGCCGGGCGGCATCGACGGTCTCGTTCACCTGTCGGATCTGTCGTGGTCGGTCGCTGGCGAAGAGGCGATCCGCAACTTCCGCAAGGGCGACGAGGTCGACGCGGTGGTGCTGGCGATCGATACCGACAAGGAGCGCATCTCGCTCGGCATCAAGCAGCTCGACGGTGATCCCTACACCAGCTACATCGCGACGCACGACAAGAACAGCATCGCCCGCGGCGTCGTCAAGTCGGTCGATGCACGCGGTGCCGTGGTCATGCTCGAAGGCGACATCGAAGCCTACCTGCGTGCTTCCGAGGCCTCGCGCGAGCGCATCGACGACCTTTCCAAGCTGTACAAGGAAGGCGACCGGATCGAAGCGATGATCATCAACGTCGACCGCAAGACCCGTTCGATCAGTCTCTCGATCCGGGCGCGCGAACAGGCGGAGCAGCAGGAGGCGATGCAGAAGTTCTCGGCCGACAGCAGCGCCAGTTCGGGTACCACGAACCTTGGGGCGCTGCTCAAGGCCAAGCTGAACAATCCGCAGTAAGGCTGGAGGATGACCAAGTCGGATCTGATCGCCGAACTGGCCCGGCGCTTCCCGCAACTCGTTGCCAAGGATGCGGACATGTCGGTGAAGATGATTCTCGAGGCGATGGCGGAGGCCCTGGCCAGGGGCGATCGCATCGAGATTCGCGGTTTCGGCAGCTTTGCCTTGAACTACCGGCCGCCGCGGGTCGGCCGCAACCCGAAGTCCGGCGAGAAGGTCGAGGTGCCCGAGAAATGGGTGCCGCATTTCAAGGCGGGCAAGGAGCTGCGCGAGCGCGTGGACGCCGCGCCGGAGTGATGCGGTACCCCGGCTCGCCGGGCCGTGGCAGATGACGGGCGGTGACGAGAGTCGCCGCCCGTTTCTGTGGGAGCTGATCGATGCGTTCGTTGCCCTGGGCCTGGATGGTCCTGCCGTTTCTCTGCCTGCCGGCGATTCGCGTTCTGCCTGGAAGCCTGATCAATGATTGAGTTCGACTACTGGCAGTTGCTGCTCTTTCCGCTGTTCTTCGGCCTCGGCTGGCTGGCGGCACGGATCGACATCCGCCATCTGGTGCGCGAGTCGCGCGCACTGCCGCGTTCGTATTTCCAGGGTCTCAACTTTCTTCTCAATGCGCAGCCCGACCGCGCCATCGAGGCTTTCGTCGAGGCGGTCAAGGTGGACCCGCAGACGATCGAGCTGCATTTCGCCCTCGGCAGCCTGTTTCGCCGGCGTGGCGAGACCGATCGCGCGATCCGCATGCACCAGAATCTGATCGAGCGCGAGGACCTGAAACAGGAGCTGAAGCTGCAGGCTCTCGCCGAACTCGGGCAGGACTATCTCAAGGCCGGGTTGCTCGATCGCGCCGAGGCCGTTTTCGACAAGCTGCGCGACTCGGAGCTGGGCGAGGACGCGAAGCGCAACCTGCTCGAGATCTACCAGCTCGAGAAGCACTGGGAGAAGGCGATCGCGATCGCCTCCGAGCTGCCGGATTTCGCGTCGCACAAGGAGATCGCCGAGTATTACTGCGAGCTGGCGGCGGCCGAGATGATCCGTTCGCGCCGCGATCTCGCCGCCGGTTATCTGCAGACGGCGCTTGATCGCAACCGCAAGTGCGTTCGCGCCAGCCTGCTGCGGGGCGACATGCTGCTGCAGGAGGAACAGTGGGAGGCGGCCATCGAGTCCTGGCAGCGGATCGAGCAGCAGGATCCGGCGTATCTGGCACTGGTGGCGCAGCGTTTGCTCGGCGCCTTCCGCAAGCTCGACCGGCGGGACGCCGGCCTGCGCCTGCTGCGCGGTTATCTCGAACACTATCCGTCGCTCGATCTGCTCGACGTCGTCTTCCAGCTCGTCCTCGAGGGCGACGGCCCGCAGGCCGCCTACGAACTGGTGCGTGACGAGCTGAAGCGAAACCCGACGCTGCTCGGCTTCGACAAGCTGCTCGAGGCGAGACTGTTGCTCGCCAGCGCCGAGAGTCGCCCCGACCTGGAGCTGGCGAAGGGCATCGTGCAGACCTACACGCGTCGTCTGGCGCGCTATCGGTGCGATAATTGCGGCTTCAAGGCACGTCAGTTCTACTGGCGCTGTCCGGCCTGCGGCGGCTGGGAGACCTATTCTCCGAAGCGCAGCGAAGAGTTCGATCTGACACCTTAGGAGTCTCCCTTGCGATCATCAGAGCCTGTTGCGCGTGGCGCCGGACGGGCGTGCCCACTGCCCCTGGTCGACCGGGACGCGCATGCGGCTGCCTGATCTGTCGGCCGCGCGCCTGCTGATCGTCGGCGACGTCATGCTCGACCGTTACTGGTTCGGCGATGTCGCGCGCATCTCGCCCGAGGCGCCGGTGCCAGTGGTCCGCATCGGCCGCAGCGAGGAGCGCCCGGGTGGCGCGGCGAACGTCGCCCGCAACGTTGCGGCACTGGGAGCGCGGGCCTCGCTGCTGTCGGTCGTCGGCGATGACGAGGCAGGCCAGAGCCTGCAGCAGTTGCTGGCGACGAGCGGCATCGATGTCAGCCTGCATGTCGATCCGGCGATCAGCACGACGGTCAAGCTGCGCGTCATTGGCCGGCAACAGCAGTTGCTGCGCATCGACTTCGAGACGTGGCCGTCGCACGAGGTCCTGCGCGCGAAACTGGCCGAGTTTGCCGCCCGCGTCGCCGACTGCGACGCGGTGATCCTCTCCGACTATGGCAAGGGAGGCCTGACGCACATCGGCGAGATGATCCGGTTGGCGAACGCGGCCGGCAAGCAGGTTCTGGTCGATCCGAAGGGCGACGATTTCTCGAAGTATGCCGGTGCAACGGTGGTGACGCCGAACCGCGCCGAGCTGCGCACCGTCGTCGGCCGCTGGCACGACGAGGACGAACTGGCGCGCAAGGCGGAATCGTTGCGCGAGCAACTGCGGCTGGCGGCATTGCTGGTGACGCGCAGTGAAGAGGGGATGTCGCTCTTTCACGAGTCCGGGGTGATTCACGAGAGGGCGGTGGCACGCGAGGTCTTCGACGTTTCGGGTGCCGGTGACACGGTGATCGCCACCCTGGCGGTGATGCTCGCCGGCGCTGCCACCTGGCCGGACGCGGTGCATGCGGCGAACCTTGCCGCCGGCCTGGTCGTCGGCAAGCTGGGGACGGCGGTGGTCGACGGTGACGAGCTGGCGGCCGCACTGAAATGAGGTGATTCCATGTATACCATCGTCACCGGCGCCGCCGGCTTCATCGGCGCCAATCTCGTCAAGGCGCTCAACGAGCGCGGTGTGCGCCGCATCATCGCCGTCGACAACCTGACGCGGGCCGACAAGTTCCGCAACCTGGTCGATTGCGAGATCGCCGATTATCTCGACAAGCACGAGTTCCTCGATCGCCTGCTGGCCGGCCATTTCGACGGCGACGTCGATGCCATTCTGCACCAGGGCGCATGCTCCGACACCATGGAGAGCGACGGTCGCTACATGATGGAGAACAACTACCGTTACTCGCTCGGCATCCTCGACTGGTGCCTCGACCAGGAGGTGCCGCTGCTCTACGCCTCGAGCGCGGCGACCTACGGTGGCGGCAGGGTCTTCTGCGAGGATCGGGTGCACGAGGCTCCGCTGAACGTCTACGGTTACTCGAAGTTCCTCTTCGACCAGATCGTCCGCCAGAGGTTGACGGTGAATGGCTCGTCGAGTTCGCAGGTGGTTGGTTTCCGCTATTTCAACGTCTATGGACCGCGCGAGTCGCACAAGGGGCGAATGGCGTCGGTGGCCTTTCACCACTACAACCAGTTTCGCAGCGACGGCAAGGTCAGGCTCTTCGCCGGTTGTGACGGTCATGCCGACGGCGAGCAGCGGCGCGACTTCGTGTTCGTTGACGACGTCGTCCGGGTCAACCTCTTCTTTCTCGATCACCCACACCCTGAGAAGTCGGGGATTTTCAATGTCGGCACTGGCCGCGCACAGACCTTCAACGAGCTGGCGGTGGCGAACGTCAATGCCTGCCGGGCGCTCGCCGGTGCGGATCCGTTGCCGCTGGCGGAACTGGTCGGGCGCGGACTGATCGAATACATCCCGTTTCCGGCGGATCTCAGGGGCCGCTATCAGAGTTTCACCGAGGCCGATCTGACGAGGCTGCGCCGGGCTGGCTACCAGGCGTCCTTCGCCGACGTCGGCGAGGCGGTCCCACAATACGTCGACTGGCTGAATGCACATGGCTGAGACCCTCGAGGACCAAGTCGGCAATACGCCGCTGGTGATTCTGAAACGTCTGCCGGGCGCGCTCGGCGAGGCGCGCGGCAACCGCATCCTGGCGAAGCTCGAAGGCAACAACCCCGCCGGATCGGTCAAGGATCGCCCGGCGCTGTCGATGATCGCGCGTGCCGAAAAACGCGGCGACATCCGGCCCGGCGACACGCTGATCGAGGCGACGTCGGGCAACACCGGCATCGCGCTGGCGATGGTGGCCGCCGCGCGCGGCTATCGGATTTTGCTGGTGATGCCCGAGAACCAGAGCGTCGAGCGGCGGCAGACGATGCGCGCCTTTGGCGCCGAACTGGTGCTGACGCCGCGCGATGGCGGCATGGAACTGGCGCGCGACATCGCCGAGGGCATGCAGAGGGAGGGGCGTGGAGTCATCCTCGACCAGTTTGCCAACCCCGACAATCCCCTGGCGCACTATGAGGGAACCGGCCCCGAGCTGTGGCGACAGACCGCCGGTGGCATCACCCATTTCGTCAGCAGCATGGGGACCACCGGGACGATCATGGGTGTCTCGCGTTACCTCAAGGAGCAGAACGCTGCCGTCTGCATCGTCGGTTGCCAGCCCGAGGACGGTTCGCAGATCCCGGGTATACGCAAGTGGCCGGAGGCCTACCTGCCGAAGATCTTCGACCGCACACGGGTCGATCGTGTCGAGTCGGTGTCACAGGGCGCAGCGGAAGAGATGACGCGCCGCCTGGCGCGCGAGGAGGGCATCTTCGCCGGCATCTCTTCGGGCGGTTCGCTCACCGTCGCCCTGCGTCTGGCGGCGGAAGTCGAGAATGCCACCATCGTCAGCATCGTCTGCGACCGCGGCGACCGCTACCTGTCGACCGGTGTCTTCCCGGCCTGAACGCCCTTGATGAAGCCGGTTCTCGCCTTTGACATCGAGACGGTTCCCGACGTCGAGGGCCTGCGCCGCCTGCACGTGCTCGACCCGGCTCTGTCCGACGAGGAGGTTGCGGAACTCGCCTTCCAGCGGCGGCGGGCGGCGACCGGCAACGACTTCCTGCCGTTGCATCTGCAGCGGGTGGTGGTGATTTCCTGCGCGCTGCGCCTCGGCAGGGATTTTCGTGTCTGGTCGCTGGCGGCGCCCGAACTGGGCGAAGCGGAGATCATTCAGCGCTTCTTCGACGGCGTGGAGAAGTTCACGCCGCAACTGCTGTCCTGGAATGGCGGCGGCTTCGACCTGCCGGTGCTGCATTACCGGGGACTGATCCACGGGCTGGTTGCGCCGCGCTACTGGGATCTCGGCGACGGCGATCATGCCGACAGCCGCGACTTCAAGTGGAACAACTACATCAGCCGCTATCACACACGTCACCTCGATCTGATGGACCTGTTGGCACTCTATCAGCCGCGGGCCGCCGTCCCCCTCGACGAGCTGGCACGGCTGATCGGTTTTCCCGGCAAGCTCGGCATGGATGGCAGCAAGGTCTGGCAGGCATGGCAGGAGGGGCGCAGCGCCGAGATTCGCGATTACTGCGAGACCGACGCCGTCAATACCTATCTCGTGGCACTGCGCTTCCGGCTGATGCGCGGCGAGATCTCGGCGAGCGAATACGAGCACGAGCAGGCCAGCGTCCGTGCTGCCTTGCAGCGGCTTGACAAGGCGCACTGGCACGAGTTCCTGGCGGCCTGGCAGTAGAGGAGCACACGGCTGGGCGGCAAATCGGCGGTGCTGGTGGTGCGGATCATGCCGGCGCGGCGGCGGAGTGCCGGCGCGGTGATTCCCAAGCCGCGGCCGCCGTGCAAGAATCACTACTCGCCGGGTGCCGGCTTTTTTTGTTCGTTGAGGAGGAGTCCGATGCGGCTGCATCGTTCGTGTTGTTGGCTCGTGGCAAGCCTGCTGCTGTCGCTGACGCCGATGGTCCAGGCGGCGGGGACTCTTGACAAGATCAAGGCGAACCGGACGATCGCGCTCGGCTACCGCGACTCGTCGATCCCCTTTTCTTATACCGGCAACGACAACCAGCCCTGGGGCTACTCGGTGGACCTGTGTACGCGGGTGGTCGCCGGGATCGCCAGGCAGCTCGGTCTCGAGGAACTGCAGTTGCTCTGGGTGGCGGTGACTCCGGAGACGCGGATCGCGAAGCTGAAGTCGGGCGAGATCGATCTCGAATGCGGCTCGACGACGGCATCGCTGTCGCGCATGCAGGAGGTGGACTTCAGCCTGCCGATCTTCGTCGATGGTGCCTCGTATCTGTCGCGGCGCGGCGCGGGAATCAGGCGCGTCGAGGATCTCGCCGGCAGGAGGATCGCCGTCGCCGGCGGCACGACCAGCGAGCGGACGCTCGTCGCCGCGCTGGCACAGCACCGGGTCAGTGCCGAACTGGTCACGGTCAGCGACCATCAGCACGGGCTGGCAGCACTGCTGCAGGGCAGGGCCGACGCCTACGCCTCGGATCGCGCGCTGCTGATCGGACTGGCGCTCGATTCCGGCAACCAGAGCGACTGGACGATCGGCCCCGAAACCTTTTCCTATGAGCCATACGCGCTGATGTTGCGGCGCAACGACGCCGATTTCCGCCTGGCGGTGAACGCGGTACTGGCGCGGCTGTCGCGCAACCGCGAGATTTACGAGATTCACGATCGCTGGTTCGGTCATCTTGCCAAACCGGGCGCACGGCTGGACAACCTGTATTATCTGAACGGTCTGCCGGAGTAGGCCGGCACGCGTCAGGACGTTGCGCGCGATCCGGGCGGTGTGTGCGTTGCCCGGTCGATGGCGCGTCGTTTCGTTGCTGCCGGCGTGCGGCTTGCCGTGGTGACAGGGATGCCCGGCATCCCTGGTCGGATGGCGATCCGCCCGGCGCCGACCGGCTGCAACGTGGGCTGCATTCATTGGTGAAAGGGGGTTGCACATGGAAGCTCTTCTGCTCTGGCTTGGGCGTGCCGTCGGTAGCGGCGGCCTGTTGGTCTGCATCGTTGCGGTGGCAACGCGTCTGACAGGCAAGCACTATCTCGCAGGCTTCGAGCTGCTGACGTTGCTCCAGGGGGGCATGGCGGCGCTGGTCGCCGGCTGCTTCCTGCTGCTGCTGGCGCTCGGCGGCCGTGGCGGGGATGGCGGGACGGGTCCCTACCGCGGCCGGTAGTTCGCTCCCTTACCATGATTGCCGGAGAATGGGTGCGTACCCGGGTCAGGCAGGACGCCAGCCATCGCTGTGGCCCATGGCCAGGGCGACGACTTGCGGTGCCGCATGGCGCGTGCGGGCGCGCTGGCATGCAGTTGGTGTGGCGCAACGACCCACTGGACGCGCGGCGGACGACGTCCCGGGCCGCGAGGCTGGCTGTTGACCGGCACATCTGTCATCATTGCCCCCTGCCGCAGAGCAGGTTCCTGCCCGGCACGCCGCTGGCGCTGACTGCCGGCGGCGGTTGAGGCCCGGATCGGGGAGGAGAGGCAGCGTGTTTTCAGGGACTGGTGGCGATGAGTAGGCCAGCGCAGCAACGCAGCGAGCTTGCCGAGGTGCTGCTGTCTTTTCGCCGGGCGTTCATGACCGTCGGCAGCTTCAGCTTCTTCATCAACCTGCTGATGCTGACGCCGGCCATTTACATGCTGCAGATCTACGACCGCGCGCTCGGCAGCCGCAACGTCACGACCCTGCTGATGCTGACGCTGATCACGCTCGGCCTGTTCGGGCTGATGTCGGTGCTCGAGTGGATCAGATCGATGGTGCTGGTTCGTGTCGGCGCGCGTCTCGATCTCGACATCAATTCCCGCGTCTTCGATGCGACCTTCGAGCGCAATCTGCGCCAGGCGGGCCAGAATCCGGCACAGGCGCTGAACGACCTGGCGTCGATGCGGCAGACGCTGACGGGTGCCGGCGTGATTGCCCTGACCGATGCGCCGTGGATGCCGATCTATGTCCTGGTGATCTTCATGCTGCACGTCGAACTCGGGATTTTCGCGCTGATCGGCGTGCTGCTGCTGGTGATTCTGGCGGTGGTCAATGAACGGGTTTCGGCGGGGCCCCTGGGCGAGGCGCAGAAGCTGGCGATGGCAGCCAATGCGCAGGCCAACAACAATCTGCGCAACGCCGAGGTGATCGAGGCGATGGGCATGCTGCCGGCGATCCGCGGCCGCTGGTTCAAGCTGCATCAGAAGTTCCTGATGCAGCAGGCTCTGGCGAGCGATCGTGCGGGTGTGTTGAACGCCATCACCCGTTTCGTGCGGATTTCGATGCAGTCGCTGGCGCTGGGTTATGGTGCGCTGCTGGCGATCGAGGGCGAGATCACGCCCGGCATGATGATCGCCGGCTCGATCATCATGGGTCGTGCGCTGGCTCCGGTCGAGGTCCTGATCGCCAACTGGAAGCAGCTGGTGTCGGCGCGCGCGGCCTACGGGCGTCTGGCCGAGTTGCTGCAGGTCTATCCGGCCCGCGTCGCCGGCATGCCGCTGCCCCGACCCGAGGGCGTCGTGCTGGTGGAGAACGCGGCGACCGCGGCTCCCGGCAGCAGGGTGCTGATCCTGAAGAATGTCAGCTTCAGCCTGAAGGCCGGCGAAATCGTGGCGGTGATCGGCCCGAGTGCTTCCGGGAAGTCCACCCTGGCGCGCCTGCTGGTTGGCGTCTGGCCGCCGCTGGCCGGTTCCGTGCGGCTCGATGGCGCCGAGGTCTTCAAGTGGAACAAGGACGAGCTGGGTCGCCATCTCGGCTACCTGCCACAGGACATCGAGCTGTTTGACGGCACCGTCGCCGAGAACATCGCCCGTTTTGGCGACATCGACTCGGAGCGGGTTCTGGCAGCGGCGCAGGCTGCGGGGGTCCATGACCTGGTCCTGCTGTTGCCGATGGGCTACGACACGCCGCTCGGCGACGGCGGCAGCGCCCTATCGGGTGGGCAGAAGCAGCGCATCGGACTGGCCAGGGCGCTCTACGGCGACCCGGCTCTGATCGTGCTCGACGAGCCGAACTCGAACCTGGATGACCAAGGGGAGGCGGCGCTGGCGGAGACGCTGCGGCGTCTGAAGGCCGAGAAGCGCACCGTGGTGATCATCACCCACCGCATGAGCACGCTGGCCGTCGCCGACAGCATTCTGGTGCTGCATGAAGGAACGGTCAAGCTGCACGGACCGCGTGACCAGGTTCTGGCGGCGTTGCGATCGGGGAACCAGGCCGGCGCGGACCGTCAGGGAGTAGCCGCCCGGCCGGCACCGATGGCGGTTGCCGCGAGCACGCCGGCGACACCGCGCTTCGGCGCCTGAGGGGAAAACCAGGAGGATGTCGATCAGCATGTTTGGGCGGAAGAAGGTGTCCGACGCCGACATCACCGATGTTGGCGAGGTCGCGCAGGACGCAGGGGGCGGCGGGCAGCGGGCGGCTGCGGTCGATATCGATCATGGTCGGGCGTCGCGTTTCGGCTGGCTGGTTCTCGCCATCGGCTTTGGCGGTTTCATGCTGTGGGCCGCTCTGGCGCCTCTCGACCAAGGGGTCCCGGCCGGTGGCCAGGTCGTCGTGACCGGCAACCGCAAGACGGTGCAGAACCTCGGTGCGGGCAAGGTCGAAGCGATCCTGGTCAAGGATGGGGATGAAGTGCAGAGCGGCCAGATCCTCGTTCGTCTCGACCCGACGATGGCCAGTTCGCAGTACGAGGTGGCGCGCAGTCAGTGGTTTGTCGCCAAGGCGGCCGAGGCGAGGCTGCTGGCGGAAGCGCAGGGCAGGTCGGAGATCGTTTTTGCCGACGAGCTGCTGCAGGCACGCGATGACCCGCGGGCGGCGAGTGCGATGGCGGTGCAGACGCAGTTGCTGCGTTCCCGCCAGGCGGCGCTGCAGGCCGAGCTGGGGGCGATGCGCAGCATGCTCGCCGGTCTGCAGTCTTCGGCAAAGGCTCTCGAGGCGACGCGGCGGGCCAAGGAGGAGCAAAGCCGGCTGCTGCTCGATGAGCTCAAGGGCTTGCGCGACCTGGCGGCTGAAGGCTATCTCCCGCGCAACCGCCTGTCCGAGCAGGAGCGCCTGCAGGCGCAGCTCGGCGGCGCCATTTCCGAGGACATCGGCAATCTCGGGCGGACACAGCAGAGCATTGCCGAGGTCCGGATGCGGATGACCGCGCGCCAGCAGGATTACGACAAGGACGTCGAGAACGGCCTCGCCGAGGTGCAGAAGGAGGTGACATCACTCGACAGTCGTCTTGCCGGACTGGCCTTCGAACTGGCCAACACGGATATCCGTGCGCCGGCCGAAGGAATCGTCGTCGGACTGAGCGTGCATACCGTCGGTGGCGTGCTGGCGCCGGGGACACCGCTGATGGACGTCGTGCCGAAGAATGAGCCGCTGCGCATCGATGTCCAGATTCCGACGACGCTGATCGACAAGGTGCGCATCGGCTCACCGGTCGACATCACTTTTCCCGCGTTCAACCAGCGCACGACGCCGCAGATTCCGGGTGACTTCGTGCAGGTGGCGGCCGACGCAACGACCGATCCGCAGGGCAGGGTGCCGCCCTTCTACCGTGGCCAGGTGGTCGTCACCGAGGACGGGATGAAGAAGCTCAAGAGCTACGAGATCAAGGCCGGCATGCCTGCGGAGGTGTTCATCAAGACTGGTGAACGGACGATGTTGAACTATCTCTTCAAGCCCCTCGTCGATCGCATGAAGACGGCGCTGACCGAGGAATGAGGATGATGGGTTGGGCTGCTGCCGGGCTGGCCGGCTGCGTGCTGGCACTGGTGTCGTCCGCGGTGGCGGCGGCCGGGCTGATGGATGCGTACTACGCCGCGCGACAGAACGATCCGACCCTGCGCGCGGCGCGCTACGAGCGGGACGCCGGGCAGTATGCGATCGCCATCGGCCGCGCCGGGTTGCTGCCGAATATCGGCGTCACTGGCGCCTATTCGAAGAACAAGGGTGAACGGACGTACTACACCAGGGCGGGTAGCCCGACCGAGGATCTCGATTACCGCGAGGAGGCGGCTGCCATCGCGCTGCGGCAGCCGTTGTTCAACTACGACAGTTTCGTTCGCTACCGGCAGGGGGACGTGCAGGCGGCGTTCAGCGACGCGGTCTTCGACCGCAAGGAGGCGGAATTCGCCGTCAAGCTGGCGGCAGCCTATTTCGAGGTGCTGTTCTCGCTCGAGAGGCTGGCACTGAGCGATGCCGAGATCGCCGCCTACCGTGCCGACCGCGAGACCTCCGAGCGCCGGCGCAAGGGGGGCGAGGGGACGGTCACCGAGGTCGCCGAGGCTGAGTCACGGTTGCAGCTCGCCCGGGCCGGTCGCGCCGATGCCATCGACCGGCTGTCGGTGGCCATGCTCAGGCTGGAGACGATGACCGGCAAGACGATGGCGCCGCTCTGGCCGTTGCGTCCGGACTTCGCCCCGAGCGCCGTGCAGAGCGTCGGTCTCGACCAGTGGTCGGCGATGGCGGAGGAGGGCAGCCCGGAGATTCGGGCGCGGCGCAAGTCCTTCGAGTTCGCCAGCCTCGAGGTCGATCGCAATCGCGCCGGCCATTATCCACAGCTCGACCTGGTTGCGCGCGCATCGCGGACGCAAGGGGAAACGCTGTCGACTCTTGACCAGAAGAATCTCATCAACTCCGTCGGCGTGCAGTTGAACATCCCGTTCTTTGCCGGCGGCCGGGTCAGCGCGTTGACCGGTCAGGCGGTCGCCAACCGCGAGCGGGCCCGGGCCGAACTGGACGCGGCCGTCAACGAGGTTCTGGTCGAGGTCAGGCGGCAGTACATGGCGGTCGAGACGGGTGCCAGCAAGATCGCGGCCTATCAGAAGGCTGTCGACGCCAGCGCCGTGGCGGTCGAGGGAACGCTGCGCGGCATGCGCAGCGGGATCAGGAGCAACGTCGATGTGCTCAACGCCGAACGCGTGATGTTTGTCGCCAAGCGCGACCTCGCGCAGGCGCGTTACGAGTATCTGCTCAGCCTCCTGCAGCTCAGGGCTGCCGCCGGCGTGCTTTCGGAGAAGGACCTGCAGGAGACGGCGAACCTGCTGCTGCCGCCCGAGTGATTGCTGCCAGCGCTACGGTGACGGGCAGACCAGGGCCGGCAGTTCGCTGAGATCGCCGATTTCCCCGTCGGGGGTTTCCGGAATCCGCTCCGCGGCTTGGGCGAAGCGGTTGCACCAGACGACGCGCAGACCGCTGGCCTTGGCGCAATGGGCATCCCAGGCATTTGCGGAGAGGAAGCAGATGGCCGCGGGTTCGAGCTGCAGCCGCTCCGGCGCCAGGCGATAGACTGCCGGGTGCGGCTTGAAGACACCCACTTCCTCGACCGACAGAACGGCATCGAAAACACCGTCGAGGCTGCTGTTGCGCACCACGGCGGCGAGCATGGCGGGCGTTCCGTTCGAGAGGATCGCCAGCTTCATTCCCCGCCTGCGCAGCTGCTGCAGGGTGGCCGGCACATCGGCATAGCAGCCGAGGTGCAGGTAGAGGTCGAGCAGGTGCGCGTGCAGGCCAGGCCGCTCGAGGCCGAGCGTACTCAGAGCGTAGGTCAGTGCCTCACCGGTGACCTGCCAGAAGTCCGCGTGGCGGCCGGCCAGTCCCCGTAGCCAAGTGTACTGCAACTGCTTCTGGCTCCAGATCTCGGACAGCTTCTGCCAATCGCTGCCCAACTCGTCGCTGGCGGCCTGCGCGGCGCTGTTGAAGTCGAAGAGGGTGCCGTAGGCGTCGAAGACGCATGCTTCGATGCCGTCGAGTCGTCTGTTGCTCATCGTCCTGTGCTCCTGTCCGGGGGATTTGGTGCGTCCGCAGGCGGCGCCCCTGCTCATTGTACGTGGCAGCAGCTCAGGTACCACAGCTTGGCGCCGGGGCCGGCTCGTCGCCGAGGGCGCCAGCGCAACTCGATCCCTGCCCGGCGGTGCAGCCGTAGCAGTGTTCGGCGACACGGATCGCCTGACCCTCGAGTGCGGCCGCGTCGATGTCGCTGATGTGCAGACGGAAACTGCCGCGCCTGCCGATTGGCAGCCCGAGCTGTTGGTTGAAATCGCAGTCGTAGAGATAGCCCTGCCAGTCGACCGAGAGCAGATTGCGACACATGACGTGCGTGACGTTTTCTTCGCGGTGGGCGGCACGCAGCAGTTGCATGTAGCCGTTGAACTGGCCGCGCGAGACGAGGACCGAGCCAAAGCGCTGGATCGGCATGTTGGCCAGGGTGAAGAGCTGGTTGAAGACGATGCCGAACCTTTGTCCGAGGTGTTCCCGGTAAGCCATCGCCAGTGCGGCCTGCGGTGGTGGCAGGGTTGGCCCCTGCGGATTGAAGACGAGGTTGAGCTGCAGCCCGCTGCCTACCACACCATAACCGAGCGCGTTCAGCCGCTGCAGACCGCGGATGCTGGCGGCGAAGCTGCCCTTGCCGCGCTGCTGTTCGACGTTTTCCTCCAAGTAGCACGGCAGCGAGGCGACGACCTCGATGCGATGCGTGGCGAGAAAGTCGGCGAGATCCTCGTGCCCGGGCTCCTCGAGAATGGTGAGGTTGCAGCGGTCGATCACCCGCAGGCCACGCTGCCGACCGGCGACCACCAGTCGCCGGAAGTGCGGGTTCAGCTCCGGCGCGCCGCCGGTGAGGTCGAGGGCCCGGACTTCGGGACTGGCCGAGATGAAGGCAAGCACGGCATCCACCGTCTCGGCGGTCATTTCCTCGCGTCGCTGCGGACCGGCGTTGACGTGGCAATGGAGGCAGCTCTGATTGCAGCGGTAGCCGAGGTTGACCTGCAGGACCTCGACCGAACGGCGGATCAGGGCCGGGAAAGTGGTGTTCGAGAGCAGGGGCAGGGTGGCGTGCATGGGTCGTTCTCCGTCGGGGTCTGCAGTTGCTGTCGCTGCGCGCGTGATTTCCTTACAGCCGCTCGTCGTCGTCGGCGCACCGGTTGTCGTGCGGCGCGGCGGATTAAGTCTGGCGAATGCTCCAGCTGCTGGCAGGGCGCCACCGAGCCCTTGGCAGGTTTGCCAGGCTGTGGGTTCCGAGGCGCCGAATAATACTGTAGAATCGCTCGCTTTCCGTGCGCGGAGAGGCGTCAGGACGGCCGGATGTTCATCTGACGGTGGCTGCCGATGGCGCCCGGGTGGGTCTGGGGTCGTCGTGCAGGCGCGGCGGCAGCCGGTTGCAGCGCAGTCGTCCGGCGAGCCCGCCGGCGGTCGCTTCGGCTGCCAGCGCGGCACTGTATGGAGGCGTCTGGGGTCGTTCGCGGCGATCTCTGGTTCGAGTCACATTTCAGCCTGTATCACAAGGATTTTCAATGGAAACTAACGCTGCTAACACTGCTGCACCCGCGCCGAGTGCCCTTGAGCGCCGCCTCGAGCTGTCCGTGCCGATCGCCGAACTCGAGCACGACGTCGACCAGCGCCTGCGGCGCCTGGGCAAGAACATGAAGCTGCCGGGCTTTCGCCCAGGCAAGGTGCCAGCCAGTATCGTCAGGCAGCAGTTTGGCCAGCAGGCGCACCTGGACGCTCTGCAGGAGGCACTGGGGCGTTTGTTCGGCGAGGCGGTCAGCGCGCAGAACTTGCGCGTTGCCGGTACACCGAAGATCGAGGCGAACAACACCGGCAGCACGACACACATGGATTTCTCGGCGACTTTCGAGGTTTACCCGGAAATCACGCTTAGTGATCTGGCGGGCGTCGAAGTCGAACGGCCGGTGCTCGAGGTCGGCGCGGAGGAGATCGACAGCACACTGGAGATCCTGCGCCGGCAGCGCGTGCGTTATGATCCGGTCGATCGTGCGGCCGCTCTGGCCGATCGGGTCACCATCGACTTCCTCGGCAAGAAGGACGGCGAACCCTTTGCGGGTGGCCAGGGCAAGGACTACCGTTTCGTCCTCGGGGAAGGAAGGATGCTTTCCGACTTCGAGAATGCCGTGATCGGGACGCGTGCCGGCGAAGCCAAGTCGTTCGACATGACCTTCCCGGCCGAGTACTTCTCCAAGGATCTGGCGGGCCAGTCGGTGACCTTCGACATCGTGCTCAAGGAGGTCTGCGAGCCGGTTCTGCCGGAAATGGACGGGGATTTCGCCCGCGCTCTGGGTGTCGAGGACGGCGATCTGACGCAGATGCGGGCCGAGATCGAGGCCAACCTGCGGCGGGAAGTGAAAAAGCGTCTGCAGGGCCGAATTGCCGCCCAGGTGATGGACGTGCTGTTGCAGGCGAACCCGCTGCAGGTGCCGGAGGCTCTGATTCAGCGAGAGGTCGAGCGGCTGATGCAGGGCGCGCGCCAGGACATGGAGCAGCGCGGCATGCAGGTCAAGGACCTGCCGATGCGACCGGAGTGGTTCACCGATCAGGCCCGGCGGCGCGTTTCGATCGGCCTGATCCTGGCGGAAATCGTCAGGCGGAACGATCTGAAGGTGCAGCCGGCGCAGGTGCGCGAACTGGTCGAGGACGCAGCGCAAAGCTATGACAATCCGGAGGAGGTCGTTCGCTGGTACTATGCCAAGGACGAACGCCTCAACGATTTTGAAGGAGCGGCCATCGAGGCGAACGTGGTCGACTGGGTCCTGCAGCGGGTCACGG
Organism: Candidatus Accumulibacter conexus; assembly: GCA_017592775.1. GTDB lineage: Bacteria > Pseudomonadota > Gammaproteobacteria > Burkholderiales > Rhodocyclaceae > Accumulibacter > Accumulibacter conexus. The sequence continues at coordinate 9,848 of JAGFNJ010000053.1, read as the reverse complement.
TTCGTGACAAGCCGGTGGCCTTCGCCGAACTGATGGGGCAACAGGGCTGACACGGGGCGCGGCGGCGCTGGCGGAGAACTGGCGGCAGCCGCCGCGTCGCGCCGCCGGCATCGTCGGCTTCACTTGCCGCTGATCCTCTTCCAGCCCCAGTGGCGGAAGGGGCTTCGTGAGTCACGACAGCGACTTTCACGGCAATCAAGGAAACGAAATGGGCATTGACCCCGCAGGTAGTTGGGACCCGCAGGCACTTGGTCTGGTGCCGATGGTGATCGAGCAGAGCGGTCGTGGCGAACGCGCTTACGACATCTACTCGCGTCTGCTGAAGGAGCGCGTGATCTTTCTCGTTGGCCCCGTCAATGACGTGACCGCGAATCTGGTGGTCGCGCAGTTGCTGTTTCTCGAAGCCGAGAATCCCGACAAGGACATCCACTTCTACATCAATTCACCGGGCGGTGCGGTCTCGGCCGGGTTGTCGATCTACGACACGATGCAGTTCATCAAGCCCGACGTCTCGACGCTGTGCATGGGGCAGGCATGCTCGATGGGAGCCTTCCTGTTGGCGGCCGGCGCTGCCGGCAAGCGCTTTGCGCTGCCGAACTCGCGGGTGATGATCCACCAGCCGATGGGTGGCTTTCAGGGACAGGCTTCGGATATCGCGATTCATGCGAAGGAGATCCTGTCGCTGCGCGCCAAGCTCAATGAACTCATGGCGCGGCACACCGGGCAGGCGATCGAGCGGATCGAACGCGATACCGACCGCGACAATTTCCTTTCGGCGCAGGAAGCGGCAGAATACGGCTTGATCGACAAGGTACTGGCCAATCGGCAGGCGGCGCTCTGACGGCGCATCCGGGTAGCCCCGGTCGGGCTCGACTGTGAGGTAGACGACATGTCGGAAAAGAAAAGTGGCACTGAGAAGCTCCTCTACTGCTCGTTCTGCGGCAAGAGCCAGCACGAGGTCAAGAAGCTGATCGCCGGACCATCGGTGTTCATTTGCGACGAGTGCATCGAGCTGTGCAACGATATCGTTCGCGACGAGATCGCCGCCGACCAGGGAGGCGGCAAGGGTGGCAAGGGTGAGCTGCCGACACCGCGGGAGATCTCGGCGCTCCTCGATCAATACGTGATCGGGCAGGATCAGGCGAAGCGCATCCTGTCGGTGGCCGTTTACAATCACTACAAGCGGCTGCGGCACTTCAGCAAGACCACCGACGAGATCGAACTCGCCAAGAGCAACATCCTGCTCATCGGCCCGACCGGCTCGGGCAAGACCCTGCTGGCACAGACGCTCGCCCGCATGCTCGACGTGCCTTTCGTCATGGCCGATGCGACGACGCTGACGGAAGCCGGGTACGTTGGCGAGGATGTCGAGAACATCATCCAGAAACTGCTGCAGAAGGCCGACTACGACACCGACAAGGCGCAGCGCGGCATTGTCTACATCGACGAGATCGACAAGATCTCGCGCAAGTCGGACAATCCGTCGATCACGCGCGACGTCTCGGGCGAAGGAGTGCAGCAGGCGCTGCTGAAACTGATCGAAGGGACGGTTGCCTCGGTGCCGCCGCAAGGTGGTCGCAAGCACCCCAACCAGGACTTCGTGCAGGTCGACACGACGAACATCCTGTTCATCTGCGGCGGTGCTTTCGATGGCCTCGACAAGGTGATCCGCAATCGCTCCGAGCGCGGTGGCATCGGCTTTGGCGCCGAGGTCCGCAGCAAGGACAACAAGCGGGCGATCGGCGAGGTCCTGCGAACCGTTGAACCCGAGGATCTGATCAAGTTCGGTCTGATACCCGAACTCATCGGGCGGCTGCCGGTGATTGCCACCCTGGAAGAGCTGTCGGCGGCGGCGCTGGTGGAAATCCTCGTCGAACCGAAGAATGCGTTGGTCAAGCAGTACCAGAAGCTGTTCGCCATGGAGGGCGTCGGGCTCGAAATACGGCCGGCGGCAATGATGGCGATTGCCCGCAAGGCGCTCGAAAGGAAGACCGGAGCGCGTGGCTTGCGCTCGATCCTCGAGGGGGTCCTGCTCGACACGATGTACGAACTTCCCGGTATGGAGGATGTCACAGAGGTCGTCATCGACGAAGGGGTGATCGTCGGCGATGCCAAGCCGTTGCTGATCTACGCGGATCAACCAAAGGTGTCAGGCGGTAACTGATGTCCTGGCCGCCTTGGCTGCGGCTTGAAATTCGGGCTCTTGCCACCATATCCCGCGAGAGCTTTCACCTATAGGGCACAACCCATGTCTGCACCCCCGAAGCTGTCTGCCGAGCCGGTCAAACTGCCGCTGTTGCCGCTGCGCGACGTCGTCGTGTTTCCGCATATGGTCATCCCGCTCTTTGTCGGTCGCCCGAAGTCGATCAAGGCTCTGGAAACGGCGATGGAGGCTGGCAAGAGCATCCTCCTCGTGGCGCAGAAGTCGGCCGTCAAGGACGAGCCTGAAGCCGAGGATCTGTACGGTGTCGGCTGTCTCGCCAACATCCTGCAGATGCTCAAGCTGCCCGACGGGACCGTCAAGGTGCTGGTCGAGGGCGGGCAGCGCGCCCGCCTGCAGGCGATCGATTCGCGGCCGGACATGTTCCTTGCCGAGGCGCGCCCGGTTCCGGCCGAGGATGGCGTCAACCACGAGGTGGAAGCACTGCGGCGTGCGGTCATCGCCCAGTTCGATCAGTACGTCAAGCTCAACAAGAAGATACCCCCCGAGATCCTGACCTCGATCGCCGGCATTGAAGAGGCCGGCCGTCTCGCCGACACGATCGCCGCGCATCTGCCGCTGAAGCTCGAGCAGAAGCAGGAAATCCTCGAGATGTTCGACGTCCGTGCGCGTATCGAACGGCTGCTGGCGCAACTCGAGGCCGAGATCGACATCCTGCAGGTAGAGAAGCGAATCCGCGGCCGCGTCAAGCGCCAGATGGAGAAGAGCCAGCGCGAGTACTATCTCAACGAGCAGGTCAAGGCGATCCAGAAGGAACTCGGTGAAGGCGAGGATGGTGCCGATCTGGAGGAACTCGACCGCAAGGTCAAGGCTGCCGGGATGAGCAAGGAAGGGCTTGCCAAGGCGCAGTCGGAGTTCCGCAAGCTGCGGCTGATGTCGCCGATGTCGGCAGAAGCGACCGTCGTGCGCAACTTCATCGAAACGCTGATAGCCCTGCCGTGGCGCAAGCGGACCCGAATCAGCAAGGATCTGGCAGCAGCCGGCCGCATTCTCGACGCCGACCACTGGGGTCTCGAGAAGGTCAAGGAACGGATCATCGAGTACCTGGCGGTGCAGCAGCGCGTCGATCGCCTGAAGGCGCCGATCCTCTGTCTGGTCGGGCCGCCGGGCGTCGGCAAGACCTCGCTCGGCCAGTCGATCGCGCGTGCCACCGGCCGCAAGTTCGTTCGCATGAGTCTCGGCGGTGTACGTGACGAAGCCGAAATCCGCGGTCACCGGCGAACCTACATTGGTTCGATGCCGGGCAAGATCCTGCAGAACATGAGCAAGATCGGCGTCCGGAACCCGCTGTTCCTGCTCGACGAAGTCGACAAGATGGGCCAGGATTTTCGCGGCGATCCCAGTTCGGCGCTGCTCGAGGTGCTCGATCCGGAACAGAACTCGACCTTCGTCGACCACTATGTCGAGGTCGAGTACGACCTCTCGGAAGTGATGTTCGTGGCGACGGCGAACACCTTGAATATCCCGCCGCCGTTGCTCGACCGCATGGAGGTGATCCGGCTCTCGGGTTACACCGAGGACGAGAAGGTCAGCATCGCCCAGCGCTACCTGCTGCCGAAGCAGATGAAGAACAACGGCCTGAAGACGACCGAGCTGACGGTGGCTGAAAGCGCATTGCGCGACATCGTTCGCTACTACACGCGCGAGGCCGGTGTGCGTTCGCTCGAGCGCGACATCTCGAAGATCTGTCGCAAGGTGGTGAAGACGCTGTTGTTGCGGAAGAGTCAGGTCAAGGTCGCGGTGAGTGCGCGCAATCTCGACAAGTTCCTCGGCGTGCGTCGCTACAACTTCGGCGTTGCCGAGCGCGAGAACCAGATCGGCCAGGTCACGGGGCTGGCGTGGACCGAAGTCGGCGGCGAACTGCTGACCATTGAGGCGGTGGTCCTGCCCGGCAAAGGGAAGACAACCACCACCGGCAAGCTCGGCGAGGTGATGCAGGAATCGGTTCAGGCGGCGCTGTCGGTGGTCCGCAAGCGCGCGCAGTCGCTGGGAATCGACCACGATTTCTACCAGAAGAGCGATATCCACATCCATCTCCCGGAGGGGGCGATCCCCAAGGATGGGCCTTCAGCCGGGGTCGGCATCTGCACAGCGTTGGTGTCGGTGTTGACCGGCATACCGGTGTGTTGCGATGTGGCGATGACCGGTGAGATCACCCTGCGCGGCGAAGTGCTGCCGATCGGCGGTCTCAAGGAGAAGCTGCTGGCAGCTGTCCGGGGCGGACTGGCCAGGGTTCTGATACCGGAAGAGAACGTCCGGGACCTGGCCGAGATTCCGGACACCATCAAGAACAAGCTCGAGCTCATTCCGGTGCGCTGGATCGATCAGGTGCTCGAGCACGCGCTCGAGCGCAAGCCGGAGCCGTCGGTCGTTGACGGCGCCGACGTGCCGCCGACGGTGGTGGCGGGTACTCCCGATCCGGCTGCGGCTGTGACCGCTGGTCTCACTCATTGATATGGCGCGGTGGCCGTTCCAGGCCACCGCCAGACGGGTTCCGCCGGCCGGTCTGGCCAAGAGCAGGCGGATGCGTTAGACTCGCGCCTCCAGAGCTTGATCACACCGTGGGTGCTTAGCTCAGTTGGTAGAGCGCTAGCCTTACAAGCTGGATGTCGGCGGTTCGAGCCCGTCAGCACCCACCAGGAGCAGCAGGATGGATTGTGCAGTGCGTTCTGTGGAGTGGTAGTTCAGTTGGTCAGAATACCGGCCTGTCACGCCGGGGGTCGCGGGTTCGAGCCCCGTCCACTCCGCCAGTATCGAAAGGCGAACGCTAGTTCGCCTTTTTTCTTTTGGCTTCAACGTTCCAGTGAGTTAGCGGCCTACCACCATGTTCTTTGACTCCGTTCGCAACAACAAGAGGCTCGTCCAGATCTTCCTTGCCCTGATCGCCCTGCCTTTCGCCTTCTGGGGCGTTGACTCGTACGTTCGTGGCGGCGGCTCTGGCGCCGACCTGGCCAGTGTCGGCGACACCAAGGTCACCCAGCAGCAGTTTGATCAAGCCTGGCGGGTGCAGCAGGACCGTCTGCGGCAGGCGCTCGGCGACAGTTTTCGTCCTGAGTCGATGAATACCCCGGCGGCACGGCTCGCCGTCCTGAACTCGCTGGTCGATCAGCGTCTGCTGCTCCTCGAAGCCGCCAGGGGAAGGCTTGGCGCCAGTGATGAAGCGCTGCGCGAGGTGATCGGCAGGATTCCGGCGTTGCAGGAGAATGGCCAGTTTTCCATGGGGCGCTACCAGTCGGCGTTGGCTGCACAGGGTCTCTCGCAGGCGCAGTTCGAGGCGCAGATCCGGCAGGATCTGACCCTGCAGGAACTGGTTTCGGCCATTGGCGATACGGGCATCGCTGCCAGCACCGAGACCGCGAGGCTTCTGGCAATCCAGTCCGAGGAAAGACAGGTTGCCGAGTTCCGCATCGCTCCGGACCGGTTCGCCGGCCAGGTCAGGATCGACGAGCCGGCGCTGAGGAAGTTCTACGACGAGAACGGCAAGCGGTTCGAAATCACGGAGCAGGCCCGAGTGGAGTACGTGCTGCTCTCCCTTGACGGTGTGGTGGCGCAGACGGTGGTCAAGGATGCCGACGTGCAAGCCTGGTACAACAGCCACCTCGATCGCTACCAGCAGGCCGAGGAGCGGCGTGCCAGTCATATCCTGATCCTGACCGCGGGTGGCGAGGCCGACCAGGGCAAGGCCAGGGCGAAGGCGGAAGAGATTCTCAAGGAAGTGCAGAAGGCGCCAGCACGCTTCGCCGACTTGGCGAGACAGCATTCGCAGGATCCGGGCTCGGCGGCCAAGGGGGGCGATCTGGGGGTCGTCGCCCGCGGGACGATGGTCAAGCCCTTCGAGGACGCCGTCTTCAGCCTGCGCGAGAATGAGCTGTCCGGCATCGTGCAGTCGGAGTTCGGCCATCACATCATCATGGTGACGGCCATCAGGCCGGGCAAGCAGCGCGGCCTTGCCGAGGTGCGCCCGGAGATCGAGACCGAGCTGAAGCAGCAAGCGGCGCAACGGCGATTCGCCGAGGAGGCCGAGGCCTTCAGCAACACCGTCTATGAGCAGCCGGATGGCCTGCAGCCTGCCGCCGAGCGCTTCAAGCTGAAGCTTCAGGAATCCGGCTGGCTGCCACGCAATCCGTCGCCCGAGGCGTTGGCGCGCCTGGGCCAGTTGGGCAACGCGAAGGCTCTCGCTGCGATCTTCTCGGAGGACTCGATCAAGAACAAGCGCAACACCGAAGCCATCGAGGTGGCTCCCAACACCTTGCTGGCGGCGCGCGTGATCGAGCACCGGCCAGCGAGTGTGCGGCCGTTCGAGGAGGTGAAGCGCGATATCGAGACAACCTTGAAGGCGCAGGGTGAGGCGGCGCTGGCACGCTCCGCCGGTGAAGCGCAACTGACCGGGTTGCGGCAGGGCGTCGCCGATACCGTTGCCTGGACGGCACCGCGGAAGCTTTCGCGGCAGGACGTGCGGCAGCTGTCGCCAGCGGCAGCGAAGGCCATCTTCAGCGCCGACGTGCAGAAGCTGCCGGCCTATGTCGGCGCCGCGGCTGGCGATTCGGGCTACGTGCTGTACAAGATCGTCAAGGTGATGCAGCCGGAGCGCCTCGATGAGGCGCGGCGGCAGGCGCTGCAGCGCGAGTACGCCCAGATCCTCGGTCAGGAGGATTTCGCCGCCTACCTCACCGGGTTGCGCCAGCGCTACAAGATCGACATCAACCAGGCCGCACTGGAGCGCAAGGAGCGTTGAGCGCGGGGCTGGTGCCGCCAGCCTCGTCTCGGTCTGCGGCGGGCGTACCGACGGAAAGACACGAAAAACCCCGCCGTAGCGGGGTTTTTTCTTGCTCTCCGGGCAAGGCCCGGATGGCGGGGGATTACATGTCCATGCCGCCCATGCCGCCCATGCCACCCATACCACCGCCCATGCCGCCACCCATTGGCGGCTTCTCTTCCGCCAGTTCGGCCACCATGCAATCGGTGGTGAGCATCAGACCGGCGATCGAAGCAGCATTCTGCAACGCCGTCCGGGTGACCTTGGTCGGGTCCAGGACGCCCATTTCAACCAGGTCGCCGTAGTCGCCGGTCGCGGCGTTGTAGCCGAAGTTGCCGCTTCCCTGAAGAACGGCATTCACCACCACCGACGGCTCCTCACCGGCGTTGGCGACGATCTCGCGCAGCGGCTGCTCCATCGCCCGCAGGACGATCTTGATGCCGGCATCCTGGTCATGGTTGTCACCCTTGAGCGAGTTCAGCCCGACCCGGGCGCGCAGCAGTGCGACACCACCGCCAGCGACGATACCTTCTTCCACCGCCGCACGGGTGGCGTGCAGGGCGTCCTCTACGCGCGCCTTCTTCTCCTTCATCTCGACTTCGGTTGCTGCGCCGACCTTGATCAGGGCAACACCGCCAGCGAGCTTGGCAACGCGCTCCTGCAGCTTTTCCTTGTCGTAGTCGCTGGTCGCGGTTTCGATCTGCGCGCGGATCTGCTTGACGCGTGCTTCGATGTTGGCGCTGACGCCGGCACCATCGATGATGGTCGTGTTTTCCTTGCCGATTTCGATGCGCTTCGCTTGGCCGAGGTCAGCCAGGGTCGCCTTTTCGAGCGTCAGACCGACCTCTTCGGCGATCACTTGGCCGCCGGTGAGGATCGCGATGTCCTCGAGCATGGCTTTGCGACGGTCGCCAAAACCGGGGGCCTTGACGGCGCAGGTCTTCAGGATGCCACGGATGTTGTTCACCACCAGGGTTGCCAGAGCCTCGCCATCGACATCTTCAGCGACGATCAGCAGCGGACGGCTCGACTTGGCAACCTGTTCGAGAATCGGCAGCAGGTCGCGGATGTTCGAGATCTTCTTGTCGAAGATCAGGATGAACGGGCTCTCGAGAATCGCGTTCTGCTTCTCGTTGTTGTTGATGAAGTAGGGGCTCAGGTAGCCGCGGTCAAACTGCATGCCCTCGACGACGTCCAGTTCGTTGTTCAGCGACTTGCCGTCTTCGACGGTGATGACGCCTTCCTTGCCGACCTTGTCCATCGCCTTGGCAATGATGTCGCCGATGTCGGCGTCGGCGTTGGCGGAGATGGCACCGACCTGAGCAATTTCCTTGCTCGTCGAGCAGGGCTTCGAGAGCGCCTTCAGTGCGTCAACGGTTGCCACCACGGCCTTGTCGATGCCGCGCTTCAGATCCATCGGGTTCATCCCGGCGGCGACATACTTCATGCCTTCGCGAACGATGGACTGTGCCAGTACGGTGGCGGTCGTGGTGCCGTCACCGGCGATGTCGGATGTCTTGGAAGCGACTTCCTTGAGCATCTGCGCGCCCATGTTGGCGAACTTGTCCTTCAGTTCGATTTCCTTGGCGACCGAAACCCCGTCCTTGGTGACCGTCGGGGAGCCGTAGGAGCGCTCGAGAACGACATTGCGTCCTTTCGGGCCGAGGGTGATCTTCACCGCGTCGGCAAGGATGTTCACACCCTCGACCATGCGTGCGCGTGCGCTGTCGCCGAACTTGACGTCTTTAGCTGCCATAGATTTAACTCCTGTGTATCTTCAATGATTTATGACTGAATCGGGCAAACTGCCGGGATGCCGGCCGAGCGCCGTGTGGCGCCGTCCGGGATTGGCCCGTCAGGCTTCGATGACACCCATGATGTCTTCCTCGCGCATGACAAGCAGCTCGTCGCCGTCGACCTTGACGGTCTGGCCTGCGTACTTGCCGAACAGGACGCGATCGCCAACCTTGACGGCGAGGGCACGGACGCTGCCGTCTTCGAGGATCTTGCCGTTGCCTATGGCGCGCACCTCGCCTTGGTCGGGCTTTTCGGCGGCGGTATCCGGGATGACGATGCCGGATGCGGTCCGGCGCTCCTCTTCGAGACGTTTGACAATCACGCGATCATGCAGCGGACGAATCTTCATTCAGTTTCTCCTAGGGTTGATGACAAGTCAGAACATCGGCTAGCCTGTTGGGAGTCCTCGCAGCTCCGGCGCGAGGACATGAGTGTGTTGGCACTCAACGCTAACGAGTGCTAATAATAGGGTCGGTCCGTCAGGATTTCAAGACCTGCCGGTGCCCCCGCTCCTCGTCACGTGGCGAATGTGGCATCTGGCGAGACTCGCCGGGCCCGCTGCCCGGCTCGTGCGCCGCGCTTTGCCGGCCGGGCGATGCGGGCGCGGCCGGCCGCTCAGAGCGTGGGACTCGACAATTTTCTGCAAAGTGTATTGACGCGGGCAGAGGTCGTCGCTACAATGCTCCTTCTTCGCAGCCGGCAGGCGCCCCGCCCTTGAGCAGTGATCGGGGCAGGCGCAGCAAGCGGCGAAGGTAACCGGGGTGTGTCCCCGGCGTGTCGCGGGGTGGAGCAGTCTGGCAGCTCGTCGGGCTCATAACCCGAAGGTCACAGGTTCAAATCCTGTCCCCGCAACCAGCTCTTTAAAAATGAGACAACCGATAGGTGTGGGTTCTTGGTCTGGTGGTAATTTGCGTGGAGTTTTCGCGGATTGCCGAGAGATGGAAGAACTCGCACGGAAGTTAAGCTGCTGATTCTGGGGAATGAATTTTGGTGTTGAGCCAGGGTTTGTGATCTGGAGTTGGTGGCGCGTCGAGCGAGAGTTTTGGGATTTGAACTGAAGAGTTTGATCCTGGC
>JAGFNJ010000052.1 GCA_017592775.1 Candidatus Accumulibacter conexus | reverse complement strand
GGCGTAGGGCGCGGGGATGGGACTGGCCTGGTCGTATGGCGGACGGCTGCGCTCGTCGGCCATCTTCAGGAACAGCAGGTAGGTGAGCTGCTCGACGTGGTCGCCGTAGCTCATGCCGTCGTCGCGCAGGACGTTGCAGTAGTTCCAGAGCTTATGAACCAGGGTGGTGGTGTTCAAACAGGATCATCCAATCGGCGTCTTTTCGCAGAACGTCGGCACTTAGGCCGCTTTGAACTCATAGGTGCGCTGGCTAGTGTTCTTGCTTCTCTCGAGGACACGGATCAACCTGCCATCCGCACTAACGACCATCAAGATCTGGGGAGCCTCCTCCTGCGCAAGAAAGGTTGCAGCCGCTCCTTTCAGAACCTCGCCCTCGCGGAAGCGCTTGACTTGCCCCACCAAGGCGCTACCTCTTGCCGTCGCCACGTACTCAACACGAAAGCGCAACGGAGCAGCATCAGTCTTACCCGCGAAGCCCTCGTGGCTCATCATCGCCAAGAGCAGCCCACCTTGAGCCCGTTCGTACTGGCCACGCGCAACAAGCCTCCCATCCTCCACGTTGAATTCCAACGGACAGTCGGGGCCCCGCCATGTGTCCGCGAGAACCGCCGGCAGTGGCCTCATCAAGGCCTCTCCGAACGCCCGGTAGAAATCGCTGATCGGTTTCGCTTGCTCGATGACCTCCGCTTCCTTTCTGCTCTCGTCTTCCGGCAGGTCCTTCAGTCGGTTGAGCGAGGAATCCACGTTCTTGTGATGATCCTTTACGGCAATCGCGGCTTCAAGGATTGCCCGTGCCTCACACAAGAACCCGAACTCCGTTAGCTTGTTGGCAAGATTGCTCATTGCCAGCGTTTCGCCTAGTTCCTCAGCGCGTCGGTAAGAGGTGACGGCCTTCCCCGGCATACCCAGTCGGTCAAGCGAAACAGCAAAGTTGTTCCAAGTAACACCCGTTCGTTCACCGAGCGGGATGCGCGAGTAATGCAGTGCCGCCAGATCATTCCTTTCTAGTTCGGAGTACTTGTACGCCAGCGCGAATCGCTTTTCCGCATCGTCTGGCGATATCTCAAGTAAGCGCTCTAAGGTGGCGATCTGAACGTCGTCTTCCTTTCGCAGTTCGGCAAGCATGCGCTCTGCTTCCAAGATGCTTTCGTACCCGGTCGCCGCTTCCTGGGCCAACTGCCTCATGCGATCAGTCATCTTCAGCGCACGAGCTCCATCGCCCCCTTTCTGCGCTGCTAGTGCGGATTCCTTCAGCAATCGAATTACATGTCGCGCATCCGTGGCGTTGACCGCCGCTTGCTCAAAGGCGTCTGCGGACTTTGAGTACTCCCCGTAATGCAGAAAACCACGCCCGAGTGTCTCACCAACGCCGGAGTTGGCCGGATGTTCGGCAGCAAGTGTCACCAGGCGCTGAAGCTTGCCACCCTTGTCGAGGGCAATGCGGGCCCACTCGCAGTCGGCCACCCAAGTCTGCCTGCTTTCGGCATCACCTCCAATATCAGAGGCGAGAAACGCGTCCGATATTCGCTTAGCATTGACCTCGTCAGCGATTGCCACAAAGCTAATAAAGGCGAAATCGAATTGGCGGCGGCTCCAAGTCGGACTCGGATTCGCCCAGGCGTTCTCTGGCAGCGGCGCCTCGGTCTCTAACCGCCCCTGAGAAGCGGCAACGGCCGGCGCTTCCGTCGACTCCTGCAGAGCCTTAGATCTAGGGGAGAGGGTCGCAATCATCTCGGCCAGCTTTGGAAATGATCTCTCTGGCGAACTACGAGAAAAGGCGATGCACTCGAGATTGCCCTGCAATCCGCCCGGAGACCGGACGCCGTCTTCGACAAGGAGTATTACCGGGAGTCCGAGCCCTATTGCTAGACCAATCTCCTGAATGATCCAGTCCGAGGTCTTCCAAGCGAACGCAGCTTGGACAGCAATGAACCGATTCGGCAAAAAAAATGACTGGCCAAGTGCATCGGGCGAAATCACCCGCTCCTTTCTGGTACAGATGGCGATGAACAGAGTCTTGTCGGCGAAGAGCCGAAGAACCTTCTCGTCGATAACCATCGGCTCCGCCCGCTCGGCGTGTTCCCAAGAGAAAGACGGATGCATCTCCGATATTGCGGTCAAGTACTTTAGAAAGGGGGCGACTAACACAGCATCGTCAGGGGTAAAGCTGTGACCAACAAACGCACGAACAGGCTTCAATCTGCTGCCTCCTCTCTTTTCTACATTTGTTCAGGTCTTGCTCATATGGGAGCCGCCGAAAACGAGGCCGCAAGACAACTTGATCTAAGCAAAGCCGCGCGCCTCAAGTTTGCGTCGACTTCGGTCTCGACTTCGTGGACGATGGAGAGGCGCCGGTCGACTTCGGCGACGATGCGCTCGCGCTCCGGCGCCGGAGGGACCTTCACCTCAAGACGTTCCAAGACAGCCAAGTTGATATTCTTCTGCGCCGTCGCAGGAGCGAGCCGCTCCAGGTCGACACGAATCGTTCTGAAGAAGAGTTCGACGTACCGGACCAGTGTCTCGTCCTCACAGACGAAGCCGACGACGCTGTCCGGAAAGCAAGCGGGCATCGCCAAAATGCCGGTCTCGGCGATGTTGGCTGCAATAGTTATGCAAAGCGTACCGACCGGCCAGAGTCGGCTTTGCTGGAGCCCGAACTCGCTATACGTCTGTGTGAATTCACGGATCACACCAGCCGACCGTCGGACGTCCCCCGTCTGTATGAACGGATATGGGCCTCCGAAGAGCCTCGGATCGCCGCGCGGGCGGTGTTTGGATTTGCCACGCCCAAACTGCCCCAGCTGGGATAGGGGTGCCCTGTACCAACCAGAAGGCAGATCCTCGGCCCAAGGTTCCGCGAACCGGTGGCCCCAGATTGCCTCGCGCACTGCTGCTTGCCTATAAGCGAGCAGGTTGGCCTTGACGCGCTGGAGGTTGGCGACGGCTTCGTCGAGGCGGGAGAACTGCTTTTCGAGTTCGGCGACGATCCGGCGCTGCTCGTCCAGATCAACGAGGGGAATCTCGAAGTCCAGTAATGCACTGGTCTCGACCGACGCAACGGTCGTGCCGTGCTTTGAGCACTCCCTCAGGATGCGGCGACTGGCTCCGCGCAGCGCATGTGCAACGTACTTCGGCGAAACATCCGGCTTCGGAGTCAGCGCCTTGAGGTCTTGGTTGATCGTGACCTGAGTCTTAGTCACTGCTACCGGGAGCGTGTGCGACAGGATGCCACTGCGCGTCACAACCAGCACAGATCCCGCAGGCACCAGCGAAACACGGCCCTCCTTCAGCGCAGCTTCTGAGACTCGGTCCTCGGACGAGGTGATCTCGTCCACCTTCATGTCCTTCGGTGAGACCCACGGGACGGTGCCGTCGGTCCAGTAGGCGGCGTTGGCCTTCGGGGGAGTGTTTCCGCCGCGCCAGTCGCCCAGGTCGCGAAGGCGAGTCATCGTCGCGCCGCTCACGCCACCAACTCCCGATTAAACTCATCGATCACCTTCGGCAACTCCGTGCCGAAGAGCTGATGCACCCTGCCCAGCCCACCACGCTGGTCGAAGGGCGCGTAGCCGAAGTCCTCGGCCTCGATGTCGAGGTTGCTGGCGATGTGCTCGGCCATTTTCTCCAGCCACCAGCGCTGCTCGTCGGTGAAGCTCTTCCCTGAACCCTGCTGCTGCGCCATCCACGCCCTGAAGTTGGCCGCTACGCGCTCGGGGTACGGCACCAGTTCGTTCTCTTGGTGCATGGCGTAGCGCACCAGTGACACCAGGTCGGTCAGGATACGGCGGCGGCTCGCGCCCCGCACTTTCCCCTCTCCCTTGGTCTGGTCGAGCGCGGCGTAGGCCTGCCAGAGCTGGCTTTCGGTCCACAGATGCGGCGGGGCCTGCAGCGTGTCGGCCAGCGCCTTCAGGTCTTCGAACTTCAGTGGCACCTTGGTCGGGCGGTTGTAGAGGATCTGCAGGGCGGTGATCTCGTCGCGGTGCTGGGCGATGAAGGCTTCGAAGCTCTGCACGATGCCCTGCGCGCGCTCGCGCGCGGCCTCGGAGAAGCCGGCTTCGAGTACACGATCCTGCGTGACGGTGTCGATCACCAGTTCCTTCATTGTTTTCAGCGTCAGGATCAGCGTGCGCAGGGCGGGGTTGGAGAGCGGCTTGACGGCGTTGCGCAGCGCCGCCTCGGCCTCCTGCGGCGAACGGTCTTCGCGCGGGTCCAGCGCCTGCACGATGCCGCGCGAGAGCTCTTTCAGGCCCAGGCCGCCGGCTTCGCTCACCACTCTGGCGCGCTCGGCGTCGGTGAGTTGGGCGTCCAGCCGCGCCAGGCGCACGGCCACGCTGGAGAGCACCTCAGGCTCGACGTTGCCCAGGCTCACGGCCTGCAGCAGCGCCGCCAGCGGCACGCTCTTCTTCTGGTCCATCGGCCGGCTGTCGGTCTTGTCGCGCTCGCACACGCCCACGCAGTCGACGATGACGAACCGGTCCTTGTGCACGTGCTCGCCCGGGTTCACGCCGCGCAGGTCGTCGTCCTTGATGACGCGTACGCCGCGGCCCTTCATCTGCTCGAAGAAGCTGCGGCTCTTCACGCTGCGCATGAAGACGACGATCTCCACCGGCTTGATGTCGGTGCCGGTGGCGATCATGTCGACGGTGACGGCGATGCGCGGGTAATAGCTGGTGCGGAAGGCCTTGATCAGCTCCTCCGGCTTGCTGCCCGTGGTGCGGTAGGTGATCTTCTGCGCGAACTCGTTGCCGCGGCCCCACTCCTCGCGCAAGATGCCGACGATGGCCTCGGCGTGGTTGTCGTCCTTGGCGAACACCAGCGTCTTGGGCAGCTCCTGCCGCTGCGGAAAGAGGTCGCTCTGCCAGCGGTCACGCAGCGTGCGGGCGATGGTGCGGATCTGGTCGGGCGTCTGCACGCTGCGGTCCAGCTCTTCGGGCGCGTACTCGAAGTCGTCGTCGAGCTGCCAGTCGCGCCGGGCGCGGGTGGGCTTGTCCAGCACCTGCAGCCAGTAGCCGGCTTCCACGGTGCTGCCGGCTTCGGTGACCTCGGTCCTGATGCGGTAGACGTCGTAGTTGACGTTGACGCCGTCGGCCACCGCCTGCGGGTGGCCGTACTCCATCACCAGGTTCTGGTTGAAGAAGCCGAAGGTCTGCTTGTTGGGCGTGGCGGTCAGGCCGATCAGATGGGCGTCGAAGTACTCCAGCACCTGCCGCCACAGGTTGTAGATCGAGCGGTGCGCCTCGTCGGTGACGATGATGTCGAAGGTCTCGATCGGCAACGCCGGGTTGTAGTCGATGGGCTCCGGTTCCTTGAACAGGCTCTCGACGCGCTCGGTGGACTCCTCGTCGGCTTCTTCCGGCAGCTCGCGGCCCTTGAGCATCGAATACATGCGCTGGATGGTGCAGATGCAGACGCGCGCCGTCTTGTCGAGCTGGTTGCTGGTGAGGTGCTGGACGATGAACTCCTCGCCGAACTTGTAGTTGTTGACGGGCGAGACGTACTGGTCGAACTCCTTCCTGGCCTGCCGGCCGAGGTTGCCGCGGTCCACCAGGAACAGGACACGCCGCGCGCCGGCGAACTTGATCAGCCGGTAGATGAAGCTGATGGCGGTGAAGGTCTTGCCGGAGCCTGTCGCCATCTGGATCAGCGCGCGCGGCTTGTTCTGCGCGAGGCTGGCTTCCAGGTTGCGGATGGCGGTGATCTGCGCGGGCCAGAGCTTGCAGTCGGACCACTCGGTGACCAGCGGCGGCATGGCGCGCACGCGCGCGAGGAAGGTCAAGGCGTAGGTCAGCGCCGCGTTGTCTGCAGCGCGTGGAGGCCCCGACACCCTGCCCTCCCCGGCCGGAAAGGACGGTGACAACCAGGCGGCCAGGGTTTCCGGCCGATGGAAGGCGAACACGCCGCGGGCGCGTGGCTCGGGATCGAGGCCGTTGGTGAAGTGTGTCTCCAGCCCGGTGGATTCGTAGAGGAACGGCAGCGGTCGGAGCCAGGCCGGCAGCGTGGCCGGCAACCCTTGCGCATAGCGCACCGACTGCGCTTCGACGCCGCTGAGCGTGGCGCCCGCCTTCTTGGCTTCGATGACGCCGGCAGCCCTGCCCCCGACATAGAGCAGGTAGTCGGCGGTGCCGTGGCCGACGTTCAGCTCGAACTCGCGCAGCGCGACGCCACGCGCAGCGTGGAGGTTGGCGGCGCCGACGTCCTGCACCGCCCAGCCGGCAGCGGCCAGCAGGCGGTCGATCTCCTCCCTTGCTTGTTCTTCCGGTGCGCCCACGTCGCGCCATCCACCCTCGTTGGCAACGGCGCAAGCTTACCCCGGGCAGCGCATTTCTGCTGGGCTATTCGACTGGGGTCCGCCATCCACGCCTTCGGTCGCTGACGGAATTTCGGCGGCAGGATACTGAATGAACTCCCGGCTCAGGAACGTCGCGATCACGAAGTCGACGGGGCGCGGCGAGCAGTGGTGGAAATTTCATGTGCGGTCCCCACAACTCGCTGCCCCCTCTACTCGCCGAACGCGAGCCGCCGCGGCTGCCGACCCGCTTAAAAGATGAAATCCGATGCACCCAGATCGGCAGCCCGCACCCCGACCAGCAACACCTCGTTGCCATTCCAGCTGATCAGCGCATCATTGCCGGTGCCAACGATCTTCAGGCTCTTGAAGTCGGCAAGACCCGTAGCGTGAAAATCGAGATGGTCGACCCCGTCCTGGAAGTCGGTTACGACATCACGAACGACATCGCGACCCCAGGCCTTGCCGAAGACGAAGGTATCCGCACCACTTCCGCCGGTGATTCGATCGTTGCCACCACGACCGTCGAGACGATCCGCGCCATGGCCGCCAACGATGACATCGTCGGCCGCCGTGCCGATGATCGTGTCCCGGCCGCCACCGCCGTCGATGCTCAGCTTGCCGACGAAGGATGTGGCACTGAAGTCGAGCAGGTTGTCGTTCCAGTCGCCGAGCAGGCGCACGGCGCCGCTCGCGCCCGAGGCATCGACGATCTCGACACTGTTTGCCGGCCCGAACGCCGCCAGGCCGATATCGACCTTGCCACCGTAGGCGACGATGCGGTCCGTGCCGGCGCCACCATCGTAGCGGTCGTAGCCTTCAAAACCGCTGCCGACGTTGCCGGTGACCTGGAAGGTGTCGCCGCCGCCACCGCCCGAGAGTTTGTCGGTGCCCGTCCCGCCGTGCAGCACGTCGTTGCCTTCGCCGCCCGACAGCGTCTGGTCACCCCAACTGCCGCCGTCGATACGGTCGTCGCCGGCACTGCCGACGATCGTGTCGCGGCCGCCACCGCCATCGATGCTCAGCTTGCCGACGAAGGACGTGGCGCTGAAGTCGAGCAGGTTGTCGTTCCAGTCGCCGAGCAGGCGCACCGCACCGCTCGCGCCCGAGGCATCGACGATCTCGACACTGTTTGCCGGCCCGAACGCCGCCAGACCGATATCGACCTTGCCACCGTAGGCGACGATGCGGTCCGTGCCGGCGCCACCATCGTAGCGGTCGTAGCCTTCAAAACCGCTGCCGACGTTGCCGGTGACCTGGAAGGTGTCGCCGCCGCCACCGCCCGAGAGTTTGTCGGTGCCCGTCCCGCCGTGCAGCACGTCGTTGCCTTCGCCGCCCGACAGCGTCTGGTCACCCCAACTGCCGCCGTCGATACGGTCGTCGCCGGCACTGCCGACGATCGTGTCGCGGCCGCCACCGCCATCGATGCTCAGCTTGCCGACGAAGGACGTGGCGCTGAAGTCGAGCAGGTTGTCGTTCCAGTCGCCGAGCAGGCGCACCGCACCGCTCGCGCCCGAGGCATCGACGATCTCGACACTGTTTGCCGGCCCGAACGCCGCCAGACCGATATCGACCTTGCCACCGTAGGCGACGATGCGGTCCGTGCCGGCGCCACCATCGTAGCGGTCGTAGCCTTCAAGACCACAGCCGGCGGATCCGGTGACCCGGAAGACGTCTTCACCAGAGCCACCCTCCAGGCTGTCGTTGCCCGAACCGCCGTAGATCAGGTCGTTGCCGTCACCGCCCCGGACGCGGTCGCTTCCCCAGCCGCCGTAGACGAGATCGTTGCCGGCGCCAGCGGAGATGCTGTCGTTGCCGCCGCCAGCGTTGATCTGCTCACCGCGCTCGTCGCCATCGATCGTGTTGGCTGCCTCGTCACCGAGCATGATCGGCGCCTGCCCGTAGAAGAAATTGAGCCAGGTGGCGACATCCGTCAGCGCGGCATTGGCATCCCCATCCTCGTTCAGGAAGCGACCGTCGCGGATCTCGAAACCCAGGTGGTAGAGGCCGTCACCAACGGTATCGACGAGGTTGCGGCCGAAGAAGTTGGTCGTGGCGCCATTGCCCTGGACAAAGTGATAGCCACTCACTTGGTCGCCTTCGTCATCGCCGTGCAGATCGGTCCATCGCTTGAGCAAGGCCGTGTTGCCCCGAAGCAGGCGGTTGATCTCGGTCAGCTCTTCGACCGTGATCCAGCCGTCGTCATGGGCGCCGGTTCGGCCGATCAGGTCGACGATGATCCTGTTCATCGCGTCGGCGGCCTTTGCCCCCTGGTTGATGTCGCCCGCCTCGGTTTGACGCGCGAGGCCCCGATCGCTCTTGATCAGGTCGACGATGCGGTCGAGGCCGGTGCCCGTAGTGGATGCGTCCGTGAGGAAATAGTTGAGCCAATCGGCGACATCCGACAACGAAGCGTTGCGATCGCCGTCCTCGTTGAGGAGATGGCCGTCCCTGATCTGGAAACCGAGGTGATAGATGCCGTCGGCGACGGTGTTCGCCAGGTTCTCGCCAAAAAAGGTCGTCGTCGCGCCATCGTTCTGAACCTTGTGGAAACCGGTCTCCAGGCACTTCTCGTCGTCCCCGTGCAGGCGCGTCCAGTCGGCGAGACGCCCGGCGTCCGCCCGCAGGTATCTGTTCAGGGCGACGACATCCTGAACGGAAATCCACTCATCGCGGGCGACGCCGGTCGCTGACAGGGCGTCACGCAGCATCAGGTTGAGACCATTGGCCGCATCGGCGCCGGCAGCGATCTGCGCGTCGCTGGTCCGGCGATCGAGTCCGGCATCGGCCATGATCAGGTCGGTGATCCTGTCGAGCCCGGTACCACTCGTCGAGTGATCGGTGAAGAACTGCGTCAGCCATTCCGCCACCTGCCCGACCGAGGCATTCGGATCGCCGTCCTCGTTGAGGAAACGAGCATCGCGAATTTCGAAACCCATGTGGTAGAGGCCGTCTGCAACCGTGTCGATCAGTTTCTCGCCGCGATACCGGGTGCTTCCACCATCATCCTGAACCCGGTGAAAACCGGTCTCCGAACCCGCCTCGTCATCGCCATGCAGCAACGTCCATTGCATCTGGAAATTGCTCCGCAGGTAGGCGTTCATCGCGCTGACTTCGGCAGCCGTGAACACCTTGTCAGCCGCAGCACCCGTCGCCTTGGCCGCCTGCACGATCAGTTGGTTCAAGCTGTTGGCTGCCTGGGCGCCCGCCTTGATGTCCTTCCCATCGCTCGCCCCTGCCAGACCGGGGTCACGATGGATGTATTCAACGATCTGGTCGAGACCGGTTCCTGTGACGCCGTAGGCGGGAGCGGTGACCAGGCTGTAGGATCGGACACCTGAACGGGTGGGCATTGTCAATTCCTCGAATGGACAGGCAGGAAGGATGGATGGATGTGCACCGGCAAGGACGCGGGATTGCCGCTGCCGTCGCGAAAGTCGCGCACGACATTATAGGAAACATGGCAAGCGCTTGCTGCGGACGACGTCACAGTTGGTTGCGTCAGACCGGGCCCTGAGCTGTTCCAGTGGTTTCAGAACGTCTGAACGAGAGGAGCGGTGTTCATGCACTGTCCTCCATCGAGGCCAGTGCGGCCTCCAGCGAGGAGATCAGCACCGGAACACCTTCCGCGACCACCGCGTAGAGCCGCTGGTAATCGATCGCGCCGTATTGACGCGAGCACGTTGCGAAATCCGATGATGCCGGACCATGGAATCTCGGGGTGCATGCAACGAGTGTCCTGGTTCACCCGGCGTGCCGCTTCGCCGACGATCTCGAGCGCGCGTTCGATGGCATAACCGGTACGCTTGTCCGCCTGGAGCTGCTCCGCGGTGAGTCCCGCCGAAAAATCCATGATCTGCCGGGCCGCGTCGAGATGTCCCACAGGTGGGCCGCATCCCGCTCAGGCGGCTTCATGCAACAGCCTGATCTCCCCCTCGATCTGCTGTCTCCGGTATGGATTCCGCAGGATCCCGGGCGGCGCGATGTCGACGCGCCGCCCGCCGAAGAGACGGGAAAATCTTCGCTCCAAGTCCTGCTCCCCCCCCAGCGAAAGGGCCTTGCCCGGCTCGAATTCCACCAGCAGGTCAACGTCACTGTCCGGCCCCAGCTCGCCCCGTGCCGCGGAACCGAACAGCGCCAGGCGGCGGATGTGATAGCGACGAGCCAGTCTCTCCAGTTCGCCTGGCGGCGCCCCGAGCGTCCCGCCAACCAGCAGACCGCCTTGATCGCTCATCTTCATGCTCACCCCTCCCTCTGCCGACTGCCGAAAGATGCCTGCCAACTCGTCAAAGATCGCACAGGCCCGGTTCGCCCGCTAGCAGCCTGTCGGACTTTCGGCTTGCTCGCCGTCTGATATGCTAAGATCATGCTGGTTCAAGCACCTGAGGTCCGGCATGTCCCACTTCATCGTCACCGATCGCAAGACCGACTACCTGCTGCCGCCATCGGTTGACGATTGGCTGAACCAGGATCACTTGGCGCGCTTCATCGTGGAGGTGGTCGACCAGCTGGACCTGTCGAATCTGACACGCCGGTACGCTGGACGAGGATTGAAGGGGTACCATCCGGCGACCTTGCTGGCGATTCTGGTCTATGGTTACGCGACGGGTGTTTTCTCCAGCCGCAAGCTGGAGCGGGCAACCTACGATTCGGTGGCCTTCCGCTACATTGCTGCCGGCAGCCATCCCGATCACGACAGCCTGGCGACGTTCCGCCGGCGTTTTCTTGACGAACTGAGCGAGCTGTTTCTACAGGTCCTGGAGATGGCCAAGGAACTGAAACTGCTCAAGCTGGGTAACGTCTGTCTGGACGGCACGAAGATCGAAGCCAACGCCTCGCGGCACAGTGCGCTCTCGCACGGCCACATCGTGAAGCTGGAAGCCCAGCTCAAGGCTGAGGTGCAGGAACTGCTCGCGTTGGCGGAACAGGCCGATCAGGCCGACGTTCCGGATGGCGTCAGCCTGCCCGAAGAAATCAAGCGACGCGAAGACCGGCTGGCGGCGATGGCGGCGGCCAAGGCGAAGATTGCTGCCCGGGCTGAGGAGCGCTATCAGACACTCAAGCGTGCCAATCTGGAAGCGATTGCAGCCCTCCAGCGTCGTGCTGCCTGATGTCGCGCTGACGGATCAACGGTGGGCACAGGACCAGTCGACTCGGCCGATCCGTCTGACTGCGGCCGCCATCACGCCCGCTTCCGCCCCTGAATGCCGGTAGGGTCGAGATGTGGCGCGATGGCGTCACGCTCCGCTGGTCTGTTGCCGCCCGTTTCGTCTGGTGGTGCGCAAATGGCGTCGCCATGACCTCGTTTCCACACCCGGCTCATGGAACCCGGCGCACCGTTCGCCGGCACCGGGCTCTCGGACCGAGCATGACGTCTTCGCCCACGGCAGGTGGCTCTTGCGTCCCGAGAAACGCACCAGACCCAGGGTCTCGAGATTCCCGCGACAAGGCCATCGGCTGACGTCGCGCGCAAGTCAACCCTGACTGGGCGTGGGCCCATCTGGCCTCTCGTTTCGCCGAGTTCTCACCACGATGCCGGCTGCCAGGAGTCCGGCCATCATCAGCGCCGAACTCACCGGTTCCGGGACAGCCAAAACGCTGGCTGCGGGAGCGAGGTCCGCGATGAACTGCTGGCTGCCGAGCGCCGATCTGGACCACGCGATGTAGGTGTACTCGGCAGGGGCAAAGCCGGTACTGGGGAGGGCCGACCAAGGAATTTCGGCGCTGACCGTATTTCCCACGATGCTATGGGCGAACAGCAGTGCGATTGCTGGCGGACTCGTTGCAGACGCGAACGTCACCACCCTGCCGCTGCCGTCGAAATCGAATCGCACGACCGCATCCAGCAGGATGCTCGAGTCGCCGACCGCCGGCGGACCCGAAGTCACGAGTCGGTCCGTTCCGCTGCCGCGATTCACTCCAAATAGATAGTAGGGTGTCGCGGTCGAGTTGCCGACCGCGCCGTCCAGGGTCAACGACAATTGCACGTGGTTCGGCGTATAGGTCACAGAACCGGAAACGATGTCGACGTCGCTGTTTTGCGGGCCGGTATAACCGGGCACGAGAAAATCCCCGACCGGGTCCGTAAAGACAGTCGCCAAGACCGCCGTGGGTGCCGATATCCCAAGAGCCAATGCCGCAACTGCGGCTGCGCGCCGGGATATCCGGGAGCACTTGGCATGGCCCGGCATGAACCGCAAGATTAGGTCTGAAGGCTGCATGGTCGATCTCCAAGCTATCGGGCATGTGCCGCCTTGCCGAGGCGGGGGCGGGGGCGGTCGAAGCAGAATCGCGGACTTACCCGATTGTTGGTCTTTGACCCTATCGGCAAAGTTCCAAAGGATGGAAGAAAAGTAATCCGCCAGCGTTCAGCGCACCCAAGCGGGCGCGCGAAACCACACTGGCCAATGATCCGGCTCATCGTCCTCTCACGGACGGAGCAGTACGCGGCCTGTTGGCGGGCAACCGGACACGAAACGATCTGGCCGCCGCAGATCCCCTGCGGCGGCCAGATCGTCCGTCAGGAACCCGCTGCGCCCTACCTCTTCTTGACCGCCGGCAGGTCGGTGCAGACGCCCTCATAGACCTCAGCTGCCATGCCAATCGATTCGCCCAGAGTCGGGTGCGGGTGGATGGTATGGCCGATGTCGGCGGCGTCGCAGCCCATCTCGATGGCGAGGCAGATTTCGCCGATCATGTCGCCGGCTTCTGTGCCGACGATGCTGCCGCCGATGATGCGGTGCGTCGCCTCGTCGAAGATCAGCTTGGTGAAACCCTCCTCGCGGCCGTTCGCCAGCGCGCGCCCGGACGCGGCCCACGGGAACACGCTCTTGCCGTAGGTGATCCCTTCGACGCGGCATTGCTCCTCGGTCTTTCCGGCCCAGGCGATCTCGGGGTCGGTGTAGGCGACCGACGGGATCTGCAGCGCATCGAAACAACGTTTGCTGCCCTGCGCGGCCTCGGCGGCGACGTGCCCTTCGTGCACGCCCTTGTGCGCCAGCATCGGCTGGCCGACGATGTCGCCGATGGCGAAGATGTGCGGCACGTTGGTCCGCTGCTGCGTATCGACCGGGATGAAACCGCGTTCATTGACGGCGACGCCGGCCTTCTCGGCGGCGAGCTTGCTGCCGTTCGGCGCGCGGCCGACGGCGACGAGGACGAGGTCGAAGCGCTCGCTTTCGCCGCTGCTGTAGCTGACGTCGATGCCGTCGGGGGTCGCTGCGGCGGCGACGACGCCGGTGTTGAGCAGGATGCGGTCGAAGCGGTGGGCGTTCTTCTTCTCCCAAACCTTGACCAGATCGCGGTCGGCGCCGGGCATCAGCACGCCGCCGAGTTCGACGACGGTGATGCGCGAGCCGAGCGCCGAGTAGACGCTCGCCATTTCGAGGCCGATGATGCCGCCGCCGACGACCAGCATGCGCTGCGGAACCTGCCGCAGTTCGAGGGCGCCGGTCGAATCGACGACGCGCGGGTCGTCGGGCATGAAGGGCAGCGCGATCGGCTGCGAACCGGCGGCGATGATCGCCTTCTGGAAGCGGATCAGCTTGCTGCCGCCGGCGGCGAGCGCGACCTCGAGATGGTTGGCGTCGACGAACTGGCCGACGCCCTGCACGACCTCGACCTTGCGCCCCTTGGCCATGCCGGCAAGACCGCCGGTCAGCTTGCCGACGACCTTGTCCTTGTGCGCGCGCAGCCGGTCGAGGTCGATGCTCGGCGCGCCGAAGCTGACGCCACAGTCGCCCATGTGCTGCGCCTCTTCCATGACCGCGGCGACATGCAGCAGCGCTTTCGACGGGATGCAGCCGACGTTGAGACAGACGCCGCCGAGCGTCGGGTAGCGCTCGACGAGGACGGTCCGCATGCCGAGGTCGGCGCTGCGAAAGGCCGCCGAGTAGCCGCCCGGTCCGGCGCCGAGGACCAGCATCTCGCATTCGAGGTCGGCCTTGCCGCTGACCGGCGGCGCCGCCTGTGGCGCCGGGGTGACGGTCGCCGCAAGCGCCGTGTCCGCCTGTGCCGGCGGTGTCGCCACCGCGGCGCCGGTCTCGATCAGCGCCACCAGCGCGCCGGCCGAGACCTTGTCGCCGATGGCGACCCGGATTTCGCGGATGGTGCCGGCGACGCTGCTCGGCACGTCCATCGTCGCCTTGTCGGACTCGAGGGTGACGAGCGCGTCGTCGACCTGGACCGTGTCGCCGACGGCGACGCAGACATCGATGACCGGCACGTCGTGGTAGTCGCCGATGTCCGGGACTGTCGCTTCAATGATCTGGCTCATCGTCTTGTCCCCGGTCAGAGCAGCACGCGCCGCATGTCGGCGAGCAGTTGGGCGAGATGGACGTTGAAGCGCGTCGCCGCGGCGCCATCGATGACGCGGTGGTCGGCGGTCAACGACATCGGCAGGATGAGCCGCGGAGCGAACTCGCGGCCGTTCCAGACCGGCTTCATGACCGATTTGCTGACGCCGAGAATCGCCACCTCGGGCGCGTTGATGATCGGCGAGAACATCGTGCCACCGATGCCGCCAACGCTCGAGATGGTGAAACACGCACCGGACATCTCGCCCGGAGTGAGTTTGCCGTCGCGCGCCTTCTTCGCCAGTTCGCCGCTCTCGCTGGCGAGTTCGGCGACCGATTTCTGGTCGGCGTTCCGGATCACCGGCACGACGAGACCGTTCGGCGTATCGGCGGCGAAAGCGATGTGGCAGTACTGCTTGAGGACGAGGTTGTCGCCGTCGAGCGAGCTGTTGAACTCCGGATACTTCTTCAGGGCAACCGCGCAGGCCTTGATCAGGAAGGCGAGCATGGTGATCTTCAGTCCCGACTTCTCGTTCTCGCGGTTGATGGCGACGCGGAAGGCTTCGAGGTCGGTGATGTCGGCGTCCTCGTGGTAGGTCACCGCCGGGATCATCACCCAGTTGCGGGCAAGGTTCTGCGCCGAGATCTTCTTGATGCGCGACAGCGGCTTGACTTCGATGGCGCCGAACCTGGCGAAGTCGACCTTCGGCCACGGCAACAGGTCGAGGCCACCGCCGAGCGAGGCAGCGGGCGCCGCCGGCGCCGGTGCCGTCAGGACGCCCTTGACGTAGGCGGTGACGTCCTCCTTGAGGATGCGGGATTTCGGGCCAGTCGGCTTCACCTTCGTGAGATCGACGCCGAGTTCGCGCGCCAGCAGACGAACCGAGGGGCTGGCGTGCGAACGTGAACCGAGCGCCAAGCCGGGAAGCGGCGCGGCGGCTGGTGCGGCCACCGCGGCGACGGGTGTCGGTGCGGCAGCGGCGACCACCGCCGCAGCGGCCGGAGCAGCGGCCACAGCCACCGCGGCTGCGCCAGCGACAGCCGTGGTGCCCGGGTCGACCAGCGCGACGACGCTGCCGGCCGAGACCTTGTCGCCAAGGGCGACGCGGATCGCGCGCACGACGCCGGCAACCGGCGACGGCACGTCCATCGTCGCCTTGTCGGACTCGAGCGTCACCAGCGCGTCATCGACCTTGATCGTGTCGCCGACCTTGACGCAGACGTCGATCACCGGCACGTCGTGATAGTCGCCGATGTCCGGCACCTGTACCTCGACCGGCGCCGCGGCGGTGGCGACGGCGGCAACCGGCGCCGCGGCCGCCGCCGCAGGAGCTGCCGGCGGGGCTGCCGGAACGGCGGTGGCGGCCGTCGCAGCGGCGGCTTCCACCGCCTCGAGCAGCACGACCACGGCACCCTCCGACACCTTCTCGCCGAGCGCGACGCGGATCTCGCGCACGACGCCGGCCACCGGCGAGGGAACGTCCATCGTCGCCTTGTCGGATTCGAGGGTCACCAGCGCATCATCGACCTTGACGACGTCGCCGACGATGACGCAGAGGTCGATCACCGGCACGTCATGGTAGTCGCCGATGTCGGGGACTCTTACTTCGATCAGTTGACTCATCGCTGGCTCCCTTAAACCGTCGTCGGGTTGGGTTTGTTGACGTCGATGCCATAGCGGGCGATCGCATGCGCGACCTTGTCGCGCTCGATCGTTCCGTCGTCGGCCAGCGCCTTCAGAGCCGCCACGGTGACCCAGCGACGATCGACCTCGAAGAAATGGCGCAGCTTCTCGCGCGTGTCGGAGCGGCCGAAACCGTCGGTACCGAGGGTCACGTAGCGACGGTTGATGAACGGGCGAATCTGCTCGGCGAACATGCGCACGTAGTCGGTGGCGGCGACGATCGGGCCGCGCGTATCGCCGAGGCAACTCTCGACGTGCGAGACGCGCGGCTTCGCCAGCGGGTTGAGCATGTTCCACCGCTGCACGTCGAGGCCGTCGCGCGCCAGTTCGGTGAAGCTCGGGCAACCCCAGAGGTCGGCATCGACGCCCCAGTCGTTCTTCAGCAGCTCGGCGGCGGCGATGACTTCGCGGAAGATCGTTCCCGAGCCGAGGAGCTGCACGCGCGGCGTTGCCGGGCGGGTGTCCGACGACTGGCCGCGACGCAGCAGGTACATTCCCTTGAGGATGTCGACCTCGGCGCCGGCGGGCATCTCGGGATGCTCGTAGTTTTCGTTCATCACCGTGATGTAGTAGAAGATGTCCTCCTGCTCCTGGTACATCCGCCGCAATCCTTCGCGCATGATGACGGCGATTTCGAAGGAGAAGGTCGGGTCGTAGCTGAGGCAGTTCGGGATCAGGCTCGAGAGCACCAGCGAATGGCCGTCCTCGTGCTGCAGGCCTTCGCCGTTGAGCGTCGTGCGGCCAGCGGTACCGCCGATCAGGAAGCCACGCGCGCGCTGGTCGGCCGCCGCCCAGCAAAGGTCCATGGTGCGTTGCATGCCGAACATCGAGTAGCAGATGTAGAACGGGATCATCTGCACGCCGTGCACCGAGTACGCCGTCGCGGCGGCGATCCAGTCGCTCATCGCGCCGGCCTCGTTGATGCCTTCCTGCAGCACCTGACCGTCCTTCGACTCCTTGTAGAACATCAGCTGGTCGTGGTCTTCCGGAACGTACTTCTGCCCGTCCTGGTTCCAGATGCCGACCTGGCGGAAGAGACCCTCCATGCCGAAGGTGCGCGACTCGTCGGGGACGATCGGGACGACGTGCCGGCCGACCTTCTTGTCCTTGAGCAGGATGTTGAGCAGGCGGACGATGGCCATCGTCGTCGACACCTCACGCCCTTCACCGGATGCCTTGAGCAGGGTGTCGAAGGCCGCCAGCTCAGGAACTTCGAGCGGCGCTGCGGCACCGCGGCGCTTCGGCAGGTAGCCGCCGAGATCCATGCGGCGCTGCCGCATGTAGCTGAGTTCGGCCGATCCCTCGGCGAACTTGAGGTACGGCAGCTCGTAGAGCTGGTCGTCGCTGACCGGCAGGCTGAAGCGGTCGCGGAAGCGCTTGATGGCGTCGAAGTCGAGCTTCTTCTGCTGGTGCGAGATGTTCATCCCCTCGCCCGCCTGTCCCATGCCGTAGCCCTTGATCGTCTTGGCGAGGATCAGCGTCGGCTGCCCCTGGTGCTCGACCGCAGCCTTGTAGGCGCTGTAGATCTTGAAGATGTCGTGGCCACCGCGGTTCAGCGCCCAGACCTGATCGTCGGTCCAGTCGGCGACCAGTTCCTTCAGCTCCGGCGTGTTGAAGAAGTGCTCGCGGACGTAGGCGCCGTCCTTCGCCTTGAAGGTCTGGTACTCGCCGTCGACGATCTCCATCATCCGCTTCTTCAGGATGCCGTTCCTGTCGCGCAGGAAGAGCGCGTCCCAGTTGGTTCCCCAGATCAGCTTGATGACGTTCCAGCCGGCACCGCGGAAGGTGCCTTCGAGTTCCTGGATGATCTTGCCATTGCCACGCACCGGCCCATCGAGCCGCTGCAGGTTGCAGTTGATGACGAAGATCAGGTTGTCGAGCCGCTCGCGCGCCGCCATGCCGATGGCCCCGAGCGATTCGACCTCGTCGGTCTCGCCGTCGCCGAGGAAGGCCCAGACCTTGCGGTCGGCCGCCTTGATGAAGCCACGGCTGTCGAGATACTTCATGAAGCGCGCCTGATAGATCGCCTGGATCGGTCCGAGGCCCATCGACACCGTCGGGAACTGCCAGAAGCCCGGCATCAGCCACGGGTGCGGATACGACGAGACGCCCTTGCCATCGACTTCCTGCCGGAAGCAGTCCATCTGTTCGTCGGTCAGCCGGCCGAGCAGGTGCGCGCGCGCATAGACGCCGGGGACCGAATGGCCCTGGAAGAAGATCAGGTCGCCGCCATGCGTTTCCGAGGGAGCGTGCCAGAACCACGAGAAGCCGACGTCGTAGAGCGCCGCCGCCGAGGCGAACGACGCGATGTGACCGCCGACGTTGCTGTGCCGGTTGGCGCGCACCACCATCGCCATCGAATTCCAGCGGATGTAGTTGTGGATGCGGATTTCCATGTCGGCGTTGCCCGGGTACTTCGGCTGCCGCTCGACCGGGATCGTGTTCACGTATTCGGTGGTCGCGCTGTACGGGATGTCGATCCCCTCCTGGCGCGCCTGGGCAATCAGTCCCTGGATCAGGAAGTGGGCACGGTCGGGCCCTTCCTGGTCGATGACGCCACTGAGCGCGTCTTGCCACTCCTGGGTTTCCTGCGGGTCGGCATCGCCGGGGCTGGCCGACAGCGCGTTTTCGGGCAGAGCTGCCATGAATATGTCTCCTGATCTACGGAATCGTGGAATGAATGATGCCTGCCTGCACGCCGGAAGCGACGCCGGCGATGAATGTAATACCTTGCGCGGCCGCGCGGTACCGCAGCGCAGCAATGAGATCGTCCCGGATTGTAAAATGTTCTTTTACATCGTGCAACACGGCTCATTGCGATGCAACGTCTGCGCTGTCGACGCCCTCTCCAGTTGACAACGCCGACCGGGATAAGTTGACCTGCGTCAACCACGGAAACGCCGGCGGCGGCTAAGGTTCAGCCTTTGTCGCAGAAAACCCTTCTCTGCAGGAGAGGCAATGAGCGCACACGCAGTGATGTCGACGCCGCCGGCTGCAGCCGGCAGCAGGCTCCTGATGTCGGGCAACGAGGCAGTCGCGCGCGCCGTCTGGGCAGCCGGAACACGCGTCGCGGCGGCCTACCCCGGCACGCCATCGACCGAGATCCTCGAGTGCCTGGCAGGCTATCCCGACCTCTACAGCGAGTGGTCGGTGAATGAAAAGGTTTCGCTCGAAGTCGCTTTCGGCGCCGCCATGGCGGGTTCGCGCAGCTTCTGCGCGATGAAGCATGTCGGCCTGAACGTCGCCTCCGACGCACTGATGACGATGACGCTGACCGGCGTCCGCGGCGGCCTGGTGATCGCCGTCGCCGACGATGTCGGCCTCTCCTCGTCGCAGAACGAGCAGGATTCGCGCTACTGGGGCCGCTTCGCGCATGTGCCCGTTCTCGAGCCGGCCGACTCGCAGGAAGCGCACGACCTGACGCTCGCCGCCTTCGAACTCTCCGAGCGTTTCGAGGTGCCAGTGATCCTGCGCCTGACGACCCGCATCTGCCACGTCAAGGGCGTTGTCCGGACCGGCGAACGCAGCGCCCACAGCGCCGCCGGCTTCACCAAGGACGTCGGTCGCTGGGTGATGGTGCCGAGTGCCGCCGGCCGCCGGCTGCCGCTGATGTTCGACCGTGAGCGCCGGCTGCGCGCCGAGGCCGAGGTCTCGCCACTGAACTTTGCCGAGCCCGGCAGCGACCGGCGGGTCGGCTTCATCACTTCCGGCCCGACCTACATGCACGTCCGCGAGAGTTTTCCGGAGGCGCCGGTGTTCAAGCTCGGCCTTTCGTTCCCGCTGCCCTTCGACAGCCTGCGCCGCTTCGCCGCCGGCTGCGAGCGGGTCGTCGTCGTCGAGGAAGTCGAGCCGCTGATCGAAACCGAGCTGCAGGCACAGGGAATCGCCGTCACCGGCAAGCAGATCCTGCCGCTGTCGGGCGAGCTGTCGCCACAGGTGCTGCGACCGGCGATCGCCCGTCTGCTCGGCGAACCGGTGCCGGAAGACAGCACGGTCGCACCGATGAAGGTCTTTCCGCGGCCGCCGACGATGTGCGTCGCCTGCCCGCACCTGGGCGTCTACTACACGCTCTCGCAGTTGCGCAACGTCACCATCTCGGGCGACATCGGCTGCTACACCCTCGGCTTCGGCCAACCCTGGAACGCCCTCGACGCGTGCATTTCGATGGGTGCCTCGATGGGCATGGCGCTCGGTCTCGACAAGGGCCGCGGCGACAACGAGAAGGAGCGCAAGATCGTCGCCGTCATCGGCGACTCGACCTTCCTGCACATGGGCATGCAGGGCCTGCTCGACATCGTCTACAACCAGGGCAACGTCACCGTCCTGCTGCTCGACAATCGCGCCGTCGGCATGACCGGCGGCCAGGACAATCCCGGCAGCGGTCGCGACATCCATGGCAACGAGGCGCCGCGGGTCGATTTCGTCCGCCTCGTCAAGGCACTCGGCGTGCGCGAAGAACGGGTGCACCTGGTCAACGCCTATGAACTGCCGGTGTTGCTGAAGACCCTGCGCGAAGAGACGAAGATCCCCGAACCGTCGGTGATCATCACCAGCCAGCCCTGCGTCCTGATCCCGGACTACCATGCGCTGAAACCCTACACGGTGATCGACGAGCGCTGCACCGGCTGCGGCAACTGCATCGACGTCGGTTGTCCGGCGATCCACGTCACCCGCCGCGACCGCGTGACGAAGGCCAGCGGCCGCGAGGTCGACCTCGCCTTCGTGCGCATCGAGAGCGCCGCCTGCACCGGCTGCGGTCTGTGCCTGAAACCCTGCGCGCCCGACGCGATCGTCCATGTCGACACGCTGGCGATGCCGATCAAGGTCGTCCGCAAGACCACCGCGCCCGTCCAGAACGCCTAGACGGCGCCGGCATCCGCTGCGGCGAACGCTGCCGCCGGCGGCCGCCTGCCCGTCCCTGCTGAGAGGTTCCGAATCCGATGTCTGCCCGATGCAAGTATGACACCACCAACATTCTCGTCGTCGGCACCGGCGGCCAGGGCGTCATGACCGCCACCGAGATCCTCGCCGAGGCGGCGATCGCCCTCGGTCACGACGCCAAGAAGACCGAGGTCGCCGGCATGGCGCAACGCGGCGGCGTCGTCTCGTCGCACCTGCGCTTCGGCCAGAAGGTGCTGTCGCCGCAGATCAGCCCCGGCTCGGCCGACGTGCTGCTCGGCTTCGAGGCCGCCGAGGCGATGCGCTGGCGCCACATGCTGCGGCCCGACGGCCTGGTGCTGATGAACACCGGCCGCCTCGTGCCGCCGATCGTCGAACTCGGCCTCTTCGACTACCCCGACGACCCGGTGGCGGAGGTGCGTGCTGCCGGCACGCACGTGGTGTCCTTCGACGCCTCGGCGATCGCCCTCGAACTCGGCGACATCCGACTCGGCAACACCGTCATGCTCGGCGCCATCGCCGACCACCTGCCCTTCCCCGCCGAAGTGCTCGAGAGTTGCATCCTGCAGCGCTTCGCGCGCAAGAAGCCGGAGATCGTCGACCTCAACCGGCGCGCCTTCGCCGCCGGCCGCGCGGCGGCTGCCGCAGCGCTGCGTGCCGAGCCTGATGCCGCCTGATTTGCGCTAGAATCACGGCCGTTCCGTTTCGCTCCCCCTCCCCCGTTTCCCGGCCTCATCGGAAGAATCACGTGACCGCAAGAATCCTCGACGGCAACGCGCTGGCGCAAAGGCTGCGCGCCGATTTCAAGACCCGTGCCGAGGCGCTGGCGGCGCGCGGCACCCGCCCCGGACTGGCGGTGATCCTCGTCGGTGAAGACCCGGCGTCGCAGGTCTACGTGCGCAACAAGGTCAACGCCTGTGCGCAGGCCGGCTTCCACTCGGCGAAGATCAGCTACCCGCCGGACGTCGAGCCGCGGGTGGTCTTCGACAAGCTCGCCGAACTCAATGCCGACCCGGCGATCCATGGCATCCTGGTGCAGTTGCCGCTGCCGAAGCACTTCGACAGCGACGCCGTGCTGAAGGCGATCGCCCCCGCGAAGGACGTCGATGGCTTCCACGCCGAGAACATCGGCGCCCTGATGCAGGGTCATCCGCGCTTCATCCCGTGCACACCGTATGGCGTCATGCAGTTCTTCGCCGATGCCGGCATCGACCCGCGTGGCAAGGAGGCGGTGATCCTCGGCCGCTCGAACATCGTCGGCAAGCCGATGGCGATGCTGCTGCTGCAGGCCAGCGCCACCGTCACCATCTGCCACTCGCAGACGCGCGACCTCGCCTTCCACACCCGCCGTGCCGACATCCTCGTCGCCGCGCTCGGCAAGGCCCGCTTCGTCACCGCCGACATGGTCAAGCCGGGCGCGGTGGTCATCGATGTCGGCATCAACCGGCTGCCGGATGGCAAGCTCTGCGGCGACGTCGATTTTGCCGGCGTCAGCGAGGTCGCCTCAGCGATCACCCCGGTACCCGGCGGCGTCGGCCCGATGACGATCACCATGCTGCTCGCCAACACCCTCGAGGCGGCCGAGCGGGAGGTCCGCTGATGCCCGGCCGCGAGCCCCTCGTCGGCGTCGTCATGGGCTCCGATTCCGACTGGCCGACGATGCAGGCGGCCGCCGTGCTGCTCAAGGAATTCGCCGTGCCTTTCGAGGCGCGCGTCGTTTCGGCGCACCGCACGCCCGACCTGCTCTTCGAGTACGCCGCTGCGGCGGCAGGACGCGGCCTGCGGGCGATCATCGCCGGCGCCGGCGGTGCCGCCCACCTGCCCGGAATGCTGGCAGCGAAGACGATCGTTCCCGTGCTCGGTGTGCCGGTGCAGTCGAAGGCACTGTCGGGACAGGATTCGCTGCTGTCGATCGTGCAGATGCCGAAGGGCATTCCGGTCGCCACCTTCGCCATCGGCGAGGCCGGCGCCGCCAACGCCGCACTGTTCGCCGTCGCCATGCTGGCCACCGGTGACGCCGCGCTGGCGCAGCGTCTCGCCGACTTCCGCCGCGCCCAGGCCGACAAGGTGATGGCGATGAAGCTGCCAGAGGTATGAACCGCCACTGCGGTCCGCTTCCCCGACGATGATCCTTCCGCCCGCAACGCTCGGCATGCTCGGTGGCGGCCAGCTCGGCCGCTTCTTCGTCGCGGCGGCACACGAAATGGGCTACCGCGCCTGGGTTCTCGACCCCGACCCGCACAGCCCGGCGGCACTGCTCGCCGATCGCCACCTGTGCACCGCCTACGACGACTATGCGGCGCTCGACGAGCTGGCGCAGGGCTGCGCCGCCGTCAGCACCGAGTTCGAGAACGTCCCCGCAGGCACGCTCGACTACCTCGACAAGTTCGTCGTCGTCCGGCCTTCGGCGGCAGCGGTCAGCGTCTGCCAGAACCGCAGCGCGGAGAAGGACTTCCTGCGCGACAACGGCCTGCCGCACGCGCGCTTCGTGACGGTGCACAACGAGCAGCAACTGCGGCAGGCGGGCGACGAACTGTTCCCGGGAATCCTCAAGGTCGCCCGCTTCGGCTATGACGGCAAGGGGCAGGCGGTCGTCGCCGACCGCCAGCAGGCGATCGCCGCCTTCCAGCGTTTCCACGGCGAAAGCTGTGTGCTGGAAGAAAGGTTGTCGCTCGACTGCGAGGTGTCGGTGGTTCTGGCGCGCGACGAGGCCGGTCTGGTGCAGAGCTTCCCGACCGCCGAGAACAGCCACCGCCACGGCATTCTCGACGTCTCGCTGGTGCCGGCACGCGCCGCCGCTGCCCTGCACGCACGCGCCGCCGGGCTGGCGGCGACGATCGCCGAACGTCTGGGCTACGTCGGCACGCTGGCGGTCGAGTTCTTCGTCGTCGGCGGCGAACTGCTGATCAACGAGATGGCGCCGCGGCCACACAACAGCGGTCACTACACGCTCGACGCCTGCATCACCAGCCAGTTCGAGCAGCAGGTGCGCGCACTCTGCGGCCTGCCGCTCGGCGACCCGCGCCCGCATTCGGCGGCGGCGATGGTCAACCTGCTCGGCGACCTGTGGTACGAAAACGGCGTCGCCGGCCAGCACTACCGCGAGCCCGACTGGTCGCCGCTGTACGCCTGCCCGGGCCTCAAGCTGCATCTCTACGGCAAGCACCACGCCCGGCCCGGGCGCAAGATGGGCCACTTCACCGTGCTGGCAGGCGAGGCGGAAAGTGCCCGCAGCATCGCCATGGCGGCGCGGGCAGCGATCGGCATCGGCGATGCTGCCTGAAGCCGCCGTCATCGACCACGCCGTCGCGCTGCTGCAGGCCGGCGAACTCGTCGCCTTCCCGACCGAGACGGTCTACGGCCTCGGTGCCGATGCCGCCAACCCGGCCGCCGTCGGCCGCATCTTCGCTGCCAAGGGGCGCCCCGCCGACCACCCGCTGATCGTCCATCTACCGGCCGACGGCTACCTCGACCACTGGGCGAGCGACATCCCGCGGCAGGCCTGGGAGCTGACCGAAGCCTTCTGGCCCGGGCCGCTGACGCTGATCCTCAGGCGCGCCCGCGGCATACCCAGCGTCGTCACCGGCGGCCAGGAGACGATCGGTCTGCGGGTGCCGGCGCACCCGCTCGCGCTCACGCTGCTGCGGGCGTTTGCCGAAGCCGGCGGCGGCCTTGGCGGCCTCTGCGGTGTCGCCGCACCGTCGGCCAACCGCTTCGGGCGCATCAGCCCGACCGAGGCGGCGCACGTGCGCGCCGAACTCGGCGAGTCGGTGCGACTGATCCTCGACGGCGGCCGCTGTGCGGTCGGCATCGAGTCGACGATCCTCGACCTCAGCCGCGGCGCCGGCGAAGCGCCGCGCGTCCTGCGTCCGGGAGCGATCACGCCGGAGCAGATCGCCACCGTCATCGGCCGGCTGCCCGCGGTCGGCAGCCAGCCGCAAGACGCGCGCGCCGACGCCGTGCCGCGCGTGCCCGGAGCGCTGGCGGCACACTACGCGCCGGCGACGCCGATGCGGCTGCTGCCAGCGACCGACATCGCCCGCCTCGCTAGCGCGCCGGCGACTGGCCGGCGCTGCGCCGTCCTCTGCCACAGCCGGATGGCGGCCGAAACGGCGGCGCTGCTGGTTCGCCAGTTGCCGGCCGACCCGACGCGCTACGCGCGCGAGCTCTACGCCGCACTGCGCGAGCTCGACCAGTCGAGTGCCGAGCTGATCGTCGTCGAGGAAGTGCCAGCGACCGCCGCCTGGTCGGCGATCGCCGACCGCCTGCGACGCGCCGCCTGCGGTGCCGGCGGAGTCGGGAAATGCCTGCCGGCAGCCTGAAAACCGCATCAGGAACGCCGCCGGGTTTCCCTCCACAGTAGACCGAGTCCAGCCGCGAAGAGCCAGAGACTGGCCGGCAACGGAACTGCCGCGGCGTTCACCTCCGCGGCGTTCACCTGGTAACTGAATCCCTCGAAGAAGAAGAAACCCGTTGGCTGGAACCCGCCGAATGTCAGCCGGCCATCGGGAGCGATCTGCCCCGCCAATGATGAAAGCGGTCCGTTCACGGAAGCGCTGCAAAAAGTGTCCGGCCCAAAGGGGGAGTTGCACGGATGCTCGTCGCCAGACAATTGGTCGCCGGTCCGCCGCAGGAGGTAGCGGGGGAAGACGAAACCGCCCAGCGAACTGTCCAGCACGAGGTCAGGGTTCTTGAACTGGACCCAATCGGACTCTGCAAGAAAGGTCCCCTGGAGTCCCTGCGGATCGAAGTCCTGGTAGTACGCCCACCAGTGGCGCGAAAACACCGCGTCGAACTGACCGGAAATCGGCAGTGGCCCCACGTCACCGCCACCAAAGAACCCAGCCTGATAGCTCACGCTGCTGCCCGAAGTGATCGAGTAGCGCTTGCTGACCGTATCGACGCCGGAGTCGATGACCAGCACCGCGCTGGCGGCCGGAGACCACAGCAGTGTCGCTGCCGCTGCCGCGCGAGCAACAGCCACCCAAGAATTCCTGCTCATTGAAAACCCTCTTCTCGTGATTGTTGGCAACAGGTTCGTTCCCCCAAGGTCGAGCACGCCAATCGTACCGACCCTCTGAGCGAACCAGCCGGCGCACTGAGCAAGTTTTGTACCATCAACAGGGCAGCAGGATTTTTGGTCGACTTATCAGTCCACTCGGCCGCATTGCCACCTGCATGACACGAGCCGGCAAACGACGCGTGTAAAGATTTCCGACACCTCGGCGAGCGCCCGCCCCCCGCTTGACGGTTGCTCTCCCGACTGGCCGCTGCTGGCACCGAGGCGTGCCCCCTCCCGCTTGGGCGGCAATCGCCGACCGCCGGCGGCGCCGCGAGGCCAGCGGGAGATGGCGGCGGCTAACGCCCGAAGCGATAGTTCCAGAGCAGGTCGAGGCCGTTGTCGGTGCCGGCACGGCCGACCAGCGACAGGTTCTTCCCGAGGTTGACAGTCAGCTTGACGACGCTGCCAGCATTGCTCAACGACTGGTCGTAGCTGATCACCATCGTCGACGACAACCGCTTGCCGATGCTGACGATCTGGTCGGTGGTCGTGTCGCTGGCGCTGAAGCCGGAGTTGCTGGCGATGCGGCTGCTCAGCGGACGCCCGGAGCCACTCAGCGTCCCCGCACTGATGCCGAACTCGTCGATTCCCAGTTCGCGCTGCACCGCCTTCAACGGTCCGCCATCCTGGCCACCGAGGATGGTCTGCGCCGCCGCCAGCAGGACCGAGGAATCCTTGCCGCCCTGTTGGTCCGGACCATGGCCGAGGACCAGCCAGGAAAGCTTCTCGGCGTCCGGCACCTCCGGGTCGGAAACCAGGCGGACGATCGGTCGCCTGGCGGTGCCGGTCACCTCGACGCCGGCCTCGACCGGCAGGTTGGCCCGCACCGCGCGGATGTTGAGACCGGGGTTGTCGATCAGGCCGTGGAAGTTGAGGATGCCGCGCTCGATCTCGAGCTTCTGCCCATAAGCGTCGAAAAGCCCGTCGCGGGTACGGATCGACCCGGTCGCCTGCGGCATCCCGGTTCCATCCGAGCGCAGCCGCACGGCGCCGACCAGCCGGCTCTCGACGCCGGCACCACGGAAATGGAAGTTGCGCCCGAGGTCGGCCTCGACGTCGACCGACAGCAGCCGGATCGCCGCCGGGTCCTTCTTCGCCGCGGCACCGCTGCGCCGGATGACGACGTCGTCGGAGAGCTGCGGCGTGCCGGTCTTCGCCAGTTGCCAGTAACCGGCGTCGAAGCGGAGCTTGCCGGCGATGTCGAGGACGCCGGCCGCCAGCTTCAGCTCGGCGCTACCCGACAGCAGGGTCCACTGGTCGGCGCGCTGCGTCACGCCGAGGCGCTCGGCGCGCACGCTGAGAACACCGTCGTTGCTGCCGAAGCGCAGTTCGCCGCTGGCCTCGAGCCGTCCCGGCCGGCCGGTCAGGGCCGCGACGTCGGTCCCCGGCGCGACGGCCAGCACGCGCGGCAGCGGCTGCAGCTCGCTGTCGAAAGCCAGTTCCCGGAGCAGCAACCGCTGCGCGCCATCGGCGCCGACCGCCAGCTCGAGCAACAGCTTGCCGCGCTCGAGACGCATGCCCTGGTCGAGCGCCCGCACCGCCAGGCCGTCGCCGCGCCAGTCACCGCTGACGCGCGGCTGTGCCGGGCTGCCGTCGAGCCGCGCCTCGCCCGCCAACTGGCCGCCGAGCTGCCAGCCGGCACCGAGCAGCGGGCCCGCCCACGCCAAATCCGGCATGTTCAGCCGCAGACGTCCGCGCCAGGGTGCCAGCCGGTTGATCAGCGTATCGGCGGAACTCGTCGCGCTGAGTTCGCCGCTCACCTCGCCGAGCCGTTTGCCGCGCAGTTGCAGGCGCCCGTCGAGCTTGCCGTCAGCCGCCAGCAGACTGAGGCTGCCCTCCTCGAGGCCGAGCGGCAGGGTGCCGACCGAGAGGTCGCCGCGGTCGCGCCACAGTCGCAGGCTGCCGCTCGGCAAGCGCCTGCCCGCCGCCGGCGCAGTCAGCGCGCGACCGGCGTTGCCGAGATCCCACTCGCCGTTGATGCGCAGCGGCTCGCCGTTGCCCTTGACCACCGCCGCCACGGCGGCAAACACCTCCGGGAACTCGGCCAGCGTCGCCGCCACCGGCAAGGCCCGCAGGCTGCCGGCGGTCTGCCAGGCGCCAGCGTCGTAGCTCGCGCGCTGCAGCCGCGCCGACCAGTCGGCGCCGACGAACTCGGCCGGCCCGGCAGCGACGCGGCCCGCCGCGAGCTGCAACGGCATCGCCGCGCCAAGACGGACGAAGGGCGGCTGCCGGCCGGCCGCCTGCGACAAGCTGGCCTCCTGCAGCGTGCCGACCCATACCGGTGCCGGGCTCTGTGGCTTGAAGCCGCCGGCGAGCAGCAGCTCGACGGTGCGCCGGCCGGCAAGCTCGAAAGCTGCGCGCAACTGGTGCCGACTGCGCACACCGTCGGCGTCGAGCTGCAGCGCGGTGACGACGGTGTCGCCGCCGGCGAGGTCGATAGCGGCCAGTCGCAGCTTCGCGCTGACGGCGCCCTGGTCGCCGCCGGCGAGGCGGCCAGCGAGATCGAGTCCGCGCAACTGGCCAAAGCCACGCAGCGCCAGGCGCGTCGACTGCAGCGTCGCGGAGACTTCCGGCGCGCGAAAGCTGCCGCCGACGACGATCTCGCCCGCCAGGTCGCCGGTCGGACCCAGCGGATCGAGCCGCGGCGCCGCGATGCTCAACTGCAGCCGCTCGCCCGGCGCCCCGAAAGCGCCCTTCGCCAGCAGCCGGTTGCCGCCGGCGCTCAGTTCGACATCGACCCGGCGCAGGTGGTCCGGCGCCAGGTCGATCGCGCCGCCGCCGGCCAGCACCTCGCCGGCCAGGCGACTGTTGCGCAACTGGAAGGCAAGCCCGAGGCTGAGCTGCGGCCTGCTGCTGCCGTTGGCAGAGACTTCGGCATTGAGACGGGCAGCCGGCAGGCTGGCGACGAAGCGGTGGGGATCGAAGTCCCTGAGCTGCCCCTTGAGTTCGAAGCGACCATTGCCGGTGAGCGCCACCTTGCCACTGGCAACGAGGTCTGCGTCGCCGCTGGCGAGGCGCAGTCGATCGACGGCCACCTGCTCGGGGTCGATCGCCAGGCTGGTCTCGAGTACGAAGCGCGGATCGCGCAGCTCGCCCTCGACCACCTGCCGGTGCAGCCCGAGCGTGGCGCGCAACGGGCCGGCGAGGCGCGTTCGCTGCAGGCCGGCGTAGAGCGCGCCGGCATCGACCGCGCTGGCGGCGAGCCGCAGCGAGAGCTCCGACGCACGCAGCGCGCCGCTGCCGCGCAGGCGGCCGCCGCCGGCGAGGCGCAGATCGATGTCGCCGATTTCCAGTGTGTCGGCAGCCAGTGCCAGGCCGGCGGTCAGCGACTCGACCGGCAGCAACTGGCGATCGATCGTCCCCGGGCGATGGTTCACCGCCTGCAGGCGGCCGCTCAGAGCGGTCGGCGAGTCGCCCAGCGGCCGCAGTTCGAGGCGCAGCTCGAGATCGGCACGCGGCGCGCCGACCACCCACGCCGCCGGATCGACGCCGGACAGCCGCGCCACCGCCTCGCCGAGCACCTGCGGCGCGAAGGGCAGGATGCGGGCATCGACCTCGCCGACGAAGCCGTCGGCGGGCGCCGCTGCCAGCGGTCGCGCGCCCCCGTGCACGGCAAACTCCTCCAGCCGGCCCTCGGCGGCGAGGTCGAAAGCGAGGGCGCGGCCGCCCGCTTCACCTTCGATGGCGGCGCGGGCGACGAGTGCGAACGGTTTCGCCGCCGCCAGCGAAGCATCGCCGCTCACTGCCAGTCCGCCGACCCGGGCATGCAGGTCGAGCAGACGATGCAGCGCACCGTCGCTCGCCAGCTCGGCCGCCAGCGACTCGGCGATCGTTGCCGCCGTCCCGGCGGGATGGGCATGGTCGCCAACCTCGATGACGGCGATCTCGAGTCGCTCGATGGCCACCGCCAGCGGCAGATCGAGGCTCTCCGGCAGGACGACCGGGTCGTCGTTCGCCAGCTGCGAGACGCGCAGCCGGTCGGCGGCGATGCGGCCGACCGCCAGACGACCGCGCAGCAACTCGAGCGGGCGCCAGTCAACCTGCAGTTCCTGCACCTGGACATCGAGCGTCGCGCTGCGCCAATGCAGCGACGGCAACGAGAACGACGAAGCCAGGGTGCCGCTGGGCGCGGCGATGACGAGCTGCCCGGCAGCGAGCCGCTCGAGCAGAAGGCAGGCCAGGCGCAGCCCGCTCTCGCTGCCCAGCAGCGCGGCGCCGCCACCCGTCAGCACGATCAGCGACACGGCCAGCAGCGCCAGCCAGCGCCGCCGCCGGCGCGGCGGGGGTGCGTCGGTCGCGGGCGCTGTGGCGGGCGGCGGCAGGCTGCTCTCCCGGTTCATCGTCGCCTCTCCTCGCTGCGGCCGTTCAAAACGGGATCGC
The DNA here is from genome assembly GCA_017592775.1 of Candidatus Accumulibacter conexus. Lineage (GTDB taxonomy): Bacteria > Pseudomonadota > Gammaproteobacteria > Burkholderiales > Rhodocyclaceae > Accumulibacter > Accumulibacter conexus. The sequence goes on along the minus strand of JAGFNJ010000052.1, from coordinate 7,280 downwards.
CAGCGAAAAATCGAGCCGCAGCGAGCCGTCACGCTGGCCGTAGGCGACATCGATGCCGAGCGGCCCGGCCGGACTGCGCCAGCGCGCGCCGACCCCGTAGCCGACCGCCAGGCTCATCTCCTGCAGATCGTCGACCGCGTTGCCGGCATCGACGAAGACGGCCGCCCCCCAAGTGGGCGTGAGCCAGTGCGTGTATTCGCCACTCAGCGTCGCCAGGTAGCGGCCGCCGACGATCGCCGACCCCTGCGGCACGCCGAGGCTGAGATACGAGTAGCCGCGCACCGAGTTGCTGCCACCGGTGCGAAAGAGGAAATCCTGCGGAATCCCCTGCGACGACTCGGCGAAGGTCACCCCGAGTTCGCCGCGAAAGAGCAGCGCGTCGCGGGCTCCGAGCGGCACGCCCTGGCTGTAGCGCAGATAGGTGCGGACGAAGCTCTGGTCGGAGAGGAGATGCTTGCTGCCACCGCCGATCTGGAACTGCAGCGACAGCCCCTCGGCCGGGTCGAGCGGATCGACCGCATGCCGCCAGGTCCAGCCGGCCTGCGCCGTCAGTGCGCGGTTGGTCGTCGCCGCAGCACCCTCCGGCGCCTGCCGTTCGTTCTGCCAGTTGATGCCGAGCTGCTGTTCGATGCTGCCCAGCTTCTGCACGCGCATCACGCCGACGGCAAAACGCTCGATATCAAGGTTCTCGATGTCCGAGTGCTCGATGACGGTGCCGACGCCATCACGCCGCTGCTGCTCGTCCGGCGGAAAGAAGACATCGGCGAAACCGGACTGCCGCAACTGCTCGATGCGGACCCCGGTCTGCAACTGCCAGGCACGGCCGAGGAAATCGCTGCTGCGGTAACCGGCCTCGACGCGCGCACCGGTGTTGGTGCTGTAACCGGCGCCAAGTGTGATCTGGTACGGCGCGCGCTCGCGCACCTGCACCAGCACCGGCGCACGCACCCAGCCGTCGTTCGCGGCGGCGCTCGCGCGGTCGGCATCGCTGCGCTGCAGCGCGACGCTGACCGACGAGAAGTAGGGCGTGCTCTGCAGCGCAGCCTGCAGCGCCAGCAACTGATCCTCGCGATACGCGTCGCCCGGTTTGACGCTGCGGTTGAAGCGCGCCACCAGCTCGGGCGGGTAGCGCTGCAGGCCGCTGATCTGCAACTCGCCGAAGCGATAGCGCGGTCCCGGTTCGGCGACCAGCAGCAGGTCGACCCGCAGCGCCTCGGGATCGACTTCGGCGCTCGTCTCCTGCAGGCGCGCACCGGCATGGTCGACCGCCAGCAGGCCGGCGAGCAGCGAATCCTTGGCCTCGTCCCAGTCGGCCTGGCGGAAGGGTTGTCCGACCTTCAGCTTCCAGCCGTCGACCAGTTCCTGCCGCCGTGCCGCGTCGACCGCTCCGTTGATGTCGATGTGCACGCTGCCGATCAGCGCACGCGCTCCGGGATCGACCTCGAGGAACAACTCCTCGCCGTCGCGGCGCAGGCTGGCGCGCGGCGAGAAGTAACCCTCGGTGGCCAGCAGTTTCTCCACCTCGCGCTGCATGCGGCGCGCGAAAGCGACCTCGGCCGGCTGATCGGCGACGTCGCCGATCTCGAGGTGGCTCTCGAGCAACGCACGCACGTCCTCCGGTGCGCGCAAGGTCGGCACGACAGCCAGGGCAGGCAGGGAGAGCAGCATGGCTGCGAGGAAAAGGAAACGGTGCATGAGGGCCGAGTTGCCGACCGCCGAACGAGTCGCGTCAATGCCAACGGGAAAGGATGAGAGCAGAACGAAACAGCCAGCGATCGCGCATCGTGCAGCCACCTCGACGAAAATCGTTCGCGGAAACCCGGCCGCGGCTGCAGCCGGCAGGTGCCACCAGCCGCACGACCGGCCAGCCGACCGCAGCCGGCCAGGGTGCAGCGGCCGATGGTACCAGCGATCCAGCGCAACAGCCACACTCGGCCGCCGCGATCGATGCCGTGCGCCGTCGGTGGCGGACGAAAGGACCGGGCAAGGTCAGCGGCGGCCATCCGTTCAACCACCGGGATCTGGTCAGGATCTTCCGGGCAGGGATCCAGGCACCGACCACAGCCGCCGGCCCGTCCCGCCTGCCAGTCGCAGCAGTGGGTGGTCGTTCGCCGATCGGTTGACAGCCGCGAGCCGGGCCTCATCCATCTGGATCACCATCACCAATCAGCGCGGGCGCTGCCAAACAGGGGGGACTACTCTTCCGCGCCTTGCCGCCATGACCAACATCACGATGCCGGTAGTGGTGCATAAAAGCAGCGCAAGCACGGACGATTCAACACCGAAGCTGCCTCCAGTCAGCCAGTCGGGGCCGTTGATGGTGGACCGGATCAGGCCCTGTTGGGCGTCGTTGCCGGAGACAACGCCTGAGAAAACGGCCGACTGCGTGTAGTTCCACGCCAGATGGAAGCCGATGCTCAACCAAAGCCGGCGCGTCAGCATGTAAGCTGCAGCCAGCAGGATGCCGGCTTCCACGGCGATGAACAGCGCTCCCTCAAGCGTGCCCTGCGGGTTCAACAGGTGGGTCAGGCCGAACACGAGCGAAGACACCACCAGCGCTGTCCAACTGCCAAACCACTGCTCCACCGAGCCATACAGCACGCCGCGGAACAACAGTTCCTCGTAGACGCTCGAGCTCAACGCCATGCGGTTTGCGGAAGGCCGCTCAGGCGCGCCTGCAGCGTCGTGCCGTGGCACCCAGCAGGCCCAGACCTGCCAGCACCATGCTGCAAGTCTCCGGCTCCGGAACGGCAGTGATCTGGACCAGCAGGTCGTTGCCACTTGTCGGGTGCTGGACGTTCACGTACGCCACGTCGGGGTTGAAGGGGTCGAAGTACAGCCCGGTGGGCTCGGCGCCGGGGGTGCTCAGCGAGGCCCACTTGCCGACTGCCTCGGCGACCCCATCCCTGTCGATGTCCTGCAGGAACCAGATGTCCGCTCGGCCGCCGTCCTGGTCCTCGATGCCGTAGATGTTGCCGTTGGCATCGATGGCAAGGTTGTCCGGATTGCTCCACGTGCCGCCGACCGCGAGGCCGGTGGCCATGTCCGGAGTGCCGCCATCAGCAGCCAGTCTGACGTCGTTCGAGGCCAGATCGAGGGAATAGATTCGACCGCGCCCATTGGCGCTGTTGCCGTCGCTGTCGGAGTCGGTGGTGGTGAAGTAAAGAATCTGCCTGCCGCTGGGTGCTTGCTGAATCTCCAGATCCTCTGGGCGATTGTAGCCGGTGCCCAAGACGGCGGCATGGTCGGCGGTCGCCCGGCCATCAATGGTCCCGTCGGCCAGAACGGTGGAAATGCCCGCCAGCGGGCCTCCATTCGCGTCGGTGATCGCCACCCAACTGGCGCTACCGGCAATCGCAGGGCCGTTGTTGCCCTCGGACTGGCCGCCCGCGCCGACCTTCAGGACGAAGGTCTGGCCTTTGGCGAAGAAGTCGGCACCGGTGGCGGCACCGGGTTTGGCGGAAACGTACTTGTAGAGGGAGCCTCCGTTCAACTCGTCGATGAAGTACAGGTTGTTGTCCTTGTCAAAGGCCAGGCCTTCATGCGAGACGCGGGGGATGATCGAGCGCTGGACGAGGTTGCCGCCGTTCGCCCCGGCGGTGGTCGCGTTGGTCACCTCGAACAGGCGACCCTTGCTGCTGCCGGTTCCCCACGATTCCTCGGCAGTCAGATAGCTGCCCCAGGGCGTCCACCGGGAAGCATCGCCAGACGCGAAACCCTGTGTCCCCGGAGCGACGATGGTCACCGTGCGGGTGTCGTAATTGCTGTCGCGCAGGTCGACCCGCTGTACGCCGGCGGATCCGGCTTCGAAGGGCATGAACAGATAGCGGCCGGCATTGGCGCCTGTTTCGTTGGCCGTGATCATGTCCCAACTGCCGGAGTTCGAACCCGGAACCAACCGGTTCTGGTTGCTGCGATTGGCCAGGACGACCTGGCTGAAAGCCGGCGACGACAGCTTGAACGGCGCGCTCTCCGGCAGGCTTCCGGCAGCCGGATTGCCGATCAGCGGCGTAAAGTTGTCGAACCGAGTGAGGTCGGCGGCGTGGACGTTGCCGACCACCATCAGGGCGATGGCGAGATATCCTTTTCTGATCATCATATCAACTATCCCTTCTTGAGTTCGGAGGACGCCGGCTGGCGGACTCGCCGGGCCAGCGTCAGAGCGACCGGCGAGGCTTGCTTGAAACCGGCGCCGTCATCCTGCCCCGTGTGGTTGACGAGTTTGTGACCATTTCAGCATGAAATTGCCCTTCTCCTTGCCTTCGGCTCGGCGCATCGGGGTTCGACGCACCGCCGGTGCGGCACAACCTGGCCATGGGACTTGCACCCATGAAGTAACGCGCCATCCCCGGCGCACACATAGAACTGAAGGGCGCGACGCGGCTTTATCGCGGAGGGTCCCCTGGACTTCCGGGCTGGGCTGCAATGGGAGCCAAGACAGGTTTGCGTGGCTGGAATGAAACGAGTTTTTTTCCCGGCATGCTCTGCCTCCGCAAAATGTCCTGGAAGATGGCGTCAGCATTGTGTGCGAACTGGCTTGCGTATTGTTCTCTCAGTTGGCGCGTCTCTGTAACGATTGGGTCTTTCCACATGGACTAAGTCTCCATCAGTTCGTCGGGTGTGCAAATGATAGGTGGTTCGTAGCCAAGTGCCCTGCATGCAGCTTCGATTTTCGGCCGTGTGATTGCATTGGCTATATGGGTGCAGTTCCATGTCAGCAAGTACTCGATACCGTTCACGGCGGCGATTGCCACATGATAGGCATCAATTTCTGCCTTCTCTGGCAAAGCGTTACGAGAGATGAGTTCTTGACCCAGCACACGAACCGCCTCTGTCGCCCGCAGTTCCGCAAGGCCTTCCAAGGCTGCGAGGCGACGCTCGGCGGCTTCTGGATGCCCAAGGCCTGCCTCTGCAACGACAAACTCAGAAACGACCAACTCGTATTTTGGCTTTTGAGTTTCCCACCATTCGATGGTGGCGCTCTTGTTGGCCATCGAGCGCAAGTCATTGCTTGGACGCGCAGTCAAATAGCTGATGATCGAAGTTTCAATGTAAACGGTAGACTTCAAGTGTCACCTCTAGTTTTGCATCTCAACGTGGATTTGCATCCAAATCCACCCTGACCCCGTTGATTTCGCAGTGGGGTTCGACGCACCGCAGGTGCGGCAAAACCTGGCCATGGGACTTGCACCCATGAAGTAACGCGCCATGCCCGGCGCACACGTTTGACATGAGAGGCGTGACCCGGGTCGCTGACCTGCTCGAGGTGGCGAGTGGCGAGCCGCGTATCGCGAACGAAGAGGTGCCGCGCCTCACTTGGACCGCGGAAGCGCCAGAACAAGGCAAACGGCGGAACCGAGCACGACCAGAAGCAACGCGAAAAAAACGCGAGTGCCGAGCGACCAAGATGTCTTCATGCGCTCCAAAGTTGAAATTCAGCGGTGAGCGAAGCGAGTCCGCTGCAATGCCAAGTCAGTCTCCGGTGGTGGGCTGGCAGGGGCAGGAATGACCGTCCACCCCTCGGCTGCGTGTTTGCTTTGGCGCGCCTGGAGATCGGCGAAAATGCGATCGAGATCGAAGCCAAAACCAGCGGCGTGTTGTTCGCGAATCGCTCGTACTTCGTCGATGATGCCATCAGTCATCTTGATCTCCCAAGAGTTCGTCAGGTGTACAAATGAAAGGCAAGGACAAGCCCAGCGGTCGGAAATGCTCGGCGATTCGCGCCTGAACTTCCGGGTTGGCAATGTGCCGGCAGTTCCACGTCAGCAGATAGTCCACGAAATGAACTGTGGCGATCGAAATATGCAGGGCATCCTCGCTCGCCTTGATCGGCACGATGCCTGAAGCAACCAGCCCTTTCGCGAGTTCAACGCTGTGCGCGTTGATGTCGAGCAGCGGCATTTCCAATAGCGTCGAGCCGTTTGCTTGCTGCAACAGCATCTCCCAAGCTGCATTCAGTGACGACAAGTTCCGATGCTACCAAGTCGAATTCGCCACGTCGATCCCAGAAGAGAAAAGTGCTCTGCTGATGACCAGCTTCGATCACGTTCCTGGTGGAACGAGCGGTAAGGTAGCTGATCACGGAGGTTTCAACGTAGATCCTGCGTCGTGTCACAATCTCACTCTTCGTTCAGAAACCGCGGTCTGTCCCCTATTGCTCTGAGAAACCAAGTGAAACAAGAATGGTGATGACCTCACTCGGTTTGAGAGCGGGGATGTTCCCCATCGTTTAAACGACCACGACATTCTGCACGCCGACAAACTCGGACTCCAAGTCAGGCTCGCCGTCTTCAAGAAGCATGGCGAGAACTTCTTGCAGGTTATGGTTCACCTCGTCGAGAGTCATGCCTTGCGAGTGCGCGCCAGGAAAGCCAGGGACAAACCCCACAAAGAGTTTGGTCTGTGGGCAACGTTCAATGACGCCAGAGTAGGTTCTCATGATTGACTCCAACTATGGGCGTGTCTGATTATCGACCTATCAGCGGAAACCTGCAACAGGAAAGGCCCAACGACAGGAAAGGCCCAATCGGGATAGGGTAAAGCCTCGCGGCCTCCACCTCCCACACCACCGGACGAACGGGTCACGTATCCGGCGGTTCGATGAAGCAAATTCCTGCCGCGGCGCAAGGCTCGGCAGTCCCATTTGCTCGAAGAAGCGCAACGGGAGCGCGATCGACAGGGCCGGCGTCTGCGACACCCGCCATGGACCGTGTGCGGGCTTGCTGGTATGCCACGCTGCACGCACAGACACGCCACGTTTGCGCAGTTCCCGATAGCCCGCTCGACCCCATTGCTTCCAGAGATGGCAGCGTAACGGGCAAAGGACCCACTTGTCGAGGTCGCGCAGAGGGCTCAGCACCTCGGCGCCTCCGAAGTACGCTTTCCAACCAAGCAGGGTTTGTCCAAGCTCTGCGACGACGTAACCAATCACCCCCCTACCGAGACGGCGGGCAAAGGTGGCATCGGTAGTCCTTGGCGGCCGGCCTGAAGGGCGGCGGTGAGGTAATCCCAAGCGGACGCTTTCCTTGCGCGGCAAGTATCGATGATGCTGGCGAGCAGCGCAAACGCTCGAGTTCCTTGCTCGCTGCGGGTACCGAAGCTCAGGCGACGGGCGATGACCCAGTGGCGCAACAGACGTTCGGCCGCATTGTTGGTGAGCGGCAGGCTGGGGTCGAGTAGCGGCCGGATGATCGCTTCCCAATCGTTGAGCATCTCGCGGCAGAATTCGCCGAGCTTGACGAAGGGACTGTGTTGGTGGCGTTCGCACAAGGCCTTGAGTT